>JAJZVN010000021.1 GCA_021845685.1 bacterium
AAATTTGCATAATATTTAAAAAAAATAGAAGTAAAATAAATAGGATGATAAAAAAATATAATATTGTTGCTATGATTTTTATTATAATTATAATTATAATCGTAAACGTGACTTTTTAAATTATCAATATTTTCGGTATAGTTAATGTTGCCTGCATTATAAATAATATTTTTGTTATTGATAATATAAGCATTACTTATAACATTATCGTTATCTATACCATTTGTAATATTAATATTATTTAAGTTATTAAAAGTATTAGAAGTATTAAAAGTATTAATATTGATAAAATTATAACTTTTTAAGGTTTTATACGCCGAAACTGTTTTAACACTGA
The DNA here is from genome assembly GCA_021845685.1 of bacterium. Taxonomy (GTDB): domain Bacteria; phylum SZUA-79; class SZUA-79; order Acidulodesulfobacterales; family Acidulodesulfobacteraceae; genus Acididesulfobacter. Next base: position 338 of record JAJZVN010000021.1, read on the forward strand.
TAAAAAAAACAGGCATTACATTTACATTTTTTACTTTTATATTTTCTTTTATTAATTCACATAAATAAAGAGCAATTTTAACTTCCCCTATGGATTCGGCATAAAACCAAAATTTTTTATAATTTAGACTACTGCAATTATAAGGTTTGCGGATGTCTTTGTTTAAATTTTTTGAACAGGATTCTAAAATATCGGCATTTACGTTTAAAATATATTTTTTTAAATTAACATCTAAAGCAAATAGCTGTTTTAATTTAATCCGTAAAAAATTATCATTTTTCATTTATATTTTTATAAGACAAAGGAACTAAAGTATTTTAACAAGTTTATATATAAAAATTATCGGTTCTCATTTATATTTTTATATTAATTTAATCATTACCGTCTAATTTTCTTGCTTCGTCAATTAACAAAACAGGTATATCGTCTTCTATAGGATAATACACATTGCAGCTTCTGCAAATCAATATAGGATATTCACAAATATTACCTTCTTCTGTTTTGTTATTAATCGTAGATAATTCAAGCTGTCCTTTGCACTTAGGACATACCAAAAATTCTTCTATCATTTCCTTAATATTCATAATTATTAATCTCTATTTCTATCGGTTTTATTGTATATATAATTGACATCCGTTTCTGTTCACAATACTATAAGCCGAGAACGGAACGGTCATCCAGTATATAAAATTATATCTGCCTTGTTGAAGTTATATTTTTGGTATACTATTACACTATAATACTATATTTTCATAAATATATTTAATTCTCAATTTTATATTTTGTTTCAAAACCCGTATCTTCTAATATTATTCCTTTATCTGAAAGCATTTTGCGTATTTCGTCAGCCGATTTATAATCTTTGTTTTTTCTGGACTCATTTCTTTTATTAATATAGTTTTGTATTTCTTCATTAGATAATCCAATATTTTCAGAATTTCTTAAATATCTTTCTAAAAATATTTGCGGATTTTCTTTTAATATTCCGAAAATATTTTGTATAATTGCAACAAAATTATAAAATTGATCTAAAAATTTCAGCTCATAATCGTATATAAATCCTTTAGCGAGTGAATTATTTATTATCTGATTAGTTTTTCTAATTAAATTAAATAAAACTGCCAATGCGCTTGCAGTATTAAAATCATCATTCATCGCATTATAAAATTCATTTAAATAATCTTCTATATTATCATTAGACATTTCAAAATCTGATTTATTAAATTTATTATTAATATTATTAATATTGTTGTTGTTGTTAATAATATTGTTGATACCGTTATTAAAATTGTAATTAGCACTGATATTTATATTGTTATCAGTATTATTATTAACGGTTTTCTTATTTACAAAACTATCTTTATCATAATTATCTATTTTTTTTATAATTTTATCGGCGATTTTGTTTTTAATGTCAATATATAAATTTAGAGTCTCATATAATCTGATTAAAGACTGTTTTGCGCTTTCAAGACCGTTTTGCGAAAAATCTATAAAAGACCTGTAATGCGTGAACATAAAAAATAATCGTATAACTTCAGGTTCATAATCTTTCAGTAAGTCTCTTATAGTTATATAATTTTTAAGTGATTTAGACATTTTCTCGTTGTTGATATTAACAAATCCGTTGTGAATCCAGTAATTTACAAATTTTTTACCAGTAAAGCTTTCGCTTTGGGCTATTTCGTTTTCATGATGAGGAAATATCAAATCCGAACCTCCGCCGTGTATGTCAATCTGCTCGCCTAAAAATTTCATGCTCATTGCCGAACATTCAATGTGCCAGCCGGGTCTGCCTGAACCCCAGGGACTTTTCCAGAACGGTTCGTTCGGTTTTGATCTTTTCCATAGAGAAAAATCAAGCGGATTTTCTTTTTCCTCATTTAAAGGTATCCTTGCGCCTGATAGTAGTTCGTCAATATTTTTATGCGACAGTTTGCCGTATTCTTTAAATGAATTTACTTTAAAAAAAACATCGCTATTTTTTTCATAAGCGAATCCTTTATCTATTAAAGATTTAATAAATAATATCATATCTTCAACTGTTTCCGTAGCTTTCGGTTCATAAGAGGGAGATTCGACATATAGTGTGTCCATATCTTTATGAAATTCATCAATAAAACGTTCGGAAATTATATTAAAAGCAACGCCTTCTTCATTAGCTTTTTTAATAATTTTATCGTCAATATCGGTAAAATTTCTCACATATACAGTATTAAATCCGATATGCCTTAAATAACGGTAAATAATATCAAATGTAATATACGCTCTTGCATGTCCTATATGCGAATAATCATACGCCGTAATACCGCAGACATACATCAATACTTTATCTTTATTAATCGGTTTAAATAACTCTTTTGAACCGCTCATTGTATTAAAGATAAAAAGATTATTCTTAATTTCGGCAATGTTCATTAAAATTATATAGCTCAAATATCATTGTTTTAATATAAGAAGCAAATAATAATCAAATATTATCTATCGTTCTATAAAAAGCAAATAATAAGTAAGAGCATCCCTCCTCCGCATTTTAATTTATAATTTTAAATTTATTTTATCAATTTATAGTTTAAATTTATAGCTTTATTTTATGATTTTAATTTACTTATCTATTTTTTTTACATCAAATCTTTATTTTAATTTAATTCAATTTTAACAAAAGCTTAATAATAATGAAATATTTTTTTGTTAAATTAAATTATACATAAACATAAAAAATAATTTATTAAACAATCTAACAAGCAAAAAAATTAAAAAAGGATTTTAAAATGGATTTAAACGTGAAAGTATTAGAAAAATCAAATAATCTAAATTTAAAAAATTTAAATAACGGTAAAAACAATGATATTAAAAGCAATCTTAATATATCTGAAAAAGATATCGGTGAATTGTCCGATAAAATAGTCGGATTTGAAAATCTAACTGATAAGATAAAAGCCATTAAAACTTTTAACGACGAAAAAATAAGGAGCTCTAAAATAATAGAAGCAGAAAGTGAAATTAAAGGTCTTTGCAATTCAGGTTTTATAATAAAAAATGATAACGATTTTCTTTGTAAAACTTATGGAGCAATAGATAATAAAACAATAGAGAGTATAGAGAGTATGAAAAATATCACTTCTGAAAATAGCATAACCGAAATTCAGGGAATTAAATTTCATGAAATGACAAAATACGGCAGGGACATTGCCGTTAAAAACATCTTAATTTCACAAAAAAAATTAAACGATATTAATAATAAAAAACTTACAGATAATTACAATATAAATGATGAATTTAAATTATCCGATTTTACGCTTAAAAATTATTTTGAATTAAAAGAAAAAGGTATAAAAATAAATATTCAAAAAACAGCTCCGGGCGAAATTACAATAATTTCAAAACAAAACAACAGTAAGACTAACGGTAATATTATTAACAGCAATAATAGCAATTATATCGCTTATAATAATAATTTTAATGATATTAAAAACAATATTAAATTACAGCTAAACGATACCGCTAAAATAGTCAAGTATGACTTAAAAGAGAAACCTTCCGTATATATATGGAAAAATAAATCGGACGACATTGAAAACATAATTTCAAGAACGCTCCCCGATAGCAGCAAACCTTTGCTTGGCGCTTTAAATTATTATAAAAATTATATAGATGGATTTAAAAATATAAAAATTTCCGTTGAAAATAAAAAAATAATGGAATTAGAATCCCATTTTAACTGGGATAAAGTCAGAGATTATATTAAAAAAAGAGATTTTAAAGATGAAAAGTTGAATTATTCAAAAAATATAATTTCTAAAAAAGAAAGTTCAGTCCAAATCCATCATATAAATCAGCTTCAAGACGGCGGAACAGACAATGTTTCAAACTACATAGCGCTTCAGGAAGAACATCATAAATTAATTGACTCGTGCGATATTTTTATTGACAAAAATTTATCTCAATACAGAGAATTTAATTTTGAAAAAAATATTAAATCAAACAACAGCAATTTTAAACATAATATTACAAACGAAAATGAAATAAAAAATTTATTGGATACAATCGGCAAACTCTCTACATCCGAAAAAATTTTATTGAATGAAATTAAAACAACCGTAGAATCAAACTCTTCGTGCAGATTGACAATTGCAATAAACAAAGAAGAATCTTTAAAACTAAAATTCACCGACTATAAGACAAATGAAGATTTAAGAATATATTTATTAACGGATTTAGACGAGGAAGAAAAAATAATAGCTTTTGTAGGATTGAACAATTTTATAAAAGAATTAACAACATACAATAAAATTTGAGAATAATAAATCAAAAAGCCAAAAACAATCTTAATAATAAAAAATTTTAAAAAAATAAACCAACAAACAAACAATAAAACAAACAATAAAACATTTATATATTTTATATCGTTATATGTAAATGTTTACAATAGAATAATCAATAAAATTATATAACACTACGGGAGATAACAATATGAATTATTATCATGAATTAAATAAGCTAATAAGATTTTATGAAGGTATAAAAGCGTTTCAAAAAAATGCCGAAGAATTTTTAACTAAAAATAATGATGATAACGATAAAAATATAGAATTAAGATTAAATTTATTAAAATCTTATTATATTAATGGGGATTTTGAGGCAATTAAAAATCACCTTGATAATTTCAAAAATACTTACGATATTTATAATAAAATTAATGAATTTAAATTGATTTTCAGAAATAATATTGCCGTTAATAATATTAATAACACTGAAGACACTAAAGATATTGTCGGCGCTAATAATATTAATTATATTAAAAATATTAACGGCGTTAATAGAATAGACAATATTAATATTGATTATAATATTAGCGAATTTATAAATTCAATTACATCTGAATATTACAATATAATTATCATATCATATGAATATTTAACATCAATTGATAAAAATTATATAAATGAAATAATTTTAACATATATTGAAATATTTAGGAATATTGACGCTATAGCAGATAAAAATTATTATAAATTTAACTATACGTCTTTTCTTTTTGATTTATGCAAGTATTTATATGAATTTAAAGAATATGAAAAATTAGCCTTTTTTTACAACATAATGAATTTCAGCAAAAAAATATCTGATGAATTTAACTTAAATAAATTTATGCATTACTCTTTAAATAGAGATAAAAAAAATAGAGATAAACATTTAAATTTAAAAAACAAAAATAAGAAAAGCGAAAATAAGAATAAAAATGGGGATAAAAATGAAAACGAATTTAAGTATCAATATAAGAATGAGAATGAAAATGGGAATGAGAATGGGGTAATTTCTTCAACTTTTGAAGAATTTGACGAAATTGACGAAATTGGCAATGTAAATTATTCAGATAATTCAAATGTTGAAGAAAATAAAGCTTATAATTATATGAATTCAAGATTTTTTGATATTTTAAATCTATGGGAAATAAGAACTAATAATTACTATACAAAAGATGAAATATTTTTTATGTCTGCTTTGTTTATAACTAACGAATATATTCCTGCGCTTATAAATATTAGTAATTACAACGATTATGATTATATATGCGATATTAATTCAAAAGATAAAAATAACATAAAAAACAATAACTGCCTAAACCTAAACTTGAATAACAACAATAAGGGTAAAGGTAATAGTAATTTTATAAACCGTAATCTAATATATTATAATGATAATTATTTTGATGGAAATGAAAATATATATAAAAATAATGATATTGCTAATATTATTAAAATAAGTTACTCAAATGCTTTAAAATTTTTTAAAAAAGCAATAGAATTTAACTCCTGCAATCCAAATTATTATTATGAATATGCTGAATGCCTAAAAAAATCGGGAAAAGCAAAAGATGCTGAAACTTTTTTTAAAAAAGCTTTTGAATCGACTTTATAATTTTTTTAACTTAAAAATATGTTATAATATCGTAAAATTTATTAATAAAATAATAAAGGATATGCATAATGGCACTCTGGAACAACGACGCCGAAATTAAATTCTTCATAGAAGCTTTAAAAAACTTTGCCTCACCTGAACAACTTTTTTATAACTTACAAAGCGGTTATTATGCTTATGTTTCAAAGGGATATGACGCGGGAGGTCAGACCTTGCAGAGCCGAAATTCACTCATCGGACAGTTTACGGAAAAGTGGTGCAAAACCCTTTTTGAACCAATTGCTAAAGAATTAGGACTTTTTGCGGTCAACGGCGCAATTTGCGATGAACTCGGTCTTACAAAAAAATCAAGTGCAGATCTTGCATTTTGCACGAATAATAATATTATTCAGCAATCGGAAAACATAAAATTACTTTTTGAAATTAAAATGAGCGTAGTTTCTAATTACAAGTTTATTATGCCCGACAAAATAGAATTTATAGGAGATTACAAGCAGCATAAGGGCAACCCGTCTTTGCTTCGCTCCGACTCCATGCTAAAAGCAATCGGCAAGTCGATTAATATTAGGGTTTCAGGATATGCTTCAACGAAAATTCCCATCGTTATTTTGGGTAATAGCCCGATTACGGAAAGTTATATTAAAAAAGTGGATTTTTTGAAAACTTCAGGGGTTATTCAGGGTTTTTGGTCGCTTAATCCTAATCCGACAGAAAGCGATTTTGTTAAAATTACTCCTAAGAAAGGTTTTCAAACAATTGAAACAACTGATATGATTTTTCGATTATCTAAAAAACTTGTAGAAAGAGATATGAACTATTTCTCATCAATGATTTCAAAAACTGACTTGGGGGAAGTTGTTTCAATTGCAAGCAAGGAAACAACTAATATTGCAAAAGCAGAAAAATTTCTAACTTTAATTCGGAACCTAAAATGAAAATAAAAAAAGGGACAGAAACGAGTGCTTTCGGAACAAACGGAAGAATTAATCATGATAGTTCAAAGTTTTACAATTCAAAATTATATTCAGCTCTTGAAGTTAAAGAAGTAACTGACAAGATAGAGAAAAAACTGCCCGATGAACTGGCTAATAAATTTATTCTCGGTTCTGCCGAGAATATGAAAGAATTGCCGGACAATTCTGTTCATTTAATGATAACTTCACCTCCTTATAATGTTTCAAAAGAATATGATGATGACCTTTCATTAAAAGAATATTTGCAGTTACTTAAAAATTCATTCGGAGAAACTTACAGGGTTCTGGTAAATGGCGGTCGTGCTTGCATCAATGTTGCAAACCTCGGCCGCAAACCTTATATTCCGCTTTCCGATTATATTTCGACAATGATGATTAATATCGGTTTCAATATGCGCGGAGAAATAATTTGGAATAAAGCGGCAAGCGCAAGTCCGTCGACAGCCTGGGGAAGTTGGTTAAGTTCAACAAATCCTATTCTTCGGGATATTCACGAATATATTTTGGTTTTTTCAAAAGGGGATTATAACAGAATCGGAAAAGGGAAACAAAATACAATTGCCAAAGAACAATTTATGGAATGGACAAAATCAATTTGGACAATGAAAGCCGAAAGCGCAAGAAGAATTGGACATCCGGCGCCATTTCCGGAAGAACTGCCTTTTCGCTTGATTCAATTGTATTCATTCAAAGACGACATTATCCTTGACCCTTTTATGGGAAGCGGGACAACGGCGGTAGCAGCATTAAAATCGGAAAGAAAGTTTATAGGCTATGATATAAACCAAGAGTATATCAACCTTGCCGAAAGAAGAATTTCATTATGCTATAGCCTTTTTACATAAATTAAGCTGCGAAGAAAAAACTATGGAAACCGTTTTGAAAATAATTAAAAGAATATAAAAGAATATAAAAATTCCCGCTTATAAATATATTTAAGTATAGCCAAAAACTTAAAGAGTTTAATCAGAAAATTTTTAACAATTCTTTGTTTGATGAGGAATATACATTGAAAATAATAAAAAAAAATTATATCCTATTTCTTAATAAGAAAAATGATTTAATAATTTAATTTTTAAGTATTTATTTAATGACAGAGGCGTTAAGTTTAGATTTATAAATATTTATATTTAAACATTTATATTCAATATTTATACTTAATATTTAATATTAACACTTGTTAAGATATTTATGATTTATTAATTAAAAATATTTATAAAATTAAACAGGCGATTACAATTATGAATACAGGTTTTCCATATATTAGACCAAGAAGATTAAGAACTTCACAAAATTTACTAAAATTAGTGAGCGAAAATTCGCTTGACCCGTCAAAATTCATTATGCCCTATTTCGTCATGCACGGCACAGGCAAAAAAGAACCGATAAAAACAATGCCGGGACAATTCAGATATACTATAGACGAACTCATAAAAGAATTAAAGAAAGTTGAAGATTTTAAAATTGGCGGCATACTTATTTTCGGCGTTCCGGAACATAAAGATGAAATAGGGTCGGAAAGCTATTCCGATAACGGCATAGTTCAGCAAACTTTAAGAGCCGTAAAAGAAATTTACCCCGATTTAATCGTTATTACAGATGTTTGTCTTTGCGATTATACATCTCACGGTCATTGCGGCATAGTGGACGATAACGGTTATGTGAAAAACGATGAAACACTTGAATATCTTGCTAAAATAAGCGTATCTTATGCAAAAGCAGGCGCCGATATAATTGCTCCTTCCGATATGATGGACGGCAGGGTTAAAAAAATCAGAGAGGCTTTAGATGACGAACAGCTTGTCAATATTCCAATAATGTCTTATTCGTCTAAATATGCTTCAAGTTTCTATGAGCCGTTTAGAGATGCGGCTGATTGCATCCCAAAATTCGGCAACAGAAAAGCATATCAGATGAATCCTGCAAATTCCGATGAAGCTATCCTTGAAACAGAATTAGACATTGACGAAGGCGCCGATATTATAATGGTAAAACCGGCATTAAGCTATCTTGATATAATATACAGAATAAAACAGTCCTTTAAAAGACCTCTTGCGGCTTACAATGTGTCGGGAGAATATTCTATGATAAAAGCTGCAGCGCAAGCAGGCTGCTTGAACGAAGAAAAAGCTGCGATTGAGATGCTAACGTCTATAAAACGGGCAGGAGCTGATATAATAATTACTTATTATGCTTTATACGCCGCAAATATTTTAAGGAATTTATGAAAAGCTTATAAATTTTAATTCCGTCATCTCTTCAGCCGCATATTTTACGCCTTCTCTTCCAAAGCCTGACTCTTTAACTCCGCCGTAAGGCTGATGATCTGCTCTTGTAGTAGGAATATCATTAATCAGCACTCCGCCTGCATCAATATTCTTTATGCAATACATTGCATTATTCATATCGTTTGTGTAAACTCCGGCTTGAAGACCGTATATTGAGTCATTGACATAATCAACGGCTTCTTTTATATCCTCAAAAGAGACAATGCTTACAATAGGCGCAAAAACTTCAAGACAGGATATTTTCATCTTTTGATGCACATTAGAAAAAATAGTGGGCATTAAAATATTGCCGTCAAAATTTCCCCCGGCTTCTATTTTTGCTCCGTCGGAAACAGCTTCTTTATTCCATGAAGTTATACGTTCTTTTGCTTCGCCGTTGATAATAGGTCCTATATCGGTATCTTTATCTAAAGGGTTGCCTATTTTAAGTTTTTTTGTTTCTTTAACAAAATGTTCTATGAAAGATTGTTCAACATCTTTATGAACATATATTCTTTGAAGCGATATACAAACTTGACCTGAATTGTAAAAAGAACCGATAACGGATTTTTTGGCGGCCTCAATTATATTTGCGGTTTTATCTATAATTAAAGCTGAATTGCTTCCGAGTTCCATAGTATATTTTTTCAGTCCGCCTTTCGCCATTATTTCTCTGCCTGCATTGGGGCTTCCGGTAAAACTTATCATTCTTATTTTTTCATTTGTCGTAATACTTTCTCCTGTATCTTTGTCTCCGTATAAAAGACATATCGCTTTTTCTGGCAGCCCTGATTCAATTAATGCTTTAACCAAATAATATGCTGTAATAGAACCATTTATTGAAGGCTTAAAAACAATTGCGTTTCCTGCCGCTATAGCAGGCGCTATTTTATGCGCAGGAAGATTAATGGGAAAATTAAACGGAGTAATTGCAGCGATAATACCTACAGGAACACGCGTATAAAAAGCTATTTTATTTTCATATCCTTTAACCGCATCCATTGGAATAGTCTCGCCATGCAATCTTTTAGCTTCTTCCGCAGCAAACTTAAAAACATTAACAACCCTGTTTGCTTCAACTAAAGAATATTTAAAAGCCTTACCTACTTCAAGAGTTATGAAATGCGCAATTTCTTTAGAATTCTTTTCTAAATTGGATGCCGTCCTTTCAAGAATTTCTGCTCTTTCATATGCATGAAGATTTTTCATCTGTATAAAACCTTCCTGCAAAGAATCAATGGCAAGTTTTATATCTTTTTTATCAGGCTTACTCAAAAGAGCTTCTATTTTGCCGCTATAAGGATTAATATCTTCATAAAAATCATCTTTTTCAATCCATTTGCCGTTAATAAATAAAGGGTATTTTTTTTCCATATCGTTTTTGAAATAATTTTTATTTTATTTATTTAATTTAATGGATAATTTTAAATCTAATCTAAAGAAATAGATTTAAAATATTGCTTAAATCTTAGATAATAATCATGTAAAATTGTATTATATAATATAATATTATAGAAAATAAAGCAAATAAAAACTACAGTCTATATGTATTATTATATATTAATGGAATGGGAAGCTATTTATTTTATAGCTCCCCATTTTAATGTCATTATAAAGGTGTGTTTGCTGGAAATTATGCAGGGAGAACGGTTTTTCCGGCAATTTCATTTAAAAAAGCGGCAAATGCAGTATACATCGCACACAATGCTGCGAGTATTCCGCAAATAGCGGCGATGCGCATAAACTGAGGATCTGGACCTGTAACGCCTAACCAGTGAGCTATAGCTGCAAATACTAACATTAGCGTTGTAAGAATCAAAGCAATCTGCAGCATTACCCATTTTTTAGCTACAAAAGAGCCTATGACGGTTAGAAGCCCGAAAACAGCCCAGAATATAAAATACCAGCCAAGAAATGCCAGAGCCGGTCCTGCATGAAACATAGCGGTTTTGAAAGTAGGTCCCATATTTAGCTGTGCGAACGCGCCAAAAAATATACCCCATCCTACAAATGCTACCGCCCCAAATGTATTTCCGCGCAAAAAATCAAATATCCCAGCAATACCTATTCCAACTGCTCCGATGAAAACAATCGACATAATTAAAAAACTTGGCTTTCCCATGAAACCCCCTACCATCATACTTAAACAGATTAAAGCAATCCCATAAGAAATCAAACCTAACGCCGTTGGATCACCAATGCTTAGCTTTTTTTCCTCAGACATAATTACTCCCTCCTTACTTAACTTAACTGTTTAGTTGTTGCAATACCTAATTCCTTGCACAGCACAAGGTCATTTAATGTATTAAATCATCTTTTTCTATATAAATCACTTATATATAATTCCGATGGTCTATACTTAAATACAGTCTTTATTATCTGTTCCCTGCAAATACTTTATAGACAAATTGTAACCCTGTCTTATCTATAACAAATAATGTCTAAAAAAATAATGAACTACAATATACTTTATGAACGCATTATAGCGAAAACTATTGCATTTCAAAGAAAATTATATATAACGCTTAAATAAAATATATATTTAAATATTTTATTAAAAAATTTTTATTTATTATTTAATCTAAATTTATTATTTAATCTAATTATTTTTAATATTACATAATTACTTATATATAATAACCTAAATCAAATGTCAACATAAATAATTTTAATGTTAATAACTTTTAAAATGTCTATAATAAAATAACTTTCATTATGCCTATTCCTTAACTAAAAATAATAATAAAATAGCGGATAACACCAATAAAATAACGCAAATTCAGGAAAGTTACACAGGAAACTTCAAGAGACTATAAGCCGAGAGCGAAGCTGTCATCCAGAATATAAGATCCTATCGCAGCGCAGAATTAATGTAATTGTATACTTAATTTTTATATTATATTATAATTAAGTTATAATTAAGTTATTAAATTAATATTAAAAAGTACAAAATTAAAAATCTTTATTGTTATGAAAAATAAATCTAAACAATCTAAACAATGGATAAAAATTGTAGTTATCATGTTGATTATTGTTGTAGGGTCTTTAGTTATAATGAAAATTCCCGACTGGTTTCACGCCGTAAAAATAAATAAATCAGGTAATGAAACTCTCGCACCTCAATTTACGGTAAAAAGCATAAACTATTCAGATAAGTATTTATCGCTTAAAAAATATAAGGGCAAAGTAATTTTAGTCAACTTCTTTGCAACTTGGTGTCCCCCCTGCCGCGCAGAAATGCCTATGATTGAAAAATTTTATAAAAAGCATAAAAATGACGGTTTTCGCGTCATAGGGCTTTCGGTAAATAATAGCGGACATAAGGCAGTTCTTAATTTTCTTAAACATTTTGATAATGATTATATAAAATATCCGATTGCTATGGCAAATTATGGAATAGAAAAAGCTTACGGTGGAATAAATGAAATACCTCAATCTTTTATAATAAACAAGCAAGGTTATATAGCAGCACATTTTACAGGCGAACCTCCGCCGGGATTTTTGAATTATTATTTTAAAAAAAATAGCAAATAAAAATTATAATTTTAAAAAATTTTTATAGTAAACATAAAATATATAAACTATATAATATTACCTTAAATCACCTTTAGAGACTATTGAAATTGTTTCAACATATTATAAATTCTAGATTCCTGCTTTCGCAATAATGACGCCGGCTTGGTTAAAAGTTAAATCCCCGCATTGACTTATTCCCGCTAAAGCGTGAATATAGAAAGATAAATTCTAACGGTGATTCAAGGTATTATATTAATAAAATATCTATAAAAAAAATTAATATTAAATAATATATATAATTAAATCATTATTATAATGATAATTCGGAGGCAATTTTTTATGAATTCATTTTTTACGCCTAATGTATCATTTTTGGTTGCATTTTTAGCAGGGTTATTTTCATTTATCAGTCCTTGCGTTTTTCCTTTAATACCGTCATATTTGTCTTATATTTCAGGCTTGTCTATTAAAGAATTGACAGGGGACGAGCTTTCAAAAGACCGTAATCGAGCTAAATTTATCGCCGTTAAACATTCTCTAATGTTTATTATGGGGTTTACGATAGTATTTGTTCTGTTAGGCGTATTTTCAAGCGCCGTCGGAAGTTTGCTTCATTCAATCTGGCTTATGAGGATAGCCGGAATATTTATAATAATTATGGGACTATTTATACTGGGAGCATTTAATAAGGTAAAATTTCTATCTTTTATGAATGCGGACGCCAATATCAATATTAAAAATAAACCGTTAGGTTTAATAGGCTCTGCTCTTGTAGGCGTTGTATTCGCTGCAGCATGGACTCCATGCATCGGACCGATACTTGCTTCTATTCTTTTTATCGCTTCTACTATGCACAATGAAACTGCAGGGGCAGAACTTCTTTTTATTTATGCTATGGGACTTGCCGTTCCTTTTTTTATAAGCTCTTTATCGTTAAATTTATTTCTATCGGCATTTAAAAAAATTAGACCTTTTATAAAAACTATTTCAATAATAAGCGGCATTATTCTAATTGCCGTTGGAATATTAATATTTTTCAATTATTTATCCATAATATCTTTATATTTCGGCAATACGTTTCATTACAATATACCGTATAACGGATAACTTAATACTTTAAATGTTTTTATTTTTATATAAGTAAAATTTGACCAAAGTTTGTATTTTTGTATTATATATAATATAATTAATACTAAATCGCAGTTTAAATTTTAATTATACTTAATTTCAAAATTAATCGTTTCATCATTTTTTTAAATAATTACTTCATATTTTTTTTATTAATTATAATAATTTTTTATTTCGTTTTATTGATTTTATTGTTAATTTTATCTATATTATTATTTTTCTATATAAAATAAACAGATTAAAATATGCTTAACAGCTTTTCATAGAAGGTAATGTGAAAATGATTTCTATGCAGGGAAACATTGATAATTGCCAATCTTTGAAATATTTAATAATAGCGCGGGTTCAAGAAATTTTAGAGGTTGTTAATAATGATAACAATGATAATGCGATAGATTCTAACACGGTTGAAAACTTTCATGAGCTGCGAAAGCTGGTTCGCGCATTACGTGCCTTATTGATTTTCATTAAACCTTTGGACCATAAGCATCTTCTTAACGAGGATAGAAAAAAATTACGGGACTGGTTCATGGCAGGTAATATTCGCCGCGATTTAGACTCTCTTAACTGTTATTGGAAAAAATTGCAAGAACAGCAATCGTCATATCTCAGCGATATTTCCCTTTTAAGTAAATATTTACATGACCGCAGCCTTTTAATAATAGCCATTGCGCCTTCTAATCAGTTAGTTATACCGCTTTTAAATATAAAGGCGGTTATGGAGCAAGGCAATAAATGGTGCGCGGAAAAAAAATCTCTTAAAAATTTTGTTAAAAAACGCTTGCGCATCTGGGATAGAACAATAAAAAATAAAAGATATTCCTTTGAAGTAATGGATAAAAAAGAGTTGCACATCTTGCGTATCAGGTGTAAAAATCTACGTTATACTGCAGAAGCATTTTTACCGCTATGGTCAGAAAAAGATAACGTATTAATGGTTAAAGCGTTAAAGAATCTTCAAGATCTTCTCGGACAAATTCATGACATAGACAACACTCCCGTCATTATATCTGAAGCTTTAAACGATAAAAATCCTCATATAGCTTTTGAAGTTGGATTTCTACGCGGTTGGCAGGCAGCCTCGCGCATAGACCTAATACGCCTGTTAAAAAAGAAATGGAGACGATACCGTAAGGCTAAGCTGACTTGGCGTAATGCTAACTAACTATTTTTATTTATTAAGTTAAATGGAATAAATTAATTGTCACAAAAATTTAATATAATTGTAATAAAATTGTAACAATTATTTGATATTTATTTGATATTATATAATTTATTATTATATAATAAAATAAAAATCAAAGATATTATATTATTATTTATAAATTATCTGTTTGTATACTGCACCCATAGTCAAGACATTTTTTTTAAGTCTTCTTATTTTTAAATTTTAACAAATTTTTTAGTTACGGAATAAGAAATTTAAAAGTTCTGTTCTAATTTATGGATTCATTATATTGTATAATATTTAATTATTTAATATTTATATTTAATATTTAATTGCAGCAAAGGAGAAATATGAAACATTTAGCAATAATTGATATTGGAAGTAATTCCATAAGCTTACAGATTTCGGAGATTAAAGGTAAGTCGTATGATATTGTCGAAGATTATAAAGAAACGATAAGAATAGGGGATGACGTATTTAAGTCGGGTTTGTTTTCCGAAGCAACCATTAACTCTATCATTGAAGTTCTTGAAAGAATGAAAGCATTAATGGATAAAAAAGAGCAGCCGTTCATAAGAACAGTCGCTACTGCCCCTTTTCGCGATGCTTCAAATGCCAAAGAAGTAATAGATTTGATAAATGATAAATGCGGCATTAACATTGAAGTTATTGATGGTCTGCAAGAAGCAGAATTAGTATATCTTTTTGTTTCCGCCAACTTTCAAATGAGTAATTTAAATGCTCTTACATTGGATATAGGCGGAGGCACTACAGAATTTATTCTATCAAAAAAAGGTGAGATAGTTTTTTCAAAAAGTCTTCCTTTAGGTATAACAAAACTTACAAGGGATTTTTTTAACAACAATCCTCCAAAAAAGAATGAAATTGAAAAACTTAAAAAATATATAGATGAAACATTAGATGAAATGCCTATTGATAAATCAATAGATACTGTAATCTGCACAGGCGGCACAATAAACAATATTTCTTATATCTATAACAAAAGAAACCATCTTAATGATACCCCTATAAAATATATCAAAAGAAAATTTCTAAAATTAATGTCTGACGAGCTTAAAGGCGAAACTTTTCAGGATAGAATTAAAATTGAAGGAATAGATCATCAAAGATTAGATATAATTCAAACAGCTGCGATAATGACAGATTTGATATTAGACAAATCTAAATGTAAAGGGTTTTTCACTATTAAGGGCGGATTAAAAAATGGGCTTACTATAGATACATTAAATAAAAAGGGGATTAAAATGCATTTTCAGGAAAATGTAGATGTCAGATTGTCGCGCATTTTAGAAATAGGTTCTAAATTTTCGTTTGATGAAGAACATGCAAGACAGGTTACTAAGCTGTCAAAAATATTATTCTCAAAATTAAAAGATTTTTTTAAATTAGACGATGAAAACTGGAAGCTATTAGAAGCGGCTTCAATGCTTCACGATATCGGCAATTACATTTCTTACGATAAACACCATAAGCATTCATATTATTTGATTACAAACTCTGATTTGATTGGATATGACGATAACGAAGCAGAAATAGTCGCAAATATTGCCAGATACCACAGGAAAAGTTTTCCTAAAAAAAGCCATGAAGCTTACAATAAACTTTCAAATAAAAGCATGAGTTTAGTAAAGAAATTATCCGCAATACTTAGAATTGCAGATGCTTTAGACATTTCGCATAAATCATTGGTAGCAGATATTAATGTAAACATTAATGACAATATAATTGAAATAATGCCTGCATCAAAAAATAATTTAGAATTAGAAATTCAAAGTTTTAACGCTAAAAAAGATTTACTTGAATCTATAACAAAAAGGCAGGTAATCATAAAATAAAAGTAAAAATTTTTGCAATAATTAACATCGGAACAAGCGCTTTTAGAATGCACATAAGTGAGTTTACAGGTAAAACAGAGAAAACTCTGGAATATCTTGTGAAGCCTCTTTCTGTTGGCAAAGATACTTTTTCAGAGGGATATATTTCTCTTGAAAATGTTTATAAAGCTGCCGAAATTTTAAACGGTTTTAGCAAAAAACTTGATGAATACGATTTATGGAAAAACTATATGGCGCTTTGTACAAGCGGAGTTCGTGAAGCTGCTAACAGATATTTTTTTATAGATCACATTAAAATAAATACAGGAATTGAATTAAAAATATTAGAACCGTCGGATGAAATATATATAAAATATTTAGGCGTTAAATACGCTATGCCTGAAATTGATAACTATGAAGAAAATGGTCTTCTATTTACAAATATCTCCAGCGGAAATATATTTATAAATATCTTGAAGAAAAAAAAATTAATACTGTCGGAAGCGCTTCCGTACGGTAGTCTTAGGTTAACTCAAATCTTTAAAGATATTCCTGTTCAAAAACAGCATAAAGCTTATGAACAAGATATTGGCAAAATGGTATTTACATTAAAAAACCTTTTGCCAAAAAAAATGAACATAAAAAATGTGGTCAGCTCAGGCAGTTCCATTGCTGTTTTAACAGACACGTTAAAACCGCAGAAAGACATAATAACCAAAAAAGATTTAGTATCTGCATACAACAAGATTAAAGAAATGAATGTTCATGAAATAATAGATAGATTTAAGTTAAGGCAGTCACAAGTAGAAATATTAATACCTACATTAATAACGTATTTAAAGATAATGGACTTTGCAGGTGTGAGATTTTTCTATTTTTCAAGAAATACTTTTCCATATTCTATGTCTCTTTACTATTCTAAAACCATAAAAGACCCTGGATTATATAACAGATTTAAAAATACGCTATATTATATAGGAGAAAAATATTCATTTGATAAAAATCATGCGAAAACCGTTGTTAAATTTGCCTTAAAAATATTCAATAAATTAAAAAAGATACACTCTTTAAAATGGAAAGACAGGCATCTTCTGGAATCAGCCTGCATTTTGCACGATATAGGATATATTATAGAGCCTAAGTATCATGAGAAACATTCTTATAATATAATAAAATCAATTGAATTTCCTGGTTATTCTAAAGAATTCATTGAAATGATGGCGGTTATTTCTTTTTTACATAAAGAAAAGCATGACATAAATAAAGACGAAGTCTCAGTAAAACTCCCAATTGAAAAACGGCTTATAGTTTATAAATTATCAAGTATTTTAAGAATCGCCGACGCATTGGATGCCAGTCATAACCAATTAATATCGGATTTAGATATAAAAATTGAATCAAATGCAGTTCATATAAAAGCCAATGCTAAAAAATATCCGTATCTAGAGCATCTTTCATTTAACAATAAAAGCGAAATGTTTACAAGAACATTCGGTGCCGACATAACCCTTGAAACAAATTCCGATTTTAAATAAATATCCTCTTATAAATAGAGAAATCAGCTGGCTTTATTTCAACCGGAGGGTGCTGCATGAAGCATTAGACGCTAATGTTCCCCTGCTAATGAAATTGCAATTTCTTGCAATTTTTTCTTCAAATCTTGATGAATTTTATATGATAAGAGTTGCAGGAGTAAAAGAACAAATTGCAGCAGGCTATCGTCCCGACGATATAGATGAAATTCCGCCTGAGGAATTATTAACCCGCATCAATTTACTTTCTCAGCAGCTTATGGATGAACAGCAAAATATATTTATATCATTAAAAAATGAATGTAAAAAAAAAGAAATAATCTTTGTAGATAAAATAGAAGGAGAAATTTTAGAATATGCTGAAGATATATGGCTGCAAGAAATATCGCCTGCAATTTCGCCTGTAACGATAGGACAGACTAATCCATTTCCATTTATATATAATAAAATATTAACTATATTTGTAGAATTACGAAAAGGAAATTTAACTTACTATTCTATAATTACTCTTGAAAATTTGGAGAGAATATACAAGATCCGTCTTAATAATAAGATTTTTATACTCTTTGCAGAACAAATTATATTAAAATTCATCGGAAGAATATATTACGGTTATTCTATAAATAGCTATCATGTTATAAGAATTACGAGAAATGCCGATTTAACAATAGAAGAAGGTGCTGAAGACCTGATGGAGTCAATAGAACAACAGCTTTCTAAAAGAAAAAAAGGTAACATTGTAAGAGTTGAAACAAATTCTGCTTTAAGCAATAATGGTGTAATTTTTCTTCAAAAAAAACTAAATTTTAACAGTAAAGATATACTTTTTATAAAAGGCGGTATCCTTGATTTAAGTTTTTTAAATGATTTAAATATTGACAGACCATCGCTTATATATAAACCTTTAAAACAATATATACCCGCAGATATCCATTTAAACTCGTCAATTTTTAAGAAAATTAAAACAAAAGATATCGTTTTATATCGTCCTTATTCAAATTTTACCGTTATTACAAAACTAATTGAAATTTCTGCTGAAGATCCTTATGTTATTGCTATTAAAATAACTTTATACCGTACAAATACTGATTCTGGCATCGTTAAAAATCTTATAAAAGCGGCTCACAATGGAAAACAGGTAAGCGTAATTATTGAACTTAAAGCGCGCTTTGAAGAAGAAAAAAATGTAGAATGGGCTAAATTACTGGAAGATTCAGGATGTATCGTTACTTACGGATTTATGAATTTAAAATTGCATGCCAAAAATTTGCTGATTATTAGGAAAGAAAATAAAAAAATTATTAAATATTGTCATATATCAACTGGCAATTACAATGAAATAACTTCTAAAATATATACGGATGTAGATTATATAACAGCTGAAGATTCGGTTGGAATAGATATATCCACGCTGTTTAACAATTTAATGGAATATTCTGATTTTAGCAACTACAAGAGAATATCCGTGGCTCCTGCAATGATAAGAAATGATATAATAAAACTAATTGAAGAAGAAATTAAAAATGCAAAAAAAGGTAAAGCAGCTAAAATAATTGCTAAAATAAACTCGCTTACCGATAAAAAAATTATATTCAAGCTATATGAAGCTTCTAAATCAGGTGTTAAAATAGAATTAATAGTCAGGGGTATTTGTCGGCTTATACCCGGACTTATAGGTATAAGCGACAATATAAGCGTAAAAAGCATTATAGGACGTTTCCTTGAGCATTCAAGAATACTATATTTTCATGCAGGAGGAAAAGAGAAAATATTTATTTCTACGGCAGATTGGATGGAGAGAAATATGGATGGAAGAGTTGAATTATTGTTTGAAATATTTGAAATTGAAGCAAAAGAAAAATTAAAAAAAATATTAGAATATAATTTAAAAGACAATACGAGATCATGGATACTTCAAAAAGACCAATACTCAAAAACAGCATCATCCTCATCCGACACCCTTTTTAATTGTCAGGAATATCTTATGGAACATCCGCTTTGATATATAATCAATAATGAAAATCAAAGTTGAGGAGGGAATATATACCATAAATATATTGTATATAAAAACAAAATTACATAAACAATTGAAAAAGCCCAGATTGGGAAATTATAATAAATAAGCCTGTCAATATAAGTTTGAATAAAAGGAACTGTGTATCCTTTTTTACCGGCATTTTCCAATAAATCGCTTTGGATATAAGTTAGGAAACAAGCTTTTCCCAATACAGCTTGAATAGACACAATAATCATTGAGACAAGATGGGCGAGACGCCACCAAAATTCATATATAAATTTCCATTTAAATTTAGCTCCGATAGGAACAACTATAAAACCAAAAATAATAAACAAAATTACAATCAAATGAAAATATAGAACAAAATTAGATAATTCAATAAATTCTTCATGTGTTAACATAATATATAATATGTAATTAAAATAAAACTAATATATCTATTTCTATTTTTTTTATATGTATTATTATAACATAAAATATATAATAATTCAATAATGGGTAACTCTACCTTAATCCAGCAATAGAATTTTATATACTGGATTCACGCCTTCGCGAGAATGACTTTGCGGAGTTTTATTATTTCACCTTTTGTGTGTCATTCATGCGTAAGCAGAGATGTTCCGATTTAATTTTATTTATTGTATTGCAACTTTTAATCACCGTTAGAAACTATAAAAATTTCTTTAAGATATAATAAATTTCTAACGGTAATTTAAGGTGTAATTTATTTTAATTTCAATGAAGCAGCATTGAAACTCCCACGACAATCAAAGTAACACCTAAAATAATAATAAGCGTTTCTTTTTTACTTTTAATTGCTATTCTTGCAAACAAAATTCCAGAAGGAATTGCAATAATCCCTATAAAAAAAGCGTCAAATAAATTTATATGTTTTAAACCGATATAACCGATGGCGCCGCTTAATGCAGCTATAATCATAATAAGCGTTGACGTTCCAATGGAATCTTTTATTGCTAATCCAAATACTATAATATACACAAGCATATATAATACACCGCCGCTCGTGCCGAGAAGACCGGCAAGAATTCCTATAATAAAACCAAAAATAAGTATAATTATAAAATTTATGCGGGGATTCACAAAATGAAAAACTCTTTTTTCTTGATATTTTCCTTTTGTTTTTAAGAAAAAAGCACCCATGCATAGCATAAATATACCGAATATTATTTCTAAAAGCCTCTGCGGCATAACAACCGAGATATATGCGCCGAGTTGAGCGCCAACTACCGCTCCTATCATTGTAGGTATGCCAATGCGATAATTAACTCTATTTTTAAAGGCGTACGTTGCCGTTACCGAAAATGAGACTATAACGTCAATCAAAAGACTTGTGCCTATTGCTACTGAAATAGGCACATTAAATATAAAAGAAAGCACGGGAACGACTATTATAACGCCAGACGCTCCTATAAGACCCGTCGCTGCACCAACTATTATCCCCGTTATAGAAAGTATAATTATGTTTAAAATATTCATATAAGATAAATAAGAATAAAAATAAAAAAATACGTTTTAATAATATATTTTAATACGTTTTAATGTTAATTTTTAATATTAATAATTAACATTATCTAAAAATTAAATTGACGCTAAAAATTAAATGCTCCCTGCGCAAACTTAGATATTTACAACAAGATAACTTAGAACATTAAATATTCACTAACAAACTTAAATAAAGTTTTATATTAAATCTAATTAATAATAGACAGTTTTTTAATTTAATCTAAAATTATTTTATTTTTATTATATTAAATATCAAAATTGCATAAATATTTCAGATTTGTTTGCTTTTTCAATTAAAAACCACGCGGCTCCGACTATGCCGTCAATTTCAGGCAGCAGCATTTCATCGTTTATAGAAAATTTTGCGGCGGCATTAGAACAGATATAAAAATGAATTCCTTCGGTATGCTTTAATTCTTTAATTATTGAATATAAATTATCCGGCAGACCGATTCTTCTTAGTCCTTCCTTTAATTCATCAAGCATATTTTTATGGATTAAATAATCTTCGGCAGTTTTTATGCCTTCTTTTGTCATAAGTCTTGCGGCAAACCCAACAAATAAAACATTTATCTCATCATAAATAGCAGTTCCTAAATGTATAAAATCAAACGGCGTTAATATCGCATCAAATGCATCGTTAGATACAACAACAGACATTTTTTGCATTGTTCCTCCTATAATAATGACAAGAATTAATTATATAAATATTATTTTAATTTAAATGCCAATTTTATTATTTTTATTATTTATAATTATGAATAATTTATTTTGCAAATAAATATTTATTATAAATGATATTTATATAGTATATTTAAAATATAAATATGCTATATTATAGAATTATTTTTTAAGAGTTTCTTCTAATTCTTCTATAGTTTCTTCCTTTGCTTCTGCTGTTTTTTCTTTAAGTATTACAAGTATAATACCTCCTAATATTAAAACAGCCGAAGTAAAAAAATTTAACGATATTTTTTCATTTAAAAATATTATGCCTAAAGCTGCCGCTATTGCAGGCGTTAATAATTGAACAGATGATGATAAAACACGAGATAATTTTACAACTACTTTATACCATAGCATATAAAAAAGCGCTGAAAATATTGCTCCGGATAAAACACCCATCATTATCGGATTTAAATAAACATAGGGTGTTTTAATATATTGCTCATTAATAAATCCATCTTTAAAAAACGCAAATATAATTATAAAAGGAATCAAATAGATTAAAGAATAAACGAAATTTGATGCGGTTCTTAATAAATATTGCTTTTCAAATTTACCTTTTAGTGTATAAATTCCCCAGCCTATTCCTGAAATAATCATCATAATAGCGCCAAAATATCCGATAAAATTCTTTGGAACGGATAAGCCCTTATATACTAAAAGAATAAAACCTCCCATTGAAAGCAGCACGCCTAACCATTGAAACAAAAAAAGTTTTTCTTTATGAATTAATATTGCATTTCCTATTATCGTGAATTGGACAGCGGAAAACACCAAAAGTGCTCCGACAGCAACGCCTACTTCAACATAACCGAAGGAAAAACAAAAAGCATATACAAATAATGCAAAGGCGGATAAATAATTGGGTTTTGGAAGTTTAATTTTTTTATAAGAAATTATTAGCAAAAGCATTAACGCTCCGCTTCCAAGACGCAGCAAACTGTAAAACAAAGGACTAATTACGCTATTATGCAGAGCAGCTCTGGCTAGCAAACTGTTAACCGCAAATCCAAAAATTGTGAAAAAAGTCAATAAAGCAATCCATATATAATTTAATTTATTTAATTTTTTCATAAAAAAAATTTTTAAT
Source organism: bacterium (assembly GCA_021845685.1). Lineage (GTDB taxonomy): Bacteria > SZUA-79 > SZUA-79 > Acidulodesulfobacterales > Acidulodesulfobacteraceae > Acididesulfobacter. The sequence goes on from JAJZVN010000021.1 coordinate 24,037, forward strand.
TTTATTTTTATTAAGTTACATTATATTATCTATTTTAAGATACCAACTGGTCTGTATTTTAATATATAAAAAAAATTTGTCAAGTTATTTAAATTTATCTTAATCCTTTCATAGAAACTACCAATAATATTTCAATGATAAGCAATACCGGATTCCTGCCTGCGCAGGAATTACGCCCGACGGGTGAAACTATAAATCCTCTCAAAGTCATTCCCGCGAAAGCGGGAATCAAGAAAATAAATTTCTATGGAAGGATTAAGGAAGTTAAAATCCTTAATATTATATATCTTCATACATCAGATAAAATTATCTTATACGATATTAAGAAGGAAACCAGCATATCACTTCAGCTATTATTATAAAATATAATTAATGAACGAGCAGAAAGATTCCGAAGACTACTTTATTGCTGTGAAGCAAATCTATTTTTGGATTCCATGAAGACATACCGAATCTTAATATTTTAACGCGGTAGTCCATTACTTTTTTATAATCTTTTCTCCTAAAATAAAATATAAACTTTAAAATATAAACTTTAAATGAAATTAATTTAATTTAAGATGTTTTTCTAATTTTAATCGTATATTTTCTAGGTCCTGTTTTTATTACATAATAAGGATAATTCAATTTGTTAAGCATAGACGGAAATGAATTTTCAACTGCCGCTTCATGATCGGTATAAATTTCTAACACCTGACCTGCTTTCATTTTGCTCAGTTTTTTTTCGGCCATAAGTTCTGTATTAGGGCATACTTCACCTACCACATCTAATATTTCATCAGGTTTTTCATTTTCTAAATCTTTTTCTTCAGCCATTTTAATTGCCTCATTTTTTAATTTTAATTTTTAAAGCAGTCTTAACTTAGCGAAATAGTAAAATTATTTATTTATTATTCTACTCACTTTCCTAAACAGCCTGCATTTAATTTAGTCATTCTTAACTCTTGAAATATCTTTTTTTGGGAAGGCGTTAAAAGACTGTAGCTTTTAAGATGATAAGGTACCATTTCATAAGCAAGATAAGTTTGAGCCTTTCCTACTTTTTTTATATCGCTGATAATAGTTTTGATATTTGGATCAGCTTTCATAGAATCTTCTTTATATTTTGCGTAAGCCATCTTGAGATTCCGCATTCCGATAATAGTATCTTTAATCATTCCTGCATCTAATTTTTTTATGATTATTAATTGACCTGGAGTAAGTTCTAAATTTTTAATATGCTGCAAATACCAGTTTGGTCCAGGATGATATTTATAAAAGATTGGCCCAAAATTATAAGAATGGGATAAGAAATATTTTCTTATCATTGCAATTTTGGCTGCGCTTTTTTTAGCAGATAAAGATGAAGCATAAGACGGAACACTGTAAACTGCGCTAATAAAAACCGTTAAAAAAAATATAAAAACCCCCTGTACAAAATATCGGAATTTCATTTTATGCCCCTTATTATTTATTGTTTATTATTTATCTGTAGGGGAATAAATTCCTGTCCCCCTACAGATATTTTTGTTATATTATAAGCAGCCTGCGCCCATTTTATTCAAAGCTTTTTTTGACTTACTTTTACTGGTTTTTTTATTCTTTGACGTTTTTTTCGCCATTGTCGTATATTTCATATGCGAAGCCATTAAATGGCTACCTTGAAGAGCATAGGCGTTAGAGCCTGAAACAACGCTAATACCAAATGCAAATACCAAAGCAATCACTGCAGCAAACATAACATTTCTAATTTTTATCACTAGCTATCACCTCCTTAATTAAATTTAACTTTTAAATTAACTTCTTATAAATTAACTTCTTATAAATTAACTTCTTAATTTTAACTTCACTTTTGTCTTTATACTAAAACCATAAATTTTACTTATTATCCATTTACTTATTATTTTACTTATTATTAACAGTATAACATAAAAATATTATACTGTATATATTTTATAAAATATAATCAATGAACTAATTAATGAACAAGCGGAAAGTTTCCGAACACTACTTTATTGCTATGAAGCAAATCTATTTTTGGATTCCATGAAGACATACCGAATCTTAATATCATAACATGATAACCCATTACCTTTAACAGCGCCGCAGCCATCGATTCCCACTGACCGACATAGCAAATACTAATAATAGTTCTATTTTTCGGAAGCATTTTTAAATATTTTGGAGTAAAAAGCACCTGTAATGGAATATTATGAGCGCCGGCTATATGACCCATATTTTCAAATGCCGCATGTTCCCTGACATCTAAAAGATAATAATGTTTTGAATTATGGTTAACGACATATTCTTTATAGAGTACAGGCGCCATAATCTGAGGAACCCCAACAATTGCTACCGCGTTTGGTTTTGGACCGACATGATGAGGATTTAGCGATTCATAAGCCTTTTGTGCCAACAGCGAGTTAAAATTACCCGCGTAAGAGATAGCCACAGAGGATAGTAAAAAAACTAAACTCAATAGAATAATTCTTTTCATAATCTTTTCTCCTTTTTAAACTGCTAATTAATTTTAACGACTATACATAATAAAAAAAATTAAAACTTTAAGGGGATTCTCTTAATAATTATCATCTTAAGTCTTAAACCCACTACCAACAAAATACCTTATCATGCTCAAAAACTTCTTTTACTAAATTATCGTAATTTACGCTATCTTCGTAAAGTTTAATAAGATTAACTTTATTTGCTTTAGAATGAAAATCAACTATTTCTAATTCTGTCTTAGACGGCTCTCTTTTAAATATATGGAGTATTTTCATACTTAAATTTCTCCTAAAATAAGAATATAAACTTTAAATTGGATTAATACTAAATACTAATCTAAATATTAATAAGGAATAACTACATCGTAATTAAGCAACTTATTTGCCAATTCTTCATTCGTCAAATAATTATAAGAATTATCTTTGCAATTTGTAAACATAGGAATTTCAAGCATATTTTGAACCATATCTAAATGTTTGGCTATAACTTCAGTATCTTCAATCTTTCTATCAAGAACATACACTTCAACGCTATCATCAAGAAGCGTTAAGCCTCCGGACATTCTGAGAGCTTCAGCCTGTCTGTCGCGTGTAAGAACGGCTATTCTTTTACTCATTTTAAATTATACCTCATTATTATTATTTTAAAATTATTATTTTAAAATTTAAAATTTTTTATTTAATAGCTTTAGAATCAAGAAGTATCTGCATTTCTATAATAAAATAAATTAAAAATGATTAGGGGGACAATTATTACCCTAAATTTAAAATACTAAAAATCTATCTTTTTTCTCAAGTTCATTAATTATACTTGCATTTTCGTATTGAGAAGCATATAAAAAACCCTCAACTTTTTCATGTATATTTCTGATGCTGCATGAATATTCACAAAGCGAAACATGTGAATTTACTTCTTTTAATTTATCAACGAATTTCTCATCGTTTAACAAATTTACTCCGTCATCCATTATAAAGCATTTTAACTCATGACCCATATGCTTAGCCGAACTTAAAATATTATCAATATGAGATTTATATTTATCCGTGGTAATTAAGATTGCAAGCTTCATTTTAGATTCCTCAAAAAAGTTAACCCAAGTTTACATTTATTATTATTTAAAATCTATTAATATAAATTAATATAAGTTTCCATTAAATTATTTATCAGACCTTATAATATAATAATAATATAATAAATAAAATTAAAATTATGATTTATCAATAGTTTCTTAATATTAATGGTAAATTTGGGTTAGCTGTAATTATAATTAATATTAGTAATGCGGCGACACGCCGCTTTCAGTGTCTTTAGCTTCTTTTCGCCCGCTTTTTAGAACATATTCTCTTATCGTAAGAAGAATTGCGCCTATAATAAAAATTATACCCCACATAATAAAGGCTTCCTTTATTCCGACAATAGCTTCATTAGACAACTTTCCTATAATTTTTCCGTTATTTAAATAAGCTAAAAAAAATGACGCATATATGGAAAATAATCCATATAAACCTATAAGCGTTATTCCGCACCAGTTATGATTTTTTCTTTTGGGCGCAGCCATTTCAAATTCCTCCTTATTTAATATTTATTTATTACCATATTGCCTGTTGAAATTTAAGAGCAAGATACATTCCGAGTACTAATGTGGGTAAAAATAAAAGTCCGGCCCATGAAAACATTAAAAACCCGCTCCATAAAGTTCCGATATTGCATCCTAACGCTATTCTTGCGCCGACGCCGGTAAGAATACCGCCGATGAAATTTTGAAGAAACATTATTTTCCTTTTGGGAACTCTCCATTTAAACTCGCCGCCTAAGATAGCCGTAGTCGTTGCCCCTGCAAATGTTGCTATGACAAGTAAAGTCATAGGAATTGCTACCGGAACAATTTGAAACCAGTTTGATGATATTTTTGGCAAAAATGACGCTTTATAGTGTCCAACCGTAGTAAATAAATTTATGAAAGGGGCTAAAATGTAAGCGTCAAAACTTCCATAAGGAGTAGTAACACCCATATATGCCGCTTTATGTACGGTGAAATATGAGGCTAAAAAAACAATTACCGCAACAACGGCAAATAATAATCCTCCCAATCTTGGAGAAAAAGCATCCTTAAATTTTAGCATATCCCATGATATTACAGGTTCTTTATATTGTTCGCCACGTTCTTTACTGATCTTTGCGAATCTTTTTTTCGTAAGATATAGTCCTAATACCAAGAAAAAACCGCCAAAAATTAAACCTACGACAAACGGTCCCCATATGGCATTTCCGAACCATTCATGAGGCATATAATCGTAAAGACCGCCTTTTAAAGCGAGCCACGGCACGGTATGTAAAATCCAATAAAGAAAATTAGTTAATGGAAAAATCAAGAATGCAAAAAAAATTGTTCCCACGAGTATTCCAAAAAGCTGCATCCAGTTTTGAGTAAACCCAGAACCTGCTCTGAATATTAAACCACTCATACAAGCGCCGCAAAGCCCTATACCAAATCCAAATAAAAGAGCTCCTACTAAATCATACCAGCCTGAAGGAAATACTCCGGCAACTGCGGCTTGTACGGGAACAATTCCAAGTGATTCAATAATACCGAAAGCAAGAACGGAAATTCCAAAAGCCCATAAAATACCTTCTAATATTTTTGTATCTTTTGCCATAATTATATTGTTTGTGGCTAGAACAAAACACATTCTTCCCCGTTCAAGCGCGGCGCCAAAAATTAACCCCGCAATACCTACTATAGCATATTCTAGAAAATAGGGATTCATTATACTGCCTCCTTCGTTAGATTAAATAAATCATATTATTAAATTAATAATGAACTAAATTAATATTTAATATTTCACATTACACATTAATTAATTAATAATTAATTACAATTAAGATGTTTTTTTAATTTTAATCGTAAATTCTCCCGGTCCTGTTTTTGTTACGCAGTAAGGATAATTTAATTTGTTAAGCATAGACGGAAAAGAATTTTCAACTGCCGCCGCATGATCGGTATAAACTTCTAACACCTGACCCGCTTTCATTTTGTTTAATTTTTTATGAGCCATAGCTTCGGGAATAGGGCATGTTTCACCCATTACGTCTAATGTTTCATCCGGTTCTACATTTTCTAAATTTTTTTCTTCGGGCATTTTAATACCTCCTTTTTAAATTTAAATTAAATTTTAAAAATCAAAAACTTTCTTGCCAAATAGGTCCTTTATATGGAAAAAACTCTTTTCCTCTTGTGGCGTCCGAAATTTTAGTCACTGTTCCGTCCCCGCTGTTTGCCGTCCAGACATTACCTTTATTATCTATTGCTATGAAATTAGGGTTTACTCCAGTTTTATAAGTATTTAAAATCTTTCCCGAATGATTTAACTTAACTACTTTATTAGAATATATACATGCAACAAATATACTTCCGGTTGTGCTTAATGCAATACCGTACGGTCCGCTGCTCACATGAAATCTCTTTAATATTTTTCCATTCTTATCAAATTTTAACACGCTGTCGCTTAACCCGTTTGTAACATAAATGTTGCCGGCAGGACCTATGGCAATTCCTTCCGGTTTTCTTTGAGCTTTAAATACTTTTATTATATTTCCGCCCGGATTCAACACGGTAACGGCACCTTTATTTAAAAAATTAGTAACATAAATATCCCTGTTACTGCCTATCGCTATACCGTAAGGTGCAATACCTGCATAAAAGACCTTTAAAATCTTAAGCGACGGGTTTAATTTTGTAACTGTCTTTGAATGAATAGACACAACATAAATATCACCGTATGGACCTATAGCAATTCCAACAGGAATAATTCCTACATTGACTTTTTTGATAATTTGTCCGTTTTTATTAAGCTTTACTACATATCCGATGCCTGTTGAAACATAAATATACCCTTCTTTACTTATAACAACCCCTGATGGGGCAAAATCGGCTTTAATATTTTTAATTATTTTGCCTTTTTCATTTAGTTTAATTACATTTAAAAAACCGCCTATTGCAACATAAATATTATCTTTTTTGTTTACCGCAAGTCCATAAGGAGACCTTCCGACTTTAAAATTTGATGCATTTGCATTAGTAATATTTCTAAAATTAATTAAAAAAAATAATAAAAGACAAAACACAAAATATAAATATATTAATTTTTTCATAATTATAAATTAAATTAAAACTAAATTATTAATATTTATTTAATGATAATAAATTATTATTTAGTTAATTATATCGGTCCAAAAGTTTTATTTATAGCTACCTAATATTATTAGAAAAATCTTAAATCTGATTATTAAATATAGATATAATAATGCTATCAAGAAGCGGTTCAGTATATATTCTTATGTCTCCGCTTATAAGACCATCCATTTTCAACTGGATTATACGGATAATAGGACCCATTATTAAAGACGATATTATCACTATATCCAAGTCTCTAAAAACTCCTGCTTTTATCTTTTCTTTTATAAAATGTTTAATATACTCAAAAGGTTTTGACGAACATATCGGAGGCGCACCCGGCAAAAACTCTTTGTGTTTGACATATAAGATAAATTCTATTAGATAAGGATCAGATTCCGTCATATCAAAAAGGTTGTAAATAATAGATTTTAAAGCCTCTTTGTCATTATGGCCAGCTTTTTTAATACCCGATTTAATTTTATTTAAAACAAACTCGGTAGCGTTATCATATAAAAACTGCGCTATCTTATCCTTGGAAGAAAAATAGTAATATATGCCTCCCGTACTAACGCCCGTACCCTTAGCTATATTTCGGATACTGGATCTAGCGTAACCTCCTTTTACAAAATCTCTTATGCAAAAATCAAATATCTTTTGTTTAGTTATATTCTCTTTTAAATTTTTCATAACTAATATTAAGAAATTATTAAGAAATAAGAAATATTAAGAAATAAGAAAGAGCAAACAAGATTTAATATTTATTTTTTTTAAAACGAACACTCGTTTTATTTGATTATTTAATTATATAATAAATTATTTCAAAATAGTTTGTCAAGAAAAATAATTATTATGTTAATAACTATTATAATATCTATAAGTAAATAAAGTAAATAACTTTCCTGCTTCTCAAAATTGTTTTTTGCAACTAAAAAATCCCTACTTTTGCAATTTAATTTTCCCCCGTCTCGCTGGGGAATTTTATTTTACAATAAACACCCACCCTAATCCTGCGATAGAAATTTATTTTCTGGATTCCTGCTTACGCAGGAATGACTTAGCGAGGATTTAAACATTCACCCTTTGGGTGTCATTCCCGCGCAAGCGGGAATCCAGTATTGCTTAGTA
>JAJZVN010000090.1 GCA_021845685.1 bacterium
CTTGCCTCCTTTAAATAATTTTTAAAGCGTTCTTTGAGCATATAATACCTCCTTTTTAAATGTTTGTATTATTATTATAACAAGTTAGGTATTATGTCAAGAAAAAAATTAAAAATTATTTTTTAATCTAATAAGTTCGGATAAATTGTCGCTTTTAGAGCCGCTTTTTTCGGACTCTTTAACATCCTTGAACTCAAGCTTTATTTCGCCTGAAATATATTTTATGATATTCTTCTTGAGCTCTTTTTTGCCGGAAAAAGAAATAAAATCGTCGGCAAGCTTCTGAATAAAAAGCTTTTTAAATCCGTGCGGCATTTGGGCTTTTTTATTCAAAAACAGATCCGCTATGCCGCCGTCGAGATTTACGCTTATCCTGTATTGTTGTTTGTTTTTCACGTTCTCTCCTTATTAAACCGCCTGCAAAAATCCGATGACGTTCGCATACTCCGGTTTGTCGGGAACGGTTGCGTTATAGCGGTTTTTTATGTCTTCGGGAATGTAATAAGCTCCCCCGCCGGCGATAATGAAATTGTCTGTTTTGTCGATTATATTTTTTATTTCAGGAAGCGTAAGCACGGCATTGATTATCGTATCGGCGTAATCTTGTTTTATATCGCAGATAAATTCCGACAAATCTACTTCCTGCCTGTGAATTTTCGCTTTTTTATCCTGCAAGTATTTATTGGCTTCGAGTTCCGGTATAAACATGCCGTTAAACTTGGAACTTAAATACTGGGATATATTATTCGAAAGAATGCACGTTCCTATGCCGGGAATTCCTTTGGAATAATCCCTGCTGGGAGAACCGTTTTTAACGGCGAATATATCGACGGTATTGTATCCGACGTCGATTATGACGGCGTTGTCCGGCTTGCCGGCGGAAATCCATATGCCCATTCCCTGAGGAAAAACCATGACTTCTTGGGAGCAAATCTCTCCATTTACAATAAATTTGGAGACGGCGTTTTTAAGCTTAGATTCTTTCTCTTTGTATTCGCTAATCGACAAAGATACGCAAATCAAATCGGGTCTTATGTTTTCTTTTTCGAAAATATGGAATAAAAGCAACGGCGAATACTTGGTTAAGAATTCGTCGGTTCTCGTGGAAATATTGTGGTTGCCGTAAATATCCCCGACGTTATACTTGTTTCCGTTATAATCGTAGCTTTTAGACTCTCCGATAAAGTCGGCGTTTCCGGCTTTGGAAACTATGGACGGGAATTTGGACGATACGCTTCCGGTAGCGTATTTGACGTAACTATAACCGATATCGGTCGATAAAACGTTTTTTTCTGAATCCATACGATAATACCTCCGTGTTTTTTTTATTACAAATTAATCTATATCTTTCGTGACTTCCCTATAAAATGAAATAAGTTCCTCTAACTTTTTACCTTTAGCTCGCCTCATTTTATCAATCATTATTTCAATTTCAATGTTTCTCTCCCATAGCGGCATATTTTTAAGGCGTTCTTTTTCTTTTTGAATATTAATCTCTCTTAATTGTTTATTTACGGCTTCAAGCTCAAGTTTGGCTTTTGCTCTTTATTGCGAACCTCTTTTTAAAATTTTATGAGTTCAATTAAGACGGTAGATATACCGAAACTGCATGTTCCATAAACCGCCATGCTTATTATCAAAAATATTACAAACTCGCGTTCGGTTAGTTTTATTTTATCCATTTTATTTATCTCCTATCTGAGCTTTACTTTTAACGTAGCGGTATATTACAAAACCGAATATCACTGTAAATCCTAACGCTAATAAATATACAAGGGCTTCGGGCTGTAAATCTATTTGTCCTGCTATAAAATCAATAAACAGTTTAATTGTCGCAAGTATCAAACCAAATATAAATTCTATCGCGTTATAGATATACGAGAGAAAAGTTACGTTTTTAACTATGGTTCTTAACTGATATATTATTTCCGAAATAACGAAAACCGCAAATAGAAATACTAAATCAGGTATTATACTTTTCTTTAGCGCTCCTAAAAATAGCTTAATATACTTCATAAAATCACACCTTTATTTAAAATTATTTTGAAAATTTAATAATCAAATCGATTAACAAAATTACCTGATTAATAAAAAATACCGAAGTAAGCGTTATCGCAAGCGGTCTTATAATCTTGATAGCTTTAGTCTTCATAAATCTCTCCTATTGTTTTAAATGTATTTTGAAAAAAATATGAAAATTGGAATAAACAGATGATTATTCCTGATATAGATATGATTATTCCTGATATAGATAATAATATAGATAATAAACATAATCCGACGGGATGTTTGTTTGCTAAATTGTCAAATAACGTCAACAAACTTATAAAACCTACGCAAATAACATCAAGAATAACATAAAAAGCTTTATCGTCTTCACTATATTCAATTCCTGTAAAATCAGCTTTTAATGCTCTTTTTATTTTTTCGCTATCTTTTTTGAACGGTTTATATTCAAATTTCTGAAAACGCTCTGGTTTACAGCAGCCTATAAAAGAATAAAAACCGTCATCCTCAATGCCAGCAGCATTAGATTTTTTATCGCAATATACATAAAAATTACCTTTTAATTTTTTGCGGTAAGACGGCTTTCTAAGAGCGTGGTAAGTCAACGGTTGTTTATCGAAATAAAAAACAAAAAATCTTTTTGACGGTTCAAATTCCTCTAATTCTAAAATTTTATATATTTCTCTATCGTCTCCAAATCCAAATACGACGCTATAGTCTTGATTAATATAATCTACTTTGGAGCTTATAATATAAAGCGTTTCTTTGTCGTTTTTATTATTTAAAATGTCAAAGACAGAAATATTTTCTATTTTTGATAAGCTTTTATCCTCAGACAGTTTATATATCTCAATTACGCTTTTGATAATATAACATTCCGTTTGATTATTACTGATAAAATCAACTGCTAAATCAAGAATATGCGATTCTAAAACGTCCACTTTGTCTTCTAAAAATGAGTAAATCATAAAGTTTGCTCCTAATATGTAAAGGTTAAATAAAAAAACTCGTTATGAATAGTCCCAATACCACTCCTGCCAAAAAATGTTCCTGTAAAGTTATTAGCATTTTAAAAAACGAATACGGCGGGGGAGTTAATAAATGCCAAGAACGCCAAATGAGCAACAAAAAATTGCGATTATTAAAAGAATTTTTTTATACATAAGTTATTAATGTCCGTTAAAGCATTTATAAAAATATCCTCTTTTTTATAAAGTTCATTTTTATCGGCATAAATAAATATTTCGCCGTTTGCAAAACTTATTCCGTATTTTTTAAGAATTTCCGAAATTTCCTTATTGGGTTCTTTCATATCCGGATTAATATCAAAAAGCGTTTCGCCTTCGTCGGTTATATAATACATACCTTTATGCAACACGAAGATTATATAAAAACAGAGCATATCGTTATGTTTGTTTAAAACATTCTCGAGAATTACCCGCTTAACCACATCGTTACGTCTTGAGGTTGCCATATATTCAATTATCATAATATTGTTTCCTTTTATCTATATTCTACGGGCTTTTCCTCCCGTAAAAAATCCAAATGTAGTTAAATACACCTAAAAACGCTCAAATGTAAAATTACATTTAAACGCATTTGACTACATTTAATTACATTCAGCATATTTTAATGCTGATAGTATTATTATTATAATATGTTTGATTAAATGTCAAGAGGAAAAATAAAATTATTTTTAAAATGAAGGATATTGTCATTTTTTTCTTGCTTTTTAACTTCGCTAATAATATAAATATTTACATTACAATTAAATGTAACTTTTTAAATTAATTTCAAGGAGGATTTAGAAAATGTTAAAATCGAAAAAAACTTTTATGATTTTATTTTTAATCGCCGGTCTTTTATTTTTATTCGGCAATGCTCAAATGGCTTCGGCGGAAAACGGTATTTTTTTATCGACGCTTTCTCGTATACATGGTTATAAGATTTCAAAAGATTATGGATTTATCACGATTAACCATCACGACACCAATAAGGTATTAATAACCGATATCAATGGTCATTCTTATATAAAATGGCTATTAAGCACGCGCCCAAATCTTGCGATAACAACTTTCAGACTTATAAATAAATATGCTCCGTCAGGGTCAAACGCTTGCATAAATTTAAAGTTTTATAATGGTATATACAGTTCTTGCGAATATGTAAGGCTCGTTATGATTAAAAAATAACTACGAAAGAATCCGTTATATCTTACGAAGAAATTAAAAAAGGCAAAAATTCGGTATTAAAAGAAACGTCTTTAAAAAAAAACTAAAGATTTAGATAATGCTATAATCAGGCTAATTTGAATTTTTTTAAGATTTAAAGGAGATTTAATTATGAAAAAAATTATTTTATTATTATTTGCAGTAGCAATAATTGTATTGCCAAATGTGGCCATGGCGGGAGGAACTCCTAAAGGAATAAATTTTAAAACTTTTCATATGCGATTTGAAGGAAAACAAAGAATAGAAACATCATATAAAAACTTTTATATTTATCGTTATTACGACCCGCAAACTTCGGCAATGTGTTATGTTGTTTTAAATAAACATGCTGAACAGCCACTTTATCAAATTAATATGTCTTGCGTGAGAATTAAAAAAAGATAAAAATATCTAAATAATACAATATACTTTGAAATCCTTTATTTTGTTGATTTTACTACGATTTGTAATATATTTGCAACATAAATTTAACCGTTTTGTAACAAAACATTCATAATCCCGTAATATTTTTTTGATATAATCGTCTTTATATTTATTTAAAAGGAGGTTATATCGATGTTAATTATCGAATTGATTTTTGCGGCGGCGGAAATATTATTTCTGGTTTATCTGGTCGAGAAAGGAAAGAAGACATCGGAAGAAATGCGCAAATTAGAATTAGAAAGGAGGTCGGTTATAAATCTTAAAAAAATGGTAGAGGATGATTTTATTCCTGAAATAGAAGCGGCAAAAAATAAAATATTGGATGAATTTGCCGAAAAATTATATAACTACCATATGCGGTAATTAGCTTTATTTTTTATTCCGCACGTCGTCATAGGCGTAATTACTTACCGCCGCTTTTTTCGTATTTCCTTATAATCTCCAAAGCTTTTTCGTATTCTTCTCGTTTGATTTCTTCCTCTTTATCTTCATTTTTCTTGCCGAAAGCTTTTTCTATCTCTTTTTTTAATTCGCTGGGTTTTAAATGGGCGTATCTTTGGGTCATGTTAGGCGTCCGGTGTCCAAGAAGTATTCCAGTTTTATAAAGCGATACGTCATTCATGGTAAGCGCGCTTGCAAATACGTGCCTTAAGTCGTGGATATGCAAATCTTTTAATCCTGCATTGCGACAGGCGGTATGAAAGGAACGTTTAAAATCCGTCAATTTTACTCCGTTTCGATTAAATACGTATGGACAGTCTTGATTTCTTTCAATGCCGGTTAAAACGGCTTCCAATGGGGCGGAAATAGGGATACGCCTGTCGTATCTGGTCTTCGTCGCCTTAATTGCAATAACTCCGTTCTTTAAGTCCACGTCGTCCCATTTAAGATTTAGAGCTTCGCCTTTGCGGCAACCCGTATATATCAAAAAAGATATTAAATCTTTTGTAAGCTTATTCGTAGCTCCGTTAATGAGCTTCCCTATGTCTTCGTCGGATAATGTTTTAAGGCGGGATAATTCGTTTAGTTTTTTAATGCCGACGCAAGGGTTCTTATCGATATAGCCTTTTTCTATGCAGTAATTAAAAAAATGACTTAACGTACCTATTTCAAGATTAATAGTTTTATATGAAATTTCCGATTCTCTTTTGCCTAAATTTTTGGATTTTTTTGAAATTTCGATTTTTCTATTGAGTTGATATTCTTTTATATCGGAAGATTTAATAGTATCAATATTTTTATTTCCGAAAAAAGGTAAAAAATGTTTTGAATCAACATGTTTATTTTCCAATGTTCTTGGAGAATTTGCCAAAGAATTAATATAAATATCCCAAATATCTTTAAAATGAAATTTAATATTTGACGGCAAGTCGTGCTTCTTTCTGAGCAAATCCGCTTTAATCGTATCCGCTATATGCTCGGCGAGCTTTTTGTCGCTTGTTTTGGTAGAACCTTTATAGCGTTTACCGTCTATCATAAAGTCGTAATGGTAAAATTTACCTCTAAGCCTTATGTTTCCGGACATTTTCGTTCTCCTTGCTTGTAAATTCTTTTAAAAAATTTGGTACAAATTTGGGACAAAAATTCTATAAAAATTATAAAATTTATGCAAAATATAATCAATATAAAATTTATTAAGGTAGTCTGGAAAGGCTTATTTACTGCGGTTTTGAATGGTGGCGGTGAGAGGAATCGAACCTCTGACACTACGGATATGAGCCGTATGCTCTAACCGACTGAGCTACACCGCCAAGATTTAAATATTATAGCAATTATTTAAAATATCTTCAATAGCTTTAATTTTAGTTTTTGGCGTTTGAACCGGAAAT
>JAJZVN010000091.1 GCA_021845685.1 bacterium
AAATAAAAAAGATAATCCTGCCGTTATCCAAAAAACGGCGGAAATTAAAGAATTAATGAGACAGGCGGGATATCCTGTTAAAAATTAATTATTTTATTATGAAAACAAAATTAACCCCATTCGGCTATTTCGGAGGCAAGTTTTTTATGGCAGATAAGTTAATGCCTTTATTTCCTGAGCATAAAACCTACGTCGAAGTCTTCGGCGGGTCCGGCGCGATACTAATAAATAAAAAGCCGTCCGAAATCGAAGTTTATAACGATATAGACGGAGAACTTTATAACTTTTTTAAGGTTATAGCGGACAAAAAGCTGTTTAAGAAATTTCAAGAGAAAATAAGTTTATTGCCGTATTCCCGCGAATGCTATTACGAATACCGCTCTATTGAACCGGATAAACTTGATAAGGCGGAACGAGCGGTAAGGTTTTATTATCTGATTAAATCAACGATAAACGGCGAACATCCTAACGCCAAGAAAGGAGCCGGTTGGCGGTTTTCGATAGACGTGAATATACCGAAATACATTAGAAATAGCGTTGATAAATTAAGCTTAATACACAAAAGACTTTCAGATGTTTATTTTAAATAACTTTTTGGGAGTTTAAAGGATGAGCAAAGTCAATAAATTGCTAAATATAATCAAAGAATTCCCTGGACGTAAAATCATTACGCTGTCCGTGGTGGAAGACCCCATTTTTGAATGCGAGATGAAAAACGATAAATTTACAGATAGTTCCGTCGTTGCTTCTTTCGTAGCTAAATTAACGCGAGGAATCGCTGACAGAGGCGGTATGTCCATAAAAGAGATTTCAGACGATAATAAAATCATTCATATATTTGCCTTGGGCGATGATGATTGGTTCTATGTCGGTCGGGGAAATAAAAAAAAAGAAAAATTAAATTAATAATAATAAAAATAGGGGTTAAAAGCGGGATAGATATTATTCCAAAATCATTTGGACGAAAGTAGCAATTATATATATATGAAAGTTAGCCATTGCGGGTTCAAAATAACGCTATATTAATTTAATAGACCTTTTTAAGAGGTTAGGAGACTTTATATGAATAAATATCAGGAATTAAAAATTAAGGTAAACCAGGCCAAAGGACCTATAAGTATTCTTTTTTGGACAGGAATTCTCCTGCAAATTGTTTCTTTTGGCACATTGGTTTTTTTAATAGATTATAACAAAGTCGTTCTTTTATTTAAATTAATTAAGACGACCTCTATTCTAAAAATTAAATGGCATAAAATATCAATGCTTCATTGGCACTGGTTATTAATTTTGCTATTATCCTTCGCGGCATATTTTTTATTGGTACCCTTGAAGTCATTTCTATTAAAAGATAAGAAAACTGATGCCAGCACCGAAGAAAAAATAGTTCGTGGCGCGAAATTTGAAGATATCAAGAAATATAAAAAAGATGTGCGCGATAAAAAGATATTTTGTAATTTTGGCGGAATAGTGCCGGTTCCGGTTGATATTATCTATAACCATTTCAGAATTATAGGCGCCCAAGGCACCGGTAAAACGCAAACCATTGCCAGAATGATAAATGAAACGGGGCATTTTCTTTTTAATTGGCTTATCTTGGATATTAAAAACGATTACACAGGCTGGTTTTATAATCCTGCTACCGACGTAATATTTAATCCTTCTGACGCGAGATGCCCTGCCTGGAATATTTTAGACGAGATAGAAAGCAAAGCGGATATATCGTTGCTTGTCAACGCTATAGTGCCGGATTTACCGAATGATACGAACAGGATGTGGGTTAATGATGCGAGGCAGGTACTTGAGTCCATAATATATTATCTTAAGATGACCGGACAAGGCACAAACGAAAATCTCATTAAGCATTGCAATTTTGCTCCGGCAGAGTTAATAAAGTTATTCAAAAGCCATCCTGAAATAGAAAAAGCCTGTTCCCTTGCAATACCGCACCTGCAAGCCGGCGAGAAAGTTACGCCTATACTTATGTCGGTCGTTGCAAGCCATATTAAAGCGTTTGACGTAATGCCATCCAAGCCGGATCGCCCAGGAATGAAAACTTTCAATATAAGGCGGGACTTTCTTTCTAAGAAAGGAGTCAAAATATTCTTAAACTCTAATGAAAACACTAAGGACCTAATGCGTCCTATTCTGACTATCTTCGTTGAGTTTTTGGCCAGGAAATTTCTTTCGGCCAAAGATGGCGAAA
Source organism: bacterium (assembly GCA_021845685.1). Taxonomy (GTDB): domain Bacteria; phylum SZUA-79; class SZUA-79; order Acidulodesulfobacterales; family Acidulodesulfobacteraceae; genus Acididesulfobacter. The sequence continues at coordinate 2,204 of JAJZVN010000091.1, forward strand.
ACAATACGACCATATTTGCGTTCGATGAGCTGGCTTCATTAGATAAGATTTCAGCAATTATAGACTTGGAAGATAAGGGCAGAAGCAAGATGGCTGTCGTAATCGCTGGGATTCAGGATTACGGTAAAACAACGGAAAAATATGGAGAAAACTTGCTTCGAACTATCATAAATAATTTAAGAAACACCTTGTCCCTCGCTGTTGCGGACGAAAAACTGGCTAAAATCATATCTGACGAAATAGGCATACAAGAAGTGGAACGCTATACCGAGAGCGACTCCGTAGGTGCCAATAAAGACCAGTATACAAACACGCAATCGACCCAGATAGTCCAAAAACAGGCCATACTCCCATCAACTATTATGGGCTTTGTAAACTTCGAAGGAATAGTTAAACTCGTTGGGACGGCTTTTTTTCATGTACATATTATACCGATAACAAGCACTTATAAAATTATTGCGGAACCTTTTATTTTATCGGATAGGATGAAAATTATGAATGTAAATGTCTATGAGCCGGAACCGGCGGCCGCAGAATTAAATAGAGAGGAGGAATTTCCGCTTACATATGGGAATTAATAAATGTTATAATTTTAAACAGGATATTAAATATCAGAGGAGACAATATGAAATACATCATGAAGCCAGTCATTATCGAGGCGATTCAATACGATGGCACTAATTTAGGTAAAATTTCTAAATTATTTCCCGACATTGAATATTATAGTCCGGCACTTCCGGACAGTTATATAGAAATATTTACTTTCAGTTCTAATTATACCGGAGACGACGACGGTCGTATAGAAAAAATAGCATCTGAGGAAAGGGGTAGAATGAGGGTCAATCCCGGCGATTATATTATTAAAGGAAATAATGGTAGATATTTCTCCTATAAGGCAGACGTATTTAAATCTAAATACGTCGAATATAAAAAAGGCAAAAAATATGCTGGAGACCCCTGTTAGAATTTCCGGCATTATATATAATAATTAAAATATTCGGAGCGGGAATTGAACCTGCAATACCACAGAGTGATAAGTAACTTCCAAGTCTATACCAGTTCCGCCATGGAATAAAGAAGAGGAATTTCCGTTAATAATTGATAATTAAGGTACCACTTTTTAATTATTGCAATAGATTGTCGACGAAGTTTATTTGTGCTATTATTGAAATAATTATTTATAGTTATATATGGAGTTTTTGGAGGGACAAATATGTCGGGTTTAGCTATTACGAGAGTTGGAGAAGAACCAAAAGACGCATGGGAATATCATAATATATACAAATTGTTCGGTATAAGCTATAGTAATTTTTTTTGCCCTTATTGTGGATTAGAACTTATAGATAAGTGTATATATAAGGATGAAGGCGAATATGTTGCTAAATCTCCTCACTTTGCTACCAAAAAGGGCGAAACGCATGACAATGATTGTCCTGAGAACACAAAATATAATAAGGAAAATATCGACAAACTAAAAACATATTATGCGAAAAGGGGGATTAGATTTCCTGAAAAATTCGTAGACCCACCAAACAGGGAAAATATTCAAAAATCCGGAGTTTTATCGGATTCTATAGATAATATAAAAATGGCTATAAGACAAAATGCTTCCGCGCTTAAAAAAAGAGGGCCTATAACGCCCAGAACTTTTTTATGTCAAAGTTTAGCTAGAGTGTGGGAAAGTATCCTCCATGAAGGTTATGAATTACAAAAAGAAAAAAAATGGGACAAGAATAAATTTAATGAGTGGATAAAAAAAGGGTTATCAAGTATTCCGTTGGTATTATTGGGAGAAGAGAACAAATATTCAAATTATCGCTATGCCTTTACTAGCCCTGTATATCCTAATTTTTCATTTTATAAGGTTTATCATTTTGAGGGAACGGTTGACGAAGTTAATGATTTTTATATTATCAGGAGTGTTTTAATATCCAAAATATCTAATAATAGTAATAGGGAGAAACCTTTTAAGGTAACAATTTGTAAAAAAACTATTCTGGATAATAGAAATCTTTATTCCCATATTATTGAGGATCTTTTAAGTAATTCTTGTTCTAATAATAAACCAATTAAATGTTATGCTATAGGAAAACCTGTGGAGTCAAATGGTATTATAGTTTTAGATATAAAAAACACCAACCGGTTATACATTAAATATTTAAACAAATAACAAAATTGCAGAATATGCTATAATTAAGTTATTATGAAAATATTAGATAAAAGCGTCGATACAACTGGAAAAGGGATTGCTCTTCGGCATATCGGTTATAAGATAGTCTCGAAGGAAGATAATGAAGCGGCCGTTAATCAAATTTTAAACTCTATCTCGGCCTATTTTCAGAACAATAAAAAATATACCCTTAATAAAGTTATTTTATTTGGTTCCAGGAATAGAGACGATTATAAATGGGATAGCGATTTTGATTTCGTTGTTGTTGTGAACGAGGATATTTCCGTTGACGAGAAATATTTTATCTGGAATGGCATACTTGATAAAATTGCCGAGAAGCGTTATTATAAAGGCGAAATCTTAGACGTGGAGCTTATCGTTTCGGGGTTAAAAAACTATAATACCGCCATAAACTTTGTCGGACACATATTAAGATATGCAAATAAGGAAGGAAGGGTTTTAAGTGGTCAAATATTATAGCGCTGAAAATTATTCATTGGAAGACTGGCTTAACCAAGCATCCGATGATTTAAGAACGGCCCAGGATTATATTAATAAAGATGAGAATTACGCCAGAAAAAACGTTTGTATCCATAGTCATCAATCTATTGAAAAAAACCTTAAAGCTTATTTAATAGCGAATAAAGTCGATATTCCCGATAGCCATAACTTAGAAAAACTTCAAGGGATGTGTGAAGAAATAGATGGTAATTTTTCTAAAGTAAATTCTTTAAATTTGAGAAATTTAACAGGTCTTGCCTCTGATTCGAGATATCCTCAATTTGAGCATGAGAAAAAAATAATAACCGCTGCAGATGCTAAAAAAGCGTATAATTCAGCTGTTGAAATCAATGATTTTGTATTAAATAGAATTAAAGAAATAGATAAAGAACCAGATAAAACTGGTCCTGAACCGGATATCGATTTTTAAATTATGTAACATAGAGATTCTGATTTATGGTCAGATGGTCTATTACTATAGACACAAAAACGCCTACAATAAAAATACCAATCTTTAAAAACCTTATATTTAAAGGCTTATAAGGTATAGAGAATATAGTTCGTAATCAGCGGGTCGTAGGTTCGATTCCTATCGCCGGCTCCATTAAAAACAAAAGGTTTGAAAACCCGGCGTTTTCTTCATTTTCACCCTTCCTCACAATTAATATTGTAAGTTTGCGCATTATTTCCGCTAATCCGTCTGATTTAAGAGAAATCGCTTTGTCCTGACAAAAGCTATCCCTGAACCACAAGCAAAATCAGTGAGGCATGTTGCAATATTCTAACAATATTAGTACAATCTTGTATTCTTAATTACCACTTTAATGAAAGGATTTTATTAGAAACTTTAATTATAATAAAATCCGGTACAAAAATTTTATTCTTATTAAGGATATGGAGAGTTTATGAGCGATTGCGAAAATGTTTTAAACACAAAATTGCAAACGGGTCGAAGCCGTTTAGACAGAGAAAACAAATCGCAACTTAAAGAAAAAAGAATCAAAAGACTTAACGAAGCTATCTTTTTTAAAAGCGGAACACGGGAAAACCCTAAAAAACATGTTATCACTGTTTTACCAAATAATATCGAAGTATATTTCCTTAAACCTGGAAAAGAGGTCTTTCGTCCTGAAAATCGTAATCTTTATGACATGACCCCTATGGTTAGCGGCGTCGGCTTATTAAGTTTTAACGAAATATTTGATATTATTTTAAAGGTATCTTTGACGAATAAAGGTCAATTCAAGAAATTACTCACGTTAATATATAGATTGGCGTATATGCTTGATTTTGAGGAAATGAAAGGCGGAAAATTAAGATATGCGCCTAACCGTCAAATTTTAAATTGTATTGAAGATATAGAAAAGGATTGCAAGAATTGCTTCGGTTCTTATGGCTTATTAGGTTTTTTAAATTTTTTAGATATTTTAGGTTGGAATGAAGACGATAAATATCATATGATTTCAAACAAGCCGGATTTTAATAATAATGCGCGCTTTAATATCGGCAGAATAAATACTTTAT
>JAJZVN010000022.1 GCA_021845685.1 bacterium
TATTCGCATTATAATTATTCATCCCCACGTTCCCTTGATTCACATTACCCGTCGCCGCCGCCGCTCCGCCCGTACTCGCGGCGCTCTTCCCCGCCGAGTCCATTGAGCTTATAGCTCCCACCATTGCATAGGTTGAACCCGATACCAAAGCATACGCCATCATAGGAACGCTCCAAGACAAATAGCCCATCCACCCTAATTGAGAACTTACATACATATTAACAGAATGGGCGCTTGTTAAAGAATATCCTTGACCTGCTAAAGCAAGAGTAAATCCATGCTGTATAATTAAATCGTCTATATAATTATATACCGCCATTAGAACAGGCCATACCGCTAAAAATAAAGCAAGTTCCATATACATTTTGAGATAGTTTACTCCTACCGGCAATGCCATAAGGATAATTAATATTAAAGAAAAAGCCACGAACAAAGCCATAAATATACCGTAAACTACCGGCATATATTCGCCGGCTAACTCACCCGATACGGCGAAAGAATTACTCATATTTTGTTGAGCTAAAGCCGTTCCGTAAGATAAAGCGGTAGCGTTATTGCCCGATAAATTAGCGGCGGCGATTAAAGCTCCGTTATAAGCATTTACGGCAGTCATCTGCATAAGTTCATTAGAAGCGGACGCTGACATATTATAAATTGCGCTGTTGACCTGACCGTATTCGCTGTCAAAAGTAGCGGTAGTCATGCCTAAAGCTCCCGCTAACTGCGGTTCTAAATCATTAGCCGTATAATTAGTAAAGCTGTTTTGAATGTCTGTCGTCTGAACAGAACAGGTAGTAGTTGTTCCTTGAGGATCGGTTTGTGTAAATTCAGTCGTCAGTAAATTAGCTCCGGCACCACCGGCGCCGGTATAACCTGCCATATAGTTTAAAATATTAGTTTGCGCATATGCTGTGCTTCCCGCCGCAACGGCTCCGCCCGCCTGATTTAAAGCGTCGGCGGATAATCCGCCGGTTGAAAGTCCCGGCATAACACAATTATATACATATTGATTAAAAGACTGATAAAAATAAGGATCGTCTATTTGAGAACCGTCCGCAAGATTTTGGCTTGTAAGAGATAATCCCATGCCCGCCTGAGTCATATCTATCGCAGGCGGAGTAGAAAAAGATGATTCTACATCTGTAGTAAGCGCATATTGAAATTGCGAGAATACGGATAAAACATATCCTATACCCCACGGAACGCCTGATACGACCGTTGCGTTAGATGCTGTATTGTTTACAGTATCATAAACATTTACATTTACGGTGGGAATTAATAAAGCAGCATATATTACGACTACCGCTCCTAAATATTTCATCATTCTTATATGTCCGGAGAACGATTGATTAAGAGCTCCTGTAAGCATCATAATAGATGTCATTATAAAACCGACAAGAACGACTGATTTTAATATTAAGCTAAAACCGTTGCTCGCAATAACGGCGGCTACCGCCTGAAGAGCTCCCGTTTCAATATAGCCCGAACCGTAAGCGTAAATAGTGTAAGTGCTTGCGGCGGCGGCGTTAGGAATGAAAAGAAAAAAAACGGCAAGAGCGGGAACCATCGCAAATAAAAATAACTTAATTTTTCCGCCGGGAAGTCCCCGTTCATAAGAGCGGGGATGTAAGGCGGAAATATCGTTATTGTTATCTACGCTACCTTTCTTTCCGTTATCCAATTGTTGTTCCTCCTTATATGTTTTATGTTATTTACGGCAACCTGCTTATACGATTTACCGTCCGGCTTTATATAATTGCCGTCTATATCCTGAACGTAACAGGCGTTACCCGTAAAACCGGATATATAGCCTTTTTTATTTCCTATTTTTACTTTATCCCATAAAGCATACTTCTTACCGTGGACGGTAATTTCTTTCTTAAACGAAAAATTTAGACTCTTTGCTGAAAATTTCTCTATAGATTGCGAATATTGGATTCCTTCTGTGTTATTATTGTTGCATTGGAGAAATAAAGTGGTACACACATCAAATGCAGAACTTACAAAAAGACAAAAAGAAATACTTAAAGAAAATGCAATAGAAATACAAAGTAATCATGCAAAAACAGATATCGAAGTTACATTAAACCATTTTGATAAAAATAAATTAACATTAAAAGACATATCGACATTAATTGCTATAGCTATTAAAACTATACGTTGCATAGATAAACAATTGCAAATAAAGTATTCTTCTGTAAAAGAAATAATAGATGAAATAAAAAATATTAATAAATTTGAACAATTTAAATCAGCCTGTAAGAACGGAAATAAAACAATTTTGAAAAAAAATAAGGGAAATTTAACATTAACAAGGAGAAAATTAAATCATTTTATTGAGTTACATTTGCAAGGAATAAGTCAAGATTTAAAAAATGAGCTTATAGATAATTATGAGAACTATTTATAGTTTACACCTTAAGTATAATTATATAAAGAAGCGAGACCGTTTAAAATTATTTTTATTAACCTTACTATAGTAGGAATGATTGTCGCGTTGTATGAATATAGAATCATCTCAATGTATTATTAGCTATAATTGGTCTATCTTTGTTTTTTATTCCGCTCTTAATCTTTAAGATTGCAAGCGTTGTTAAATCGATACCCGATATGGACGATTCAGGAAAACAAAAGTCGTGAACCCTCACGACTAAGAACTATCGGGTATAAGCGTACGAACGCTGTCAGCTTTAAGCGCAAGATTGATAGGAAGAAAAATATCTCCTTCAGAAATAAGTTCTACTTCTAAAGAATTTGCAATAGCCGTAGAGAAATGGAGAACAAGAGATTTGTGTTTGTGGTACCAGTAGAGTATCCGTATATAAAGAAACAGTGGTCTCTTTTGTAACATTAGTATTGCCGTTAAAAAGGAATTTTCTTTTTATCAACGCTTATATCGGTAACATTTTTGAATTTATCCGGCAAAGGCGGAAATTTTAAGTTAAGAATGTCTATATTTAATTTTTCTATTTTTAAAAATATTCCGAAAACCTTTTGAATTCTGCCGTCTTCAAATTTTATTATTGCAGTATTGGAATAATATCCTTTATTGATACGATGAAAAAGCATATCTGCATCACGAAATTTATTTATAAGCCATAAAGTTTGTCCTTTTGCTTTTTTACCTGATATAGAACCTATATCTTCCATACCTATAATTTTATAGTATTCTTTAATAGCCCTGTATATCGCATTATTACTGAAAAAAACCGAACCGTTACTCAAGAACATCGCATTGATATTGCCGCCATAAGCTGTATTAATCTGTTTTTTAAGCGTTTCAAGAAAATATTTTACGCTGATATTATAAGAATCTGAATTAGTTTCTTGATTGTCTTCATATTCAACTACTTTAGCGGTAAAACCAGCCAATCCATTAACTTCTTTGATAGCTTCGTGAATAACGATAACGTCGTTAACACCTTTTTTGGACAAGTCTATGTTTCCGTTCAAAGTAAGATTTATCAATTTTTCTTTTGTTATACCTGTTTTGTAATTTAAAAAAGTTACTTTATGCGACCTTTTTAGATAATTTATTCTGACCGATAATCTTACGTAAGCTTTCCGATGTTCAGTTTTAGCTTCGCTATAAAAGATGTTCAATGTTTTTGCCGCCGCTTTTAACGCTTGTTTTGTAATTTTTTCTCTACTAAAATAATTTTTAAGAACGACTTTATCGAAATATCTTTTAACTTTTTCTTTTTTATTCATTTTTGTTCGTCCACCCTAAATTCTAATTACATGTTTATATTAATAATGCCTTATATTGTTTAATACCGCCAAATTCCTAAACAAATTTTGAAATATTTTAATAGCTATTTGTCGTTAAATTGAGCTTCTTGGAAATATTTTCCGACCTGTCTGAGAATTGCATTTTCTTGTTCTAAGTCTATACGACAGATTGTTTCGACAGGCAGATATTTTGACCATCCCCGTTCGGCATAGTCGAAAAGAATATCCAAATTATCAATCTGGACAGTGTCTTTCATAGAACTTATTATTTTTTGAGGTCGGAAATTTTATTTTCTATAAGTTTCAACAGTACGTATTTTAAGTGGGATTCCTTTAAAAAATCTGCGTAATCGTTTATGTCGATGTATTTTTTTAATGCATTGACGAATATGCTTCGTATCCGCTCAGGTGGCAATGCGTCTAACTCTAATCCCATTTTTTCGCCGTTGATTCCATCGGTAATACTGAACCATTTGTCTAAATTATCCGGCTTTGGCGTGTATTTGTTCTGCTCTACTTCTTGAGGAGATAACTGTCCGGGAAAAATACCGATGCGCTCAATACTAACGTTAATATGCCCAAGTCCTATGCTTTGCTTTAAATCGTTGATCTGGTTATAGAAAGTGTCTGCGATAATATACCCTGCAGGATCATAATCGGTGAGCGTTAGTATGATAATATCTTTTTCTATATTAGCCTTGCGGAGCAAATCTTCCATACAGGCTAAAGAATTTTGGCCTTTACCAGACAAACAAGACAATCCGAAAAAAGTTGCCATTTTTTCGATAATCCCGTAAACCGTATCCTTTTCTGTTGTTATAATAATGTGCGGGTATTTTGGAGTGGTTACGTCATAAGTAAATGTGTCAACCCCAGGAGAAGATACAAATGTTGCAGGCGTGAATCTGCGGCGGGAATTATCAACAATCCTCAGGTCGACATAAGAACATTCTCCTGACCGGACAAGTTCGGCTAAATATCCTGATAGTTCCTTATCCCACTTTGTTAAGCCTTCTTCCGTGCTGTCCGAAGCGCTTAAAAGACCGAGACGGCTTAGAATAGGTTTAACCGTTGCATACCATAATCCGCGAAGGCTCCTGTCGTAACTGACGCTTAAGAACTTTTTCTCGTTAAGAATGATTGAGCGCATTAAAACGGATTTTTTTAGGCCGCCAAAAGTCTTTAAAAGTTCGTCGTCTGGCAGATACTTAATGCTCTTGTCTATTTCAATATATTTTTTCATTTGAGTTTAAAAATGTTAAAACATAAGTTAAATTTTTAAAATTTATATAAAAATAAAAAAGCTTTAGCGTTTTTATTTTTATATATCCTCTCTATGAGGATATATACTATGCGGTTTTATTAGAAAATCGGCAAAGGCAATAATGACGCCATTATTATTGCCTTTTAAAACTTAAATTATGCACCCGCTGTGGATAATGTTTTGCACCCGCTGTGGATAATTATTTTAAATTTTGCCTTTCAATTTCTATAATCCTTTTACCTTCTTTTTTTATTGTTTTAAAATCTTTTATAATTTTTTCTTCCTTTAATTTTGTCAAAGCTCTTTTTAAAACACACTGAGCTTTATTTCTTCGTTTGGCCAGTATGACAGCACGCTCGATTAGCGTATTTTCTTTGAATATATTGGACGGGTTTGTTGTGAGAAATCCATAAAGATTTTTGGCAACCGGCGTTAGTGAATTATATTTTTCAATATTTATTGTTAAAGATTTTCCCGCAAAGTTTTTAAACATTGTTAAATCCATCAATATATTTATTTCGCCTGTTTTTTGGTTGAATTTTACAGCATTGATAATATGCACCGATGTTTTATTTTTTTCAAAATTATACTGAATTTTAATGCCGGTTATTCGGTCAAGCGCTTTATAAATATAGCCGTCATCATTGCAATTTGTCAGTTTTCTAATATCCCAGATAAATACTGTAATCTCCGCCATTTTGCCGAATTTTTCAGTGTTAATTATTTTAAAAGTTTCGTCCCTTTGCGCAAGATAGCACACAGTATATAGCTTCTCAGCATCTTCCACTGTTACGTATTCCGGGGCTATGGCTATTATTTCTTTGCCGTTTTTAAGCTTATGGCTAATAATCATAGCACCGCCCTTTCTCGATACCGCAAAAGGCGGATATTTTAGAAGCCTGCGATATATATTTACATTTTTATTTTCCATCAATCAAAATCCTCATCTTCTTCATCTTTATACTGAAAACTATTCTTTTTACCCTGACGAGGACGGCCTTTCTTATTTCCTTTCTTTTGGGTTTCGTTAAAATCATCAGGAGCAGTTATATCAAACAATTCTACGCTATCTTTGCTGTCAGGATCGGCTGGCTGCCACTTCAAAAAGAGCGGTTCGGTCGGTTTAGAATAGCTTGCTTTTTGAAATTCAAGAATTTTAATATCGTTAGATGCTTTTTTATTTTTTAAGGTCATGACAAATCTTGCATTATCTGTTAATTGAGCTGCGCCGGCAACCTTGTCTTTCCCTTCTAAATCGGCTTTATTTGTATGCGCAAGAATTAATATAGAAGTGCCTGTTTCTTTTGACATATCTTCAAAAAGACCTATTAAAAAACCCATATCCCCTGGGTCGTTGACTTTTAAGGCGTGAGAGCGGGCAAGCGTATCAAATATGACAAATTCTTTGTTTATGCAAAAATCGCGTATATAATTATAAATATCTTCGTCTATTTTATATTCTCCTCTAATTGATCTAACTAGTTTCCTTTTGGAAGTGAGAATTTCGGCTATAGTTCTAAATTCATAGTTCTCATGGTTTATTTTTTGTATGTCTATCCCGTTTTTTTGAATATAATATTTCCTCACCTGCTGCAGGCGGTATTCCAAGTCGTCAAGGTCGTCTTCATTTGTTATATATCCGGCTTTGCCTCTAACATTTCCAAACAAATTTAAATAGTTCATTTTTTTAGTTTCATCAGCGAAAGACAGTATTAATTGCAAAGCCATGTAGCTTTTCCCGACTCCGCCGGTTCCCGCGAATATTCCAACTTTTTTTGCCTTAAATCCTGCAAATATAAATCGTTGCGGAGGTAAAGTTTTAGTCCAGACAGTTATGTTGTCTATTTTTTTTCCTATTGCATCATATTCTACAATCTCCTTAGCTTTAATCCCTTTAACGGAAAGAATATTATTAATATCATTTTGCGATAGAACGTCAGATAGTCGTTCTATATTGCTTTTAATTTCTATCTCTTTGCGTTTTGCTTCTTCTTCCGCACGCTCTTTTAATATTTTAGAGATTTGTTCTTTCCGTAAATTTTTAAAAATTTCAAGCGCATTAAACTCCGAATCTCCGGCATTTTTATAAAATAATTCGCCGAAATCCTTAACTCCTTTTGGCATCTCTATCATAAGCTCAGATTTAAAATTAGAAAGCATTCTTATTCCCGCCTCATCGTTGTCCGGGCATAATAAAACCGTTGCATCTAAGCTTTTAAGATAGTCAATTAGATTATAAAGTTTTCTTGAAAATCCGCTTACGCCCGCGACCGCTATAACCGATATATTTTTTAATTTCCACTGCTCCAACGCAAGAGCGTCAAACTCTCCTTCAACAATTATTACTATGCCGCCTTTATTGTTTTTGAGTCTACTGGCCGCATTGTGCAGGTTAAATGCATTTATTTCATATCCTATATCAGTTCCTTCAGGTTTGAATATCTTCTTTTCGTATATTTTTCTTGCCACGATTCTTACTATTTTTTGGGTTTCGGCGGTTGTGTAAGGAAATGCAAAGTAATGATTATCTATATTTATCCGCACTATATCTCTTTTTAATACCGATAAATTATTTATTCTTTTTGTTAAATTTTCGGTTGCGGTATCGCTGTCTAAAGATTTAGTCAACCTTGAATAAAATTCCAGATTGCTTTTTAATATCTGATTCTGCCTTTCTTTTTCTTTTTCTATTTCCGCTTTTTCTTCAGCCGTTAACTCCTTAAATTCTCCGTTTTCAGTGCTTCCCTGGAATCCGCATGCCCAACACTTATAATATCCGTTTTTATTAACCGTAAAACTTGGGTGTTCGTCATCATGCTCGGGACAATGTCCTAAAAAATGTTTAGGATATTCCTTAAAGTTGAAATCATGTTCGGGATATTTATTTTTAAGGAGTTCTACGGCATCAATAGACATTGCTATGTACCTATTTTATTTTACGGTTTGTATTAATTTTTTCTAATTGGTCTTTTAATGGTTCATGCGTGTTTTGTTCTATAAATTTTTCAATGTCGCTTAATCTAAAAAGAGTTTTAGAATTAATTTTTACATAAGGTATGGCTCTGCGATAGACAAGAGAATAAATTGATGATTTTTTAAGCCTGATAATGTCTGAAAGCTCTTTTACGGTGATAAGTTTTAAATTATTTTCCATAATCCCTTAAAAAAAATTAATATAAATTATATTTTCTTAAAGGATATTATTTTTTTAAAATCGTGTCATTTTTACTTGCGGAAAAAATTAGGAATGAGTGTTTAAGTGAATTTTAAGATGGTTTAAAACTAAAAAGTGCTATATTTATTTTTAGTAAAATGTTGAAGCTGCGGGATTTTATAAGAAAAATTGGTATTTATTTTTTATATTTTTTAACTAAGAAATTATTTTTTAATTATTTGATATTTTGCGGCATATATTTTTTTAAGCCTGCATCATCTATTTCCTCGCCGATTAGAATTATTGTATATTCTATAATTGATTGCATCGTTTTGTTCCAGTCTACATCCTTAAATTTATCCCTTTTCTCCAGATTGGCTATTAAGTCTTTATTTGATTTTGTGAGGTTTACGCGCAGATATTCGTATGGATATAAAATATCGTCATATTCGAACCGCTCTTTTTTAAAAATAATTGGGCTATTATTTAATAATTCAAATAATCTGAAATTGATTAAATCGTCGAAACTGTAATTTTTTTGAACACCGTTATTATTTTTATTTTTAATAACTTCTGAAAGGGACAAATATCTATCATAAATATTTTTATTTAAATAAAACGTCTTATAAGAAAATAGCGGCAGTTTTAAGGCTTTTTTTCTTTGCAATTGTTTTTTAATTACGTTATCATCATCATAAAAAATTTCTTGTCTCCTTCTAGATATACTTGCTTCCAAATAACCTAAAAAATTAAAAACGCCTGATTTAATAAACTTTATTATAATAAGAGCTTTTTCAAATACATTAAGCTTATTAAATGAGCTTATGAAGCTCTCAACAGTTTTTTTAAACTCTGATATTTGTTTATTTTTGGCTTCAATGAAACAATTTAATTTCCCTATTTCTTCATTATACGCTTTAGTCATAAGTTCGACTTCTTCTCCAATTATCCATCCAAGCATTCTGTTTCGGTCTAAATTATATGCGTCTAAGTCGGCGATAATAAAATTATATATTTTTATTTTAATCTGTTCCGTATCCTCTTTATATGTAATAAGCCCTGAATGTAAAAATTGCTTATTTTTAAGAAGCACGTTTAACCTGTTATTTATGTAATCCGTGACAGGAAATACCGTATTTCTTTTTTCTTCATATTTTTTAACGGCAAGATTAAATAGTTCGTATATATCCTTTGTAATTTTAAATTTAGTGTCAAATGTATCAATTGAATACCGGCCAGGTTTATTTTTTTTAAAAGAATTTTTCGTCTTTACCGGGTTTATATTGATCAAATCTTTTTTTAGACAATAATTAAAGAATTTTCGCAGGGCTATTAATTCTTTATTAAGCTGTCTTAAAGATATTGAATTTATATTTTTATCTTTGTTTTTAGGTTTATTAGATATTTGGGATATACGGAATGATTTATAGTTTTCAACGGTATCGTATGCTATTTCTTCTATTGTTTTATCTTTAAAATAATTTTTTATATGGTTTGAAATGATGCGTCTTAAATTTTTAGTTGAATTTATTTCTTTTAAGAAAATTTTTTCTTCAAATTCTTTATATATATCTTCAAATTTATGATTCTCGTTATCAGAATTTGTCATCTTTAATTTTAATGATATTTTTTTATAACCTGTTTTTATATCTATATAATCAATTTTTAATCTTTTGAAAAAGCCGCGTTTACCGCTTTTTTTAAAGTGTCCGGCACTAAATGGCTATACCGCTTCGTCATTTGCGTCGTCCGATGTCCCAGAAGTTCGCCGGTAATATAAAGAGAGGCGCCGTTCATTACCATTTTACTTGCAAACACGTGCCTTAGGTCGTGGATTCGCAAATCTTTAAAGCCGGCATTCTTACAGGCTGTTTTAAAAGAACGCTTAAAATCGGAGAGTTTATCACCGTTTTTATTAAACAAATATAAACAGTCTTTTCTTTCGATGCCTTTTAAAATCTCTTTTAACGGCTTTGATATAGGAATATGCCTGTCGTACTTAGTTTTTGTTCCCTTAATAGCTATCAAGTCGTTCTGAAGATCTACGTTATCCCATTTTAAATTTAAGGCTTCACCTTTGCGGCAGCCGGTATAAATCAGAAAAGTAATTAAGTCCCTGGTTAATTTATTTGTGGCTCCGGCGATTAGCTTATCTATATCGTCGTCCGATAAGGTTTTTAGGCGGGATAACTCGTTTAGCCTTTTTACGCCTGAAGCCGGATTTTTATCTAAAATTCCTTTCTTAATGCAATAATTAAAAAAATGGTGCAGAGTGGTTATCTCGATATTAAGAGAACGGAAGGATATTTCGCTGTCTCTTTTGCCGGCGTTCTTCGGCAGGTTCAAAATAGCGGTTCTTCTTTCAAACTGATATCTTTCTATATCGGATAAGCTTATTTTTACGATATTTTTGTTTTCAAAGTAGGGCAGGATATGTTTCGAAGCGGATGTTTTAGATTTTATTGTTTTTTCGGCATTGTTTAAACTTTTCAAATAATCTTCAAAAACTTTATTGAATGTGTAAATATTTTTATTAACAGTCGGTATATCATGCGCGCACCGAATAATATCCGCTTCGCTTGCCTTAGCTACTTCCATGGCAAGCCTTTTATCAGACGTTCTTGTAGAACACTGGTGATGTCTTCCGTTTATAGAAACCGAATAATACCAGATATCGCTGCCTTTTTTGCGGTATAAACTTGCCATAATATTTTACCTTTTTGATAATGGTAGCAAATGGTAGCAAAATTTTATATGTTAAAGCTGAAATTTATTAAGACCGTATTATGCAAACAGCCATAAATAGGCGCATTAAATTAATCTTAGCCTATGTTTTAATAGTAGCAATATGGTAGCAAAAAATCAAGGATTTTATGGAAAATTTAATAAAAAATGGAAAATATGGAATAATATTTTAGGGTGTCAATCGGCTGTGAAGTGCTTATTTACTGCGGTTTTAAGTGGTGGGCTGTGCCGGGATCGAACCGGCGACCTACTGATTAAGAGTCAGTTGCTCTACCAATTGAGCTAACAGCCCGAAAAAATTGATTTTATTTTGATATTACGATATATATTCTATTGTATTTGTATGTTAATAATAAATATAGACAATCATCTTGTAATATGGTAATTCTATAATATAGTAATTTTATAATAGTAATAATTTTTAGTCAAGTTCTTATATTTTTGTATAATTTATCATAAAAAATTTGAAATATACTATTTACTATTCATTTAATCTATCTATTTAATCTATCTATGTTAATCTACCTATTATGAAGCTAAATTAAATGCCAGATATAAATATTTATTTTGCAATAAGGGGTAATTATATAGTATGCAATAAACAAAATAAGAATGATTTTTATTGTGTTTATTATTTTAATATTAGGTTATATCTATTATCTATTATCTATTATCTATTATCTATTATCTATTATCTATTATCTATTATCTATAGTTTAATAAATTTATATAGTATTAAAATTAAAATATAATAAGGGCGAGTTGCATGGATACCTTGCATGAAATAAAATTAATTTATTCATTTAATGATAAAGATGTTGAAAATCTGAAATTTTTAAAGAGTATTATGGAAGCAAACACAAAAGAATTTATCACCGGAGTTTATTCATTCATCTCAAATTTTGAAGATTTCAGCAAATTTTTACCTAATGATGAAATTAGGAATAGACATCAAGAAAAACTTAAATTCTGGTTTTTAAATATGTTTTCTGGCGAATATAATAACGATTATTTGCGCAGACTTAAAAGAATAGGAGAAGTTCATTCGGATATCAAACTTCCTTCCCATTATGTTAGCGCCACGATGAATTACATAAGAAATTATATTCATTCTATAATATTAAAAAATTTTGCTGATAGTAATAAAAAAGACTCATTAATTGAATCTATAAATAAAATTCTTGATATAAATTTAGATATTATTATAAGTTCTTATATTGATGAAGGAAAACTTTATATCTCTCATACAAAATTCGAATCTAGAGTAATAAAATTAAGTTCAAAATTTTCTTATATACTTGATTTGTCTTTAGTATTAACTTTAATGCTTGCAACGGCGATGGTTTTCTTTTTATTCTTTTTTGAAATATATAGGTTTGCATTTAGCGGAGCCTCTTTTGAGACTACAGTTGTTGATATATTAGGTGCGATGCTGATTATTTGGGCTATTAGAGAGCTTTTAGAAGAGGAAGTAAAAAAACTTCAAGGTAAAAAATTTGCGTTAAGCGCTTTTATTGCTCTTGCAATGGCGGCATTACTTAGAAAAGTTTTGATATTTTCTCTTGCTCCTCATAAGTCTCATGAAGTAGCTATCTTAGGATTATTAATTTTGGTTTTGGGAATAGTTTATTGGCTTATGAATAAAAAAGGCGCCGATACTTGATTGTTTATTTAAGGCTAACTATAAATATTTAATAATTTAATAATAAGACTAATTGCTTAATTCAAAAGACTAAATTTTATAAACAAATTTAAATAGTTTCGTTTTAATTTATATAAAGCCCAAAATTGCCGATAGAAATTTATAGACTGGATTTCCGCCCACGCGGAAATGATTTTGATGGATTTTAAAAATTCACCTGTCGGGTGTCACTCCTGTGAAGGCAGGCATCCATTTATTGTTGAAATATTGCGGTATTCTCAATAATTTCTATCGGCAATTTTGGGATAAATTTTAAAGATTGACTTGTATTTATATATTTTATATACTGAAACTATTATTTATTTAGATATAGATATTATATAAATTTTATATATATTATAATTAAAAAATTATCGGGATGTGGCGCAGTTGGTAGCGCACCTGCTTTGGGAGCAGGGGGTCGCACGTTCAAATCGTGTCATCCCGACCATTCAAAACCGCAGTAAATAAGCCGTTCTCGCAACATTTCTCTTGGTAGGCGTATCCTTAAAAATGGTAAAATAATGTCAAATTTGGTGAAATTTCGTCGCAAATTCGTCTGCCTCCTTGGTCGCATTTTGATGTTTCGGTAAAATTTTGTCGGAAATTGCAGAATTGCAAAATTTGGTCAAAAACCACTTTATTATTTTAAAAATAGGTTATATAATTTAATAAAAGGATTAATTTTAATTCAGGGGTTTAAAATGTCTGCGGAAAATATTAAGGAAAATGCGATAAGAAAAGTCATTCAGGAATTAATAGTCCCTGATTTAGGCAAGATTATGAATAAACAGGATATTCTTGAAGAAAGGATAAATTTTCTACCAATACAAGAATAGACGCCCTTAAAAATGAAATAGACGCCCTTGACGATAGATTGGATACCAAGATAGATGCCCTTTCCGAAAAAGTGGACTATATGAACAAGACTAACGAAAGATTATTCGATATTATTTTTCATACCACCGACAAAGAAAATAACCGCCCAAAATAGCCCTTTTGTCTCAAAATTGTCTCATAACGTTTTTTACAATCCTAATTACTTAATGGTATCAATAAGTTATAAGGCTATATAAACAGACCACGAATCTGCAGGTGTGGGGTTCGTGCGGTTTAAAACTTCCCAAAGGGAAGTTCATTCTTCAGGGTGCACCGCTTCAAACAAGCTATTTTAAGCTTTTTAAGCCGTTTTTCTCCTTAAAAATTATCTTGCATAATTGTTCAAAATTAGATAGGATTATGTAAATCTTAAGTACAAAAACGGGTACATTTTTTATAAATTTATCTATAAAGCGATAATATATTATCAATATATTATATAAAAAAGTAATATTAATTAAAATAGTTAAATTAAGCTTTCAAATTCACTTTAAGATATCATAATTTTTGTTTTGACTTTGGGGATAGTTTATGCTTATGTTATCTGAAGCAAACAAAAATGCTACAAAGGGAACAGTTTAATTCTATAAAGTTCTATATAGGAAGATAAATATGAACAATGAGTTATGTCGCATTGTACATTACTTTGTTTAATTATTTTAAATAATTATATAATACAATTCAGGTGGTGGGGGGTATTCTAATTTATGAAATTAAGCATAATTATACCATGCTATAACGAAAAATGGACTATAAACAATATACTGGAAAAGGATGATAAACCATTATCTAATCTTTATCCTAACTACTTAGAAAAACACGGTTATCTTCCTAAATCATTTGGATATGGAACGGGCAAAGCTAATAACTGGACAAGAAACGGCGGCTGGATTGGAAAATGGGGTTGTCCTGACGGTAAAGGCGAATGCTTCGGCATAGGTATAGTCGGAAATATAAATAATTTTAAACTCATAATGCAAAAGTATCAATCGCAGGCAAAAAAATATTTTCCCCGTATCCAAAAATATATAATGCTAAAAACAGCAAAGATTCAGGACAATTATTAATTGTATTTGGAGTAAATTAATGTTTGCTAAGAAACGGAATTGGTGTTCGATTAAAACGAATAAAACGAAATACACACAGTTTTACTATGAACAGGATGTTACCAGATGTTGTAAAATAAAAAAATAAGGAGGTTTTCTAAATGTAGATAAACGAAGAAGATATCACAGTAAAACTTGATAAGATAGACAAATTCAAGGAAGAAATATCTCGTTATAAATCTGCTGACAAGAACCTCCTGAATAAACTTAAGGATTTTTACAGGGTTTCTTCCGTTTATTCTACAAATGCTATCGAAGGCAATTCCAAATTCATCGTAACGATTATTATTAATAATATCTATAAGAGGATATTTTGATGTTAAATTTATTAAATGATAATAATGATAATAATGAAAGTAATCAGAACAAAAAAAATAAATGTGTATTTTTAGATAGAGATGGGGTTTTAAATAAAGATATAGGCTATCTTAAATCTCCTGACCAATTAATTATTCTTCCCGGAGTTATAGAAGCCCTAAAAAAACTTAAAGAAGCCGGATTTTTACTAATTATAGTAACCAATCAATCAGGAATTGCAAAAGGTTTTTTTTATGAAGATGATCTGAAAAAAGTGCATAATACGCTTTTAGCAATTTTTAAGAAAAACAATATTTATATTGACGATATATTTTATTGTCCTCATCATAAAGACGGGACGATTGAACCTTACAATATATCTTGTGATTGCCGCAAGCCTGATACAAAAATGATAAAAGACGGCGTAAATAAATACAATATAGATTTAAGCAAATCTTACTTGGTGGGAGATAAAGATACCGATATTCAGCTTGCAATTAACGCAGGTCTTAAATCTTTTTGCGTGGAGAACGATATGTATGAATACAACGAAACGATTGTTCCTGATTATAAAGTTAATAATTTGAGCGAAGCGGCAGAAATAATTACAAATTTATCTTCCAAAAATTGCCGATAGAAATTATTAAAAGTGCAGTAATGGTTTAGTAATGTTAGATTTCTGCCTTAGCAGGAATGACAACTCTATTTATATTTTATTTTATATTGTTTAATTTCACAGGGGTTTAAATGATAAATACGTATATTTTAATATCCGTTTTGGTTTTAAGTTTAATCTTAATTGTTATTAACGTTTATTTTATTTTTTTTAAAAGTAAAAAGAACGAAGATGATAATAAATTATTGAATAAATCATTGTCAGATATAAATTATAATTTTTTAAGATTAAAAGATACAATATCTCAATTAGATTTAAACATCAGAAACGAAATAAAAACCGAATTTAAAAACAGCCGCGACGAAACCCTGTCTTTATTAACAAAAATAAGAGAAGAACTTTCCAACTCGTTTAAAAATTCAAACGACGCAGTTTTGAATTTTTTAAATACAACAGATGAAAGACTTGAGAAAATTAGAAAAACAGTTGAAAATAGTATAAAAAGCCTTCAAGATGATAACGCAGAAAAGCTGGAAAAAATGCGTGCAACAGTTGATGAAAAACTTCACGCTACTTTAGAAAAAAGATTAACGGAGTCATTTAATCAGGTATCTGAAAGATTAGAATCCGTCCATAAAGGTTTAGGGGAAATGCAGACACTCGCCGCAGGAGTGGGTGATTTAAAAAAAGTTCTGTCAAATGTCAAAACAAGAGGAATATTGGGAGAAGTCCAGCTCGAAAATTTATTAAATGATATTTTATCGGCGGGATATTTTGAAAAACAGTTTGATATTACAAAAAATGGTTTAAAACAAAGAGTAGATTTTGCAATAAAAATACCGCAAGATAATAATTTTAATTCTTATAATTATTTACCAGTTGATTCAAAATTTCCGATGGATGCATATTTATCTCTTGTAAATACTTATGAAATAGGCGATAAAAGTGAAATAGACAAAGCAGCTAACGGTTTAAAAACTGTAATCAGAAAGCATGCGGGGGATATTAAAAATAAATATATTTCGTCTCCGCAAACAACGGATTATGCAATAATGTTTCTGCCTACTGAAGGTCTTTATGCAGAAATATCAAGACAGCCGGATCTTATTGAAAGTCTTTATAGAGATTATAAAATAATTATTGCCGGACCAAATACTTTAGTATCTATTTTGAGCAGTTTCTTAATGGTTTTTAGAGCTATTAATATTGAAAAGCATGCAGGTGAAGTTCAAAATGTGCTTTCGGCAGTTAAAACGGAATTTAATAAATTTGGCGATATATTAAAAAATGCTCAGGACAAAATTAATAAAGCAAGCGACGATATAGACAAATTAATCGGAACAAGAACTAGAAAAATACAATCGGCGCTTAAAAATGTTCAAGAGCTTCCGGAAAAAGAAGCTGTTGATGTTTTGCAATCTAATTTAACGGATGAGGAAGAAGCCGAAAGAGATGATCAAAAAGATGATTAATTAAATTTAAAAGTATTTATTTGTTATTAGGGATTAAAGATAAGACGTTTAAATATTTTGCGCCTATGTTTTAATGCGGCTTCTTTATGTTGTTCGGTCACTTCTTAACATTAACAATTAATATTAACCAACTATTTTCTTGACTTTATAAAATTTATATGGCAAAATTTTTAAACTATTGATATAATATTTATTTCTATAGTTGTAAATAGTTATAAGATAATTTTAGCAGCATAGCAATAATAAATAAAATAATTCTTAAATAAAATAATAATAAATAATAGGGAGTTAACAAAATTTATGCCAAATCATAAATCTGCCATTAAAAGAGTAAAGCAAACAAAAAAAAGAAATCTACGCAATACCAGCAATGTTTCGACAATGAAAACATTTATGAAAAAATTTATAAGCGCTGCCGAAAACAAAGATATGGACAATATTGAGAAACTTTTTAAAATCAATGTTGCCTTTATTATGAAATTAGCATCTAAACATGTAATTCATAAAAATAATGCAGCAAGAAAAGTTTCTAAAATAACTAAACTTTATAATTCGGTTAAATCAATTAAAGCTTAAAACAATTATTAAATTATTAAATTATTAATTATTTATTGCCGGAAATATAAGATTTGTTTTAAATATTAGTTCTTCAAAGATTATATTATCAGGAAATCCTGAGGTTTTTAGCTTAATATCGGTATCTTCTATTATTTTTATAATATCTTCTAAGTTTTTTAGCTTGTAAGAATTCATTCTGGCGAGATATTTATTTTTAAGAAACGGCTGAACGTTGTTTACCGACAATATAGTATTTAAGTCAATACCTGATTTGTCCATTAGTTTTCCTTTGTGAATTTTTTTTATTTCCGTGTACAGTATGGAAATTATTTTTACGGGTTCTTCTCCTTCTTCATATATCAGGCAAAAAATATTGTAAGCTTTTTTAAAATCCTTATCTACTATAGCATCTATTAGATCAAAAACAGTAAAAGTACGGGATACGGCAATTAAGGATTTAATGTCTTTAAAAGTAATTTGTTTTTGGTTTTTTGCGTTGTTTATTACATTGTTATTATTATTGTCGTTATTATTTATTACGTTATTAAAACTATTTGATATTTTGTCTAATTCGTTATTTATATTATAAAGATTGTTGCCTATAATTCTTAAAAAATAATAAATAGTTTCTTCATTCATATTTATTTTTTTTTCTCTGCACATTTCAGATATATATTTTGGTAATTCGGAATCATAAAGCGGTCTTATTTTAATAAGTTTAAAATATTTTTTTGGTTTTAATGTTTTTAAAAAGCTATTGTTTTCATTTAATTTAGGAGCATTTTTATAAAAAATTATAATAGAAGTCGGCGAAGGGTTATTTGCATATCTAATTAAATCTTCGTCATTTAAGATAGCGTCTTCAAAACTGTCAATAAGTATTATTCTTTTGTCCGCAATAACGGGGTAGCTGTCGGCGATATTTAAAATATCGGTTGCAGAAGGGTTTGATATTCTATCAAAATTAAAATCAATTTGATTTTCTTCTAAATACTTAAGCTTTATTTTTTCAATTTCTTTATTTATTCTAAATTCGTTTTCGCCGTAAAAAAAATATATCAGTATTTCTTCCATATTATTAAGTTTATAATCTATAAGGTATAGTAATAAGGTATAGTAATAGTAAAAAAGTAATATAGTAAAAAAATATTGTAGTAAAAAAATATTGTAGTAAAAAAGTATTAGAATAAAAAAGTATTAGAATAAAAAAGTATTGTAAAGATAAACTTTAGTTATGAGATATAGCTTTGGTTTCTATTAAAAGAATTATTTTTTTAGCTATCCTTTTTGAAATAATTTCTATAGCTGTTTTTTCCTGCTTATGCCCAACTAAGGGGTTTACATAGTTAAAATATGTTGCGCTTGATGTGAGCGTTATATTATGAAACAGAATTTTGCCGCTTGTTTTATATAAATTTATAGATACGGTTGCCGAAATTGAATATTGGACAGCTGCAGCAACTCCTGTATAAGATATAACAGAATTATTAACCGAAATTATTTTGCCGGAGAGGTAATACCTTGCATTATTTTTATTTGAACTGAACATATTTGTAGAAGAATTTAAATAATAAGCAATATTATTTGAAAAATAAACACCTATTCCGCTTTTATATGTAAGATTTTTAAAAGGTTTAATGTAAATATTTCTAATACTAGAATAATCGCCATAGACGGATGAAGAAATATTATTATTTGAGCCTCCTGTAATGCTATTTCCCTCTTTTGTTTGTTGCAGCAGCGAATATCCACAGGCAGATAAGAGCAGCGGAGGGATTAAAATAAATATTAAAATTAGAAGTCTTTTTAAAAGCATAATAATTGATTTTAAATTAAAATTAAAATAATAATTAAATTAAAATAGTTAAAATAAATTGAGAATAATAATTAAATTAAAATAGTTAAAATAAATTGAGAAAAATAATTAAGCAAAGAATATAACTATTATATATATTATATATATTTTATTAAATTTATTAAATAATAATGTTAATTAGTTTATTTTTTATATATATTGATTTTTTAACCCAAGAAATATTATTAATATATTTTTTAATTTTTTCGTCTTCCAATGACAAATTAAGAATATCTTGCTGTTCAGAATCTATATTTGCAGTTATTTGAGATCTTAACTTGCCGTTTATCTGTACGGCAATACCGCATGTTTCAATTTTGTATCCCGTATCTATAATTTCAGGCCATCCTGCCGATTCAATATTTATACCGCTGCCTAAAATTTCAAAACATTCTGAACAAACATGCGGAATAAACGGATACAATATTATTAAAATTGAATTAAAAATATGTTTTAATAAATATTTATCGCTTTCATATTTTTTGTGTGTTTGCGCTCGTTCTATTTCAAATGTTTTAATTGTATCAGCTCTATTAATTGTTTCAATGTTTATATTTACATTATTTTGTTTTTTATGATATTCAAAAATTTTATTGACTAATTCCATACAGGAACTTATAACGGTATTAAAATGAAATCTTTCTTCCATTTCGGTTTCAGATTTTTTTATTATACCGTTCAATTCATTATTAATTTTTTTTAATTCAATATCTGTTTTTTCAAAAAAATTTTGATTTAAAACTATCAGATTTTTTAAATTATTTATTTCTATTTTTTTTAGATATTTTTCGTATGCCGAAACTATTTTATAAATTTTATTAATAAATCTATAAGAACCTTCAACTCCTTTATCATTCCATTCAAGGTCTTTTTCCGGAGGAGCGGCGAAAAGCGAAAAAAGCCTAACAGTGTCTGAACCGTATTTATTAATAAGATCATCAGGATCAACAACATTACCTTTGGATTTTGACATCTTAGCGCCGTTTTTTACAACCATACCCTGCGTTAATAAATTTTTAAAAGGTTCATTAATATTTAAATATCCTAAATCCCTTAAAACCTTGACAAAGAACCTTGCATACAGAAGATGCATTACCGCATGTTCAACTCCGCCTATATACTGATCGACGGGAAGCCAGTAATTTGCAGCTTTTTTATCAAAAGGAGATTGGATTTTATGAGTTGAAGCTGAATTATTAATATTATTAATAAAGTTATTGCTGCTATTATTATTTGATTTATTTATATAATCTGATTTAACGAAATCTGATTTTGAAGTATATTTGGCATAATACCATGAAGATTCGACGAAAGTGTCCATGGTATCGGTTTCTCTTTTGGCTTTGCCTCCGCATACAGGACAGCAAGTATTTATAAATGAGTCTAATCTTGCGAGCGGAGATTCGCCTTCGCCTGTAAATATTACATTTTCAGGCAATTCTAACGGTAAATCGTTTTCATTTAGAGGAACTGCGCCGCATTTTTCGCAATAAACAACAGGTATAGGACATCCCCAGTATCTTTGTCTTGAAATTCCCCAATCTTTTAATCTATAATTTGTAACTCTTTTGCCGAATCCCATTTTTTCGGCCTCTAAAGATATAGCACTTTTAGCTTCTTTTGATATTAAACCGTTAAATACGGATGAATTAATCAAAATACCTTCTCCGGTGAATGGACTTATTAGATCTGAATGATTAACAAGATTCACAGAGCTTTCGCAGTGTAAATTTTTATTATTATAATTATTATTAATAACATTATGATTATAATCGTTATTGTCGGAAATATTATTAACGGCATTGGACGATACGGCAGCGTCGTTTTGATTCCTAATAACTTCAATTATTTCAATATTATATTTTTTTGCAAATTCAAAATCTCTTTCATCATGGGCAGGAACAGACATTATTGCTCCCGTGCCGTAATCCATTAGAACAAAATTGGCAATATAAATAGGTAATTTCTTTTTATTGAAAGGATTGATTGCATAAGAACCTGTAAAAACACCTTCTTTTTCTGTAATTTCTTTTGAAATTAAACTTTTTCGAATTAATTCTTCAGTTTTAATCTTAGCGTTTTCAGTTTTTAATAAATCTTTAACTAATGGATGCAAAGGCGAAATAGCAAGATATGTTGCGCCAAAAATAGTATCGGGTCGAGTTGTAAAAATTTCTAATTCCATTGCATCTTTTTCTGCCGATTTTTTTTGATTTTTATCCGACCTGCTTTCTGGGTTTAAATTAATAATTTTGTCCTTATTGCCATTATCATCGTCATCGTTAATATTATGATTAAGACTGTTACTAACTTGACCGTTGATTTTTTCTATTTTATTTATTGCTGATTGTAAATCTGATGGATTTTCCTTGTCGTCTATTTTAAAAAATAAACTTAGACCTTCGCTCTTACCGATCCAATTTTTTTGCATTGTTTTTACTTTGTCAGGCCAGCCGTTTAAATTATCTAATTCGGCAAGGAGTTCTTCCGCATAATCGGTAATTTTAAGAAACCACTGGTCCATACTTTTTATAGTAATTTCGTTATCGCATCGCCAGCATTTTCCGTTTTCAACCTGTTCGTTAGCAAGCGTAGTATGGCATGATTCGCACCAGTTAACGCGAGAAAGTTTTTTATATGCAAGCCCTCTTTTAAACATTTGAATAAAAAAAAGCTGTTCCCATTTATAATAAGAACTGTCGGATGTAATAATTTTCCTGTCCCAATCGTAAGAAAGCCCAAGTTTTTTAAACTGAACTTCCATAGTTTCAATATTTTTATATGTCCATTCTTTAGGATTTGTTTTATTTTTTATTGCCGCATTTTCGGCAGGAAGTCCAAAACTGTCAAAACCAATCGGATGTAAAACATAATATCCTTTCAGTCTTTTGAATCTTGCTATAGCATCGCCTATGGAATAATTTCTGACATGTCCCATATGAATTTTTCCTGAAGGGTAAGGAAACATTTCAAGACAATAAAACTTCTTCTTATTTTTATTGCTATCAATAGGCAGATTGTCAACAGAATAATCATTTCCGTTAAGCCATTTATCCTGCCATTTTTTCTCTATCAAAGAAAAATCATAAATTTTTTCTTGTTCCATAAATCTTATCCGTAATTTTTTTATGTAAGTTTAATTAATTAAAATAATATATAAAATATAAATATAAAACTAAAAAATAAATATTAATAAAAAAACTCCCTATTATAAAAATAATCTAAAGGGAGTTTTTAAAATTTTATAATTAATAATATTATCACAAAAAAAAATATAAATAAATATAGACTTTATACCTTAATCATTTAATCCTTCCGGATTATAAAATTCTAAAAATAATTAAATTTCATAGCTGCAATGTCCAATTTTCAATTTCATCCATATCTTTGAGATTTGTTGTAACATATACTTTATTATTGCTTATTTTTTCTTCAAATTTTGCGATCAAGTTTAAATATTTTGACTTAGAATTAGGAATATTTTTTAAAGCAAGAATAGCTAAATCAAATCTGCTCATTTTGTTTCTTATAACCATATCAAACGGAGTTGTCGTAGCACCTTCTTCCATATAGCCTCTGACATGGAAGCGTTCAGAATTAGGTCTTCCGTGAACAAGGTCATGAATTATTCTGATATATCCGTGAAATGCAAATACAACCGGAGTATTTTCTTGAAACAAATTAAGAAAAATATCGGGATCTATTCCGTGCGGATGATAATCCGAGGGGCTTAAAGTCATTAAATCTACAATATTTACAACCCTTGTTTTAATTTCAGGAGCATATTCTTTAAGCAAAGATGCGGCGGCAATAGTTTCTAATGTCGGAACATCACCTGCGCATGCAAAAATTACATCAGGATTTCCGTCGTCTTTATTACCTGCCCATTCAAATATTGAAATTCCTTTTTGACAATGTTTTTTTGCCGATTCCATATCAAGCCATTGAAGTTCAGGCTGTTTTCCTGCTATAATAACATTAACATAATTTTTAGATCTTAAGCAATGATCCATAACCGATAATAGCGTGTTTGCATCGGGCGGAAAATAAATTCTAGCTACGGAAGATCTTTCGTTTATTATATTGTCTATAAAACCAGGTCCTTGATGTGAAAATCCGTTGTGGTCCTGCCTCCACACGTGGGAAGAAAGAATAATGTTTAGAGATGCAGTAGGCTTTCTCCATGAAAATTCTTGTGCTATTTCAATCCATTTTGAAAATTGAGTAACCATTGAATCAACAATGGTTGCAAATGCTTCGTAACTCATAAATATGCCGTGTCTGCCTGTCAACAAATATCCTTCGAGCCATCCTTCGCATAAATGTTCCGATAAGACTTCCATTACTCTTCCGTCGGCAGATACGTGGTCGTCTATTTTTATAGTAGGATTAACGGAGCATCTGTCGGTGACATCGAAAACCCCATAAAACCTGTTTGACGTTGTTTCATCTGGACTCATTAAACGGAAGTTTTTAGGATTTTTCTTATAAATATCCCGCACATATTCTCCGAGTCTTCTTGTAGATTCTAAAGTTATTGTTCCCGGTGTTTTAACTTCTACGGCATATTGCGTAAAATCAGGCAGGTTTAAATCCTCCAAAAGAAATCCGCCGTTAGCCTGTATATTTGCTCCTATTCTTTTAATTTTTTGCGGAACAAAATCGGCTAATTCTTTTATTAATACTCCATTTTCATCAAAAAGTTCACTATGTTTATAACTTCTCATCCATTTTTCAAGCAATTTAAGGTGCAAAGGATTTTCAACGGGATCCGGAATAGGCACCTGATGTGCTCTAAATGTTCCTTCAAGAGGCAAACCGTCAAGTTCTTTAGGGCAAGTCCAGCCTTTTAAAGTTCTTAATATTATCATAGGCCATTCGGGTTTTGTTTTGAATCCGTTTTCTCTTGTATCTTTTTGTATTGCAATTATTAGGTTATAACATTCATCGAGAGTTCTGGACATTTTTTCATGCATTTCATTTGGTTCGTCGCCTTCCACAAAAAAAACTTTATAGCCGTATCCGGAAAATAAATTTTTCAAATGTTTATCGTCGGTTCTTCCTAACACCGTAGGACCTGATATTTTATATCCGTTTAAATGCAAAATAGGAAGAACGGCACCATCTCTCACCGGGTTTAAAAAATCAAGAGATTTCCAGCTGCCTTCCAACGGTCCAGTTTCTGCCTCTCCGTCGCCTATAATGCATACGATAATAAGATCAGGGTTATCAAACGCCGCTCCGAAAGCATGGACTAAGGAATAGCCTAATTCTCCGCCTTCATGTATTGAACCGGGGATATGCGGACCTACATGGCTTGGAAAACCGTACGGAGTTGAAAATTTTCTAAAAAGCATATTCATTCCATAAATATCCTGAGAAATTTCATTATGATGTTCAGATAAAGTACCTTCCAAATAAGTATTCGCAAGAATTGCCGGTGCTCCGTGACCTGGACCGTTTATTAAAAGAATATTAGCGTCGGTATGATTTATTAAATTGTTTAAATGGGTATATATAAAATTTAAACCCGGTGTCGTTCCCCAATGTCCTAACAATCTTGGTTTTATATGTTCCGGTTTCAACGGTTCCTTGAGCATTGGATTGTCTTTTAGGTAAATAGTGCAGCAAGCTAAGTAATTAGAAGCTCTCCAGTATGAATTTATAGTTTCTAACTCTTTTTCATTCATCAGCTCTAACCTCCCTATTAAATAATGATGGATTAATTGATTAAACAAGCAATTTTATATGATTTTTAATATATTTAAAAATTTACATTTATAAATCATAAAACAGAGAAGGAGCATCTTCTCTTGGAGTAGGCAGTGTTAGACGGATACGTTTCGCAACTGCCGTTGATACCATAATCCCTGCCTTTAGGCATGAGGAGTATGTCAAAAAGTTTATATTTATATTTATATTTATATTTATATTTATATTTATATTTATATTTATATTTATATTTATATTGAGAAATGAAATTAAAAAAATATGAATTCTCAACCCAAGCTCACCGCTTATTTTTTAAGATATTCTAAAATATATATAAGAGGTATTTGATAAATTATTTTGCAGTTCTATAAAGAATTAACAATGAAGTTTTCCAAGAGTTTTATAGATTAACGGTAAACTTGGGTTAAGATAAGATATGATATCTATTAACTAAAACCGTATTGTGCTAATTCTTCTTTCGTGTTTTTATAACAGGTATGCTGAAAAGCATTTATTCCAAGATTGGCAGCGGTTTCAACATTAAAATATCTGTCATCGATAAAAATACATTCTTCAGGTTTTGAAAAAGATAAACTTAAAGCAAGTTTGTATATATTTTCATCAGGTTTTCTTAAATGGACAAAACATGATGTGATAAAAAAATCAAATAATTTATCTAACTCAAAAGTCTTAACGCGGTAAATGGAAAGTTCAAGCCCTTCGTTGTTCAGAGATGCAAGCCTGAACTTATGTTTTGATTTTAGAGTGTGAAATAATTGGATCATTTCAGGAATTGCATGCGATTGGCTAAAAATAAAATTCTTAATATCAGTTCTTGAAAAGTTGCGTTCGCTATAGAATATTGTTTTATCAAGATAATTATCTAACGAAATTTTCCCTTCTTCGTAAAGCGCAAACAAATAACCATGTCTCTCCGCAAAATCTTCGTAATCTAAATTAAATTTTTCGGAAGCTAATTTTCTTGAGCGGGTATCCCATCCGTTAGTGAGTAAAACACTGCCGATGTCTAAAAAAATTGTTTTTATTTCCATTGTTTTGTAATTTTTTTTTTATTATGTTTTTGCTATTTTGGGACTTTTTGATACAATAATAATAATTTAATTAATTAAAAATTAATTGATTAACCCAGCTTCGCCGTTTTTATTATTAAAAATTATAACCCATTGATATTATTATATTTTATTTTTATTCCCCATAAACATTTTTGTTGCTCACATAAATATAGCAATATCAAGATGTTGCCGGTAATTATGGTGAAGTTGTGTTAAGTAAATATATTAATATAATGGTTATACTTTAATTATACCACAATTTATTTATATAAAAATTTAGCCGTTTAAAAATTATTAATTTACGCAATGAATTTTACTCACCGTATATCTTTATAATTTATTGAATTATATATTTTTTCATAATCTTATATATAATAATAAATAAATAAAATCATTAGGCTATTCAAAAGTGAAAATAAAATAATAGATGGCAAAGAATAAAGAACACATACAAACAAAGAGTTAATAAATAAAAATTCAAAATTAAGAAATAAAAATAAAAAATGAAAAAAATTGCTCTTTTATACAATCAAGAATTAGAAAAATATAAATATGCCGAATATCATCCTCTTAAAAGGG
Source organism: bacterium (assembly GCA_021845685.1). Lineage (GTDB taxonomy): Bacteria > SZUA-79 > SZUA-79 > Acidulodesulfobacterales > Acidulodesulfobacteraceae > Acididesulfobacter. The sequence continues at coordinate 26,724 of JAJZVN010000022.1, forward strand.
AACGGATTATCTATACTATGCAAAAAATTAAAAAATATTCAAAAGGCGCATACGACAATTTTATTGTAAAACCTGCTTCAATTGAAGAAATGAGTTTATATCATGATGCTGATTATATTAAATATCTTTATGAAACAGAAAACGATAAAACAAAATATATACCCAAAAAATATGAAATAGGAACTACGGACAACCCTTATTTTAATGGCATTTTTTCTGCATCAAGTATTCATATAGGCGCAGTTAATTTAGCGGCTGATTTAATTGTAAAAGAAAATTACACAGATGCGTTTTATTTTCCGGGCGGACTTCATCATGCAAAAAAGAATCATGCGTGGGGTTTTTGTTTTGTAAATGATCCTGTTTATGCAATATTGAGATTATTGAATTATAAAAAAAGAGTCTTATATATAGATATTGATGCACATTTTTGCGACGGGGTTGCCGATGCTTTCAAAGATGATTATAGAAATAACAAAGATTTATTAATATTATCTTTTCATGAAAGCGGAGATTTTTTATTTCCTGGAGAGGGTTATATTGAAGAAAAAAGTTCAATTAATTTTCCGCTTTATCCTGGCACTGATGATTACACTTATTTATTAAATTTTACAAAAGTTTTTAATTATGTATTTGATAAATTCAGACCTGATGCATTAGTTGTGCAAATAGGAGCTGATTCTTCAAAATTTGATATATTGTCGCATTTAAATTTATCGCTAAAAGGATATTTAAATATAATAAAAATTATTAATGAAAAAAAAGTAAATAAAATATGGCTTGGCGGGGGAGGATATAACAATAAATTTACTTCTTGCGCCTGGTCGTCGGCTTTTAGATTGGTTTTAGGAGATATAAAGGTCGGTGATATTAAACATAATATTAAAGACCAAAGAGCATTTAATTATGCAAAAGAAAATTATAATTTTTTAATAAGAAATATTTTTTATTTATGATTCTTACTTATCTCAACTTCACCGTTTTTTTATTATTATAAAATTATAACTTATTGATATTGTTGCATTTTATTTTTTATTTTGTAGTCCCCATAGACATTTTTGTTGCCCCCATAAATATAGTAATATCAATATGATGCTGCTGTTAATTATGGTGAAGTCGGGTTATATATATTTAATTATTGAGATGAATAACAATATAGTTCCGACTACTACACAGCTGTCTGCAGCATTAAAACTCGGCCAGTGATATTGATATATATGGATATCTATAAAGTCAACAACAAAACCCTGGAAGACTCTATTAATCAAATTAGAAACAGCGCCTGATATAATTAAAGATGAAGAAACTATAAAAAGATTTGTATAAATTTTTACTCTAAATAAAACATAAATTAAAGCAATTATAATGGCTAACGTGAATAATATTATGATATATTTTGATGCATTTCCCATAATACCGAAAGCTACGCCGGTATTATTAACATGCACTATATTGAAATAGTGTTTTATGATGGTAATTTTTCCGTAAAAAGAAATATTATTTGCTATTATATATTTTGTTATCTGATCAATAATCAAAATCGGAATAAAAATAGAAATTAAAACTAATAATTTTTTTTTCATAATCATTATATTAAGTTATTATTGTTATATGCTGCTTATTTATATTTAGTTTGTCAGGTCAGTTTATTTTTTTTAGAGCATTCTATTAAAGCTTGTATTCCGGGGAGAATTTTTCCTTCAAGCAGCTCAAGAAACGCCCCTCCTCCTGTGGACACGTAAGACATTTTAGCAAATTCACCTGCTCTGTGCAAGGCAACGTCGGTATCCCCGCCGCCGACTATCGTAAGAGCATAAGCGTTTGCAACATTTGATACCATTGCATATGTGCCCCTGCTGAATGCATCAAATTCGAACACTCCCATTGGACCGTTCCATACAATTGTTTTTGCATTTTGAATCGCTTCCGAAAATAAAGTTACGGTTGCTGGACCTATATCTAAGGCTAACCAATCTTTAGGAATTTCTTGAACTGTTGTAACTTTAGATTCGGCATCGGGCAAAAACTTATCAGCTACCACCACATCAACGGGAAGATAAAGTTTTATTTTTTTTTCTTTTATTTTCTCTAAAGTTTTTTTAGCATAGTCTACCATATCATTTTCAACCGATGAAGCTCCGATGTCATAGCCTAAAGCTTTTAAAAAGGTATTTGACATTGCTCCGCCTATAATTAGTTTATCAACTTTTTCGGCCAAATTAGAAAGCACTTCTATTTTTCCTGAGACTTTAGCGCCGCCTACAATAGCTACAAACGGTCTCATCGGATTTTCTACCGCTCTTCTGAAGTAATTAAGCTCTTTTCTTACTAAAAAGCCTGCGGCGCAAGTACTAACATATTTTGTTACCGCAACATTTGAAGCATGGGAGCGATGAGCCGTTGCGAACGCATCGTTAACATAAATATCGCATAAGGATGCAAGTTCTTTTCCAAAATTATCGTCATTGGCAGTTTCTTCAGAATGAAATCTTAAATTTTCTAAAAGTATAATATCTCCACTAAAACTGGATTTAACTGCATTTTCTGCTAATTCTCCTATACAATCGTTTACAAATTTAACTTCTTTATCTAAAAGTCTGCTGAGTCTTTTGGCGACGACAAGAAGAGAAAGTTCAGGGACAGGTTTCCCTTTAGGTCGCCCCATGTGAGACATAAGAATAATCCTTGCTTTTTCATCAAGGCAGTAATTTATCGTAGGTAAAACTGCTCTTATTCTTGAATCATCGGTTATATTGCCGTTTGAATCCAAAGGTACATTAAAATCCACTCTTATTAGAAGAGTTTTATTTTTTATTTCAATTTCGTCTATATATACGATATTATCCATAGTAAAAATATTACAACTTATGATTAATTATTTATTAATTTAATGAATTTAATGAATTTAATTTATTGAATTTTAATGAAATTATCTGAACATAAATTTGCTTAAGTCGGTGATTCTTGTTGAATAACCCCATTCGTTATCATACCATGCAAGAACTTTCACTAAGTTGTTTTGTATAACTTTAGTGGTTAAGGAATCAACAATAGATGAATGAGGATCTCCTCTGTAATCAATAGAAACCAAAGGTTCTTCGCTATAAGCCAAAATTCCTTTCATAGAATTTAGCGAAGCTTCAAGCAATTTTCCGTTAACTTCTTCTACGGTAGTATTTTTTTTAACAAGGCATACTAAATCGTTTATTGATACATCAGGTGTCGGAACCCTTAAAGACATTCCGTCTAATTTTCCGGCTAATTCAGGTATAACTTCGCATATTGCTTTTGCAGCGCCGGTTGTTGTAGGAATTATAGAAACTGCAGCAGCTCTCATTCTTCTAAAATCTTTATGCGGAAGGTCTAATATTCTCTGGTCGTTCGTATAAGAATGTGCCGTAGTCATATTGCCTTTTTCTATAATAAAATTATCGTTAAGCACTTTGGCAACTGGAGCAAGACAATTGGTTGTACATGAAGCCATAGAAACTATCTTATGTTTATTTTTATCGTATAGGTTTTCATTTACGCCAAGTACTATAGTAGCGTCGGGATTATCGGCAGGTGCCGAAATCAGCACTTTTTTTGCGCCTGCAGTAAGATGTTTAGATGCGTTTTCTCGGTCCGTAAATAACCCTGTAGATTCTATAACTAAATCTACGTTAAGTTTTTTCCATGGCAATTCGGCAGGATCTTTAATGGCAGTAATTAAAGAAATTCTTTCATCGGCATAAATGTTTGTTTCGTCATATCCTACTTCAAAATCTGCTTTACCGTGAACAGAATCAAATTTTAGCAAAAAAGCAAGCGCCTTAGGTGTCGTAATATCATTTATTGCCACAATTTCAATGTCTTCGCCGTTAGCTATTTTAGATTGAAAAATTCTGAACACATTCCTTCCAATACGGCCAAAACCGTTTATTGCAATTCTTAAAGAAGCCATCTATCTGTTACCCCGTTTTTAAGTTTTTAAAATTAATATTAAAACAAACTAATTAAATATAAATAATAAATAAAATAATTTATTATTAATTCTTTAATCCTGTATTAGAACTTCTCACAACTTCCCCTTAATCCTCTCCCATTGTTGGAGAGGAGTTATAGAAATAATTATTTTCTAATGCAGTCCTTTTGTCCTTTTAAGATTTATTAAATTTAATTAATTTTACCATGCTTAATTAAAAATTAATTTTTATAATTCATTAATACGTGAGGGGGGTC
>JAJZVN010000023.1 GCA_021845685.1 bacterium
TTAAAAATTAATTTTTATAATTCATTAATACGCGAGGGGTCAAGGGGGGTGCCCCCTTGACCCCTCGAAAGCAATATATATAATTAAATTATATAATAATTCTTCGTAGCAGAATTAAGGTAACATTGCAATTAAATAGCAATTAAATATCAGCAATTAAATATCAAAAAAGTGTTTTAATTATAATAATAATTATTATAATTTTACAAATAAAATTAGCAAATTATGTTTTTCAGCATTATTCCTATATTTACCTAACTTTTTCTTATTTTTTATGCAGGACATTTGAACTTCCTATTTTTATTAAATATTTTTATATATTATCTTTATTTGTCCTGTATATCAATATACAGGACATACACTACATTATTTATTTTATATTTATAAAATACATAGCATAATAATATCGCATAGTTATAATGTCCTCTAAAAATTTATAGAAAAGTTAGGTATTTAATGTGTATTAATGTGTATTGTTAAGATTAAAATTTATATATAATAAATATATAGTATAATCGCAATAATAAAATAGCTTTTTAAAAATTTTATATAATTTTATTTTTTGTTAAAAAAAAAACTTGATTTTAAATTTTAAATAGGATTATAATAATTGATGTTTGTATACAGCTGTTAAAATGCAGGATATTAAATTTATTTTTAAAAAATGTTTTAAACTTTTAAACTATAGAAGGCATTATCTTAGTTAGTTAGGTTAATTAGTTAGTTAGATGGATGCTTTAGTTTTTAGTTAGGTTAGTTGAGTCTATTATAGTAGTCTGTATTCTATATTCTGTATGTATTATGTATGATGTTATGTTATAAAAAAATAAGTCAATCAATTAAGTAAGTTAAAGTCATTAATGTATGAAATCATATTATAAACTATAAATAAAAAATAAATTAGCGGGTTTAATTTTGAAAAAAATATTGTATTATCCTGGATGTGTAGAATCAAATAATTTAAAAACTCAAAATAAAAACCTTTATAAAATTTTTGAACTTTTTAATATAGAGGCGGATTTTCTTGAGGAGTGGAATTGTTGCGGAGCAGCGCCAGGTTATTATGACCATAAATTTTTTAATAAAGTCGTTATGCCCCTCAGAAATCTTGGATTAGCCCAGAGCAAAGGAGCTAAATATTTATATACTGGATGTCAAGTATGCAGTCAATCCATAAATAAAGCTCTTGATACCGTTAATAAAAATTCAATGTATAAAAATCAGATAGATTATAGTCTTGAGCCATTTAAGGCTACTCTGTCGGATACCGATAGAAACAATACTGGAGCAAAGCATATCCTCGATTTAATATTTAGTTCTAATGAAATAAATGATCCGAACGATAATGATAAAAATAATTATGTTGCCGAAAATAGAACAGCAGAATTTTTTTTAAAAAAAATAGTTAGAAATTTAAAAGATCATTCTATATTGCTATATATCGGTTGCTATGACAATAAAGAAAATATAGAGCAGCTAACAAAATTATTAGAGAATTTAGGCGCAAGAGTATCGTTATATTCAGAGTGCTGCGGAGGCGAGAAGCATCAAAACGTTACTCCTGTAAGAAATAAAAGAATAGAAAGCGCAAATAGTTTAAGCGAATTTTTCAAATCAATAAACAAAAAAGCTAATGAAACTAATTCCGATTATATTTTAACAATATGCTCTATGTGTCTTCAGAATTTAATTAATGCAATTGAAGTCTCAGATTTAGAATCATTTGCGCCTATGGTTGGATTTGAAGATATTGTCGGATATTTGGCAGGATTAGATATAGATCTTGGAGAATTTGCAAATTATGCATTTGGTTTGTCTCAGGAAGCAGTTGTCTAAAATTATTTTTTATCTTTGTTTCAAATGTTTTTATTATACTTTTTTGATTTTATAATTTTTTTATAGTTGATTTATATTTTATATAATCTATAATTAGTCTTGTAATTTATATTTTATGTATCTTTAAGTACTTTTCGTCTTTATCATCATCTTTATCTTTAAAATTATTATTTATTTTATACAATCCATAATTATAATTAGTTTTATATTTTATTTGTTATATTTTTAAGTTAATTAATTAATAAAATGGAGGGAAAAATGGATTTTGAGGAATTAAAAAAAGAAAGATTCATGAGAGTAAAAGATAACAGGCTCATAAAAATAAAGCCTGATCATCGTCCTCAGGAATCTTCCAAAGATCATGACACAGTTCGTTATTCCACATGCACAAACATGTGTGAAAGCGGATGTGGTCTTAAAATATTTCTAAAAAATGGCAGAATCGTCGATGTAATGGGCGACGCCGAACATCCTCAGAATAGAGGAGGCCTTTGTTCTAAAGGTGTCGGGCAGATTCAATGGTGGTATGATCCGTTAAGAGTAAATTACCCACATATGAGAAAGTCTTTAACCGACGATTTTAAACGCGTATCGTGGGACGATGCCCTTGATTTTGCGGCAGAAAGACTCGCTAAACTATACAACGAACAAGGGCCTGAAGCTCTTGCTATTTTTAGAACAGGCAGGTCGTCTTTTGGAAACAAAGAAGGCGCTGCAAGATTTGGCAAAATATTCGGTACTCCAAATGTTTACGGTCAAGGTCCTATCTGTTGCGAAAGTCCTGGTGTATCAATGAATTACGTATTTGGAGCAAAAGGTCTCGGAAGACTCATGAATCCGTCGCAGGACTGGAAAAACTCTAAATGTATTCTTCTTGTCGGAACCAATATGGCAGCTCAAGAAACTATTACGATGACCCACCTTCTTGATGCCCGCGATAATGGAGCATTCTTAATAGGTGTAGATCCCCGTTTTAACGCAACGCTTGCTAAATGCGATATAGGAATGAGAATACGTTCCGGTTCAGATGCAATATTATTTCTTGCAATGGGCAATATTATAATTCAAGAAAAACTTTATAATAGAGAATTTGTTGATAAATGGGTATCGGGTTTTGAAGAATACGCAAAAGAATGCGCTAATTGGACTCCCGAACGCGCTGAAAAACTTACCTATGTTCCGAAAGAAACCATAATTGAAGCAGCCAGAAGATTTGGAGCGGCAAGACCTGCTTCCGTTACGGGAAATTTAGGAACAGCCCAGATTTATAATTCAAATAATGTAAACAGATCTATTGCAGCATTGCTTGCATTAACTGGTTCTATCGGGGTTAAAGGAGGAGGTTGGAACTGGCTGCATAATTGTCGTCCCCCGCTAAATTACGGAAATGATTTACATGATCTTCCGCCGTCAAAAAGACCTCAAATTACGGATAAATTAATTTCATGGGGTGACAGCTCCGTTCCTTGCATTATCAATGCAATGATGTATGAAAAACCATATCCTGTAAAAGGAATTATTTGGAATGGAGATCATCTTCCGCAATTCCCTAATTCATGGAAAATGGAAGAAGCAATGAAAAGAAATATGATTAATGTGCATTTATCTATATATCCAAATCATACATATATGTTTAGCCACGTAGCATTTCCTATTGCTATATCCGTTGAAACCGACAGTGTTTGTCATCACGGCAACAATAGACTTATACAATGGCACAATAAAGTTATACCGTATCAGCACGAACATAGAGCAGACATAGATGTATTTGACGGCATTGCAAAAAGACTAAAAGATGCCGGCATCGGTCATTTCAATGAGGTTGAATTTAACCCATGGGGTTATTATGAAAACGGTCCCGACAAAGGAAGAGTTAATGAAATACATATGACTGATTTCTTTAATGACCAGGAAACTTTTACAAGAGGAATTAAATATGATGTTTTAAATCCTGAGAAAAATCCTAAAGGCGGACTTATGTGGCCTGTATTTTCTAAAGAAGAAGCTGTATTTCAAGATGATGAGGCGGTTCTTCGCGGAAAATGGATAATGTATAAAGAAGGAGAAAATTACCCTGAATCTGATAAAAGATTCCCTACTCCTTCAGGTAAAATTGAACTTGCTTCGGAACCTCTTGAGAAAATTGGCTGGTATAAAGTTCCTACCCAGGTTGAAGGATCAGAATCTCCTCTTGGAAATTTGGAAAGAGCAAAAAAATTTCCGCTTATTTTAAATACCACTAGAATTGCTCAATCATTCCATGAAGGCGGACATTGGTGGCCATGGAACGATGAATTGGAACCGGACAGAAACATTGAAATAAATCCTGCAACTGCCGCAGTTATGGGCATAGAAGACGGTGATATGGTAATAGTTGAAAATGACAGAGGTTGGGTTGAAGGTCCGGCATGGGTCACCGAAATGGTTCCTGAAGACGGCATTTGGGCAAATTTTGGATTTGACAGATATCAGCCGTTTCATCCGTATGAGTCAATTAATACCGTTATTGACGATATTATAAAAGATCCTGTCTATGGTCAAATTCAATTTAAGGCTATTTTATGCAGGGTATACAGAAAAGGCGACGAAAATCCTGACGGAACCGCTAAAAAGGTAGTAGAATTTTTACAGAAGAAATTTCCTGAGGTTTGGGATCCTAAACATCAAGATAAAAATGTTATTATCGGTAAGTGGAAGGATCATTGGAAAGAATATCACGAATTAAGTATCGGATGGAAAAAATTAGTTAACTTTAAAGAACCTGTAGAATGTTCACCAGTTTCATGCGATACAAGGAAGTATTAATTGAATATTATAAAAGTATTAATTGAATAATTAATTAATATTAAGCTGTATCGATTAAAAATTAAATATTTCATTTATTTCATTTATATTTATATAAATATGTTTACTTAGATAATAAGGAGTCAATATTTTAATGAGGCTATTATTTATTAATATGACTCCTTATTATCTAAATTTAAATTTATTAATATTAATATAATAAAGTAAATTATCAGTAAACTATATATAATATATAATAAAAAAAACTATCAGTAAAAATTTTAATTTAAATAAATATCTTAATTATTTAACTTTAATTAAATATTAAGATAAGAAAATAATTTTAATAATTATATTATAAGGAGTAAAAATATGTCATCTGAATATGGATTCGACAGATTTCATCTTGGAGAAGAAAGAGCAGCAAGAATAACTCTTAAATCTTCTAACCCTAAATATTCTATGAAAGTTAATATTGATAGATGCATTGGGTGTATGTCGTGCGAAATATCATGTAAAAAAGAACATAATCTTCCCGTCGGACCTAGAAGAATGAGAGTTATTCAGGTAGGTCCTTATTTTATCAAAAAAGGTCAGCTTAAAACAGTTTATTTGCCGATGAATTGTTTTCATTGCGATGATGCAGCGTGTGTTAAGGCTTGTCCTACAGGCTCAATGCAAAAAAGAACCGACGGGATAGTTTTTAATGACCCGACTACGTGCATAGGGTGTAAATCATGCATACATGCCTGTCCTTTTGGATCTCCTCAGTTTAATGATGCAACGGGAAAAGTAACGAAATGTGATTATTGCAGACATAGGATTGACAAAGGATTATTACCTGCATGTGTCACTCTTTGTTCCACCGATGCGCTATGGTTCGGAAATATAAACAGAATTTCTACAATTGACAGAGAAAAAACCGCTCGTAAAATGACGGAGCATTTTTTTGGATTTGAATTGCCGCATTCTATGGAAAGTTCTACTTTCACTGAAGATCACGACAATAGTCCTAAAATATGATGATTTGATTTATAATTTATCAATAATACATTAAAATTAAATTATCTATTGTATATATTTGTTAATATATAAAGTAAATATTTATTTAATATGGAGGTTTAATAAAAATATGGCAAAAATAAGTTCTGTCGGAACTATTTATAATGCACCTATCAGAGTGGATTATATAAGCGGTGATTTTGCTAAAGCAGAGGATGCTTTGAAAAAATCAAAAATTGCTATCGTAGGTAGAAATGTTGCCAGTATTACCCCTTATCTTGCAACTATATTTGTAAATCTTGAAGATGAGGAAAATGCTAAAAAAATACTAAAGGGTGCTGGAATTGCAATGCATCCTATAGAACCTTATTTTTAATTTTTCCGTAAAGATTGGTATTTTATGCAAAATACCGGCATATATTATTTTAGCTGAAAAGCTGGTTAAATTTAAGGCCGGCGTTATTAGGATGTCTATAATAAAAATATAGAAGCGATAATACGCCGGTCAATTTATTAATTTTAAATTTTAATATATATATCATAAATGTCTTATTATTAGTTATTAGTCTAATGATTTTAATTTTAAAGTCCTTCGGCAATTTTGAGACGTGATATTGAATTATATTATATAAACATAAGTGTATAAACTGAATTAAATTAATTAGTTAATTAATATTTTAATAATTCTAAATAATATTTATAATATTTATAATATTTTTATAACGATAATAAATTATTTATGGTAAATAATATAAGCAGTAAAGGCAATAAGCAGGCTTCAGATCTGTTGGAATTGACGGATAAATATATAAAAAAAATAGAAGCTGCTGAAGAAGTATCTATAGAGGATAGCATTGATAGGATTTTTGCGGAGGATATTATTCCTGAAGTCAATATACCTCCTTTTGTAAGATCTGCAGTTGACGGATTTGCGGTTATAGCAGAAGACTTATCAGAAAGTAAAACTATAAAATTAAAAGTAGTTCAACAAATAACTGCCGGATTTAATAATAAATTACAAGAAATACATCACGGAGAAGCTGCGTTTGTTACAACCGGCGCGCCCGTTCCTCCTGGAGCAGATGCCGTTGTATTAATTGAAGATACAATTGAATATGCTGGCGGATATGTTTCTTATGATAAAAAGGTCGAACAAGGATCTTATATTTCTCCTATAGGTGATGATATTAAGTCAGATATAAAGTTATATTCTAAAGGCGATAAAGTTAGGTTATGCGATATAGCTGCACTCGCAGGAATCGGATATAAAAAAATATCTGTTTTTAAGAAACCTGTTATTGGAATTTTATCCGGAGGGAATGAACTTATTCAGCCCGGCGACGAACTAAAAAGCAATAAAATATATGATATTAATACTACTGCCTTAAAAGCATTAATAAAAGATGCAGGCGGGATTCCTGAAGTTATAGGTGTCGTAGAAGATAATGCGGAAAGCATAACTAATGCTCTAATAACTGCCGATAAATCCCAAAAATATAATTTATTGATTTCAACAGGAGGAACAGGAGCAAGCTTTTTAGTTCTTGACAATAAAGAAATTACAAACTTTTATGATTTAATCCCGTCTTCTATTAAAAAAGCAGGAAAATTATATTTTCATGGCTTAAATCTTATTCCAGGAAAACCTACTTCTTTTGGAATACTTAATAATAATACGCCGATTTTTGCGTTGGCAGGATGGCCATATTCCGTTATAATAACTTTTGATTTATTTGTGAGACCATTTATTCAGAAAATGGCAAATATAAACAATATTTATAAAAGATATCCTGAAATTACAGCAGCATTAAAAGAAGAAGTTCGTTCAGAAAAAGGGGTAAGAAAATATTTTCAGGTTAAAATAACTAAAGAAAATAATAAATTAACGGCTTCAGTTATACAGCCGCCAAAACCGCCGTCTGCAGCCAGGTCTCTTTCCCCTCTGATTAAGGCAAACGGAAGTTTTGTAATGGATGAAGAAACAGTTGTTATGCATGCAGGCGAAGAAGTTGTTGTAGCTTTAAACGATTATAATATTTTTTAATTAATCAATAATTTTAATTTAAGTTTAAAAAATAAACGTAATTATAATTAGAAACTCTATATAGAGACTATATATAATTATATAATTGAATAAATTTAATTTATATATTAATAATTAATTAAAAATATTAAATAAAACAGTCTGTTGCAAGAGCCGATAAATACCAATTATGTAAATAATAAAATTAAATTATAAAAATAAAAAAGATTGTATTTTAATAATCAAATATAAATATAAATATATGAAGAATTATTTGTTCAATTATTATGAAGATGCGTTTCCTATTAAGCCGGAAATGAATTATTTCAATCATCATAATGATAATGAATTTAAAATTAATTCATTGAGAATTTCGTTGACCGGGGAATGCAATGAAGATTGTTTCTATTGTCACAACGAAGGAATTTCTAAATCTTCAAAATACAAGCTTGAAATTGAACATATAATTAGCACAATTTATTCACTAAAGGAATTTGGTCTGAAAAAAGTCAAATTGACGGGCGGAGAACCGTTTCTGTATAAAAAAATAAAACAGTTGATTCATGCAATAAAGCAAATAGGGGATATTGATATTTTTATAACTACAAACGGAACATTGATTAGTAAAAGAATCGATGAAATTAATCCGTCTCTTATTAAAAAAATTTCAATAAGTCTTGATACGTTAAATAAAGAAAAATATAAATTAATAACTGGAAAAAATTTTCATAAGGAAATTTTAGAAGGATTAAATATTTTGGTTGAAAAAAATTTCAATATAGAAATTGATTCTATATTACTTAAATCAATAAACACAAATAAAAAAGATCTTTTGCAAATAATTGATTTTTGCGCTTCAAAAAACTTTAATCTGCAATTTATAGAATTATCAAACGCCGGAAATTTAAATTTTTATAAAAAATATTACGCAGACCCATTAGCAATTCTTAAAAAAGTTGGATTTGATTTTAATATTGATAAATACAACGATAGAAAAATAATTAAATATAAGGGAATAAATATTATCCTTTGCCGCAGCGTTAAAGATACTTGTTTCTCATCAAACGGGCGATGTACAGGACTTAGAATGCTTCCCAACGGACAGCTGAAAGATTTTAATTATTAAATAAAAGTTTTAAAAAATATTAATATTAAAATAAAGATTAGTAAAATATTAAACTAAGTATCAATAAGGGATAATTAAGGGATAATTTCATGATAGTCGAATTATTAGGCAGAGAAGCAGGTTTAACATTTGAATGTATGCATATTGTTCCCGGAAAAGGGGATTGTTCAAGAATTCATCCCCATTTTCATTATATAGACGTTTCTGTTGATGGAGAATTTGATGATAAAAGAAGAATTGTTCATTTGTATAATTTAAAAGCTATAATAAATAGACTTTGTTCAACTTTTGAAGACAAAATTTTATTAGCAGATTATCCGGAGATAGTTCAAAAAATTATAGATAAACAAACCCATTACCATATAGAAATAAATAATAAATATTATTTAATTCCAAAATCAGATATATTTAGAATTAATATTCCATCGCTCAATATAGAAGATATTGCAGTTTATTGCATTGATCAGCTAATTATAGATATAAAAAACGATGATGCTTTTTCATCTCTGAATTATATTGAAGTTGTTTTAAGCGAAGGACATGGACAAAGAGGAAAAATTAAAAAAAATCTAAAATAAATAATTAATGAACAATACAAGCTGTTTAATATTGGCAGGAGGCCAGTCAAAAAGATTTGGTGAAAATAAAGCCCTTTATATATTTGACGGAAAATCTTTTTTGGAAAGAATTTTAGAAACAGCTTTAAAAGTTTCGGATGATATAATAATATCAGTAAGAGAAATAAACAATTTAGACGAGTTTTGCGCCGCCGCAATTTCTATTTTAAATAAAATTTATAATAATGCAGATTTTGCAATAAATCTCAAAATAAAGAAGCATTATAATGAAAGATTGATTGACATTGCCATAGATGCTCACAATAGAGATAATAGAGACAATAGAGATATTGATAACAAATATATAAATAATATCGATATTAAAAAAAAATATAATAATTACACGGCTGAAAATAAAAATAATTATAATTTACGCAGAATAAAAAAAAATACAAAAATTAATTGTATTAATGAAATTAATCAATATAGCAATAACTTAAATTTAAAAATAGTAGCCGATAATGAAAATGTCAAATTAGTTGGGCCGCTAAAAGGAATTCTCAGTTGTTTTGATTATTTTAAAAATGACTATGTTTTATTATTAGAGTGCGATGCGCCATTTTTTAGTATTGATTGCGCTAATATCTTAATAAATAAAGCAAAAAGCGGAGATTATAGTTCTTTTAAAAGTTATAATGCCGTGATTCCTATGTGGTCAGATTCTACAATAGAACCGCTTCTTGCATGTTATAACAGAAAAAAAACATTTGATGTTTTATCGATGCTTAACAGTTATGCTTTAGAATTAGAAAGCTATAATGATTTTATTTATAACGATGCAATTAATATTTCAAGATTTTTAAGTAAAGTTTATTATTTTTCTATAAATGATATAATTAAAGAAAATAATCAAATAAAACCTGAATATTTTATAAATATAAATGATAAAAACAGTTTAGACGGTATTTTTACAAAAAAAGCAATAAAAACAAAATTAGATATTTCTTATTCATCTATTTCTTCTTCTTCCAAAAATTTACTTTCTTTGAAAGGGTATGAGAGAAGCGGAACATTTGTAAAAAGTTTACAAGGCAATAACGGCATATCGGATTATATGGCTACAGGATGCAGAAAAAGCATAATTGTTTTGAAAAGAAACAATTTTTTTGGATTAGCAGGGTTAAATATCAATAAAAAAAATGTTTTTAGACAGGCAAAGCCATACGGTAATTTGTCAAATCAGCTATACTACCTTAAACTGTATAGCAAAAGTAAGAATATTAATAATAACATCAATATTAATGATAAAATATATTTAAAAAAAATTTTATTTTTTTTAAATAAAGAAAAAAAAATATATCTAAATAAAAAATTATTTTTTATAGCTGGCAAAATTCAAAAAGCTATAGATCTTTACAAAAATGAGAATAAAATATAAAATATAAATATAATAAGAATAATAAGATATATGGCACTTAACCCGACTTCACCATAATTAACAGCAGCATATTGATATTGCTATATTTATTGGAGCAATAAAAATGTCTATGGTGACTAAAAATAAAAAATAAAATGCAACAATATCAATAAGTTATAATTTTATAATAATAAAAACGATGAAGTTGAGTGAATAAATTAATTAAATTCAGCTAATAAATATATAAATATACAATAAACTTATAGATTTTAATATTAATATTATATTTTCTTTTAAAAATTAAATAATAATTATAATTATATAATTCAAAATTTATAAAATTTAATAAAAAAATATAAAATTTAAAATTAAACTGCCGGAGATACGACATGAAAAAAAATATGGAGAGTATAAAACTTACCAATCTGGAAGAAGATCTTAAAAAAAATCAAATAGAAATAATGCTTTATCCTTCAAAATGCGACGGATGCGAAGGACAGGAATATAAATCTTGCGTTAAAGCCTGTGAAACTCATATGAAAGAAAAATACGGAAAATACAGCGTTGCAAGAATTAATATAAAATCTAAAGGAAATAAATTCTTTCCTATTTTATGTCATAATTGCGATGAAGCGCCATGTGTTGATGCGTGTATGCCCGGAGCAAGATATAGAGATATAGAAAACGGGTGGACTTTAACAAATTATAAAAAATGTGTAGGATGCTGGATGTGCGTTATGGTTTGTCCGTTCGGCGCCATTGAAAGAGTCGGAAAAGATCATTATGCTTCAAAATGCGACGGATGTATTGACGAGGATACCCCAAAATGCGTTGAAGCATGTAAAAAGGGAGCATTAAAAAGAATAGGTATTAAAAATTATGCATATGAAAGAAGACTTATGGTTGCAAATAAAATATACGGTCCTCATTTAACGATAAATTACGATAAATATAAAAAATAATTTTTATTTCTTAATATTTCTTAATATTTCTTAATATTTATTGTAATTTTTATAATTCTGATTTTTTTATTTATTTTTTATGTTTATTAATACATAAATATATAAGAGTGTATTATATATAAATAAATTAAATTAATTATGTTTATTTCATTAAAGTATATATTATTATATATAATAAACAATTAAATCATATATGATTAATTAAATTAATAAATTACTAAGAAGGGGATAAAAATGAAATATGTAATAATAGGCAATTCTTATTCAGGACTTTCATGCGCCGATGCAATAAGAAGATTTGACAAAACTGGGGAAATTACGATAATATCCGATGAGCCTTATAAAGCTTATGCAAGACCTTTGATTTCATACTATTTGGAAGGCAAAACAACAGATGAAACTATATGGTATAAAGATGATGACTATTATGAAAAAAATAATTATAAAACACTGCTCGGCAAAAAAGTTATATCCGTTGACACAGCAAACAAAAAAGTAGCGTTAGACGATAATACTTTTCTTGAATACGATAAATTATTTATTGGACCAGGAGGTGCTCCGTTTGTGCCGCCGATTGAAGGATTTAACCCTAATTCTCCAATGATGGGAACTTTCACTAAATTTGACGATGCAAAAAAAATGGAAAGAGGCGCAAAATTAGCTAAACATAAAGAAGCTATAGTTATCGGCGGCGGATTAATAGGTTTAAAAGCATCCGAAGGTTTAAGGGCTCTTGATATGCATGTTACTATTGCTGAACTTCTTCCGCGAGTTTTAGGTTTAGCCCTTGATGAAATTTCTGGAAATATTACGGCTAAAAAGTTAAATGAAAACGGCATTGACACAGCTACTAATGACACCGTCGTTAAAATTAATCTGGACGAATCAGGCAATCCTAAAAGTGTTATAATGAAAAGCGGCAGAGAACTTGTTGCCGATATTGTTATTGTAGCAATAGGCGTCAGGCCCAATGTAGGATTTCTTGAAGGCAGCGGCATTAAAATTGATAGAGGAATAATAGTGGATAAAACTATGATGACTAATATCAAAGATGTATATGCAGGAGGCGATGCCATAGTATCATATGATATTTTAAATAAAAAACCAAATATAATTGCTATAGTTCCTCTTGCCTGTGAGCAGGGGAGAGTTGCCGGAACCAATATGGCAGGAATTTACAGGGAATATTACGGAGGAATGGGGCTTAATTCGGTTGAAATATACGGATTGCCGATTGTCACAATAGGTCTTACAAATCCTATCGATCCTTCCCAAACCGTATTTATACATCAGGAAGGTGAAACTATTTACAGAAAATTAGTTTATGACGGAGAAGTTTTAGTAGGAGCTATCCTTTTAGGCGATATTGCAGGATCAGGTATATTGTCCGCTATTATACGACAGGGAGTAAAATGTTTAAAATATAAAGATGAATTTTTGAAAGGCAACATATATTCTTTTGTTATTGACAGCGAATTTGAAGTGTATAATATTAATGAAGGCTATGCAATAAGGGGTGATTTTGAGGATATTCCTCAGTTTTCAAGGTCAAATTGGAGATAAAAAGAAGATCTTAAATACAATATATTAAGTCGTTAATCCTGCAATAGAAATTATTAAATTTGCAGCAATACTCAAAAACTTTGAATTCGCACGCCTACGCGGGAATGATACCAAAAAAGTCCTAATCCGCTTTAGCGGAAAAGTTCATAAGATAGAAAAGTATGCCGTTTCTGTTTGAGATGCTATAAGCCGAGTGCGAAGCAGTCATTCGAAAATAAATTTCTATAGCAGGATTAAAATAAGTCGTTTGTAAGTTTTACATGTAAAATTAGAGATAAAAATAAGGTTAAAAAATATGAAAAATGAAAACGAAGATAGTATAATACAACAACTATTGATAGAAGTTGAAGGTATATCGGAAGAAGACTTTAATAAATGGTATGAAAAAAAAAGAAAAATATTTAATACGGGAGTTAAAAAACCTCCTACCAAGCAGGAATTTATTAAATATTTGAATTATGCATCCGCTATTTTTCCTGCCGATAAAATTTTTAACGGTTAATACGATTAATAATCGATTAATAAATAAAATAGTTAATTTTTTGGATTTGTTATTTAAAGCAATAAAATTTAAATTATTTTATTTATCAAAAGAGTTTAGCTCTATTTTAACTGTAATAAAGCGATAAAATTTTATTTTATATTTAATGGTCTGCACATGTGTGTAAAATATATAATGTCAAATTATGAGTAAACCTTATATCATAGGGGATTGTATTTTAGCTCCTATGGCTGGAATTACAGGCTATCCTTTCAGAAAAATAGCTTTGAAATACGGCGCTTCATTTTGCTTTACTGAAATGATAAGCGCCATAGGTTATATAAATAATGATAAATCCACATTAGAGCTTGCATATTCTGGCTCATATTCAGCAAATACTGGAATACAAATTTTTGGCTCAGATCCTTATATTATGGGTTTAGCGGCTAAGAAAGCAATTCAGTCCGGGTTTAAAACAATAGATATAAATTTCGGATGCCCCGCTAAAAAAGTTATAAAAACAGGAGCCGGAAGCGCCGTATTAAAAGATTTAGATAAGTTTAAGGCAATTATTGCCGAAGTAAAAAATAATATCGGAAATGATAATATTTTAACAATAAAATTACGGAGCGGATTTGACGAAAGTTCTAAAAATTATCTTGAATCTTGCAAAATTGCAGAGAATGAAGGCGTTGATGCTATTTTTTTTCATCCCAGAACCAGATCTCAAATGTTTTCAGGCAAAGCCGACCATAGCCTAACAGCTTTACTTAAAAAATCTCTTTCCATACCTGTTTATGCTACAGGCGATATTTTAGATGTTTCTTCGGCAAAAAAAATTAAAGAAAATACAGCTGTAGACGGTATTATGTTTGCTAGAGGAGCAATAGGCAAACCATGGATTTTTCAAGACTTTATAAAATATACAGATAAAAAATATAAAGAGCAAAAATCACAATATAGATATTTAGATGCAGATAATCAAAAAACCGACGATAGATATTTAGATGCAGTTGATCAAAAATTAATTGATAATAAAGATAATAAAGAGAATAAAGAGAATAAAGAGAATAAAGAGAATAAAGAGAATAAATATTCAGACTCTGATTTATATTTAAATTTAGATAAGATAGCGGAACTTTTTGAAGAAATGACGGTATTTTATGGAGAAAAAAAAGGCGCTAATTTAATTAAACCTCATTTATATAATTTTATTACTGGATTTGAAAATGCTAAACTTTATAGGCTTGAAGTTAACAATGCAAGAAGCTATAATGATATAATAAATATTTTCAAAAATATAAATATTCTAAACTATACATAGCAAGAAAGAATTTAAAATATATAACTTATAATAATATAATAATATAATAATTATTTTTAAAAATATAAGTATTTAAAACTATATTAATAAACCGGATATTTTTAGTTTTAACAAATTTTTTAAACAAATATTTAAACCTGAATTTAATATAATTAAATACGATTAATATGATTAATATAAAGGACAATGTAGACCGTAAACCTTTTGCGGTATCATTTATTGCAAAATCAGGAACGGGAAAGACAACTCTTATAGAAAAATTAATAAAAATACTTACTGGAAAAAAATATAAAGTTTCTTCTATAAAGCATACGGACCATAAGTTTGAAGCGGATATTAAAGGAAAAGACTCCTGGGTACACAAACATGCAGGTGCATTTTCTACTATGCTTCTGTCTGACGATTCTATGGCTTTTTTTAGCGACATTGAAAGATATGACGCATTTGATGTGCATAATAATATTGATTGCGGACGCAATATTAATATTATAGACAGTTTAATCCATAAATTTTTTTACGGTTCCGATATTTTAATAGTAGAAGGGTTTAAAGATGTCAACATCCCTAAAGTTGAACTTTTTAGAAAAGAATTAAATCCTGAATTGCAGTTAAAATATGCTGATGACGATGACTGTATTTTAGTTTGCGGAGATGTTTTAATTGATAATTTAAATAAACCGCAGATAAATATAAACGAATCGGATAAAATAGCAGTTTTTCTTGAGAAATTTATCAAGAAATAATACTATATAATATAATATATATGAATTTATTAAGAATAATTGATAAGATTATAAGCAGCAGCGAAAATAGCATTATAATCAATGAAGATTATTGCGTCAGGCTTAAAAGCCCCATGTCAAGCTGCTATGTTTGCATAAACAAATGTCCCGAGCAGGCTATTGAAATAAATGATTCTAATATTAAAATATCCGATAAATGTTCTTTATGTAAATTGTGTATAAATATTTGTCCTAATTTTGTGTTTGATTCAAAAGAATTTTTTGATATATCAGATAAAGCATTTATAAACGAAAATAAAATATATTATTTCTGCAGCAAAGTTAAATTTAAACTCAATGTTGATAGCGGCGCCAATCATAATAGCACTGACGATAACGGCGCTAAATTAAATAAATCAGATAATTTTAATGAAAAAGAATTAAATTTAATTGCCGAAAACTTAATTAAGGTCATATCATGTATTAATGAAATAGATAATACCGATATAATAAAACATTTAAAAAATAATAAAGAAATTAATTTTATTACTGATGATTGCAAGGTTTGTAATTATAATTTTTTTTATAAAAACAAAATAAAAAACATAAACCGTATCTCAGCAGGTTTGCTTGCTTTAGACGATAACAAACATGACATATTAGAAAAAATTAAATTTGTTGATTATAATAAATTTGATTTTTTATCTATTATTAGTAATATTAGTAATAATAAAAAAAATGAAGATAAAAAATCTGAAACAATCCTTAATTCTAAAGCTATAAATAAATCAGATAATAATAATTCAAACGATGATTGTTCTCAAAGGAGGCTATTTTTTCAAGAAGTCAGTAAAACTATAAAAGAAAATGCGGTAAAATTAGCAAAAAATTTTCCGATAGAAGAATTGCCCTTTAATGAATTTTTTTTATCAAATGATGATAAAAAATTAAATAAACTTTTTTTTAAAAAAAGATTTAAACTTTTTAATTTTATAAAATATAATCCTGATTGTTTAGCGTTATTAGATATTAAGCTGCCTTCAATAAACAAAAATTGTGTATTTTGCACTAATTGCTGGGAATTTTGTCCTACCAGAGCATTAACGCATAACAATAAAAACAATGCTATAATGCTTAATCCTTATTTATGTACAGGATGCAACTTATGTAAAGATATTTGCAGCTTTGGAGCTATTAAAATGAATAAACCTAAAAATTTAAATGATATTTCGGGAGAGAAAATTTTACTTAAGAAAATACAATTAAATTTCCAATAATTTTTTAATTATAAATTACAGTAGTTTTTATTCCAATCTCAACATATTTATAGTTAGATTTAACTCAACTTCATTGTTTTTATTATTATAAAATTATAACTTATTGATATTATTGCATTTATTTATTGTTGCATTTTATTTTTTTATTTTGTAGTCCTCATAGACATTTTTTTATTGCCCCCATAAATATAGTAATATCAATATGCTGCTGGTAATTATGGTGAAGTCGGGTTAATATTTATTAATTACTTTTGTAGATTAATTTTTATAAATTGATATTTATTTAATTAATTAATGCAACTCATTTTTTTAAAACAATATATAATATGAAAAAAATTATATTAGGGATGATTTTATTGGTACTTATTTTAAATATTAGTGCCTGCAGTAAAAATTTAAGCAGTAAAAAGTTAGTTTCTCCGTCAAAACAAATACAAACAAAAAAGTATAATTTTTTAGTTTCTACAAAGCGTAAAATTGCAGGTAAAAGAATTATAAAAAACTATGGAACATATTGTAGAACTTTTAAATATTTCGGGTCGTTTAAATATTTGCTTATAAATAAAAAGATAGATAAAATTATTAAACCTGTAGCAAAAAAAGTCGGCGCAAACGCTTATTTAAATATGATTATGACTTCTTCATATTATGCATCGCAAAGTTCAAAGATGTCTGCTTATAGCGTTCATGTTTGCGGAGAGTTAGTCAAATTAAAAAAAAGTTCTTGACAAAAATTTAAGATTATAAGAAAATAGTTAATTATCTTAACTGGAGGAAGAAATGTCTAAAAGTGATAGTATTTCAAGTGATTGGATCTTAATAGATGCCAAAGATGTGAGCTTAGGAAGATTGGCAAGTTTTGTTGCTAATAAATTAATGGGCAAAGATAAAGCGGATTATGCTCCCTATGTTAACAATGGAGATTTTGTAGTTGTTATCAATAGCGCAAAAGCTAAAGTTACAGGAAAAAAATATACGGATAAGCAATATTATTTTCATAGCGGATACCCCGGCGGTTTAAAAACATTTAATTACAAAGATATGTTAAAGAAGGATGCAACTTTTCCTGTTTATCATGCGGTAAAAGGAATGCTTCCTAAAAATAAACTTGCCGATACTATGATTAAAAAATTAAAAATTTATGCCGACGAAAATCATCCGCATATTGCTCAAAATCCTGTTAAGATTGATGTAAAAGCAATGATTTAAGTTTCATTATAAATTTAATGAATTAAAAAAAACTTAAATTTAAAAACATATACATAATATATAAAAATATAAATATTAAGATAAATTAATTAAGCAATAAAAACGGAGTAATTTTAGATATGACTAAAAAAAGTATATTACAGGCAGCCGGAAAACGTAAAACTTCTATAGCAAGAGTTTTATTTAAAGAAGGCAAAGGAAAAATAACGGTAAACGGAAAAAATTTTAATGATTATTTTCCGATTGAAAACCAGAGAGTTATGGCAGTAAAATCACTCGCATTTTTTCCTATTGAAGATAAATACGATGTTTTTGTCAATGTCAGAGGCGGCGGTCTTAATGGTCAGGCAGGCGCAATTAAACTTGCGATTGCTCATTTGCTTCTTTTATTAAACCCTGAATTAAAAATTACCTTGTCAAAAGCAGGTATGCTTACTAGAGATTCCAGAATTAAGGAAAGGAAAAAATACGGTCAAAAAGGCGCAAGAGCAAGATTTCAATTTTCAAAAAGATAATTATTATTGCATTTTATTTATAAAATATAAATATTTAAACCAGAAATTTACTCCAATTGCACTGGATTATTTCTGGTTTTTTTATTTTTAAGCAATTTGCGCAATATATTTTTATGGAGTCTTAGGGTTTCTCAAATTAGTAAAGATTACATAATTAATTTAATACCGGAGGCGGGTCAGATGGGGCTTGCCTTATTTGGTTTCTCAAATTAGTAAAGATTACATAATTAATTTAATCCTGCGAGATAGAAAATATTGAGATATTTCAGAGTGAATAAACACTGGATTCCTGCTTTCGCAGGAATGACACCTTAAGGTGCAGAGTAAATTATCATAAAGTCATTTCTGCGTGTGCTGAAATCCAGAATAAAAATTTATAATGCAGGATTACTCAATTAATTTAATTTTAAGTTTATAAATATTATAAATTATGATTAAAGTTTCCATTTTAGGGGCGTCAGGGTATAGCGGAATATATCTGGCTCATGCTCTTTTATTAAGAAAAGACGTTGAATTAATGCATATTACATCCCAGAGCAATGCAGGAAAATTAATAACCGATGTATTTCCTTCATTTAATAAATTTAGCGCTAAAAAATCCTTTATTTTTGAAAAATTAGATGAAGCGCAAATTGCTTCTTCAAGCGACGTAGTTTTTTTATGTTTGCCTCACGGAAAAAGTTCGCTGATCGTATCTGCTATTTTAAAGTTTAATCCTTCAATTAAAATAATAGATATAGGAGCAGACTTCCGATTTAATAAATTAGAAAACTATGAGTTAAATTACGAAAAACATGCCGCTCCCGATTTAAACAAATATTTTGTTTACGGATTGGCTGATATTTATGAGGATAAAATTAGAGGGTCTCAATTTGTTTCTAATCCGGGATGTTATCCTACGGGAGCGCTTCTGCCTTTGCTGCCCCTTATAAAAGCCGGAATTATTAATTATGATTATCCTGTTATTATTGATTCAAAATCTGGTATATCAGGAGCGGGGAAAAGCATCAATCTTGCTTACCAGTTCTGCGAAGCTCAAAATTCTGTTAGAGCTTACAATATATGGAAACATCGTCATCTTCCTGAAATTAAAGAAAAAGTTTATAATGAAATATTTTTGACGGATACTGAGACCGGGTCAGGGTATAAAACTCGGTCTTTATCTTTACCTGATAAATATTATATGCCTGAGCCTTTATCTTTATCGGATAAATATCCTGATGTAATTTTTACTCCGCATATTATACCCGTGATACGCGGAATACTCACGACAATTTACGTTAAATTAAATAGCGGTACTATTGATAATAATAAAATTGAAGATATTTATAATAATTTTTATAAGAATAATCCTTTTGTAGTTTTACTTAAAAACGGCATTTTGCCTGATATTAAAAATGTAATTTATTCTAATAATTGTCATATAGCTTTTTCAAAAAATAATAATTATCTGATATTGGTTAGCGCTATAGATAATTTAGGAAAAGGCGCTTCTTTGCAGGCTATTCAAAATATGAATCTTATATTTGGACTCTCCGCTGACTATGAAATGCAAGATTTTACCCCGTATCCTTGATAAATAAATAGATTGATGATAGATAAGATAAATAAACGTAATATATAATATTATTCTAACTATCAGCGGATAAATTATAAGAATTAATCATAAATTTAACAAAATAACAAAAAATGATGTTATTTTAATAATAATACACTAATAAATACAATAATATAAAATAATTTTTTATTGTATTAGTGCTCATTTATTATTCATTATTATGAGATTAAAAAATAAATTTTTTAAAATTATATTTATAGCGTTTATTTTTTTATTCGTCAATATTTTAACAGGATGTTCCGCTTCAAATAAAAAATCCTTATTAATCGGACAAAAGAATAATAACAATAATGTTTTAATAATAGGATTGTCCGCCGATGCCACAAATCTTATCGGAAATATGGCGGCAGACGCTCCTACCGCAGAAGTTACATCTCAGATATATGACGGGTTGGTTAGATACAATAGGAATTTAAAGATAGTTCCAGACCTTGCTAAATCATGGAAAATTTCCGACGGAGGACGAACAATCACGTTTATGCTTCACCGCCATGTATTATGGCAAGACGGACATCGTTTCACTGCAAGAGATGTTTTATTTACTTACCGCCTTATGGTAAATCCAAATACGCCTACTCCTTATGCAGCAGATTATTTAAAAGTTGAAAAAGCCCGAGCGATAGGCAAATATATTTTTCAGGTTACATATAAAAAGCCTTATGCCCCTGCTCTTTCAAGCTGGGGATTAAGTATATTACCGCGTTTTTTGCTAAAAGGTAAAAATTTATTAACTACTAAACTGAGAAGCCACCCTGTCGGCACAGGTCCTTATGAGTTTTATAAATGGATTCACGGCTATGAAATTATTTTAAAGGCTAACCCGCATTATTTTATGGGAGCGCCGCGTATAAAAAAAATAATATATAGAATAGTTCCAGATTCTTCTTCTATGTTTTTGATGCTAAAATCAAACGGAATAGATTATATGGGATTAACACCCATACAATATAAATTTGAATCAAACGGGAAAAATTTCATTAAAAAATTTAAAAAATATATCCACCCCTCTTTAAGTTTTACTTTTTTAGGCTATAATATTCTTGATAAATTATTTAAAAAACGTAAAGTCAGGCAGGCATTAAGCTATGCTATAAATAAAAAAGAAATAATCAAAGGAGCGCTGCTTGGACTCGGAAGGCATTGTTACGGACCGTATATGCCCGGAACTTATTACTATAACGGAAACGTAAAAAAATACGGATATAACCCTAAAAAAGCTTTAAAATTACTCAAACAAAACGGTTGGAATTTAATAAACGGACGGCTTATTAAAAAGGGCAAACAGTTTCAATTTACAATATTGACTCCGCAGGGAAATCCCGAGAGACTTTCGGCTGCCGAAATTATACAGCAAAATTTAAAAAAAATAGGTGTCAAAGTAAACATAAGAGTAATGGAATGGACATCTTTTATTTCAGAATTTATAATGAAGAAAAATTTTCAGGCAGTTTTGCTAGGTTTTACAATAACGCCTGATCCTGCAGATGCTTCCTCTATATTTTCCGGAAACGATATTGTTCCCAAAGGTCTTAACTTTACATCATTTAATAATCCGCAGATTGATAAACTTTTTATTAAGGCGAGAAGCACTTTTAATTTAAAAATTCAAAGAAAATATTATTTTCGGATTCAACAATTAATAGCCAAAGATTGTCCATATACTTTTTTGTATATTCCGAAAGCAATGCCTGTAGTGAAATCAACGATTAAAGGAATTAAGCCCGCTCCTGCGGGTATAGGTTACGATATCAGACAATGGTTTATAGGCGAGAAAATTTCTTAATTGTATAATTATAATATAATAAATTATAATAAATATAAATTCGGTAGAAGCGCTGCAATATAATATAAGCGAATGATTATTTTATGGCAATCCCAATATGATTTTGATATAATAAAAACGAATTATTTTTATATTAGAAAGAAGAATTAGAGGGATAATAATATGGACACATTGGCTTATGCAAAAAAACTAATGGGAATAATAAAAAAATGGAAGAAAAAAAACTAACTCATTTAGACGAAAATGGAATGCCTGCCATGGTTGATGTTTCGTCAAAAATAGAATCAGTCAGAATAGCAACTGCCGCTGCCAGCGTTTATATGTCGCAAGAAGCATTTAATCTTGCAATAAAAGGAGAAGGTA
The DNA here is from genome assembly GCA_021845685.1 of bacterium. Classification (GTDB taxonomy): domain Bacteria; phylum SZUA-79; class SZUA-79; order Acidulodesulfobacterales; family Acidulodesulfobacteraceae; genus Acididesulfobacter. The sequence continues at coordinate 22,563 of JAJZVN010000023.1, forward strand.
AAAAAGGAGACGTATTTTCTACCGCCAAAATAGCAGGAATAATGGCTGCAAAAAAAACATCCGAACTTATTCCTTTATGCCATCCTTTAAATATTGAAAATTGTGATATAGTTTTTGAATCCGATCAATCTAAAAATTGCATACATATTAAATCGGCAGTTAAAATTTCAGGCAAAACAGGAGTAGAAATGGAAAGTCTTACCGCTGTTTCTGTCGCCGCGCTTACTATTTACGATATGCTTAAAGCCGTTGATAAATCAATTAAAATAACCGATATATATTTGTTGAGAAAAGAAGGTGGAAAAAGCGGAATTTATGAATATAAGGCAAAGTGAATCTATCAAAGAGTATCATCCTATACAATAAAGCATACAAAATTGACTATTATCAAATATACTCGCAAAAATAAATTATATTGCTGATTTGCTATTTTTTTATTGAATATTATAATTAAATTATTGTAAAATGTTTATAACTTATAAAACGATTATTAATTAATTAATTAATAATTAAATAATTAACCGATAATTAAAAAATAATTAAATTTATAACAAATAACAAAGATTAAAAAATAGAGGATTATAAATGCTAAAACATGATGTTGTTATAGTCGGTGCAGGACTTGCAGGACTAAGGGCATGCATTGAGCTCAGAAAAAGAGGTGTAGATGCCGTAATAGTAAGCAAGGTATATCCGACAAGATCTCACTCAGGCGCAGCTCAAGGGGGAGTTAATGCCGCATTTGACGAAAATGATTCATGGGAATCACATTTTTTTGATACCGTTAAAGGCAGCGATTATATAGGCGATCAGGACGCAATTGAAATCTTGACGAGTGAAGCCCCTGCCAATATTTTAGAATTGCAAAAAATGGGAGTTGTTTTTAACAGAAACGATGACGGCGGCATTGCGCAAAGACCTTTTGGAGGGCAAAGCTTTCCAAGGTCATGCTATTATGCCGATGCTGTAGGGCATATGATGCTGCATGGATTATTTGATAATGTTCTTAAATATGACACAAAAATTATTTATGAATATTTTGTTACGAGTTTAGTTGTTGATAACGGAAAAATTAGCGGAGTAGCCGCATATGATATTAAAGAAGGAAAATTTCACGGCATAGCTGCAAAAGCGGTATTATTTGCGACAGGAGGATACGGTCAGGTATATTCGTCTAATACCAATGCGTTAATTAATACGGGAGACGGTATGTCTGTTGCCATAAAAGCAGGAGTTCCTCTTATGGATATGGAATTTGTCCAGTTTCATCCTACGACCCTTAAAAGCACTGGTATTCTTGTGACTGAAGGTGCCAGAGGTGAAGGAGCTTATCTGCTAAATTCGCTTGGAGTAAGGTTCATGTCAAAATATGCTCCAAAAGCTATGGAATTAGCACCAAGAGATGTTGTAGCAAGAGCGGAACAGACCGAAATTAATGAAGGAAGAGGTGTTGACGGAGCTATTCTTCTTGACGTGCGTCATCTCGGAAAAGAAAAAATAATGGAAAAATTACCGCAAATTATGCAGCTGTCTATTGATTTTGAAGGAGTTAATCCTATATATGAACCGATTCCTATAAGACCGGGAGCTCATTATTCAATGGGGGGAATTAAAACCGATAATAACGGAAGAACGGTGCTGGAAGGTTTTTACTCGGCAGGAGAATCAGCTTGCGTAAGTGTGCATGGAGCAAACAGATTAGGCGGGAACTCGCTTCTTGATACTATCGTTTTTGGAAGACGAGCAGGAATAGATATAGCAGATTATATTAAAAATGTTGATTTTAGCAAATTTGATGAATCAACCGTAAAAAGGGATGAAGAAATATTTGAAAATATTAAAAAATCCGCAGGAAAAGAAAGGCATGGCTTGCTCAAAACAGAACTGCAGGAAGATATGCGTAAAAATGTAGGCGTATTCAGAGAAGAATCTCTTATGAAAAAAGCAATAGAAAAAATAGAAGAACTTAAAGAACGTGCAAAAAACGTTGGAGTTGACGATAAGTCTCATCTTTTTAATACCGATATAATTGAAGCGTTTGAGTTTAAAAACATACTGCTTATAGCGGAAATCATTGCTAAAGGAGCGGTAATGAGACAAGAATCAAGAGGCGCTCATTATAGAAATGATTTTCCAGAAAGAGATGATGAAAAATGGTTAAAACATACGATAGCAAAATTAAATTCTAAGGGCGGAATTGATTTTGATTTTAGTCCCGTAAAAATTACAAAATTTAAACCTCAGCCTAGAACATATTGATATTTTATTATAAACACAACTTTATCATGTTGTATATTATGTTAAATGTATTATATTAATAAAATATAAACTATATTATATAGATATTAATCGGAGATTATAGCTTAAGGAGTCGCAAATAATGGAGTTTACAGTTAAAAGTTATAGATTTAATCCTGAAATTGATGAAAAGTCATATTATAAAGAATATGTCTTAAATGATTTTCCGGGTATGACTGTTTTAAATGCTTTAATGAAAGTAAAAGCGGAAATTGACGGAACATTAAGTTTTAGAAGGTCATGCAGGAGCGCTATTTGCGGTTCATGCGCTATGAAAATAAACGGCATAACTAAACTTGCATGTAAAACACAGATAAGTTCCGAGATTGAAAAATTTGGCATTATAAAAGTAGATCCCTTAGGAAATATGCCTATAATAAGAGACCTTATAGTAGATCAGGAAGTATTTTTCGATAAAATTAAAGAAATTAAACCGTATTTGCTTGGAAAAAAAGATTATATAGAGGATGATTTTAAAGCATTGAAAGACGGTGAAAAAATTAAACAGCCCGTATATTATAAAACTGAATTTCAAACTTTAACCGGAAACAATGATACTCCAAATTGTATATTATGCGAATGCTGTTATTCCGAGTGCGGAGGCGTTGTTGCAAATCCAAAATATTTAGGACCTGCGGCTCTTGCTAAATTATATAGATATAGCGAAGATCCAAGAGATAACGATAAAAACGGTTCGCGCCTTGTAAACGGATCAAAACCGGCAGGTATGTTTGACTGTGTTCTTTGTCAGGCATGCGAAGAATTTTGTCCCAAAGGAATTTCGCCTGTTAAAACAATCGTAAAAATGCATGAAAAAGCAATTAAAAATTCTATAACTTTTTCTAAAGGCGCAAAACATATTATTGGAATTGCAAGATCAATCCAGGAAACAGGAAGGCTTGATGAAATTAAAGTAGCAGTCGATTCTGTGGGTATATCAGGCATATTAAACGATCTTCCTGTCGCTATAGGCGCGGGACTTAAAGGCAAGATGCCCCCTCTTAGACTTAAACTTATAAAAGATATGGAGGATATTAGAGTTGCCTTTAAAGACTTAAATCTGGAGGAAAAACATGATTAATTACGCATATTATCCCGGCTGTGTTGCGAAGGAAAGCGGAAAAGAGCTTGATAATTCTACAAGATTTATAACAGAGAAATTAGGCATAAATTTAGTTGATATGCCTGAAGCTTCTTGCTGCGGAGGCGGCGTCATAGATGGATTTGACCATAATTTAAAATTATATATTAACGGAAGGACTTTGGCTTTAGCCGAAAAATTAGGATATGATATTTTAACTATATGCAATACATGCACCTTGACATTAAGCGAAGTAAACGAAGAACTTATAAATAATCCTGAGGCATTAAAAAAAACAAACGACTATCTTTCTAAAATTGGACTTAAATATAGCGGAAAAGTCAAAGTAAAACATTTGCTATATATAATTAGAGACGAAATAGGATTGGACAAACTCAAAAATGCCGTGACTTATAGTTTAGACGGCGTTAAGGTTGCTCCTTTTTATGGATGTCATATACTTAGACCCAGCAGTGTCCTTAAATTCGACGATGTTGAAAATCCTTCGGGTTTTGAAGAATTAATCAAAGCTTTAGGTGCAGAACCCGTTTCTTATATTAGGAGAACTAAATGCTGCGGATTTCAGACTATACTCGTCAATGAGGTTACTTCTACTTCTTTAGCGGGAAATGCAATTTATGAGGCTCAGCAAAATAAAGCAGATGTTATGGTTACTCCGTGCCCCCTATGTCATCTCAGTTTAGATACATATCAGGGCGTAGCTGCTATGAATATAAATAAAGAATTGTCTCTTCCGATATTACATTTACCTCAGCTAATCGGCGTAGCTCTTGGCGGAAGCTATGCAGAAATGGGTTTTTCAAGACATAATATTTCTTTCAGGGCAGTAATGTCCAAAATCAAACAAAATAAATTAAAATAAATTAAAATAAATTAAAAACAGCTTAACTTAACTTTAGTTTAAATTAAATATATAATATATATAATACAATTAAAATTAATCATAGTTTAATATAATTGCCTTACTTCTGAATCAGAAGAAGAGACAATTGAATATTGACGTTACAGAAGCGGTAAAATTAAAATATAAAATAAAATTGGAATAAAAATAGTATAAAATATAAAAAAGGTATAAAAAAGATATAAATATAAATTTAATTAATTATATAAAAAATTAAAAGGAAGGAAATAAATATGTCTGAAAGTATAGATTTAATCCTTAAAGCTATGAAGGGATTTTCAATTATTGCGCAAGAAAAATTAGATGATTATGTTGAGGTATCCGACGAAGAAAGCAAAGAATCTGCCGAACAAATCATTGACGTAGTTAAACATGAATCCTCTATTATTTTACATGGCCTCAAAGAAAAGGTAGCCGATATACTTTTAGATGAAATGAATTTTGCTACTACTTATGATATTGATGAATTAACTAAAAGAATTCAAAAATTGGAAAATAAGATTGATGAATTGAGCAGAAAAATAAAATAAAAAAGTAAAAAAGGTATCCGATTTATTTATTTCCTTACTCCTAACTGAGTTTTATGTTTATTTTAAAATAAAATTTACAATCAATGAAAATAAATAAATCGGATACCTTTTTTTTGTTTAAAATAGCATTGGCTAATGTTGGGGGCTTCGCCCCCTAACCCCCCAATGCCATATTAAGTATATGATTTATTATAAATATATCATAAAATGACGTAGGAGGTATCCGATTTATTTATTTTTATTATTTTTTAAATATGCTATTAATTGTAACTTAATTATATATTTTTTAATTGCGGCGGCTTATTTATCCCACCCACTCACCCCTTAAGGCTTCTATATAAATATATAATTTAAACTATAATGCTTGCAAGGCAAGGTATCCGATTTATTTATTTTCATTGATTGTAAATTTTATTTTAAAATAAACATAAAACTCAGTTAGGAGTAAGGAAATAAATAAATCGGATACCTTATTTTTATACCTTATTTTTTATTTTTTGTAATTCTTATATTCAATTAAAACTTCAACGTTTGATTTTATTTTAAAATAGGTTTTAATTGAATTTCTTATAAATTTTATATCTTTCATGCTAAATATTTTTCCTTTATTATCCGTAAAAAAAATAAAAGTGGGCATAAAAATTTCATCTGTATTTTTCTGTACTCCATAAGCAATATGCTTAAATATATTACCTTTAAGCAGAGTGTTTTTTTGTATTGATACAAACTCATTTATTTCCGATGTTTTTATTTTGGTATTTTTAGACCCGTATATTTCAATACAAATGTCTATTATTTTATATATATTTTTGTTTTCTTTAGATGAAATAAAAAGATAATGCGAATCAGCAAATTCTTTTAGATTTAATTCTATTTCATTTTTAATATCCTGAATTTTATCTGCCGCAGAACCAATTTTTATAACAGCATCCCATTTTGTAAAGGCAATTAAAAACTGTTTTTTTTCGACCGTAACCAATTTTAGCAAAGACAGATCATCATGGGTTAAGCCGTTTTGTATATCAATAAATACACAAACTATATCTGCCCTTTGTATTGAAGAAATTGTTTGTTTTTGAAAATTAACAGAATTAAAATCAAGTTTTGATTTTTTTCTTATACCTGCGGTATCTATCAGAATTATTTTTTTGCCTTTATAATTAAAAACAGAATCTATAGAATCTCTTGTCGTGCCCGGCTTATCGTCCGTTTGTATCAAATTATCTTTTAAAACAGTATTAACATAAGTGGATTTGCCGCTGTTAGGTTTACCCACGATTGCAATTTTAATCGTTTCTTCAGGATTTTTATTTTTTTTAAATTTGATATTTGAAGATTTAATCTCCTGTATAATTGATTCAAGTATTTCGTCAATGCCGATAGAATTTTCGGCGCTTAAAGTAAATTTATTTTCGATTCCGATTTTGCCAAACTCCGATAAAGCGTTGTCTATATTTTTTATAGAATCAACTTTATTGATTAATAAAAATATTTTAGCTCCATATTTAATAAAATTTCTATATATATCAATATCTTCAGGCACAAGACCTGTTTTATAATCAACCGTCAATAGAAAAAGATCAACTTTTTCGGCATATTTAAATACCATATTTTTAATTTGCTTTTCTATTTCATTGGCAGGTTTAAGGTTGAAACCTCCAGAATCGGCAAGCAAAAAAACTGTTTCCATATATAATATTTCTTTTGTATTAACATCAATAGTTGTGCCGGCAATATCTGAAGTATGAGCGGTTTTAAATCCTATTAATTTATTAAAAATGGAAGACTTGCCTACATTAGGTCTCCCTATAAGCATTGTCATAAATTTATTTTTATTCATATTTTTTTATTCATATTCATATTCATATTCATATGTATTGTGTTATATTTATATTATTTGATATTATCTTCTTTGAATAATTGGTTTAGTGCAGCTAACGCCGCAAATTGTTCAGCTTGTTTTTTTGATTCGCCTTTGCCACAGCCGTAAATTTTATTGTTTATTTTTACGCACACAGAAAATATGCTTTGATGATCAGGACCTTCTTTTTTTAAAACAAAATATTCAGGGATGATATTATATTTTTTTTGGATTAGCTCTTGCAATGTTGATTTGTAATCATTTGTTGTATTTTTATTGTCAAGATTTATAAGATTTAAAAAATAATTACTATACTTTAAATGATTTAAAAGCACTTTTTTTGTTCTGTTATATGAAGAATCTAAAAAGATAGCTCCTGCAATGGACTCATATACATTTCCTATTATTCTTTTTTTGTTCCTCCCGCCTGTAAGAATTTCTCCTTTCTCCATTATAATATAATCATTTATTTTTAGCTTTCTGCCTATTTCCGCAAGATTATCTAAGCTTATCAAAAACGATTTTAATTTTGATAAGTCGCCTTCACTATATAAAGGAAAATCTTTATATAGTATATCGGAATAAATTGTATTTATTACAGAATCTCCTAGAAATTCCAGCCGCTCATAATTTATTTCATTGTCAAATGATTTATGTATTAATGCATAAATTAAATATATTTTGTTTTTAAATATATAGCCTATAAGTTTTTCAATATTATCAATCTCATCAGTGTTTAATAAAGAATTTATATATTGTATCTTTTTATCCTGAGAATTACCTGATAATAACGAATTTATATTATTGGCTATTATTGAATTTGCATTGCTTTCATTGCTTAAATTATTAATTTTATCACCATCATTGTTGTTATTATTGCCATTCTTAATATCTTTATGAGATTTTATCATATTTTTGATAATTATATATAATTATATGCAAATATTACATTTTAAATAAATAATTAATAAAACAAATAGAAAATTTCATAAAT
>JAJZVN010000007.1 GCA_021845685.1 bacterium
TTTATATTAAAAACTTATTTATATTAAAAACTTATTTATATTAAAAACTTATTTATATTAAAAACTTATTTATATTAAAAACTTATTTATATTAAAAACTTATTTATATTAAAAACTTATTTATATTAAAATAATATTATTAAATTTATAAGCTTATTGATTGGCATTTCAATTTATCTATTACATATATAACATATGTAATAGATTATATATATTTTTAACCTATCACAAAAATTATAGCTTGTCAAATATCTTAAATATCCCAAAATTGCCGATAGAAAATTTAACTGGGGATACTTTGGGTATTATATTATATATTAAATGTTAGGCTTTAAAATATGTAAGAAATTTTAACGAATTAATAAATTTTTCACCTTTTTTTAAACCTTTAATTACAGGATAATACCCATGATATTTTTTGCCGATATTAATTTTTTGGGGCATAAAATAACCGTTTCCGCCGTTAACCAAAACATAAGCCGTTTTATTTATTATTAAAACACTTTTGGCAGGCACGGCAAGTGTTTTAACGGGTGGAGTTTTAAATGTTATTTTGCCGTACATGTTTGGTTTTAATAATCTATGATGATTAAATACAATTATTGTTTTTGTTGCATCTTCTTTAGCAGATACAAATGGATACATAGATAAGACCATACCTTTGTAATTTGCGTGAATATCGTCAAAATAAGCGCTGAGATATTGACCTTTATAAATATTTGCCGTTAATTTCTCGGGTATTTCTATCGTCATCCATAAATTACTTAAATTTGCAATCGTTAAGAGTTTCCGTCCGACATTAAAATGGCTTCCTGAATTAATAAATTTTTTAATAAGAGTTCCGCTTACAGGCGATTTTATTATTATATTGGTTTTAGCAGCCAAATTATTTTTAAGCGAATTAATCCGCTTTGAAGATATCCCCATCAAAGCAAGTTTCGTCTTGGCTGCATTATAAAAACTTTTTGCTATCTTTTTGCTATAATTAAAATGACCTATTTTAAATTCAGTGCTGTCAATTTTTAAGTAATTTTCATAAGCTAAAATAAAATCATTCTCTGCGTCTAAAACAGTAGGGGAATAAATTTCTATAATTGGCTGCGACGCCTTTATTGCCTGACCTGGTCTATTAGCATATAATTTTTCAATATATCCGCTATATTTAAGTGAGATATTTTTTATTAAAGGCGCGGCATAAGTTAGCCTGCCTGCAAGCGTTATTTTTCTAGAAACAACAATCTCTGTTGGAGATATTATCTTAATTTTATATAATTTTCTCTCCTGCTTGTTTATAAGAACATATCCTTTTGCCATTTTTATGTTATGAATAATTTTTTTTCTTGCTATATGCTGCCTATTAGAAAAAATAAACAATATATTAAAAACAATAATGGCAATAATAATTCCGATTAAAAATAGAATTATATATTTAGGTTTATTAAATTTAGTAATTATATTCATTTTTTATAAATATTTCCATTTTTATAGGCAATTTTTTTATAATTTAAAGAAAATTTTCCGATCGTTATTTTTAAAAAAGCTATCTTTTTCAAATAATCAGCTTTATATTTATATATATTTAATTCAGATTTAACAACCTTTTTAAATGCATCTATCATTGCAAAACTTGACGAATGATGGACTTCAAAGCTATTAGTGTATAAATTAAGTAAAAATAGAGATTCGGGCAAGTACAATTTTTTATTTGCGGTATATAATTTGTAATATTTATTTAAATAATTTAAAGAGTTTTTTATTTCGGAATTTATTTTTAAAAATACCCAATTTTTTTTATAAATCGCAGACAGCATATATTTTTTATTTTTTTTAATATCAGGCATCTGTTTTTGACTAAAATATAAGGGTAAGGATAAACTGATACCCGCGGCAAGAGCAGGAGGGTAAAAGTATCTGTAGCCATAACTTAAAGAAACGAAAAAATTTGGATAAAAACCTTGCTCGGCAAGGTTCAAAGAAAGTTTTGACTGTTTATATAGATATTTAGCCGATTTTATATATGGATTGCGTCGGTATGCTATATGTAAAAGTTTTTTATAATTTAATTTAGCATATGAAATATGTGAGGGGAATGTCGGCTTTAAATTATTTTTTATATAATTAAACTTTTTATCGGTTATCAGTGAAATAAATAATAAAAATTTTCTTCTTCTTGCCTTTAAGGTTATCAAATCAGATTTCATATCTATCATTTCAAGCATTAGCCTTACGGGACCTGTAGCATTGGTTTTTTTAACGACATAACTTTCTTGCACTATCTTTTTAATCATTTTCAAAAGCGAATAATCATATTTAATAATTGCAATATCGCTATCGGTAAGAGCTAAATCATAATACAAATATTTAGCATTTAATACAGTAAGCAAAGAAAATCCTATGAAATTATCATTTAAAGATTTATAGCGCATTTTAGCTATTCCGCTCTTTAAAAATAACTTTGCAGGAAAAGGAATTTCTTGATTAAAAGAATAAGTATAATTGCTTCCTAAAACTGTACCTATTTCCGGATTATTAAATCCGTTTGCATTATTATAAGTAAAGCCGAATACAGGGTCGGGCAAACTTTTATCAATTTTGATATTTTGTCTGTATCCTTTAATTTTATTTAATGCGGATTTAATTTTTGGATTTTCTAATGCAAATTTTATAAGGTCTTTTAATGTTATTGCCTTATTTATTTTATTTATTTTATTATTTTTTATAATTGTTTTTAAATTTTTAATGGCTAAATCAACTTTTCTTTTTAATAATATATTATTTTTAATGTTAGAATTATCGGCATAAGAATTTACGGAAAAAAATAGGATAAATAACAAATTAATTGTAAAAATAAAAATAATAAACCGTAAAAAATTTTGTTTTTGAATAACTATATTCATATTTCATATAATAATATAAAATAATGTAAAATGTAATAAAATAAATGGATATAAATATTAATTATTAAGTAGTATATATAAAAATTAATATATAGAACTCGGTTATGTGTTATGTTGCGTGTATATTTTTAATAAGACTTAGACTTATATTTATTATTATAATAAAATATTAGGGGTAAATCAAATATTATCCATTAATATTGCATTATAAAGCAAATAATAATTGAATTAATATCGCGAAATTGTGTATTATTTATATTATTTATATTATTTTATTTATTGAAAAAATTTTACGCGATCCCATCCCGCGACTATTTTGACTATTTTAATACGCTTTAGTATAATAAATTAAATAATTTTAAATATATCTTAAAATTATTATTGAAGGATTAAGGTTATTGGTAATTTAAAAACTGTCACGATACATATTAAATAAAATTAATAAATTATATTTAATATCTGTGAAGTTAAATTAATTAATACTTTTAACTAATTAATTAATACTTTAACTAATTAATTAATACTTTAACTAAGGAGGTGCCGCAAGATGAAACAAGTAGCAATAATAATTCATCAGGGAACAGAATGTCAGGATAGCGTTCCAAGAGTTAGACATGCTCTCATTTACGCCAAAGAAATAAAAGAAGCCGGTAATAATGTTTTGTTAATTTTTGACGGCGAAGGAACAAAATGGTTGAAAATCATAACTGATGAGAACAATCAGTACAAATTTTTAAATGATTTGCTCAACGAAGTTAAATCGTTAGGTATTGAATACAAAGCTTGCGATTTTTGTTCAACAAGAAAAGAAGTAAAAGAAGATTTATCTAATAAGCATATTCAATTCTTAAACGAATACGACGGTCATCCCGATATCGGCAAATTAATAAATGAAGGCTACCAAATAATAGTTATATAAATTAACAACAATTATTTAAACGGAGGTTAACAGAATGATTAAAAAAGCTACATTGTTTGCATTAATGTCCCTAATATTTTTTTTAAGCCTTAATGCAGTTAAGTCAAATGCTATGATGATGAGTAAAGTTAAGATGATGAAATTGATGAAAATTTTTAAGCAACACAATTTAGGGTTTTTGCCTGTTTTTTACAGATTTCATCCCGGTCCTAATTGGGTTTTAATGCACGCTAAAGCTCTTAATCTTAACTCTTCGCAGATTAAACAGGAAAAAATACTTACTATGGAAATGATGCATAATACTATAAAAGGAGTTATGAGGTTTAAAAAAGCATTGAAGCAATATAAAATGGACGCTATGCAGAATAATCCAAACATAAGCAAATTGATTAGCGATGTGAAAGCCGTCGGAAACGCCGAAACATATCTCGGATATGTAATGATACCTTTCCATATAAAAGGCTACCGCGTTCTTTATCCTTCTCAAAAATCATTATATCACAGACTTGCAAAAATGAACTGGATAAAAACAATGCAGATGATGCGTAAACAAAAGATGCATAAAACAAAGATGATGCATTAATATTAAAATTAATACTTATACTATAATATTTAATAAATTTATTATAATTTTTAAAACCGAGAATGCAGACTAACATTATATTGTCTCTGTTTTTTCGGTTTTTTAATTTAAAAAAATAGATAATTTTAATTCAGGCTATATTTTTAATAATAGCAGGTATTCTTTCAAAACAGAAAAACAGCCTTTTAACACTTCTTTGCTATGATTAGATTTAGAAATCATAATGCAGCCTTCAAATGATGCAATTATAAAATTTGCAACAAAACTTTCATCTAATTCTTGTTTAATAATTTTTTTTGTTTTTGATATTTGTAAGGCTTTTTTTATATGATTATGCCACATTATTATTATTTCATTAGTTAAATTTGAAAGAGCAGGGTCTTTTGCCGACATTTCAAGAATTAAATTTCCTAAAGGACACCCTGTTTTGGCAAGATTATCGGCGCTATTTAAATATATATCGTCAATAATTTTACATATTTCGTTAATGGGATTAGATGCCTTATAAACGGTAGACCACTGACTGTCAAAAAAAGGTTTTATTATTTCTTCTATTACTGCGATAGCAATTTCTTTTTTTGATTTAAAATAATAATAGATACAGCCCTTCGTTGCATTAATATTATTTATAATATCCTGTATACCCATATCTTCATAGCCTTTTTCAAGCATCAGAGTATAGGCTGTATCTATTATTTCTATTCTTTTGTAATCTTTATTTCTAACTGCCATCTTTAGTTAATTCAGTCAATATTGACATACGAAAATATAAAATAATATATTCAAATTACATATTTTTAAAGCTTTATTTCAAATTATTATTTGATATAAAATTTCGCATTTATCTTTAATATTATATTATTTGGTGAACTACCTATCAATTAATTGATAGGCTTCTTCCTGTTTCAATGATGACAGCTATATCCGGTATTATGGATACCCGCTGGAACATACTCCACAGGCGTTAATTCCGACCATTCCAGCCGTATTCTAAAATTTGGAATAAAATTGGAATTAAAATTGTTGACTGATATGTAATATCAATATAATATATATTACAGCGTTGTTAAAAAGTCAATGGCTGATAACCGTCTGCCATAATTTGTGCAATTGCCTGACCTGCATGAACCAATTCAACTTTTTTATCAATCAAAATTTGACTGACCCCATAACCATCGGCAACTGCCACGCATGCCTGCGGCACTATATTGTTATTTAAAACTTGTCCGTAAGCTTCTAAAATTTCTTTATCATCTGTTTTGGCAATAAAATCTTCTCCCGGTCCAAAAAAAATTAATTTTACATCTTCAAACGCTCCGCTGTTTTTCGTTCTCCACGCAACATTAAGACCAAGTTTAACTTTAACGGGATTGTCGTTTCCCGATAAAATAATAATCAATGCTTTTGCTTTTGCCATTGTAATGCCTCCTTTTTAATTTTAGTGTTAAATTTTTATTTATATAAAAACCATAATGCAAATTAAGCCGGATATGTTATTTATTTTATTTTAATCCGCATATAATTAATTAATTTATTAAAAATATAAAATGTTTTATCTAATTTTTAAAACAATAAAACTATTTATATTAAATTACATTAAATATATATTTATTAAAAAATATATATACCGCTTATACCTTATACTCAGTTACTTAAATGGTTGCTTAAATGGTTGCTAAAATACCAACTGGTTTGTATTTTATTATAAATAAAAAAAATTGTCAACACATAAATATTGCTCAAAAATGCCGATAGAGGTTTTAAAATTACTTTAAAGTATTATCAATACTGAATTCCCGCTTTCGCGGGAATGACTTTATAGGTTTTTAAGTTTTCACCTAAGTGGTGTCATTCCAGCGAAAGCGGGAAAATTCCGAAGATAGAAACGCACGCAGTTTCTGTTTACGAGGCTGTAAGCCGAGAGCGAAGCGGTCATCTATAAAAATAATTTTCTATCGGCAATTTTGAGTAATGTATGTTAATATAATAGCTATTTACTTACCCAAATATTACCCTTAATTTTAAATCTCCATGGCAATAAAGCATGCTCTTCTGCATAGTCAACGCCGATTCTTGCCGTTTCTATTATATCTTCATTAGAAATATTTACACTTCTGTCTTCCAGCCATATTTCAAGTTTATTTTTATATTCATCGTCATTATTGCTTATATTTTTATCATTATTATTAATATTAAATTTATTAAAATTATTGCTGTCGTTTACATCTATTGTCATATTTTTATTCTCACATATCACAATACCGTTATGCCTTAGATTAATTCCTAATGCGATTGTTAAAAGACCGGGGCCTGATGTAATTCTATTTATTATAATATTATTTTTTTCTAATCCCGACGCAATTTTATTTATATTACTATTTATTTTTAATGTTTTATTAATAGATAAATCATTTTTAGATTTTAATCTTCTCATTTTCCTTTGGATCATTATGTCAATGCCTATTTCTGGCTCTATCGCTCTTATAAGAACAGCGTTTGCCGTATTTTTACTCCCGGTTACGACATTAAACAAATAATACATTCCATAACAAAAATAAACATAGGCGTTTCCGCCTTCTTTGTATAAATTTTCATTTCTTTTGGTTCTGCGATTATTGTAACCATGAGATGCTTTATCCTCAGCTCCGAGATATGCTTCAACTTCAACTATTTTTCCGCCTGTAATGCCTTCTCCGTTAATATTTGTCAACAAATACTTCCCTAATAATTCCTTAGCTGCTTGCAATGTATCTTCTCTGACAAAAAATGATTTTTGAAGTTTTGGGTAATTCATAGTTAAATAGTTAAATAATATAATTAATCAGACAAACAAAATATAATGTTGCATGCAATAATGTTAATTACCTAACTTTTCCTTATTTTTTATGCAGGACATTTGAACTTTCTATTTTTATTAAATATTTTTATATTATTTTTATTTGTCCTGTATACTGATATACACTATATTATCTATTTTATAAAATAAGTAACATAATAATATCGAATAGTTATAATGTCCTGTATAAAATTCATAGAAAAGTTAGGTAATTAAAAAGAGGCTTTTAATAATTTAAGCGCCTCTTTTTCGCCTAATACTACAGGATTGTTTAAAACTGCAAAATTCATAGTCGTAAAAGCTTCTTTTCCAATTTTTTCTAATTTATCTTCGCCGACTCCTAAATCTTTAAGTTTTACATTTAAGCCAACATCCGATAACATTTTTTTGACAGTTTCAATTAATTCGTAAGCCATATCTTCCTCAGTTTTATTTCCTTTAATTTTTCCAAATATATGGACGACTTTAGCGTATTTTTCTCTGCAAGTTTTATCTTTAATATTTAGTTCTATAGATGCAATAATCAAAGCCGCTAAACCTGCTCCATGAGCAATGTTTGGAAAATTACCCGACACGGGATGTTCAAGTGCATGTATTATGCCGACGCCTGCGGAATCAATCGCCAATCCTGCTAACGCAGAAGCTATTGCCATATCCGACCTTGCCTTAATATTTTCAGGTTCATTGCAAGCTACAATAAAGCTTTCTCTTAATAAAGCAAATGCTTTTTCGCAATAACTGTCGGCGATTGGGTTGCTTATTTTACCCGTATATGCTTCTAAAACATGGACAAAAATATCAAAACCCGTCGTAGCGGTAACATATTTTGGCATTGATTGCATAATAACAGGGTCTATAATAGCTTCTTTAGGATACATACATTCATATCCAAATCCCGGTTTTTCGCCTGTTTTAGTATTTGTCATAACAGAAAATCTATTAACTTCAGATCCTGTTCCAGAAGTAGAAACTATCGTTATAATCGGCAATGCTCCTTTCGGTTGAATTTTTAAGTAATCCCATACAGGTATATTGCCTTTTGCCGCAACGGCAATAGCTTTAGATGAATCAAGAGGGCTTCCTCCTCCAAGACCAATTATTAAATCAATATTTTTTTCTTTAGCAAGTTCTGCCGCAGCATCAATCTCATCTATGGTAGGATTTGGAGTAATATCGGAAAATGCGATAGAATTTATACCTTCATCTTTTAAAATTTTTACAAGTTTGTCTAATACGCCTGATTTTTGCATTGATGACTTTCCCGTTACAATTAATGCGTGCGTGCCGTATTTTTTCGCAATTTTACCTGCATCCTGCAATGAATCTGTGCCGAAATGAATTTTTACCGGATTAAAAAAATCAAAAGACATAAGATTATCTCCTTATAATATATTATAATTAATATAATTAATATAATGGTTAATTAAAAATAATAGTTAATTAAAATTTCTTTATTTAAAAACTACTATAAAACAATTTAAAAACATAGTTTGTATATTTATACTTATTATTTAACTAACTTTTCTACGAATTTTATACAGAACATTATAACTATGCGATATTATTATGCTACTTATTTTATAAAATAGATAATATCCTGTATATTAATATACAGGATAAATAAAAATAATATAAAAATATTTAATAAAAATAGTAAGTTCAAATGTTCTTCATAAAAAATAAGAAAAAGTTAGGTATTTAACTAAAAAATATGGATAAATAAAATATATTAATTTATATAGCTTATTTAATATAAGATATTGCAAACATTAAAAGTCCTAATGTTATAATTATCCAACCTTGGTACAGCCTTAGGGTTCTTGAATTAAGCAATTTAGATATATGCACGCCGAGTTGAGACCCTATTATCGCTCCAATCATTAAAGGGATTAAATATATTATTATTGCATTATACGAAAACCTCATATATGATAGATGAATAAATCCGCCTACAACAGATGTTAAAATCATAGCTAATATAATGGTAGAAAATGCAATTCTAGGGGGAATCTGTTCAACAGCCGTTAAAAATGTGCCTGTTATACCGCCTATGCCTATACCTATAAATCCGGAAACAAACCCTGCGATTAAAGAAAAAAAATTAATAACAATCGGTTTTTTAATATAATAATCAAATGTATTGCCTGTTCTGTCTATTTTTTTTCTCTTTATATCACTGCTTATATGTATATGTTTCAGATAAATAATAATTGACTTCAGTTTAAAATTTTTATTTCTGCCGCTTCCGCTTAAAGTTTTAATATTCTCATTGCTGCTTTCTTTTTTATTGTTAATTTCTTTATTTTTTTTTATATTGAAAGAATTAGTGCTATAATCACTCTTAACTTTATTTAAATCAATATTTAAATCAATTTCATTTTCTGCTTTTTTTGTCTGAATATTTGTAGCTATTAATGAAAATACGCCTATAATAATAATAATTAAAGAAAAAATTCCTTTAAATTCATCGGTTTTTATATATTTACTTAAAATTGAACCTGCAATAACTCCTGGTACGGCAAAAAGAACTATCATTAAATACAATTTAAAATCTATTATTTTTTCTTTTATAAATTTAAAAGACCCCCCTGACGAGCTTGCCAAAATTGTAAAAAGACTTAATCCGCTCGCTTTTACCGGAGATAAATGCATATATAAAAGAAAAAAGGGGACAAGAAGAATACCTCCGCCTATTCCTATAACGTTACCCACAATGCCGACTGAAATTGATGTAAAAAACAAAATCACTACAACAAATATAATATTCGTTATCACTCAATACGCTCCTTTGTATTTATTGTATCATTTTAATATTACTTCTTCAAATGATGCTAATTTCCTTAATCCTGAGATAAAAATTATTAAATATTCAGTAATATTTTAGAACTCTGTATCCCCGTTTTCGCGTGAATGACGCCAAATGGGTGAAATGATAGAATCTCTCAAAGTCATTCCTGCGTGGACAGGAAAGTTCCGAAGATAGAAACGCTCGCCGTTTCTGTTCATGGGGATATTAGCCGAGAGCGAAGCGGTCATCCGAAATATAAAATCCTATCACAGAATTAAGCAAATTCCCAACATTTGTGATATAATTTTATAAAATAAATCAAATATTACCTCTTTGAATTATTTGATTATTGTGATTATTGATTGTTATCTTAACTATCTTTATAACTTTATAAATAAATTCTTTAATAAATAAATTTAATCAAATAATAATTTAATAATTTTTTTCGGAATTATGCACTTGACAAACCAATTCTTAGTATTTGGCGTAATAACTACGAGATTGCATCGGACGCGTGGTCCGATATATCGCTACCGCTCCTCGCAATGACTGCTTTATTCCGTCATTGCGAGCGTAGCGAAGCAATCCCGGTTTGTTAAGTGCATAATTCCGATTTTTTTATCGCGAAAAATTATCATTTTAAGTTTATTGACATACGTTGGCATATAAGTATCTACAAATAAGTATCTACAACTATTGAATTAATCAACTGAAAATTATCATATTAAGTTCATTGACATACGTTGGCACATAAGTATCTACAAATAAGTATCTATAACTATATAAAAACTATTGAATTAATCAACTAAAAATAAAATTTATTTTCAAAAGGCGGACAAATGACTGATATTGATAAAGATAAAGACAAAGATAATGATAATGATAAAAAAATTGCTGCTATTGCTGCTGATATAAAAATATCCCCTCATCTTTTAAGCGACGATATAAAAGGCTTAACTTCCGAGGAAGCTGAAAAATTAATAAAACAGTATGGATTAAATGCAATTAAAGAACAGAAAAAAAGTTCTTTAATTATTTTTCTTTCAAAATTCTGGGGTCCTGTTTCCTGGATGCTTGAATTTACATTTATTATTGAATTAATTCTTGGAAAATATGTTGAAGCTTATATTATTATCGGTTTAATTTTATTTAACGCAATTATTGCTTTTACTCAGGAACATAAAGCAAACAAAGCTCTCGAATTATTAAAACAGCAGCTTAAAATCATCACTCGGGTTTTAAGAGACGGAAAATGGATAAAATTATCTGCCGAAGAATTAGTCCCCGGAGATATTATTCATATAAGAATGGGTGATTTAGTGCCTGCAGACACTGAAATTACTTCCGGCGATGTTATGGTTGACCAATCTGCTTTAACAGGCGAATCTCAGCCTGTTGACAGAAATCCCGGCGGAACTGTTTATTCCGGTTCGGTAATTAAAAGAGGAGAAGCAACCTGTAAAGTTATTGCCACAGGCGCTTCAAGCTATTTCGGCAAAACTGCCGAACTTATTAAATCTGCCAAAATTAAAGGACATTTAGAAGAGCTTATAATGAAAATAGTAAAATATTTCATTATGATTGACGGTATTTTAGTAGCTGCGATTTTCATTTATGCCTTCATATACAAATTAAATTTTGGTGAAATTTTACCTTTTGCTTTAATTTTACTTGTAGCGTCTATTCCTGTTGCTTTGCCTGTTACATTTACTTTAGCCACGGCTCTTGCATCGTTAGAACTATCAAAAAAAGGTATCCTCGTAACTCATCTTTCCGCTATTGAAGATATTGCTTCAATGGAAGAATTATGCACCGATAAAACAGGAACTTTAACAACTAACATTCTTACGCTCTCTGCATTTAAATCTTTTAAACCTTTTAGCAACATTGAACTTTTTTCATACGCAATGCTTGCTTCGGACGAATCCACTCAAGACCCTATTGATATGTCTATAATCTCTTTCATAGAAAATAATAAAATTATTGTTATAGAAATTGGCAGTAAATTAAAATTTATTCCTTTTGACCCTCAAACAAAGAGATCTGAATCTATTATTGAAAAAGTCGGCGATAGTCAAAAAATTAGGGTTGTAAAAGGTTCGCCTATTGTTATATCGCAAATTGTTTACGACTCTGATTTGATTGACAGAGAATCAAAAAATTTTGAGACGGACGGTTTTCGTGTTATAGCCGTTGCTATGGGAAATGAAAATAATGAAAAATTAACTCTCGTCGGTCTTTTAGGTTTGTCTGATCCGCCTCGTGAAGATTCAAAACAGTTATTACAAGAACTTAAAGATTTAGGTATCAGGGTTAGAATGGTGACGGGGGATACTGAATTAACGGCCAAAACAATTGCAGACAAAATTGGATTGGGTCAGCATATATGTCAGCGTGAGTGCTTTAAAAACCCTGCTGATTGCGATGTTTTTGCAGGAGTTTTCCCCGAAGACAAATTTCATCTTGTTCAAGGATTACAAAAACTTCACAAAATAACAGGGATGACGGGGGACGGGGTAAATGACGCACCTGCGCTAAAACAGGCAGAAGTTGGCATTGCAGTTTCAAATGCAACAGATGTCGCAAAAGCATCTGCTAGTTTAATTTTGACAAAACCTGGTTTAGAAAATATAGTCGATGCCGTTAAAAATGGAAGAATGGTATATCAAAGAATGCTGACATATACGTTAAATAAAATCTCTAAAACCTTTCAAGTTGCTTTTTTTCTTAGTCTTGGATTATTAATTTTTGGTGTGTTTGTAACGACACCCACTCTTATTTTGATTTTAATCTTTGCAAATGATTTTGTCACTATGTCGTTAGCTGAAGATAATGTCGTGTACTCTAGTAAACCGGACAAATGGCATATTAAACTTATTGTGTCCGCATCATTAATAATTGCAGGAGCATGGCTTATATACTCTTTCCTTGTTTATATTATCGGTGCTGATGTTTTAAGTTTATCTTTAGCAAAGGTCCAAACATTGGTGTTTCTTGCATTAGTTTTCAGCGGTCAAGCTACAGTTTATCTTGTAAGGGAAAGAAGACACTTTTATAAATCGCGTCCGGGAACTTATTTGCTGCTCGCTACAATAGGAGATTTAGTCGCTGTTAACTTAATGGCATATTTCGGTATCTTAATGGCGCCTATTTCTTTGATTTATATTATAGGATTATTGATTGGAACATTTATTTATATGGTTGTTCTGGATTTTATAAAATTTCCTTTAATGAAAAAATTAATCAGCTGATTTTAGATTCCCGCATCAATAAGTTATAATTTTATAATAATAAAAACGATGAAGTTGGGCTAACGGTGATATAAGGAAATTATATAAAAAAAACCGTCATTATATGTAATAGAATTAAACTATTATATATAATGACGGGAAATATTTTACTCCAAATTAGTTTAATCTTATAATAGTAAAGAATTATACTATCATATGGTATGTTAAAATTTATTTCAAAATTATTCCTTTAAATGGATTTGCATAAAATAAAATAAATGTAATTAATAACGCGTATAATGCTAATGATTCCATAATTGCCATACCTGTAATCATCCAGACGATAAGTTTCTTTTCCATGGCAGGGTTTCTACCCATAGATTCTAATGCACCCCTGACTGCACTTCCCATACCTACGCCGGCACCTATAACGCCTAACCCTATTGCTAAACCGCCGCCGAGCGCTGAAAGTCCAAAGAACAAGCTCTTAGACATAATATCCGCATGCGAAGCAGCTATCCTATGTACTGATCCTGCCATATTATGAGTTGTTATATTCGCTGCGAAAACCTTAGCGCTTTCAAACAATATAACTGCGAAAGCTGCCAAAAAAGAAAAAATTTTAAACATTTCCCCTCCAATATAATATTATTTTAAAAATTAATTTATTATCTTATTTATTCTATTTAATATTAACTTCCTAACTTTTCCTTATTTTTTATGCAGGACATTTGAACTTCCTATTTTTATTAAATATTTTTATATTATTTTTATTTGTCCTGTATATTAATATACAGGACATTATCTATTTTATAAAATAAGTGGCATAATAATATCGCATAATTATAATGTCCTGTATAAAATATAAAATTCATAGAAAAGTTAGGTAACTTATCTTTTTATTAAACTTTATTAAATTTAAAGTGCATTCTCCCCCTCTCCCATTTCTTCCGATTCAAGGGAAAGAGCAATATAAATGATAGCTAAAAGATAAAAAACAAACGCCTGCATAAAATCAGTAAAAATTTGCATATACATCATTATAGCAGGAATAACCCAAGGGAGCAGAAACAATAAAACCGTTACCATAAATCCTTCCGCAAATATATTTGCAAATAGTCGCAATGCATGAGAAAAAGGTCTTGAAAGCGCAGACATAACTTCTATTATTATCATTATCGGAGCTAATACTATTAACGGACCTAAAAATTTCTTCAAATATTTAACCTTATGTTTCTTTAACCCCATAAAATGTGATAGAACAAACACTATCAAAGCTAAGGCGGCAGTTGTATCAATTGTTTCCGTAGGGGACGTAAATCCAGGAATACTTCCTATCAAATTAGAAAATAATATAAAGACCGCAAAAGAAGCAATAAGAGGTAAATATATTGCGCCTTCGTCACCAATGATTTCTTTGAGAAAATATTCCGTCATTATTATGATAAGTTCGGCAAAACTTTGAACTGCGCCGGGAACAATTTTTAAACTTTTCCCAATAATGAACGAAAGTGAAAGAACTATTATCATTGTAATAACAGTCATAGTCCAGTAAATTGGAATTCCTGGAATATTAATTAATATAGGTGCCGTTAACATATATCAAAACCTCATAAATTTATTTATATAATTTAATAATTTTAATATTTTAATAATGATTATAAAATTAATGTTTTAATTATCATAATAATTTATTTAATATACAAACTTAAATACTAAATATTTATAGGCTATTTAAACAAAAAACTTTACGGTATCTTAAATATAATTTTAATTTTAATAATATAAAATTAATACCGATTTTATATATTATGAATATTATTATTTAATTAATAAATCAGACCAAAATATCCATGCCCATAAAATTGAAAAAGGCATAATTGTAAAACCGATAGAAACTCCGATAAAATTATAACGGATGAATTTATATGTTATTATAAAAAAAAAAGTAGTTAAGAGCAAGTTTTTTATTAAATTAAAAATTGCTAAAACAGGATTTAAATTTTTTATGTGTTTAGAAATATATAAACTCATGTCAATATAAAAAACAAAAGCAATTATGAAACCAATAAATATACTTAACGCAAAATTTATATTATTAAAAACGATTACCGTAAATAAACCTGCTATAAAAAAAATAGCTAAACCGATTGTAAAAGGAATATTAATAAGCAATGATATATTTTGATAATTTTCATACTTTAGTATTAAGTTCTTTTTTAATTTGCTTATAAATTTCATAAATTCCTGCACTAAATCCTATTATTGTAAAAATAATCACAAAAAGATAAATATATCCCGTATATTTATCTAAATAATATCCTATAATAAACCCTATAATAGAAGAAATTATAACATTCAAACCAAGAGAGCTCATTCTTGTTATTTGTTTTATAAATTCTTTATCCATATTGTATTTATTAATAATTAAATTATATAATTTTTAAAAAATTTATTGTATAAAATAATTTAATTAAAAAATATTTAAATTATTTTTTATTATAATTATTCAAAATCCTCAAATATTAATTATTTTAATATATCCGTAAAATTAAGATTTTATCTGATATTTTAAATTTATAGAGGTATTTTAATCCAACTTCACCATAATTACCAGCAGTCTATTAATATTATTGCTATATTTATGGGGGCTGTAAAAATGTCTATGGAAACTGTAAATTAAAAAAGAAATGTAATAATATCAATATCAATGGATTATAATTTCAGAATAATAAAATAAGTGAAGTTGGGTTAAAAAATATAAAAATAAATCATCAAAAAATAGGCATTTACTTTTCTTAAAGTAAATGCCTATAAAATTTTAATTGAGAATATTTAAATAATTTAAATCGGATTATTCATAATAATTTCAATCAATAATTTAAATCATTTATTTTCAATTAGATTTAATTTTATTTCAATGAATCTAAATAATCTGCCACTGTTTTTAATTGTGACGGATTTAAATTGTGATTCGGCATTATAGTTGTAGGAGTATGCACTTTAGGTGTATTTATCTGGACTTCAATCCAGTGAACGCTGTGACCTTTAGTTCCTTCTTGTGAAAGATTAGGCCCTACGGCGCCTCCTTTTCCGTTAATAGTATGACACCCTAAACATCCTTGAGCATCAATTACTTTCATTGCTGCAGTTTTTAAATTTGCATTATTCACAGAAGCTGCTTTAGAGGTAGATTTGTTTTGTGCAACTTTTGTCTTAGATTCAGCCTTTGCCTTTTTTGATTTTGAACTGTTTGATACTGCAGGTTTCCCCCATGGCAATGATGACGGCGGAGCCCATTTTTTATGTATTTTTGCAAGATGGAGGTTGTAAGCGATAATATTTAAAGAATCTAAATATTTAACAACTTCTTTCCCCTCTGCTGTCGTAATAGGGCATCCGTTGACTACTTTCATCTGATGAAGAACAAGATTTTTCCATGGACCGTATGCCTTACCGTTATATCTTTCAACTCTGTTCAACGTATGACAAATAACGCATTTATCATGCAATATTCCAAATCCTTTTTTTACAGGCCAGGGATAGACGATAGGCGGAATATATTTAGATCCGCTGAGATTCATCGTTTGGTAAATTATTCTATTTGTACCTCTTGCCGCTATTTTCATATATCCCATCAGCGGAACATTGAACGCAACTAGCAATCCGCCTGCTATAAGAAACAATTGCGGTATTTTTGAAATATTTCCAAATTTGAAATTGGGCGTTAAATCTTTAAGATAATATCCTAAAACCATAAATCCCGTCAAAAACAATCCTGCAAGAGCGAGATATTTTACGGGCTGCATATTGCCTAACACGCCCATTGAAAGAGGCAATGCTCCAAATATTAAAGATACAATTGCAACTACAATAAAAAACCATATCAATCCGACAGATACTGTAGGTTTGCTTTTATCTCTTCCATTTATCAATTTCCACAGCATATACATAAAATTTAAAATCAATGCGGCGCCAAACGATTCTAAAAAGTCATACATTATCCACTGATATTTTCCTAGCATTATTCTGTTAAATCCAGTGCTGGAAGTAGCTCTGAAATGTTTAAACCAGGCAAAATATACTATTGGATACATAATAAGAAACATAACGGTTATAATGCTTGCAAAAGAACCCATCCAATCATAAAATTCTTTATCGTCTTTTTTAGAAGACACAATATACCTGACCGCTGCATAAATTGCGAGCACTGCACCCGCTAAAACAAACAACTGAATATTTTTTTCAATAACCAATAGAATCGACATTGGAGTTCTAATCGCAGTCTTAGGAGTCGGACCTATCGTATAACTTTCCGTTATAGTATAAAAAACATCCGACAAAAACCCAAAGATAAATGCCATTATTCCGATAAAAACATTCCAGCCTTGATGTTTATTATTAGCCCTGGCATTAAATCCTGCATAATATAGAGCGCCCAAAATAAGGAATAGCAGCATCGAGTCCATTGAATACCCGATGACACCAGGCTGAAGTTTATTCATCAATATCCAGAAATTAGGAATGCCGTTTCGCAATAGACTTAAAAAATAAAAATAAACAATCGTCTGAATTGTTCCAATTATTAATGAAATAAGAATTAAAGGTTTTGCCAACCAAAAATACCTATCCTCTTTTTTAAATATCCCTATGTAATGAGATATAAATGCGATTGCCATAAACCCTAAAGCTAATCGATTGATAAAAAGATTAAATATATCTATAGTTCCTAAATTCATCTTAATTTACTCCTCTTAAATATATAATAATTGTTATTAGCGACTTCATAATTAATATTTAATAATAAATTAATCAGGTTTATTTTTATATTATATATTATTGATTTTATTTTTATATTACCGCTAAAATCAATAATATATAAATCTGTGTTTAAATTAACCCAGATATATTATTATATAAAAACGTTAAACTGTCGCCGGCGCCTTAGGTTCTCCGCCGATTAATGTTAAATAAACTAACAAAAGGAGAAACAATATTCCCAAAACGGTTGCCGCAGGTCTTTTAAACGGGCTTCTTTCCTTTGTTCTGTCAATAAAAGGAAGTGCAAATAGTATTGCAAAACCGATTGAAGGTACAAGAAATGTTGAAAATATAATAAGCCCATGCCCCGGAAAATATTTCAACAATTCTTCATTTGCAAGGAAATACCAGTCTGCCTCAGGAGCAAAATTAAGAGCTAGCGGTCTATACATAGGTCCTATAGGAGCGCCAACATACACTGCTAAAATATATACAACGGCAAAAACACCTAATGCAACAATCATATCTTTATAAAATTGATCGGGAAAAAACGGCACCGTTCCGTCGGGATGCTGCCATTTTTTTTCATCGTCGTCACTCAGTTTGCTATTTTTATATTCTAAAGCCATACCCTGATGACCTGTTTTTCTTATTAAGAATAAATGTATCGGTATAAACATTATTACTACGATAGGTAATAACCACACATGAACCGCAAAAATATGCTGCATTGTCAAAACACTCGTTTCTGTGCCGCCTTTTACTATAATCCTTAAAAATCCCCCGATAAACGGCGTATGAGAAGCGACATTGTCAAGAACATTTATCGTCCACCATGAATTTTCGTTTCCTACAAGCATATAACCCGTTAAACCTAAAACTACGACTACAGAAAATAAAACCATACCCACAATCCATTGCATTTCTCTAGGTTTTTTATAAGCTCCCGAAAAATATACCCTTGCCATATGAATAAGGATAATAAATATCATTGTAAAGGCGCCCCAAAGATGGATGCCTAACAATATATTTCCAAAAATAACGTGATGTTTTATAAAGTAAGTTGCATTTCTTGCTATAGGAAAATATGGCACATAATAAAATAATAGAAATATGCCTGTTACTACCTGAACGGTAAAAAGGAAAGCAAGCACGCTTCCTAACGTATACGCCCAGCCTCCGCGTCTCGGTATCCTTTCGCCGTTAAATTCTTCTATAACTTTGGTTAGACCGATTCTTTCGTCAAACCAGTTTTGAATTTGTTTAAACATCAGATCCCCCTGTCTTTTGGATTGTCTTTAAACTTATTTTGAATGTAAACAGTGTCCTTATCTTTGCCAAATTTATGAACCCACTGATAAAGAGGTCTTGGCGGCGGTCCTCCGACTACCTGTCCCGTGATGTTAAACATACCTCCATGACATGGGCATAAAAATTTTTGTCTTGCAGGTATCCAATGCAGAGGGCATCCTAAATGCGTGCATTGATTTGAAAAGAACAACAGATCGCCGTTAACCTGCTTTACGACAACTACCTGTCGAGGCAAAGTGTTAACTGACCAGCCTTCTTTAACTCTAAAATAAACCGGAACAAACTTCGGGTCTAACGGTTTTAAATTTAAATCACTGATTTTGCCAAGTTTTGTCCAGACAATGTCTCTTTTTCTGAACAATGGATTTAAGACTACACCAAGAATAGGAACCGCTAAGGCGATACCGATAACAGTTGAAATCAATCCAATGACAACCATCATAAAAGTTCGCCTTGAAGGCGATTCTTCCGAACTTTTTGCCATTTTTAACCCCCCTTTAGTTTAAATAAATATAATATAAATAATATAATAAATTTAAAAATAATTAATTTAAAAATTTAGTGATCGTGTAGGTATTTTATTATAACGATGTAATAAATTTTACTGCTTCAGATTTATTTTTTATCACTATATCAGGTTAAAGTCAATA
The DNA here is from genome assembly GCA_021845685.1 of bacterium. Classification (GTDB taxonomy): domain Bacteria; phylum SZUA-79; class SZUA-79; order Acidulodesulfobacterales; family Acidulodesulfobacteraceae; genus Acididesulfobacter. The sequence goes on from JAJZVN010000007.1 coordinate 19,976, forward strand.
CTTTTTTACAATTTTATTTTTGGCAGCTTGGTCTAAAGCTCACTATTTATACTTTATTAATGTCTATTTCATTTTTTAAATATTTTCCCGTCAATGAATTTTCATTCAGTATTATTTCGTAAGGATTTCCTTCTGCAACCACATAGCCGCCGTCGTCTCCTCCTTCCGGTCCTATATCAATTACATAGTCTGCGCATTTTATTACATCCATATTATGTTCAATTACAACAACGGTATTTCCTGAATCAACTAATAGATTAATAATTTTTAATAATTTTTTTATATCTTCAAAATGCAGTCCAGTAGTGGGTTCGTCTAATATATAAAGCGTTTTAAACTCATTCGGTCTTGACAGTTCTTTTGATAATTTTATTCTTTGAGCTTCCCCCCCTGAAAGAGTAGTCGCAAGCTGCCCTAAAGTAATATAATCCAACCCCACGTCTATTAAAAATTTTATTTTATGAGCAAGCGACGGTATGCTTCCAAAAAAATCGTAAGCTTCTTTAAAGGTCATATTTAAAACATCGTAAATATTTTTATCTTTGTATTTAATTTCAAGCGTTTGACTATTATATCTTTTGCCTTTGCAAACATCGCAAGTGACATAAACATCAGGCATAAACAGCATTTCTATTTTTTTAACTCCGTCTCCTGCGCAGGCTTCGCATCTTCCTCCTTTTACATTAAAACTGAATCTGCCCGGTTGATATCCTCTTATTTTTGATTCTTTAGTTTCCGTGAATAATGTTCTGATTATTGTAAAAATACCGGTATAAGTTGCAGGATTAGATCTCGGCGTCCTGCCAATGGGCGATTGATCAATATCTATAACTCTGTCGATTAGGTTTATATTCTCAATAAGATCAACATTAAATTTTGAAAAATCTTTTATTCCGTTTTTATAATTAAAAATCGCTTCATATAAGGTGTCTATAACTAAAGTGCTTTTCCCCGAACCTGAAACTCCGGTAACACATACTAAATTGCCGAGAGGAATTGAAACATCTATATTTTTTAAATTGTTTTTTTTAGCTCCGATAATTTTTATAAAACCTTTATTTTGATTCCTTGTTGTTGCAGGAATATCTATTTTTAATTTTTTGGTTAAATATTTTCCTGTCAGAGAATCAGGGTTGTTCATTATTTCTTCGGGAGTTCCCGCGGCCACTACATATCCCCCGTTTTTTCCTGCTCCTGGTCCCATATCAATAATATAATCGGATTTAAGCATAGTTGTCTCATCATGTTCTACAACTAATACGCTATTGCCTTTATCTCTTAAATCAAATATAGTTTTTAAAAGTCTTTCGTTGTCCCGCATATGAAGACCTATGCTGGGCTCGTCTAAAATATACAGGACACCCGTAAGTCCGGAACCTATCTGGGTTGCTAATCTTATTCTTTGAGATTCGCCGCCTGATAATGTCGAAGAAGGTCTTGATAAAGTCAGATAATCTAACCCCACATTTACAAGAAAAGATAGTCTTTCGGTAATTTCTCTAACGATTTTGTCTGCTATACCCTGCTCATATTCATTAAGGTCAATATTTTTAAAAAAAAGCAGCGCATCTTTTATGCTTAAATTTGTAATATCAACAATTGATAAATTATTTATTTTATAGCTTAAAGACTCCTTTTTCAGCCTGAATCCGCCACATTCCGGGCAAGGCTTTTCACTCATAAATTTATAAGGATCTATGATATAATTGGCTGCGCTATTGTTAAGACTCTTTTTAAGTATAGGTATGATTCCTTCCCATTCTTTTAAATGAAAAGATTGCTTATCTGAATGTTCATCGTAAAATTCAATTTTTTCGCCGTTTGAACCGTATAAAATAATTTGTTTTATATTTTCATCCAGATTTTCATAAGGCATATTTAAATTAAACTTATAATGCGAAGCTAAACTGTTTATAATATGATTTCTATAAACAGGGCTTGAATTTTTCAGTATAGCAATTGCGCCGTCTTTTAAAGATAATTTTTTATCGGGAATAATAAGATCTTCGTCAAAAAATGTTTTATAGCCTAATCCTCCGCAAGAAGAACATGCACCTGCTGGATTATTAAAAGAAAACATTGCAGGCTCCGGTTTTACATAATTTATTCCGCAGTCTAAACATACTGAATGTTCGCTTAAGAATAGATCAATTTCTTTTTCATCTTCATTTATAAATTTTAATTTTAAGATTCCGAAGGATAATTTTAATGCAATTTCAATAGAACTATATAATCTTTGCTTAATTTCATTTTTTATAATAAGCCTGTCCACCACAACATCTATATCATGTTTTTTATTTTTATCCAGCACAATTTCATCTTCTAAATTATACTGGATTTTATCTGCATAAATTCTGGAAAATCCATGTTTAAGATACTCTTCAAATTTTGTTTTAAATTCCCCTTTACGGCTTATAACAACGGGGGATAAAACTATTAATCTGCCGCCGCCGTTTTTTTGACGATAGCTGAAAATAAAATCTATCATCTGATCTATAGTTTGAGGTTCAATTTTTTTGCCGCATTTATAGCAATAAGGCGTTCCTATCCTGGCAAAAAGCACCCTTAAGTAATCAAATAAATCAGTGATAGTGCCGACTGTAGAACGGGGATTTTTACTGACTGATTTTTGTTCAATGGAAATAGTAGGGGATAAACCTTCGATTGAATCAACATCCGGCTTGTCCATCTGTTCCATAAATTGCCGCGCATATGACGACAAAGATTCTAAATATCTTCGCTGTCCTTCGGCAAATATAGTATCGAAGGCAAGGCTAGATTTTCCGGAACCTGATAAACCTGTTATAACAACAAGTTTGTCTTTAGGAATTTCTAAATTAATATTTTTTAAATTATGCTGCCTTGCGCCTTTTATTATTATTTTTCTTTCCATTTCATTCTGTTGTTTGCAATTTTTGAGGCAAGCATTATTGAATAAACCATACTTTTTTCATCGGCGATATTTTTTCCTGCAATCTCATAAGCCGTTCCGTGTACGGGCGATGTTCTGACAATTGGAAGACCTATCGTTACATTGACTCCGTAGTTAAAAGATAAAAGTTTAAAAGGTATTAATGCCTGGTCATGATACATAGACACTACAATATCAAAATTTTTATATCTTTTTGCATAAAAACTGTCGGAAGGAAAAGGACCTTCTATATTAAAATTATCTCGCTTAAATTTAGCAATAACAGGATTGATTATATCAATTTCTTCATTTCCGATTTTTCCGTTTTCTCCCGCATGAGGATTCAATCCCAGAACCGCAATATGCGGATTGTTTATCCCGAAATCAATTTTAAGTGAACTGCAGGATATATTTATGATTTTTTCTAATGAATTTTTAGTTATTTTGCCTGAAACTGATTTTAAAGGAATATGAATTGTTGAAAGTACCGTTATTAATTTCTTTGAGTAAAACAGCATTGCATAATTTTCTGCCGAAGTAATGTAAGCTAAAAGCTCTGTATGAGCAGGGAACATAGCCCCGCCTTTTATCATCATATCTTTATTTATAGGAGCGGTAGTAATGCCTTTTATTTTGCCTGTCTTAGCAAATTCAACTGCTTTTAATATAAATTTTTCCGTATCTTTGGCGTAATCAGGGTTTTCTAATCCAAACTTGACAGACATGTATGTTTCATCTGAGCAATCTATTACATTAATGCAATTATTTTTATAAAGCCTTAAAATATCGTCTTCGTTATTTATTACTTTTAGACTTATAGAATTTACTTTTAGTTTTGATTTAATAACGAAGGTATTTACGAAATCTATGTACTCGGCCGATCCAAAAATCAAAGGTTTAATATTGCTGTTCTTTTTTTCTATAAAATATTTGCATGATAAAATAGATATTTCCGGACCGACTCCGCCGGGATCGCCCATAGTAATACCTATGATAGTCGTACCAATAATATGATTTTTATCCACATGAAATGCAATATATATTTATTTAATATATTAATTAAATCTCATTAGCTTTGTATAGTATAGTATAGTATTAGGAAACTAAAAGCACTTTAATAAACGAATTTTTTCTTGCTTTTTTTACAAGTTTTGACATATACTTATTTGTTTTATTTTTTTCCAACAATTCAAAAATTCTTTGCTTAACTTGCTCAAAAGATTTATACGAGCCGTATTTTTTACCTACGGATTTTAGCAATGTATAACCAAATTTTGACCGTATTATTTTGCTTATCTGTCCCACTTTTAACTTAAATGCTATAGAGGAAAAAGACGGGGATAATTTGTCTTTATAAACATAGCCTATTCTGCCGCCATTTTTTTCCGAAGGATCGTCCGAATATTTTGACGCAAGAGAAGAAAAACTGACATTTCCTTGAAGAGCCAAATTCCTGATATGAAGCATTTTATTATATATTTTTTTTCTTAATGCATTGCTTGCTCCTGTAGGAACCGAGATAAATATAAGTTTCAGGTCTTCTTCTTTCCTGCCTCTGAATTCTTCAATGTTTTTCCTGTAATAGCTAAGAAGCATTGCATTTGTGATATTCATCTTATTACCGTATATTTTTCTTAAGAGGCTGAATTGCATAAAATGTTCCTCAAGCTGCTTTTTATACTCATGATAGCTGATACCTTTAGTTTTTAGCATTTTTTTAAATTGAGGCACCGTTAATTTATTTGACTTTGCTACAGCTTTAATATAAGCATCAATTTTTTTAGGAGATATATAAAGAGCGGCTTTTTGCTCTTCCTGCTTTATAAGCAACCTATCAACCAAAAAATTAATAATTTTCTTTGTCGAGGTCATTATTCGTTCGTCATTGCTATTGAATATCCCGCTTGAGGCGTCTTTTTGCATTTGTTCGTAATTTTCAAAGGCAGGTTCATTAAATTTTGCAAAATCATACAAAGTTATAGGGGTTTTATTGACAACGGCAATTACCTGATCGGCTATAATCGCGTTAGCGCTTAACACCGGCAAAAAAATATAAACTAATAAAAACACGATAAGAGACGGGATAATAAAACGTCTCTTATCGTTACATTCTAATTTAACTTGCTTACTCATATTTTGCTATTTCCTGCATTAAAATTTAAAAACATTAATAAATAAAAATTATAATATTATTTTTTAGAAGGTTTAGAAGGCAATGGCTTAACTTGATTTAATACAGCTAAGTTATTGTAATAATAAGTAATTTTAGAAGCTTTTTTGACTTTATCAAGATAAGTTTTAAATAAATTTTGACCCTCTTTTTCTTTCATAATCATAATAATTTGACTTTTTATTTTAGAGAACGGTCTAGGTTTGCCCGCTAAAATATTATTTAGTTTAATGATGTCGTAATTTTTGCCCACATTGACTATACTGGAATAACCGCCTATTTTAGATATACCGAATGCAGCCTGATTAAAAGCAGGGGTTGTCTGTCCAAATTTAATCCAGCCTAGAGTCCCTCCCTGTGCCGCATTTGGAGCAGCTGAGTATTTTTTTGCTAATTTTGGAAATGAAATACCTTTTTGCAAATCCGAGTAGACTTTTTTTGCGGCAGACAATGAATGTAATTGAATATAGCTTACATTAATTTTAGACGGCAGATTAAACGTATTAAGATGTTTTTTGTAAAAGTTCTTTGCGGCCTGATTTGTAATTACCAATTTTTTCTGTACTTTTTCATTTAACAAAAGCTGCACGAGCAAGCCCTTTTTGAAATCGGACAACTGCATTTTATAAGCCTTTGATTTATTAATGCCGTCTTTAATCGCTCTGTCTGCCAAAATTTGCCTTTCAACCATACTTTTAAGAAACCGTTTCTGACCCTGCGGCGTTGACACAAAAGATGAAACGGACGGGGGTAGCTTGGCAACTTCGGTTTTAAATTCATTTACCGTTATCGGTTTACCGTTTACCATTGCCAAAACTTTTGCCGGCGGTGCTGCTTTTTTGGCGCATCCGTAAAGCCCGAAAGATACTAAAAACATAAATAAACTAAATAAAATAATTTTTGAAATTTTTTTATACTGATTAGAATGTTTTGGCATATTAATTCTCCTGAAATAATTAAAATTTTTAAAAATACTTATTAATTGTGAAATTTATTTTTTATTTATTATTATTTTAATAATTATAATATTATACCATTATAAATTTTATAAACAAAAAAAATAAATTCATATATTTTATATTTTATATTTTATATTTTATATTTTATATTAAATATTAACATAGCGGTCTATTTCTTGCAAGATAAATATAATATTGTCTATATCAATAATATTTTTTATTATCTTTAGACTGATATTATTTTTATTATTATTATTAATTTTAATTTTTATTCTTAGTTTGTATTCAGAAAGGAAATTTATTATATATTTAGACAATATTTCTCTATCATTAATAAAATTTATCAATGCTTTTGAAAATTTTATATTTTCATCATTAAGCAAATCATTGGATATTTGCAAATTTGAAAATTCCGGGATATAATTATTTCCCGAATATAATTTCTCATATTCTTTAAAATTATGAATTATGTCTTTATTATTACTATTGTTTTCTGAACTATTATAAAATTCTATATCAAATTTATCTTCTTGAATATCAATAAGTTTTACTTTTATTTTTCTCATATAAACTTTTAATCCGGAGACTTTTATTAAATTTTCAACTTCTTCAGGACATCTGCCGAATCTGTCAATTAATTCTTCTTTAATGCTGTAAACTTCCTCGATGCTTATGCATGCCGTTAATCTGCGGTAAACATTTAATTTTATTCTGCTATCTTTTATATAACTGTCCGGGATATATAGATCAAGGCTAACTTTAACTTCCGGAAATATTTCTGCAGGAAGGACCTTCCCTTCTATTCTCTTAATCTCGTCTTTAAGCATTTGCATACACATCTCTAAACCTATAGAATCTATATTTCCTGATTGAGCTCCGCCTAAAATATTGCCTGCGCCTCTTATTTCTAAATCTGCCATGGCTAACCTGAAACCTGAACCTAAATCGTTATATTCCATAATAGCGGAAAGCCTTTTATTCTGCTCTTTGGTTAGCTCAGAAGAATTTACTAAAAGCAAGCAATATGCCTGCAGATACGATCTTCCGACCCTGCCTCTTAATTGATATAGCTGGCTTAAACCTAATCCTTCCGAACTATTTATAATAATAGTATTAACATTGGGATTGTCAAGACCTGCTTCTATTATTGAAGTGCTCAGCAATACATCGTACTCTTTATGATAAAACTTATGCATTATTTCTTCAAGGTCGTCGGCGTGGAGTCTCCCATGCGCTATGCCTACTCTGATATCAGGCATAATCTTGCTGAATTTATTTAACAAAGATTCAAGGTGCGATATTCTGTTATCTATAAAATAAACCTGTCCTCCCCTGCTTATTTCTCTATAAATATATTCTTTAACCATAGTTTCGTCATATAAAGAAATGGCGGTGTTTATATTTTTTCTGCCGATAGGCGCCGTATTAAGAATACTGATGTCCCTTATGCCCGATACAGAGAGATAAAGCGTCCTAGGTATAGGGGTCGCGCTTAATGCCAATACATCAATTGAAGATTTTATTTTTTTTATTTTTTCTTTCTGGAAGGCTCCAAATTTTTGCTCTTCGTCAATTATTAAAAGTCCAGGGTTTTTAAATTTTATTTTATCTGATAAAAGTTTATGTGTTCCTATAATTATATCTATACTGCCATTTTCTAACAATTTTATCGTTTCTTTTTCTTCTTTTGCCGAAATAAATCTTGATAAATAAGCAACTTTAAACGGATATTTTTCAAACCGTTTTGTAAAGTTGGTAAAATGCTGTTCAACCAACAGAGTCGTAGGAGCTATAAATATAACCTGTTTGCCGTCCATCGCAGCTTTAAAAGCAGCTCTGATTGCAACTTCCGTTTTGCCGTAACCGACGTCTCCGCAAACTAATCTATCCATCGGCTTATTTGATTCCATATCTGTAAGAACATCTTTTATAGCTATAGCCTGGTCTTCCGTTTCCTCATATTCAAAATTTTCTTCAAATTCTCTGTAGGCTTCATCTTCTTTTGAAAAAGCATACCCCTTTTCGGATTTTCTTTTAGCATATAATTCAATAAGATCTTTAGCTATTTCTTCAATTTTTTCTTTAGCCTTTTTCTTTGATTTTGCCCATGATTTAGTTCCTAATTTATTTAACTCGGGTTCCGATTCCCCTGAGTTTATATACTTATGTATGAGATATATTTTTTCGGAAGGAACATATACTTTATCGCCTCCCGCATAAATAATTTCAAAATAATCCGCCGTCAAATTTCCCGATGCAATTGTTTTTATTCCTGTAAATTTTCCTATGCCGTGATTGATATGAACTACAAAATCGCCTGAATTTAATTCTCTGATATTTTCAAAAAAATCTGTGCCGTTTTTTTCTTTTTTTAATTTATCGGTATCAATAATTTCTATGCGCTTTTTAAATAATTCCTGATCGGAAAAAATAAGAAATTTTCGCTTCTTGGAAAAAAATCCTGCGCTAATATCCGACGATACTATATGAAAATTTCCTTTATTATAATTTTCTCCTTCAAAAACATTAAAAGCTGAGAAAATTTCTTTTAATCTTTCTCTGTATATATCATTTTTAACCGATAACATAACCGAAAAACCTTTAGAGAATATTAATTTAAAAAACCGCTTGGTTTTTTTTATATTTAACTGCTCTTTAGATTCGTCCCATAAACATTTTAAAAAACCGACATCTCTATAATCTAATTTATAATAATTTTTTGGCGATTGTATATAACTTGCCTGTTCATTTAAATTAAAATAAAAAACATTGTCATTATTATATTTTTTTAATAAATTATTAAGCCGATTTTCAATATTGATAGTTTCACTATTACAGTCATAGGGGCTATCTAGTATAAAATTTTGTTTATCTCCTTTTTCTTCTTCTTTTATATTGTCATTATAGCTTTTATCATATATTTTTATTATTTCGTCTGTATTTTCTTTATTATTATCATTATTTAAATTAAAGTTTTCCGTAAAGATTAACGGTTTTTCAATAATATCAAGTATATTTAATTTTTTCCCTAATATGTCATCTTTTAATGGGAAGATTATATAGCTATCTATTTTATTAATGCTTCTTTGGCTGTTTATATTAAAATATCGTATATCCTGCACCTCGTCGTCAAAAAAATCAATCCTGACAGGGTTATCGGTTTCGCCGCCGTATATATCTATTAACTCTCCTCTAACGGAAAATTGAAACGGATCCTGAACATACTCCGCTTTTTCATATCCGAAAGACAATAAATTATCAATTAATTTATTTCTGTCTATGATATGTCCTTTTTTTACATTTATAATAGTTTCGGAAATATCAAGCAATGATGGAACGCTGCTCAAAAATGACTGATAGGTAAGTATTAAATTAACGGCATTATTAATACCGTTAATTAATTTACTATTTTGAAATTCATATAAAATACTTACAGGAATTATTTCTTCACACAGAAATACTTTTTTAAATTCATTGTTTTGGAAGAAATTTATATTTTTATATAAATTTCTCGCGCTATATGCATTTTTGCATACATAAACGACAATACCGCAATTATCCGCATTGCCGTTTATGAGTAAAGAAGCTTCTAACGCAAATGCCGTCAGAGCGCTTTTATATTTTAAAATATTGAAACTATTTTTAATTGTATTTATATTATTTATCATTTTTTATTGCAGCATGGGCTGCGGCAATTATCGCAACCGGAACTCTGAACGGAGAACAGCTTGAATAATCCAAACCTAAGATATGGCAAAACTCAATGGAACTTGGATCTCCGCCATGTTCGCCGCAAATTCCCAGCTTAATATTACGCCTTGTTTTTTTCCCGCCTTCAACAGCTATTTTCATTAAACCGCCTACCCCTTGTCTATCAAGTTCAATAAACGGATCTGCTTGCAACACATTTCCTTCCAAATAATCGGGTAAAAAAGAACCTATGTCATCTCGAGAAAAACCGAATACTGTTTGAGTTAAGTCATTTGTGCCGAATGAAAAAAATTCGGCTTCCTTTGCTATCTCGTCGGCTATCATACAGGCTCTTGGAAGTTCTATCATGGTGCCTACAAGATAATTCAGTTTAACTCCTCTCGATAACATAACTTCCTTTGCTTTTTTATCAACCATAGCCTTTAATATTCTTATTTCTTCATAAATACCTACGACAGGTATCATAATTTCAGGTATTATTTCATTGCCCTGCGAATAAAAATCACATGCGGCCTCCATAATTGCTTCTACCTGCATTTCGTAAATTTCCGGATAACTTATTCCAAGTCTGCATCCTCTATGTCCAAGCATAGGATTAATTTCATGAAGAGAATTTGCTTTTGAATTTAATTTGTCAAACGAAACATTCATAATTTCGGCGAGTTCTTTTATTTCGCTTACAGTTTTAGGCAAAAATTCATGCAAAGGAGGATCTAAAAGCCTTATAGTAACAGAATATCCTTTCATTTCATTATAAATATCCAAGAAATCGCTCTTTTGCATGGGGAGCAATTTTTTAAGAGCTTTTTCTCTTTCTGCTTTTGAATCGGCTAAAATCATTTCTCTGACTGCTTTAATTCTGTCGCCTTTAAAAAACATATGTTCTGTTCTGCATAATCCTATACCTTCGGCGCTATAATTTCTGGCAACTTTAGCATCTTCGGGAGTATCTGCATTAGCTCTTATTTTTAATTTTTTAAGCTCATTAGCAAAACCCATTATAGTAAGAAAATCATCATTTAATTCGCTTCTTATCATATCTACGTTTCCGTTATAGATTTCTCCCGTAGAACCGTTTAAAGTAATAATATCTCCTCTTTTTACTGTTCTATCGCCTACCGCTATCTCGCCTTTCTTTTCATTTATTTCAAGAGCCGAACATCCTGTTATAGCACATTTGCCCATACCTCTTGCAACAACCGCGGCATGAGAGGTCATACCGCCTCTTGCGGTAAGTATCCCTTCGGCAACGCTCATTCCGTGTATATCTTCAGGGGAAGTTTCCATTCTTACAAGAATAACTTTTTTACCTTTTTTCGATTCCATCTCTGCTTCCTCTGCCGAAAATACGACTTCTCCGCTTGCGGCTCCAGGAGAGGCAGGTAAACCTCTTGCAATAATATCTTTTTTTGATTTTGGGTTAATTGAAGGATAAAGAAGCTGAACTATTGAATTAGGGTTTACTCTTAAAACAGCTTTTTTTTTGTCAATTAAGCCTTCGTTATACATATCAAGAGCAATTTTCACCGACGCCTTAGCTGTTCTTTTACCCGAACGCACCTGAAGCATATATAAAATATCTTCTTGAATAGTAAATTCTAAATCAAGCATATCTTTATAATGATTCTCAAGAATTTTTGCATATTCTAAAAGTTCTTTGTAAACTTGAGGCAGAGCTTCTTCTAAAGACACTTCGTCTTTATTTTTCTTTGACATATTATTAATAGGCTGAGGAGTCCTGATTCCCGCTACAACATCTTCGCCTTGCGCATTAATAAGATATTCGCCGTAAAATCCGTTTTCACCCGTTGAGGGATTTCTCGTAAAAGCAACTCCTGTGGCTGAATTATTTCCCATATTGCCGTAAACCATAGAGACGACATTTACCGCAGTTCCCCAATCTTCAGGTATATGATTTAATCTTCTATATGTAATAGCTCTCGGAACATTCCATGATTCAAAAACTGCGGATATACCCATCCATAGCTGTTTATAAGGGTCATCCGGAAAATTTATTCCTTTTTGCTCTTTGACGACATCTTTAAACTTATATACTAATTCTTTTAAATCTGAAGCACTAAGTTCGTTGTCGTTGCGGACATTTTTCTCTTTCTTTTTTTTCTCTAATATTTCTTCCATAATTTTAGAATCAATACCGAGAACAACATTTGAAAACATTTGAATAAATCTTCTATATGTATCGTAAGCAAATCTTTCATTTCCCGATTTTTTAATCAAACCTTTTATAGTTTCATCATTTAAACCAAGATTTAAAACAGTATCCATCATTCCTGGCATTGAAATTCTTGCGCCGCTTCTGACGGAAACTAAAAGAGGATTTTCAGCATCGCCAAATTTTGCGCCCATAGTTTTTTCAACGGTCTCTAAATTGACGAGCACTTTATTTTCTAAATCTTCCGGATATTTTTTGCCGTGTCCGTAAAAATAAGTGCAAACCTCCGTGGTAACGGTAAAACCTGCGGGGACTCTTATACCTAACTTTGTCATTTCCGCTAATCCCGCGCCTTTGCCTCCCAACAAATTTTTCATAGAGCCATCGCCATCAGCATATTTATTGCCGAAAAAATACACATATTGCGCCATTGAACTTTTCCTCCTCGGTTTATTTATTTAAATATTTAAATATTTAAGTTAATAATATTAAAAAACAATCGATATGTCTTATGTATTCAATTATCATATCATTAATAATCCTGATTAGTTGAGTTAATAAGTTTAATAAAGACTAATAAATCAAGATATCAATTATAAATATAAATATAAATAATTATATCAGTAAGACAGTTTAGAGAAATCGCATAAATTTTTTAATTCTATTAATATGTTATTTAAAAAACCTATTCTTGAATTTTTTAAATCTAAGTCCTCAACATTGACCATTACATTATCAAAAAATTTATTGACGGGATAAACTATCTCATGATATAAATTCATTAATTTATAATAATTATTTGATTTAATATATCTATGAGATTCATTTTTAATAAATTCATAAGATTCCATAAGAAGTATTTCTTCTTTTAAAATTAATTTTTTACCGTCAAAAGAAACTATATCGCTGTAATTAAAGGTAATATTGTTTAATCTCTTAAAAACAAAAGTCAAATCATACATATATTCATGCAATTTATTTTTAGCCACAAAATCAATTTTTAAGTAAGATGTATAAACATCATCAAAAGTATCGTCTATAGCAGACGATATTTCATCAAAATTATAATTTAAAGACAACATTATATTTTTAAACCTTGTTTTGGCAAATAAAATAAAAGTATCTTTTAAATTTAATAAATTTAAGTTCCTGTCTTTATAAAAATTATCGAAATAAAAACTAAATATTTTATTTAATGACAGTTTATATTTTTTTGCGAGCAAAATTTCAATTACACCGATCATTGCCCTTCTTATAGCAAAAGGATCTGATTCTCCGGTAGGAAGCTTATTCAACATTGTGAATGATAAAACGGTATCCAATTTATCCGAAATTGCGGAAATGTCTCCAAATTTATCCGCGGGCATTAATTTTTCCCCATGCTTCATAATCGGATAATAATGCTCTTCTATGGCTCTTGAAACTATTTTGTCTTCCTCAAATTTATTTGCATAAATCCTGCCGATAATTCCCTGCAATTCAGGAAATTCATATACAACATGCGTTGTTAAATCAAATTTTAATAAAGATGCGCATCTTTCAATAATTTTTTTGTCTTTAATATTATTTATGATTTCTATTTCTTTTTTATTTGATTTATTAATTATATTTTCAAAAATATACGGGGCGAGCTGTTTAATCCTTTCTGTTTTTTCATAATATGTGCCGATGCCCTTATAAAAAATAACCTCTTTTGTTTTATCTATAAAGTATTTAATGGATTGTTTTGTATCTTCTTTGTAAAAAAAATCGGCATCATTTAATCTTGCGGCCAAAACTCTTGAATAGCCCCGGGAAATATTATTATCCCTTATATCTCTTAAATCATTATTATAAATATCGGAGGTTAAATTTGCAATTCCGATAAAATACTGCATTAATTTAGATTTGTCTTTTGCAAATAAAGGAAAAAATCTCTGATGCTTTTTCATAACTAAAGATAAAAGCTCATGGGGTATATGTAAAAATTTTTTGTCAAATTGTCCTTGAATTATATGCGGGCTTTCTGTAATTCCTACAATTTCATCAATCAAATTATCGTCATTTTCAAAAATACATTCAATTTTTTTTGAATTATTTATTAATTCTTTTTTTATAAAATTTTTTCTTTCAAGGTTATCTAAAATTATGCCCGCTTTTTTAAGTTTTTCAATATAATCGTTCGCATCTTTAATTTTTACAAATGATTTTGAAAACGAATCTTTTCTCAAAATATATGAATAATTGCCTGCCTTGCAGTCTCCGTAATTAAATTGTATAATTTTTCCGTCAAACAAAGCAAGAATCCATAATATCGGTCTTGGATATCTTATATCAGCGTCCGACCAGACCATAGATTTTTTAAATGACGGCTGTTTAATAATAGACGGAATGTTTTCGGATAATATTTTTTCTAGATTTCTTCCTTTAATAATTGTTTTATATGCGGCATACTCTCCTTTTTCCCGGCTAACTGCATAAATTTTTTTATAATTTTTTATATTGTTTTTTTTTACAAATTGAATTAAAGGAGCCGCGGGACTGCCGTCAGACAAATAGCAGACTTTTAAAGGAGGACCTATTATTTCTATTTCTTTATCTTCGGTTTTTAAAGGTATATTTTTAACCAATAGCGTCACTCTTCGCGAAGTTGAATAATATTCAATATTTTTATTATCGTTAAGGTCTAATTCATTTAAATCTAATTCATTAGCAAAAAAAATTTTAAAAGATTCAGCCAATCTGCGGGGAAATGTTAAAACTTCTTTATAGGGAAGCTCTCCTGAGCCTATTTCTAATAAAAATTCGCTCATAAATAAATAATATCTACCTTAAAATTATAAATTTTAATTATTTTATTGAATTATTTTAATTAATTATGAATACCGTTTATTTTATATAAATTTTTTATAAAAAATAATTATAATTAATCAGACTTATCTATCATATACCATATACATATGCATATACAATCATATATAACATATATAAATAGATGACTTTTTATTAATTGTATTGAATGCGGATATTAACGCATTTAATTATGATATTTTATTTTTATATTTTATGGCGCATTGTTCCGCTATGGTTCTTACTCTCAATATATAATTCATTCTTTCGGAAACACTGATAAATCCTCTTGCATCAAGCAAATTAAAAACATGAGAACATTTAAGACAATATTCATACGCAGGTTTAACCGATTTTTCATTAGATAAAATCAGCTTTGCTTCATTTTCATAAATGTTAAAGAGAGAAAATAATGTATCCGCCGAAGCTAATTCAAAATTATATTTTGAAGTTTCATATTCGTCGTCTTTATGAATGTCTCCGTAAGTCAAATAATCATTCCATAATAAATCAAATACGCTGTCTTTTTCTTGCAGATACATTGCTATCCTTTCTAAACCGTATGTAATTTCAATAGCTATGTTTTTAAGTTCTATACCGCCGATTTGCTGAAAAAAAGTAAATTGAGATATTTCCATACCGTCAATCCAAACTTCCCAGCCTAATCCCCATGCGCCGAGCGTGGGAGATTCCCAATCATCTTCTATAAATCTTATATCATGTTCATTAGAATTAATACTTAACGCCTTAAGACTTTTTAAGTATATTTCTTGAATGTCTTTTATATACGGCTGCAAAATAACCTGAAATTGATAATATCTTGCCAATCTATTAGGATTTTCTCCGTATCTCCCGTCTGCAGGTCTTCTTGAAGGCTGAACATAAGCCGCCTTCCAGTTTTTTTCTTCCAAACATTTTAGAAAAGTATAAGGGGAAAATGTACCCGCTCCAACTTCCATATCATATGGCTGCATAATGGCGCAGCCAAAGTCGGACCAGTATTTTTGAAGTTTAAAAATTAAATTCTGAAAATTTATATGATTTTTTTTATTATTAATTTTCTTTTACCATATTTATATAATTTATATTTGTAATTTATATTTATTATTATTTTATTATTGAATTTATAAAACAAGCTTATAAAGCAAGCATATTTTCAATTGATTTTCTAGCTTTCAGCCTAATATCTTCAGGAATTTCAATAATATTTTTCATGTTAGAAAGAGAGTCTATCGTATTATCTAAATGTGTTTTTTTCATATTAGGGCAAACAAGACTTGCGTTCGCCGCAATAAAAATTTTATCAGGATTTTCAATTTTCATTTTATACATAATACCTATTTCCGTTCCTATAATAAAATATTTTGCATCTGTTTGTCTGACATATCTGTACATCCCCGAAGTTGAGGAAACATGATCCGCAACATCTATAGTGTCATGCGTAG
Source organism: bacterium (assembly GCA_021845685.1). GTDB lineage: Bacteria > SZUA-79 > SZUA-79 > Acidulodesulfobacterales > Acidulodesulfobacteraceae > Acididesulfobacter. The sequence goes on from JAJZVN010000007.1 coordinate 36,174, forward strand.
ATTCCGGATGCGCAACAAATAATGCTCCCGGATACTTTTCTTTTAAATTTTTTATATCGGCAGGAGTCGTTCTGTTATGAGGGGGGCAAAACCCCGGCCAGCTTATTATTTCTTTTTTGGTAAATCTCTGAACGTAATCTCCGAGATTTTTATCGGGAATCATTATAACTCTTTTATTGGGCAATGAATTAACAACTTTAACGGCGTTTGCAGAAGTACAGCAAATATCGCTGACGGCTTTACACTCGGCTGAAGTATTAACATATGCTACGACTGCGGCATCCGGAAACTCCGCTTTCATATTTAATATATCTTTAACGGTAATCATATCTACCATAGGACATCCTGCATCTTCTGCCGGAAGTATGACTTTTTTATCGGGGTTCATTATTGCGGCGCTTTCTGCCATAAATCTTACGCCGCAAAAAACTATAATATCTGCATTTGTTTGATTGGCTTTAATAGATAATTCAAGCGAATCGCCTTGAAAATCGGCAATTTCTTGAATTTCATCTCTCTGATAATTATGAGCTAATAATATAGCATTTTTCTTTTTCAGCAATTCTTTCAATAGATTCTGTTTTCTTTTAATTTCGCCGTCTATTTTTTTTTCCATTTTTGTTTCCTGCTATTAATAACATTTAAAGAAGAAATTAATAATATAAAAAATATGAATATTAATTATTATTAATTCTATATAAATATTAATATATAAAATCAGAATAAATATAATTACATAATCAAACTTATATTTTATCATATTTGTTATTATAATAACAATAAAAAACTAATATTGATTTTTGTATTAATAAAACAATTCAAAAAACTTGATTTTAAACACAAAAGAATATTATAATAATTGAATTCCGTGCAATGTGCAATACGCATAATATAAACATTTAGACTTTATAAATAATTATATATAATAATATGGATAATAATAAACAAAATCCTGCGGTAGCATCAGGATTTAAATTTGAAAGTCCTGATGCTATAGGTAAAATATACAGAAGAATATTGACTGGAGATAGACCGACTGGTCCTCTTCATCTAGGGCATTATTGCGGCTCTCTAAAAAATAGGGTTGCACTTCAGGATAAATATGACACATTTATATTAATAGCAGACATACAGGCTTTAACGACTAATTTTGATCATCCTGAACTTCTTAAACAAAATATATTACAGGTTGCATTAGATTATCTTGCAGTCGGAATTGCACCTGAAAAATCAACAATTATAATTCAATCAATGATTCCTGAGATAGCCGAATTGACAATATTTTTTTCAATGTTTATTTCAATAAATGCTTTAAAACATAATCCTACTATTAAAACCGAAGCAAAAGAAAGAGGCTATAAAGAACTTAACTACGGTTTTTTAGGATATCCTGTAAGCCAAACCGCCGATATAACTATCTTTAAAGCCGACTTAGTTCCTGTCGGGATAGATCAATTGCCTCATATAGAATTATCAAGAAAAATAGTAAGGCGGTTTAATGATCTTTACGGCAGCGCTTTAATTGAACCCGAAGCTCTTTTAAGCGAATTTCCAAAACTTATCGGTCTTGACGGAAATTTAAAAATGAGCAAGTCCTACGGGAATGCAATTTTTCTCTCTGATGATTTTGATACCGTAAAATCTAAAATAAGAACTGCTTTAACCGACAAGTCGCGTATTCATCCATCGGATCCCGGTCATCCCGATATATGCACAATTTTTTCATATCATAAAACTTTTTCAAATATTGATTTAACGAAAAATACCGAAAATGACTGCATTAATGGTTCAATAGGGTGCGTGCAATGCAAAAATAATCTTTTTGAATCGATTAAAAATATTTTAATTCCTATGAATGAAAAACGCCAATATTATAAAGAACGGGCTTCCGAAATTTGGGATATTTTACTAACCGGCACAAATAAGGCGAAAAAGATTGCCGAAGAAACCTTAAGGGAAGTAAAGAATAATATGAAAATTAATTATTTTTAATAAAAAGCGGCATATGCATTTATATTTATTATATAAATTTAATATATACAAAAGCTTACCGTGCCCGTTATTTACAAAAAAAAAATTTATATTTTTATCATATCAATAACTTATTCAATAACTTATATGTTTATATTCTAATCAATAGGTATATATATTTTAATATATTTTTTTATTGCAATTTGCATGTATTTATAAATACTATTAAATACTATAAATACAATGATATGATATTATGCTGCATTATGTAATTAATTAAAAAAATTAAAAATTAAGGAGAAAAAACATGGCTAACAAATTGTTTATTATGCTTCAAAATACAACACCGGATAATCCGCATCAATTAGGAGCTCCCTTTTTCCAGGCTGCTGCTGCTGCAACAATGGATTACGAAGTTGAAATGGTACTTACGGCAGATGCAGGACTTCTGATGAAAAAAGGCGTAGCGGAAAATTTAAGAGTAAAAACGGGGAGTCCTAAATCTGTATACGATTTCATTAAAGACGCCTATGAAGCGGGAGTTGTTCTCAAAGTATGCACGCCTGCCTTAGAATTAAACAATTTTACAAAAGATGATCTTATACCTGAATGCAGCGGCGTCGTAGGCGGAGCCTATGTTGTAGAAATGGCAATGGATGATGATGTGAAAGTGTTGGCTTATTGATTTGATTTCCTTAATCCTACCATAGACATTTATTTTATGGACGACCGTTTCTCTCTCGGCTTATAGCCTCGTGAACAGAAACATTGAAATATCATTGACAGTTTCTAAGACAGGATTAAGGGATTTAAATTGACTTGATTTATTTATAATTATTTTTATTAATTTATTATATTATATTTTATATTAACCCAACTTCACCGTTTTTATTATTATAAAATTATAACTTATTGATATTGTTGCATTTTATTTTTTATTTTGTAGTCCCCATAAACATTTTTATTGCCCCCATAAATATAGTAATATCAATATGCTGCCGGTAATTATGGTGAAGTCGGGTTAAGAGTTTTTTAAGAATTTATACCCTGCTTGCGGAATATTCAAGAACTCCTTCTATCAGGGTGAATCTATCTAAGCAGATTGTCTCACACGGCATAGATTTTACAAAAAGTTCATTGTTTACTAATCCTCCTGTCAAATAAATTTTAGCAGGTCTTCTTGCAAACCTATACATTGACATGCATATTCCTTTTATTAATCTTGCGGCGGCAATGCTTGGTTCAACATTAGAAGCAACCATATCAAAAACATGTCCCATTCCTAAAAGCCCGCATGTAGCAACGATAAATTCTTTTTGAGGTTCTATTTTATTATAATCTAAATTTAAATAATTTCCCAAAATTTCTATAGCCTGCCCTGTAAATGCCCCGCATTCCGTATTCCAATCGCTATGAATAAAATTGCCGTCTTCAAAAACAACATACTTTGCATCTCTTGAGCCTACATCCAATAAAGTGAAGGATTTTTCTTTTATCAGTCTCTTGCCCGCATAAGAAAGAGCTATTATTTCATTTACGGATTGTTTTGCAAATCTATCTATATTATGTCCTGTTCCTATATCTGCCCTAAATGTTTTTTCAATGTCCGCAACTTTTTTAACAGTCTTTTCATTAGTTTCGGTATTTAAAATTTTAGCATATGTGGTTCCCGCATCTAAAAGTATCATTATAATATTTCCGCCTTAGTTTTATCATTATTAATATTAATAAATATTTCAAAATTGACGACAGAGATTGTTAAATATACCGCAATGCATTAAAAACATTAATATGAAATCATATCGGCAATTTTAGGATAGATAAGTAATAAATTATATTAAACAACCACTCCGTTAAGCTGCAAAAATGCTGTTAACTTTGCCACTGTGCTTCTTGTAAGTCCTAAATCCATATCAATAAAAATACCCCTCGGATGTTTGCTTGCAAGATAAGATGCAAGCCCTGCTTTTGGACAAAAACTTTGCGCAAAAAAAACAGTAGGCACATCAGGGTCAAATTCTAACTCAAGTTTTAAGTCGCCCGGCGTCAGGTTTTCAACACATCTTGTCCAGCCATAAATATGAGTTTCATCAGGAAAATAACTTGCTAAGGAAAAATCTCCCCACGGAGGCGTTCCCCAGAATGCGCATTTAGGCTTAATATATTCAGGCTTGAAGGGTTTTTTCTTTTCAATATCTCTATAAAAATAGCCTGCAATTTGACCAAATTTGTCATCTAATGGGATGCCGCTTTTGCAAATAAAATCCCCTTTCCTTTCGATATCATTGTTTTTAACGCGGGTTAATTTTATTTTTAATTCATTTTCAATAAAATCGGCAATAAATCCCATTTCATTGCATCTTGCTATTTCTGAATCTTCAATTATTATCTCCGATATAGGATTCCTTCCCACAAGAACGGAATCAACGACATCCTCCGTCCAATAATCCGTTGCGGCTAAAATATTGGCTATAATCCGTTTAATTTGAGCGCAATATGCTTTAGGAAGAATATTTTCCGTGGGTTCGGTAATTAATTTATCTATCTTATACATATCTAAAGACAATACGATAGCATTTTTTTTAATAAGATCTTCCATAATTTCTTTTGGAGGAATACCTATAATTCCGACAAACGGCTTGTCTTTAGGATTTAGAAGAAACGATTTTTCCTTGCCCTTAACAAATCCATGTCTTGTTAAAACCATATCCTGCATAGGGCTATAACCGGTATTATCATTATCTTCCACTTTTGCAATCCTCAAATTTAATATAACAATTTCTTAAGCTATATTATTATTATGGATAATTACTCTTAAATCTTACGATTTAAGCATCGTCCCGTTAAGGTGTGGTAATTGACCTGTTAAGTTTTAAATATAATATAAATTTTTAACTTTAAATATGACTTTTATCACACAAAAAATAAATATACTTGATAAACATTTAAATAATAATTTACTTAATTAAGTATGTCAAAAAATGCTAAATGAATTATTTTAATAAATGACTTAAAATAATTATTAGAAAAGTATTTAAAAATATTAAATCAGCAAACATCGCATATATATTCTTCCGCCATAGTAGCGGCTAATGCTCCGTCTCCCACAGCCGTAGCCACTTGAAGCAGTTTTTTTGCGCGAACGTCTCCTGCACAAAAAACTCCCGGCATAGATGTCATAAGAGTATACGGATCTGTTTTAATGAAACCGTATTCGTCTTTTTCAATATTGTTTACAAAAGTTGTCTGCGGTTTTATACCGACAAATATAAAAACTCCCTTAACAGGAATTATCGTCTTCTCTTTAGTTTTTACGTTTTCTATAGTTAACGACTCTACCGTCTGATGACCGTTTATCGAAATCGGTATATGTTCTAATTTAAGCATAACATTTTTGGCATTATGAAGTCTTTCCTGAATAATCTTTTCTGCCCTTAGCTCTTTTCTTCTATGTACCAGAACAATAGACTTTGTAATTCTTGCAAGATAATTAGCTTCTTTAACGGCTGTATCTCCTCCGCCTATAACTGCAATATCCTGATCTCTAAAAAATGGACCGTCGCAGGTTGCGCAATACGAAACTCCTCTGCCGGTAAGCTCTTTTTCTCCCTGTATTCCAAGCTTTTTAGGGGATGCTCCGACGGCAATAATAACAGTCTTTGTATCGTAATCGGTTTCTACGCCTTTCAATGTCTTGAGCTCGCCATTATCTTTAATTTCTTTTATCTCGTCAAAAACTATTTTTAATCCGAAGCTTTTAGCATGTTCTTCAAATTTATCCATAAGTTCTGCCCCTGAAAGAGACGGAAAACCTGGGTAATTTTCAATAACATCGGAGACGGCAATCTGCCCCCCCGTAGCCATTTTTTCTATTAATATAATGTTAAGCCTTGCCCTTAAAGCATATATGGCTGCAGACAATCCTGCCGGACCGCCCCCTATAATTACCATATCATAAACCATTTTACCTCCTTGAAATTCACTTAATTTAGTATTAATTCTTAGTAGTATATATTAATTCTTAGTTTGGCGTTTAGCGGTCATCTGATATTGTTTATTATTGAAATATCATTATTAATTATTTTCTATTGCAGGATTAATCTTATTTAATTATTGAATTTTTTGTATTTATATTGTAATTTAAAGAATATTTATGTAATATTTTATTTAAATATTTAATAATAATATTGAATCATATTAATTAAATATTATAAATCAAACTATTGAAAAAATCATTAAAAAAATCATTAAATCTTTTACAGCTTACCTTTGCTTCTACAGGTGCCATAATCGGCTCAGGCTGGCTTCTTGGAATATATTTTAGCGCAAAATACACAGGTCCTTCGTCTATTATTTCATGGATAGCCGGCGGTTTTGCGGTAATACTTATAGCGCTTGTTTACAGTGAATTAGGAAGTATGCTGCCGTTGGCAGGCGGTATTGCCCGATATCCCAAATATACTCACGGCGCTCTTTTAGGTTTTATTTCAAGCTGGATATTGATAATATCAGGGGCAGCCGTTAGTTCAATAGAAGCGGAGGCTTCAGTTCAATATCTAAACTATTATATACACGGACTTTATATAAATTCTTCACTTACGCCTTCAGGTCTATTAATAACATTTTTTATACTTCTATTATTTTTTATTATTAATATATTCGGAGTAAAAATTTTTGCGAAAACTAATACATTTTTAACTTGGTTTAAATTAGCCATACCTGTAATTGTTGCATCTGTTTTAACTTATGCCGCCTTTAAAAGTAATAATATTTCATCTCTGAATCATTACAGTTTTATGCCTTACGGATTTGGCGGAATGATGAAAAGCATATCTTTAGGCGGCATTATGTTCTCTTTCTTAGGATTTAGACAGGCAGTAGAACTTGCCGGCGAATCTAAAAATCCGGGAAGAGATGTTCCATTGGCTACAATAATATCGGTAATTATAGGAATAATTATTTATGGAGCGCTGTCTCTAAGTTTTATTTTCGCGGTTCCTTTTGTAAAATCAAATAACTGGCACGCCTTAAATTATTCTTCACCTTTTATAAGCTTATCTCAAAACTATAACCTGATTTTTTTGACGGTGCTTATAATTATCGGCGCTATTATTTCTCCGTTTGGAACGGGGTTAACATATATGAGTACTACTTCGAGAGTCAGCTACGCTATGTCAAAAATGAATTTTTTGCCGCGTAAACTTTCGCAATTCAACAAATACGGCATTGCATATATTTCGCTTATTTTTATATTTTGTCTTTCCGTCATATATCTGATGCCTTTTCCAAGCTGGCAATCTTTAGTGGGAATAATAACATCAAGTATTGTATTTACTTATATACTCGGTCCTGTGAGCCTGATGTCTTTCAGAAAGCTGACCCCTAATCTTAAAAGGCCGTTTTATCTTCCTTTTGCCGCTATAATATCTCCAATCGCTTTTATTATCGGCTCGTTAATAATTTACTGGTCCGGCTTCGGAGTTTTATGGAAACTTTTTATCGGTATAGCGGTTGGATGTATTATATTTATAATAAAAGATTATAAGAAAAAAGATTTTAAAAGAAATTTTCTGCCCGGACTATGGTTTTTATTTTATATAATTACGATAATAATTTTATCATATTTAGGAAGCAAAAATTTTGGCGGGATAAATATACTCAAATTTCCGTATGATGTAATAGCAGTCATAATAGCTTCTTTAATCTACTATGCCATATCTATACAAACATTTATTAAAACAGATGAAATTAAAATGATTTTGGAAGAACAATTTATAAGTGAAGAATTTGACGAATAATATTCTATCGGTAAACTAAGATTGTTTTAACTCAACTTCACCGTTTTTATTATTATAAAATTATAACTTATTGATATTGTTGCATTTTATTTTTTATTTTGTAGTCCCCATAGACATTTTTATTGCCCCATAAATATAGTAGTATCAATATGCTGCTGGTAATTATGGTGAAGTTGTTTAACTATTTTTTAATTTTTACGAGAGATAATCGGCTTATCATAATATATAGCGAAACAGAACACGCGACTAAAATAATAGGAATAATTCCAAAATAATTTTTAAATAAAAATCCTGCGAGAACTCCTCCTACAAAACTTCCTGAAAATTGAAAAGTATTATATATGCCCATTGATGTTCCGACAAAAGAGGGGTCTGAAACTGAAGAAACTAAAGACGGCATTATAGGTTCGGTAATTGAAAATCCCATGAAAAATAAAATGCCTCCTATTATTATAACGGGCAGCGCATACATTTCGCTATTCGAAAATACAAACAATGCCGCAATTCCCATCAGCAGATAACTTAATTTCAGCAAATGAGTTTCGTATCCCATATCGGCTTTTTTTGAAGCTTTCATCATTGCAAATAAAGCAAATACGACCATAGGGATCAGCACCTTATAATAATCTGCCGTTCCCAACCGCAATTTGACTATCATCGGAAGCGCAAAAAAGAAAACCGTCATAAAAAAAGATAATATAAAGCCCTGAATAGAAAGATTGGCAACTATTTTATTTTTAAATATATTTATAAATCTGCTAAAAGACATCTCTACTTCTTTAAGAATTTTTTTGTTTTTAGGTTCTTCAACAAATAAATAAATAAAAATTGCAGACAATATTCCAAGCGCACCTGAAAAATAAAATAAAAATGGATATCCGAAATACAGCGAAAGAAGCGGTCCAAGAACTATGCCGACTACAAAACTCAAACCGATAGGAATTCCAAGATACGCAAGAGCCGTAGCCCTTTGTTTTTCCGAAACCGTATCGGCAACAAGAGCAAAGGCAACTGAACTTTCAGCTGCAACCCCTTGTAAAAATCTTAATAAAATCAATTCTAAAATATTGGAAGAGAAACCTATTAAAATAGTAAAAATGCCAAAAAGCAGCATTCCTACAAAAAGTATGTTCTTTCTGCCGTATTTATCCGATAAATATCCGAAAGGTATCTGAAATATTGCTCTTGACAAACCATATATTCCAAAAGCAAGGCCTATAAGTAAATAACTATTTGTAAATTGGCGGGCATACAACGTAAATACCGGCAGTATCAAAAACACGGCCAGCATTCTTAATCCTACAACGGAACTCATTGCGCCGATAGTTTTTTTTTGGGCAGAGGTAAATGACATGGTATTGAATTATATCAAAACTTTAATCGCCATTCAATCAAATAAATCTTTCTCTATATATAATATAATTATAAATATATCGCAGATTTTATTTTCCCTGCCTTATCTGACGGAATTGATAGCTTCTGATAGCTCTTAAAAAATCAATTTTTCTGAATTCCGGCCAGTAAGCATCGCAAAAATAATATTCGCTGTAAGCGCTTTGCCATAATAAAAAACCGGACAGCCTGACTTCTCCGCTTGTCCTTATAATAAGTTCCGGATCAGGAACATCGGTAGCATAAAGATACTTAGAAATATTGTCAATTGTTATTAGATTTGAAAGTCTGCCGCAAGATAATGTCTGAGGATAAATTTCATTTTTATAATTTTCGTCTTCTTTTATGGCAGACGATATATTGTAAAAATTATCCGCTATAAATTTGCCGAGCGCATCGCAAATTTCCTGTCTGCCGCCGTAACCTAAGGCAATATATAAATAAAGATTAGAGTACGAATTTGTTTTTTCTTCCAATCGCTTAATTACGTCTTTTAAATCATCAGGAAGTAAATCTTTTTTGCCTATAATGCTAACTTTTATTTTATTTTTATCAATAAAATCGGAGTCTATATATAATTCTAATTTAGATTTTATAATATTAAAAAGTGAATTTACTTCTCCTTCTCTCCTATTAAAATTATCGGTAGAAAATCCCCATATAGTAACAATTTTAATCTTAAGTTCTAAGCACCACAAGATTACCTCGTCAATCTTATCGGCGCCTTGCCTGTGTCCTTGAGACACATTTGTAAAACCTTTTCTTTCTGCGTATCTACGGTTGCCGTCAAGAATAATTCCGACATGAGAAGGCGCCTTTTTATCAGATACTTCTTTATTTAATTTTTTTTCATAAAAATAATAAATTAATTTTTTTAAAAAAAACATATTAGTAAATTATATACATTTGATATATTATATTTATATCTATAAAAACTTCACAAATAAACAAAATTATAATTAATAAATTAACTATAAATTAACTTAATCAAACATAAATATTAATTAAATATGCCTTTTGTCACAATACATGAAAAAATAGAAATATTTTATATATTGCATAAAAAAAATGGGCAGACAAAAACTATCGTATTAATACATGGCGCCGGCGGCAATCATTTATCTATGCTTTATATTTTTGATTATATTAAAAAAAAATGGGGCAATTTTTTTAATATTCTAATATTTGACCTTCCTTTTCATTATAAATCAATTTATGCTGAAAATACAAATAATATAATGAATAAAAACATAAGTATTAATTTTTACTCATCAGTTTTAGAAGAACTTCTTAAAAAGTTGCATTTAATTTCTAAAAAAAATATAATATTAATAGGTCATTCTATGGGTGCCCAAGTATGCTTAAGGTATGCTTCTCTTTTTGCCGAAAACATCAATAAAATTATGCTCATTGCAGGATGTGATAACGTTTATATAAAAGACAGTTTTATTTTAAGTTTGTATAATAATTACGATAGAACAATTAAGCTGTTTTTAAAAGACGCTTATTCTAAAGAAACATATTTTAATAAAATTAAATTTCAAAATGCTATTAATGATATAAATAGAACATTTTATAAAATTGTTATAAATGATTTTATTGCGGTTAAGTCTTTTGCAGCCGATAAAGAAATTAATTTTTCCGAATTAAATAAAAAAAACATTTATTTTAATATTTTATACTCAAATCAAGATGAGATTATAAACAAAGATTGCATATTTGCGCTAAAAAATAAATTATCTTGCGTTAAATTAAGCCTGATAGAAAACAAAAGCCATATAGAAATTATTTTTGACGGTTATAAATTAAATAATTTTATAGATAAATTTTTAGAACAATAAATTTTTATTGACATCACAATATCAATAGTTATAAACTTAAAAATTGAATTTAAACTTCCCTTCTTTAATGTTTATACATAATTAATTATATATTAATTTTACTTTATAATTAATTTTACTTTATTTTAATAATATTTAAATAATATTTAACCAAAATTAAACATTATTTTATCTATGAGGTAATTTGTGGGAACTGGCAAATTAAAAAGAACTTTATCCGAGGAAATAAATGAAAGTCTTGTAGATTCCGATTTTAATCTAAAAGGCTGGGTTATGCATTATAGGGATCACGGCGGACTTATATTTATTGACTTAAGGGATTACGCAGGCATCATTCAGATAGTCTTTGATGAGAACATATCTGCAGAATCTTTTAATACGGCAAAAAAAATTAAAAACGAATATGTCATTTCGGTTGAAGGTAAGGTTAAAATACGCCCTGAAGGAACAGAAAATGAAAATTTAAAAACCGGCAAAATTGAAATAGAAGTAAAAAAAATTGAAATATTAAACGAATGTGAAGTGCTCCCGTTTCAAATAGAAGAAGAGTCGGATATAAATGAATTAATACGCCTTAAATATAGATATCTTGACCTCAGAAGAAAAAAGATGAAGGACAATCTAATATTCAGGTCCAAATTTAATTTTTTGATAAGGGAATTTTTGAATAAAAACGGTTTTTTTGATATTGAAACTCCGTTTCTAACTAAAAGTACGCCTGAAGGCTCAAGAGATTTCCTCGTGCCTTCAAGACTTAATAACGGAAATTTTTATGCTCTTCCGCAGTCGCCGCAGTTATTTAAACAAATCTTAATGGTAAGCGGTTTTGAAAAATATTATCAAATAGTCAGGTGTTTTAGGGATGAAGATTTAAGGGCGGACAGACAGCCTGAATTTACGCAGTTAGATATGGAAATGTCTTTTATTGAACAAAAAGATATTATGTCTTTGTCTGAAGAAATGTTTGCGTTAATTTTTGATAAACTTTTAAATATTAAATTAAATCTGCCTATAAAAATTATGGATTATGACGACGCTATGGAATCATACGGCAGCGACAAGCCGGACATAAGATTCGAAATGCGTCTTAAAACAGTTTCCGATATTTTTGGCGGTTCCTCTCTAAATGTTTTTAGAGATTGTCTTTCAAAAAACGGCGTTATAAAGGCTATATGTTTTAAAAACGGGTCAAATCTGCTTTCCAGAAAAGATATAGACGAACTTGTAACGGTAATTAAAGATTTTGGCGGAAAAGGTCTTGCATGGACAAAGGTTGGAAAAGCGGAGCAGAGACCAAAACCTGCCCCGTTTACAAATAGCAGTCTTTTGACTGTAAGTGCTCAAGGATGTAAGTTGGAAGGCGGAATTGCTAAATTTATCACCGAAGAGGAAGAAAAGATTCTGATTGACAGACTTGAGGCAGAAAACGGCGATATTATATTTTATCAGGCAGACGAAAAAAAGGTTGCCGATACTGTTCTCGGCAGACTGAGACTCTATTTGGCAAAAAAATATAACCTTATTCCTGAATCAAAATTTGAATTTTTATGGGTTGTTAATTTTCCACTTTTTGAATATTCGGAAGAAGAAAAAAAAATAGTTGCGATTCATCATCCTTTTACAGCTCCTAATGAAGAAGATATTAAACTTCTTGATACTAATCCGCTTATGGCAAAATCACAAAGTTATGATTTGGTTTTGAACGGGGAGGAAATAGGAGGCGGGAGTATAAGAATACATAAAACAGAACTGCAAGAAAAAATATTTGAAATTCTTTCAATTAAACCAGAAGATGCTCGGTTAAAATTCGGTTTTCTATTAGACGCTCTTAGTTTTGGAGCCCCTCCCCATGGCGGAATAGCCTTCGGGGTTGACAGAGTTCTTATGCTGGTAAAAAACGTTGATTCTATAAGGGACGTTATAGCCTTTCCTAAAACTCAGAAAGCTCAGTGTCCGCTCTCGGATGCGCCGTCTCATGTAAGATCGGAACAGCTTCGCGAATTAGGAATCAAATTAATAGAAAAAGACAAACTTATATAAAATATAACTAAATAATAATATAGACAAAAACAAGCAAGAAAAATAAAGTTTTAAAATTAGTAAATATATATAACAAAAAATTAATAAATAACTTTTATATATTATATAAGCAATGATGCTTTTCATAAAAGTCATTTATTAAATATTTAATTTTATAGGAGGATATAAAATTTGGATAAAAAAAGTCCTTTCCCTGCTAATTATTTTGTTTCTCATCCAAACTGGAAATGGTTTATTCTTACAACGGTTTTGATAGGCGCGACTATGTCGGCACTTGACGTAAGCATAGTAAATGTCGCTATGCCGACTATGAAAAATAGTTTTGCCGTTTCGATGGCTGTAATAGAATGGGTTGCTATGGCTTATATGCTTACGCTTACCATATTTCTGCCTCTTTTCGGCAGACTCGCCGATATGTTCGGCAGGACTAAAATGTATAATATTGGCTTCATAGTATTTACTGTAGGTTCTGCTCTTTGCGGCTTTGCTCCTGATGCAAATTTTATTATATTTTCCCGTGTGATTCAGGCTGTCGGGGCTGGAATGCTGCAAGCAAACTCTGTCGCAATCATAACTCAGGCATTTCCTTCAAATGAATTGGGAAGGGCAATAGGTCTTCAAGGCGCCGTGCAGGCCATCGCAATGTCAATAGGACCTTTCATAGGCGGTATGATAATAAGCGCAATAGGCTGGAGATTTATATTTTACGTTAATGTTCCCATCGGAATAATCGGAACCATTGCCGCTATGTATATTTTACCTGCAAGCAAGAAAAACGAGAAAAGGGAAAAAATAGATTTCTTCGGAATTTCTGTTTTTGCCGCAGGTTTAGCATTATTGGTTCTAGCAGTTAACCAGGGAAGCACATTTGGCTGGTCATCACCCTTAATAATCGGATTTTTTATTGCAGCTGCTATTTTACTGCCACTTTTTGTGTATATAGAGTTAAAAGTGGAACATCCAATGATTGATTTAACACTATTTAAAAAATGGGCTTTTTCTGCAGGAAATATAACAGGAATGATGTCGTATTACGTTCTATTTGCAGTCCTTTTTCTAATGCCATTTTATTTTGAGGATGTTTTAAAATATAATGCGGCAGCGACAGGTATCATGCTAACGCCTATCCCTCTTTCAATGGCTATTATAGCCCCATTTGCAGGGGCAATTTCCGATAGGATAGGTTCAAGAATAATGACATCTCTTGGAATGTTTGTATGTACAATTGCAACACTCAGTTTTATTTTTATCGGAACAAGTGCAAATATTATTTTACTGCTAATAGAGTTTATAGTATTAGGAATTGGCATGGGGCTCTTCACGCCGCCGAACAACAGCAGCATAATGCATTCTGCGCCTCCTGAAAGACTTGGTGTCGCTGGCGGAATACTGAATATGATGCGCGCTTTAGGATTAATATTCGGCGTTGCAATTTCAGGCCTTTTGTTTACTTCTTTACAGCATCAATATTTAACAAGTTATATGGTTTCTCATCATATACATATATCTGAAGTTTCTAAACTAATAAAAAATAACGCATTTGTTCATGGTATAGCATTTGTTATGTTTACTTTAGTCGTAATTAATTTAACAGCGACAATATTATCGGCTGCCAAGAAAGACATAAAAGGCGGTAAGATTGAAGGGGCTGAGCCCATAGACCTTATGTAATACAATTAAACATTAATAATAAATAAATATTTATATAAAAATTATTTTTTTACTTTTTTACTTAATAATTAATATACAGTTAAATCATGCGATTATTTAATAAAAATAATAAAGGCGCTCTTTTAAATAAATTTAACAAAGAAATAATATCCGGCATTGAAATAATTTTTAAAAGAGCTCAAAGCAACGGCGTAAACAATCTCTTTTTAGATGAAAATATTAATCATTTATTACCTGAGATATTAGATTTATCTTCGGTAAAAAAATATTTAAATATTAATTCGCTGTGGTTTAGTGTGTATGGTTTAAGTATAACTAGACAAAGAAGCTTTGTTATTTGCAATGCCGATTCTTTTTTTAGTTTTTCTCAACTAGAAGAACTTTTTTTAAAATCAAATCAATTTTATGGCGGTATTGTAATATTTATTCTTAACAGAGATAATTTTAATAATTTTTCTTCTGAAACCGAAAAAAAATTTCCGATTTTTAATTATTCAAAATTAGACGAATTTATTGATTTAATCCCTTCTAAATTTCAATTATCGGAAAAATTAAAACTCCCTGTCATAGCATATCTTAATAACTCAATATTATTAGAATATAAAGTATATGAAAGCAATCAATTTGCCGAAAGGACTGAAGCTAAAACAGTTTTAAAAGCAACCGGCAATTTAGAATCCGGCAAAAATCAATTTATTTTACCTGAAAATTATGAAGGTTTTAAAAATTTTGATAATTCTATTGAATTTATTTCAAATGATAATTCGGATAATTTAATTTTATGCGATTCCAAAGCTTTTCCTGAGATAATTGAAAAATTCAGCAATTATAATATAATTTATTTTAAACTATTAAATCCCGTTGACATAGAAAAACTTAAAAGTATATTTGATAAAATTCCTGAAAAACGATTTGAAAATATTTTAATTTACGATAGTTATCAACTATTATCAAAGCAACTATATCTATTTTTTAAAAATAATAGCAAAATTAAATTTAATAAATTAAATTTAATAAATAGTATTTATAATAGTAACTGCAATAGTAACTGCGGGAATAGCAATAACTACGGGGGGGATAACAGCAACGATTATTTTTATTTAGAAAATTTTATTCCAGCGGCAATGCCTTCATATCCTTCTTTTTGCATAGGATGCAATCTTTTTGCTTTTTTGCAAAAGATGAATAAAATAAACAATAAAAATATTGTTCTGATAGGAGATAATAATTGCTTTTCACTTATATCTTCAAGCCCTTTAAAATTTTCGTTTCCTGATTTATTTTTAATAAAAGAACCGATTTATTTTATTTCAAATTTAGATATTAAAAATTTAAATAAACAAATTTATGTTTTTATATCTTATTCTAATTTATTAAATAACATTGACTTAATTGCAAATAAAATAAATAACCTTACTTCTAAAGAAAAAATTTATTTTGTTATATACAATTCAATTTATGATTATTGCAATGATTCTCTAAAAATTAATAATAATGATTATAATTTGCCTCAAATAAAAAATATTAAGTCTGAAATATTAAAAAATAATTTAACTTTGCATGATTTTAAAGATCAATACAAAACTAATCTTATTTTTATTGAAGATAATTGCTTGAAAAAAACTAAAGGGATTAAAAATTATAACTTTTATAAATATTTAAAAATTAATAACGATATTTGTTTAAAATTTGAATGTAAATTATGCTTTCAGACCACTGGCTGTCCTGCCATTAAAATAGAAGAAAAAAATAATCTCGTTATTGATCCCGTTATATGCACAAATTGTCAGTTATGTATTGAAATTTGCACTTATAAGGCTATAAAAATGTATAAAAAGAAAAAAATAAAAATTAAGGAAAGTATAGAAAATAAAATTAACTTAAAAAAAGGAAAAAAAAATAAAATTACTTAAATTCATAATTAATTATAAGTTGTATAATAAATTGTAAATCAATAAAATTAACTTAAAAGAAAAAATAAAAATTATTTAAATATTTAATTATTAACTGGGAAATATTTTGAATGGAAAATATAAATTTCAATTTTATCGTTAACGGCACTGATTTTCAAGAAATAAAATTTTTAAGCCAAATATTATATTTATCATTGTTAAATGAAAATTATACTGCCTCTATTTCGATTAAATCATTATCAAATATTTCTAATTACAATCTTTCTTTCAGTTTAATAAAAATAGGCAAAATTGATTCGGTTGCATGCGTGAAACATATAAATGCTTTAGTTAGTTTAGATTACCAGTCCGTAATGAATTATTTAGAATTTTTTGATAATAGCACAATAGTTTTGGTTAATTATTCTAAATTTAATATATGCAATTATTTTCTTGCCGATAATGATAGCGTTGACAGCAATATCAAGCAAAAAACAGATAATTTGCTTAAAATTCCTGTAGAAAAAATAGTAAATATAGATTTAATGGGCAAAAATAAAGTCAGTCCGAACATTTCTTTACTGGGGGCATTGTCTGCTAAATCAGGGGTAATTGATTTGGATAATATTACATCTGTTTTAGCTTCTATATCTAAAAATGATACCGAAAAAAAGAATTACATAAACGCGTTGATTGCAGGTTATGATTTTGTTAATTCTTAACTCAACTTCATCGTTTTTATTATCATAAAATTATAACTTATTGATATTGTTGCATTTTATTTTTTATTTTGTAGTTCCCATAGACATTTTTATTGCCCCCATAAATATAGTAATATCAATATACTGCTGTTAATTATGGTGAAGTCGGGTTAAAATCAATTTGAGGTTTGATTCTTGCAATTATTGCAAAGACCAAGGAATTCAACATTATATCCTATAATACTATATTCTTTCTTTAACTTTGGGCTAATATAAATTTCGGTCATTTCATCGTTTGAATCGTCATAAACCTGTAAATCAATTATTTCTTTGCAATTTTTGCAAATTATATGCGCATGGGAAGAAATATCGCCGTCATATCTAACTGCGCTCTGAAAAGATTTAATTTCGCGGACTTCATTAATTTCTAAAAGCATTGCGATATTTTTATATACGGTATTTAAAGAAATCATAGGATACACTGATTTTACTTTGGAATAAATATCAACGGCAGAAGGATGATTTTTTGATTCGGCCAAGATTCTGATAATTTCATACCTCTGAGGTGTAAGACTATAGCCATGTTTTTTTACTTTATTTAACATTTGGTCTAATCTGTTACTGTTATTAGCCATTTTATTATTAGCCTCTCTAATAATTGATCAATTTTTATAATAATAATTGTCAAATTCAATTTTCTTTGCACAAAATAAATTAATATTTAATACTGATTTATATTATAGTTAATATTAATATGCAATAATAATATATTATACTTTAATAATTATTATTATATAATTTTAAAAATTAAATGTCAAACATAATACTTAATCTTAATACTACAGATACAATAGAACTTCTTAAGCTAATATTTTTTTAACGTAAAATTAAACAAAATATTTATTATTTTTATTTAGACTATCGTAAAAAGCTTCTAATCTAGTAACATATCCTGCATCCGCATTATGTTCGTCTATTTCAATTTCTAAATAAGGTTTGTTTTTCATATAGTCGGCAAAAAAAGTTTTAATAAATGAATCCGGTCCGCAGCTATAGCTTGTTAAATATACGGCATTCAATTTAGGATTGTCTTTTATTATTTTTGCTGCCGACAATATTTTATGTCCTGCATGCCAGAACATATTGTCGTGTTCAGAAAATATCGACACTTCATTGTAATCAAGAAAATCCATAGGCATAACCGTCATACCTAATGATGAAATTTTATTAGGAATTGCAAGATTAATTCCATCGTCTCCCATATTATACGGTCTGCCTACAAGAACAGTTATATCATCATATTTTTCAAGAATTTCCTTGCCTTTATTTTTAAGTTTATTAAAAAAATCTATTTGTTTATCTAATGCATTATCAAATGCATTAATAATTTTTTTTCTTGAAATTTTAAATTTTCTTAAATAATGAGTCAAGCTATCTATAGTTATATCTATATCTTTTTTATTATTATTTAATCTAAATTCAGGCGTAATAAGATAAGTATCGCCAAAATCAATAAGCGATTTAGTCGAAAAAGGAACTCCCTGAATATACGGACACTGCGACGTGTTTGTCTGAAGTTCGTGATTTTTTTCTCTATTTATTAATGCAGGCAAAAATACGGCATCCACTTTCTTATCAATAAGATTCTTGGAATGGCCTAAAAGTACTTTTACGGGAAGACATGTATCCGTTATAGATTGCATATTTGAAATACCGATAATAGATTTATTTGTTTCATCGGATAGTATTACCGTAAAACCAAGCTCTGTAAACAAGCTGTTATATAGCGGGAACAAATCATAAGTTTCTAAACATAAAGGTATTCCTATGCGCGGTTTTGATAAATCATTTTCATTTTTTTGCGCATCATAATTTTCAAATAATAGACTTTTTCTATAAATAAAGAAATTTTCGCCTTTTTTAATTTTACTTTTATTATCAATTTCAAAAATATCGCATCTTGCGCCATAATAATGAGGGGGCTCTTGTTCTACAGAAACTTTATTGACTTCGCACAAATTCGAACATTTTTTGCATTCAAAAGATTCCTGCCCATATTTACGGTTTCTTAAATCAAATCCGACAAATTTTGATTCGTCTTTAGTTTGAAAGGCTAATAATGCGCTTCCTATCGCACCCGTTACTTCATTATGGTCAGGCACCGTAATTTTCTTATTCAGCAGAGTTTCAAAAGCGCTGACTACCGCCTTATTTAACGCAACCCCTCCTTGAAACAGTATATGCTCTCCTATAGGTTTTCCAAGAACAACTTTATTTAAATAATTTTCCACGATAGAATAGCTTAAACCTGCCAAAAGCTGATCTTTAGAAGCTCCTTTCTGTTGATGAGAAACGAGATCTGATTCCATAAAAACAGTACATCTTTCTCCAAGACTGCAGGGGTTATCCGCTCTAAACGCCGACTCCGAAAATTCTTTTATTATATCCACATTTAATTTATCGGCTTGCTCTTCAAGAAAAGAGCCCGTTCCTGCAGCGCATGCTTTATTCATTTCAAAATCCACGACGACGCCGTTATTAATTCTTATATATTTAGAATCTTGCCCGCCTATTTCAAAGACGGTATCAACTGTATTATCTATAAATACCGAAGCTTCAGCCTGAGCCGTTATTTCATTTTTGACGATATCCGCTCCGATAAAATCGGCAATCAAATATCTTCCTGAACCGGTGGTGCATGCTCCTTTGACTTCAGTCCTTATATTATAAGCCGTCAGGTCGCCGTAAATTTCATATAAGGTTTCCGTTACAACTTTGATCGGCTCGCCGTTGGTTTTTTTATATTTTTTAATTACAAGCTCTTTATTGTCATCTAATAACACTATATTAGTAGAAACGGAACCTGTATCTACTCCGATATAAACCGGAACCGTCAGTCCTGAATATTTTATTAAATTTTTATCCCGAACAAAGTCAAAATCGGCTGTTTTGCTTACTGCTGGCTTATTAAGATTAGGATGATATTTTCCGGTTAATCTGCTTTCACCGAGAAATTTTTCTAAGTTTTCTAATCCATTAAATTTAAAACTATTAATTTCGTTTTTTGCAATTTCATTTTTTGATATTAAGGCAATCCCGATTGCGGCCATTACAGTGTGATGCTTCGGTATTACCAATTCTCCGTTCTTTAAACCTAATACATCTTCAAACGCCCTTATCATACCTTTATTGTAAGCAACTCCTCCTTGAAAAATCACGGGTTTTTTTATTTTTTTCCCCTTTGCCACAACGCCCATAAAATTTCTTGCGACAGCATAACACAAACCTGCAACTATATCCTGAATAGGGGTAGAAATTTGCTGCAGATGAATCATATCGGATTTTGCAAACACGGTACATCTGCCTGCAATTTTTGCAGGATTTTCAGATAAAACCGCTAATCTTCCAAAATCTTTCTCTATATCAATATTAAGTCTATCTGCCTGCTGATCTAAAAAAGAACCCGTACCTGCGGCGCATAAATCGTTTAATCCAAAATCGTCTAAGTATATATCGCCTGTTTTTTCATTTTTATTTAACAATATAAATTTTGAATCCTGCCCCCCCATTTCAATAACTGTTTTTACTTCGGGATAAAAATATTTAACAGCTTCTGTTTGAGCGACAAGTTCATTAATATTGGGTATGTTTAATATATCGCCGAGGGTCCTTGATCCTGAACCTGTAACCCCGATTGAATAAAAATTTTCAACTGGAAATTCACTAAAAGTGTTTTTTAATACATTATATGCAGTTTTAAGCGATTCCCCATTTGATCTCGTATATGTTTTAGATACAACATTTAGCTTTTCGTCTAATATTGCAGTTTTAACAGTGGTTGAGCCTATATCTATGCCTAAAAAAAGTTTATCC
Source organism: bacterium (assembly GCA_021845685.1). Taxonomy (GTDB): domain Bacteria; phylum SZUA-79; class SZUA-79; order Acidulodesulfobacterales; family Acidulodesulfobacteraceae; genus Acididesulfobacter. The sequence goes on from JAJZVN010000007.1 coordinate 57,353, forward strand.
ATTATCATCAAATCCTTTTCCATTTTTCATGATCGCCGAAAGATTCTTTTTTCCATATCGGCACAGTTTCTTTTATATTGTCTATTAAGAATTTAGAAGCTAAATAAGAAGTATCTCTATGCGGGCTGGAAACGGCGATTGAAATTGAAATTTCACCTATTTCTATCTTTCCTGTTCTATGAATAACGGCAATTTTATTTAAATCATATTTCTTGAAAGCATCGCTTATAAGTTTGTCTATCTCCTTTAGCGCCATTTCTTCATATGCTTCATAGTAAAGAAATTTAACAGGCGTGCCGTCTTCATTATCCCTAACCGTGCCGTTAAATAGAAGGACGGATCCTGCCGCCGGATCGGATACAAAATTTAGAGCTATATTTACATCAATATTTGTTTTAACGATATCTATATAAAAAAAATTATTACCGATAGGCATTATTTTTATATCCTTTATTTATTATTTATTTATTTATTATTTTAATGCACATCTTACGATAAATTTACTATAGTTCATAGATTATTCGTATTATTTTTATTTATTATATTAATCCGCCACTGACCGGCATTATAATTGTAACTTCATCATTATTACTTAAAACAGGATTGTCATCTCTGTATTCCATATTTACCGCAAATTTAGAAATACTAATCAAACGGTTTACTTCAGGATAAGAAGTTTTAATATAATTTTTCAAGTCTTCTAATGTTGCGCCCTCTTCAAAATTTAAATCTAACTCGCTTTTTCCGATTAAATCTTTAAAAGCCGCAAATAACTTTAATTTAATTTGCATTTTTATATTATTTTTTTATATTTATTATTATGAAAATGCCATATTTGTTAAATTAATAATCACTTAAATCCTTAGTTGACAAAATTACTTAAAATACTTAAGATTGTTTAAATAAAATTTGTATATTTTTTAATTATATTCTATAGGGCTATTTAGTAATTTCATAATACATATGCCCGATTTCTTTGATTATTATTTTTTCCATTGCTAATTTAACGGCATTAATAGAACCCGGTATAGAAAAAATAATTTTTTTATTATAAATACCGCAGGAACCTCTTGACATTATTGCTGCAGAACCAATTTCTAAGAAACTTAAATGTCTGAATAATTCCCCAAATCCATATATCTCTTTATCATAAAGTTCGCTTACCGATTCATATGTATAATCTCTTTGCGATATGCCTGTGCCGCCGTTAATTATAATTGAATTTACATCTGCATTAAAATTTTTAGAACATATATTAACTAATTCTTTCTGAAGCAAGTCTTTATCGTCTTTTAATATTTTGTATCCTACAATATTATGATTATTTTCCGTTAAATAATTATTAATATAAATTCCGCTTTCATCTGTTTCTTTATTTCTTGTATCGCTTAATGTTATAGTAAATACATTTAAAGATTTTTTTGCATTATTACTTGATTTATGTTCTAAATGTCCCATAATATATTTTATATGAAATTTTTAAAATATTTTTTTATTATCAAATTTAAACAAAAATAACAAAAAAAATAACAAAAATAAAACGACGAGTTAATATATAGTATTATATAATATCATATATTAAAAAGCTATATAGATTTTATTCCTTAATTCTTAAAATATTGCTGCATATTTTATAATTTCTATTGCATGATTAAGATTATTTTCTTATCCTTTAATATAATAAAACTTTTAAAATATTGTTTAAACGATTATAGATATTGATATTAGCTGTTATTATATTTTTCACAGCAAATACATTTTGTTTGTAACAGTAAAATCCGTCTTTAAAAAATAATAGATAGAATATATATATAGTATAGATAGGATAGATAGATAAAAACTATTTATTAAAAAAAATGCCGACTGCAGAATAATGATTATTTACTCTGTCTTCGGCATTTTTTAATTTTGAAATTTATTATTATTTGTTAATTAATTATTAATACATTCCGCCCATTCCGCCCATTCCTTGAGGCATTCCGCCAGGCATTCCGCCTTTATCTTTGTCCTCAGGTTTTTCTGCTATCATTGCTTCTGTAGTAAGCATAAGCGATGACACGCTTGCAGCGTTTTGAAGGGCTGTTCTTTCGACTTTAGTAGGATCAATAATACCTGCCGCAATTAAATCTTCATATTTGTCTGCCGCGGCATTATATCCGAAAGACCCCGTGTTATTTAACACTTTATCTACTACTATAGAAGCTTCTACTCCTGCATTTTCAGAAATCATTCTTAACGGTTCCTGGACGGCTCTTTTAATTATACTAATTCCGTGATCTTCATCATTATTAGAACCTTTAAGTTTATCTAAAGATTTAGATGCTCTAAGTAATGCAACGCCGCCGCCGGGAACAATTCCTTCTTCAACAGCCGCTCTAGTTGCATGAAGAGCGTCTTCAACTCTTGCTTTCTTTTCTTTCATTTCAGTTTCGGTCGCAGCTCCGACATTAATTACGGCAACGCCGCCTATTAATTTTGCAAGCCTTTCCTGAAGCTTTTCTTTATCGTAATCCGAACTTGATTCTTCTATCTGAGCTCTGATCTGCTTAACTCTTTTTTCAATATCCGTTTTGCTGCCTGCTCCATCTATGATAGTTGAATTATCTTTATCTACCGTAACTCTTTTTGCTCTTCCTAAATCTTTAAGGGTAATAGATTCTAACTTGATGCCTAAATCTTCTGAAATTACCTGACCGCCTGTTAAAATAGCTATGTCTTCAAGCATTGCTTTTCTTCTGTCGCCAAAGCCAGGAGCTTTAACTGCGCAGCAATTTAAAGTGCCTCTTAATTTATTTACTACCAATGTTGCAAGCGCTTCTCCTTCAACTTCTTCTGCCAATATAATAAAAGGTTTGCCTGCCTTAGCTATCTGCTCAAGAATAGGAAGAAGATCTTTCATTGCCGAAATTTTCTTTTCATGAATAAGAATATACGGGTCGTCAAGCACACATTCCATTCTTTCAGAATCTGTAACAAAATAAGGAGATAAATAACCCCTGTCAAACTGCATCCCTTCAACCACTTCTAAAGTAGTTTCCATGCTTTTTGCTTCTTCTACGGTTATAACGCCTTCTTTTCCGACTTTATCCATAGCTTCAGCAATAATATTTCCTATAGTTTCGTCATTATTGGCGGAAATAGTTCCTACCTGAGCAATTTCTTTTTGATTTGCAATAGGTTTAGACATTGTCTTTAATTCTTTTACTATGATATCAACTGCTTTATCAATTCCTCTTTTAATTGAAATAGGACTGGCTCCTGCGGCAACAAGTTTTATTCCTTCTCTGTATATTGCCTGGGCAAGCACTGTTGCCGTTGTAGTACCGTCTCCTGCAGTATCGGAAGTTTTAGAAGCAACTTCTTTTACCATTTGAGCACCCATATTTGCAAACTTATCGGCTAAATCAATTTCTTTTGCAACGGTAACGCCGTCTTTCGTAATATTTGGCGAACCGAATGATTTTTCAATAACTACGTTTCTTCCTTTTGGTCCAAGAGTTACTTTGACTGCGTCTGCAAGTGTATTAACGCCTTCAAGTATTAAAGATCTTGCTTCTTGAGAAAATTTTATATCTTTAGCCATAATTCTTCTAACCCTCCAAATTTAAATTTCATTTAAAAATATTAACATTCTTGTAAACTTTCTTGTACCACATAATATAAATATATAACTATAATATATATAACTATAATTTTCAGGCAAGCATATAATAATAAAAATTAGAATTACTTTTCAATAATAGCCAGAACATCATCTTCTTTCATAATAAGATATTCTTTATCGTCTACTTTGATTTCATTGCCTGAATATTTTGCAAATAAAACTAAATCGCCTTCTTTGACTTCGAGCGGTATTTTTTTTCCGTCTTCGGACGTTCTTCCATTACCGACAGCGATAACTTTGCCCTGCATCGGTTTTTCTTTTGCCGCATCAGGTATAAACAAGCCGCTTTTAGTTTTTTCTTCTTCCTGAAGCCTTTCAACAAGTATTCTGTCCTGCAAAGGTTTAACTTTCATAAACATTCTCTCCTTAATTATAATTATTTAAATTAATTATTTTTATTAAAATTATGATATATATTTTTATATTTTAGCACTTAAATATATTGAGTGCTAACTTTTCTAAATATACACTCACTTTTTTTAAAATACAATCATATGATTTTGCGTTATTTTACATAATAACATAAAAATTTCTATATGTATATTAATATAATACTGTTTTTTTAAGTTTTACTTAATTTTTCAATTTATTATTATTTTAAAATTGTTTTTTAGTTTTATGAAATCATTCTTTTTTTTATAAAATAAACCGAAAGATAAAAAAAGATAAAAGAAAAAATCAAAATTATTATTAAATCAATAAACATCATAAAATTTATATGCCCTAAAAACAAAGATCTTGTAACTTTTACCGTATAATATAAAGGCATTATGTAAACAATATATCTGACTGTATTCGGCAATGCGGAAACAGGATAAAAAACTCCCGAAAATAAAAACATAGTAGATATTGCTACGGTGAAATAATAAGAAAAAAAATCGTAAGAAGGCGCAAATGATGTTATAAGTATAGATAAAGATGCAAACATCAATCCGTTTATAATAATAATGATGGGAATTAACAGTATAAAAGGCGAAATATGCGGTCTGAAAAAAATTAACGCTATTAATAAAACAGCAAATCCGCTCATAAACGCTTTTGCCGCAGCCCATAAAACTTCTCCTGCGGTTATTTCTTCAATGCTTACAGGGGTAACCAATATTGCATCAAATATACCTTTTGTAGTCATTCTCGTATATGAGCCGAATGTTCCTTCAAAGGAAGCTGCATACATTGAAGAAGAAGCTATAATTCCGGGTATAATATATAAAAGATAAGGAGTTCCATGTATATTGTGTATAAATTTTCCTATTCCTAAACCTAAAGCTGCAAGAAAAAGCAGCGGTTCAAGAATGTCTCCTATTACGCTTGGTTTATAAAACCTGAGCCAAACTTTGAAATTCCTATAAAAAACTGCATATAATCTAAGACTGATATTATGATTAATTTCATTAATTACTTTTATAATTTTCATTTTTAACTATATCCATAAAAACATCCTCTAATGATTTTAATCCTTTATTGTTATTTTGCAGTTCTTCTTTTTGCAGCAGATTGCCGAATGCATCAGTAACAATATTTTCACCATTATTTTTATTTAAAATATAGTCAACGGATCCGTTTAAAACTATTTCTCCATGGTTAAGCAGTATAACATTTCTAAATAGTTTCTCTGCTTCATCCATATAATGCGTTGACATTAATATAGTAATGCCGCTTTTATTTAACAATTTTAATTTATTCCATATATTTAGCCTGTATTCAGGATCTAGCCCTATCGTAGGCTCGTCAAGTATAATAATTTTCGGACTGTTGACAAGAGCTCTTGCAATTAGCAGTCTTCTTCTATATCCTCCCGATAGATTGATAACTTTAAAATTTTTCTGTTCCGCCATATTAAAAAAATCCAGCAACTCGGAAGCCCTTTTTAAAGATTCTTTTTTATTTATTCCAAAATACATCGAATATATTATCAAATTTTCAAAAACGCTTAAATCTTCGTCAAGATTATCTTCCTGAGGAACAACGCCTATAATAGACTTAATCTTTCTCGCATCATGCTGTAAATTTGACGTTATATTTAAACCTAAAATATCAATATTGCCGGATGTCGGTATTACAACGGAATATAAAATTTTCAAAATTGTCGTTTTACCGGCACCGTTCGGACCGATTATGCCAAAAAAATCTCCTATTTTAATCCTGAACGAGATATTATTAAGGGCTGAAAAATTATTGTAGAACTTAGTTAAATTTTCAACTGAGATAGCATAATCATTCATAATTATAATTATTATAAAAAGGCGAATGTTTTAAAGGCGCGGAAGAGTTATGCCTGCCTGAGACTGATATTTTCCCTTTTTATCTTTATACGAAACTCTGGGCGCTTCTCCTTCAAAAAAAAGCACCTGAGCAAGGCCTTCATTTGCATATATTTTTGCAGGCAAAGGAGTCGTATTTGAAATTTCAAGAGTAACATATCCTTCCCATTCCGGTTCAAAAGGGGTAACGTTCACTATTATACCGCATCTTGCATAAGTGGATTTACCAAGACAAATTGTGACTACATTTCTAGGAATCTTAAAATATTCGACGGATCTTCCAAGAGCAAAAGAGTTAGGAGGTATAATACATTCTTCCGTAGTTACGTCAACAAATGACTTGGTATCAAATTTTTTAGGGTCAACTATCGTAGTATTAATATTGGTAAAAATTTTAAATTCGTTAGATATCCGCAAATCATATCCAAATGACGAAACACCGTAAGATATTACTCCGTTTCTAACCTGCGCATTCTCAAAAGGCATTATCATATCATATTCTTTTGCCATTTTTTCAATCCAGATATCATTTTTAATCATTATAAAAACAACCGCCAGTTTAAATTTGCAAAAATCTAAACTTAAACGCCTCCATATAATATTTACGCGTGAATTTACAGATTTTTATTCAAATGTTATTTTGTTATTTATTATTACCCTAATTTTAAATTAAATTTTATAATATTATCAACAATTTCATCAGGGTCATCTAAGACTTGCAGAATATCAACGTCCGAAGGCGATATATAACCTTTTTTAAGTGTATTGTTTTTAATCCAGTCAATAAGACCGTTCCAATAATCGGAGCCGCATAATATGACGGGAAAAGGCTTTGTTTTATCAGTCTGGATTAATTCTACCGTTTCAAAAAGTTCATCCAATGTGCCGAATCCTCCAGGCATCATTATGTAAGCTGAAGCATATCTAACAAGCATTACTTTTCTTACAAAAAAATAGCGAAATTCAAGAGTAAAGTCTGCATATTTGTTAATCGTCTGCTCTTTAGGAAGCTTAATATTAAGCCCTACGGAATTAACTTGAAGATCAAACTCATCTTTAGCTTCTTTACATCCCCTATTGGCAGCTTCCATTACTCCGGGACCGCCGCCTGATATAACTGAATAGCCTTTTAAAGCTAACTTCCTGGCAATTGTTTTTGTGTTTTTATAAACATCGCTATTTTCATCAATCCTGGCACTTCCATAAATAGTAACCGCAGGACAAACTGAAGGAAGGACATCAAAGCCATCCACAAATTCGCCCATAATTCTAAATAACCGCCAGGGCTCTCCTTTATTAAGAGAATTTAATTCATAATCATGATTTTTAAAATTTTCTTTTGTTATAGACATTAATATTTTTCTGATTATAATTAAATTACATTGTATCTCCGATTTATATCTGCGTTTAAATTAGTCAAATCAAGAGATACAATGTATATAAACAGTAAACTGATTAATTTATTTTTTTATATTTTTTGCCTTTAAATATTATTAATTAATTAAAGAAAAAATAAAAAAAATACATAAATAAATAATACTTATACAAAATTAATTAAAATTTAAAATCCGTCTTATCAGGATGAATTTTTTTTGCTTTTTCTTTAAGCTGCTCTTTAGTTTCTTTATGATTATCGTCAGGGATACAACAATCAACAGGGCACACTGAAGCGCATTGAGGAGAATCATAAAAACCATAGCATTCTGTACAAAGATCTACGGATATAACATAAAGATCCCCTTCAGTTATTGCGTCATTAGGACATTCAGGAATACAAACGCCGCACGCGATACATTCATCTGTAATAATTATAGCCATTAAAAAACCTCCTGTAATTAATTGAATTTAAGTTTTATTAGAAATACATTAACACTATAATTAATATATTAAACATTTAGCATTTAGATAGCATTTATAGATAGTATTTAGTTAGTTAGATAGATAGATAGTTTAGATAGATAGATAGATTATACCAAATAATTTTATTTAATTAAATAAAAAAATGATAAAAGTATAAATTATAAGTTTATATTTTAAATAAATTTTAACTGATTTTGCTTCCGATACCTTTAAATGCCTTAAGTCCTAAGAATTTTGAATTTGAACCTAATTCTTCTTCTATCTGCAGAAGTCTGTTGTATTTGCATACCCTTTCAGTTCTGGCAGGAGCACCTGTTTTAATTAATCCTGAATTAACGGCAACAGCCAAATCTGCTATCGTAGTATCTTCGGTTTCCCCCGACCTGTGAGATATTAATGCAGTCATATTGTTTTTCTGAGTTAATTGAATAGCATCCATAGTTTGGGACAATGTACCTATCTGATTAAGTTTAATCAAGACCGAATTTATAGCATGCGCATCAATTGCTTTAGTTATGCGTAATATATTAGTAACCGTCAAATCATCGCCGACTATCTGTATTTTATCTCCAAGTTCCTTCATTAGCATGCTGAAGCCGTTAAAATCATCCTGCGCGAAACCGTCTTCAATTGATATAATAGGAAATTTTTCAACGAAACCTGCATACATATCAACCATTTCGTCCGAGTCCAGAACAGTTTCTCTTCCCGCTTCTTTAAGGATATATTTGCCGTTAGAGTAAAATTCGCTTGCCGCAGGATCTAACGCTATGAAAATATCTTTGCCCGGCGTATAATGCGCTTTTTCTATCGCTTCTAAAATAAGAAGTATCGCTTCAGCATTATTTTGCAATTCAGGCGCAAACCCGCCTTCATCGCCGACGCTCGTAGACATTTTTCTTTCGTCTAAAATTTTTTTTAGTTTTTGATAAACTTCTGCTCCCATACGGAGAGCCTCGTCAAAATATTTTGCCCCTGCGGGAACTATCATAAACTCCTGAAAATCAAGCAAATTATTGGCATGTTTTCCGCCGTTTATTATATTCATCATGGGAACCGGTAATATATGAGCATTTATGCCTCCTATATATTTATATAAAGGAGTCTCTAATTCTCGGGCGGAAGCAATTGCAGCGGCAAGAGAAACACCGAGTATCGCATTGGCTCCAAGATTTGATTTATTTGGAGTACCGTCAAGATTTATCATTATATCGTCAATAAGTCTTTGATTGTAACTATCTATACCCGATAAAGATTTAGCAATTATATCGTTGACATTTTCTACGGCAGAATGCACCGATTTTCCAAAATATAAAGAATTATCGTTATCTCTTTTTTCATAAGCTTCATATTCTCCCGTAGATGCCCCTGACGGAACGCAAGATATGCCCGACACTCCGCTCTCAAGAGAAACTTCCACGCTAACTGTAGGATTACCTCTAGAATCTAAAATTTGCCTTGCTTTAATTTCCGCAATCTCGCTCATAATTATCACCTCTCTTTTAATATTTATATTTATCTTAATTTATTTTATTTAATTTAATGACACTTAATGACACTGCTTGAAATCATGAAAATTAACAGCAAATGGAGTATTTTCTAAATTTTCAATTTTTATTAATTAATTTTATTTATTTCATTAATAGTTTTTTCTATTAGCAGCTTTGTTTTTTCTTTTTCGTAAGATTCGGCATAAATTCTCAAAATAGGTTCTGTTCCCGAAGGTCTTATCAGAAGCCATGAGTTATCGGCATATTCAAATTTATACCCGTCAATAAAATTAACCGCGGCGACTTCTTTTTTAAACGGAACATTAAAATTATTCTTTTTTAAATTTTCTATTAATTTTTTTTTAATATCGAGGTCAATGTGAATATCACATCTTTTATATTCCAACGGATACGTTTTGCCGTAAATATCATTTAATAATTCATTTAAATTTTTTTTACGTATCAATATAATTTTTAACAGCATTAACGAATTAAAAACACCGTCTCTTTCAGGTATATGAAACCTTATTCCGATGCCTCCGGATTCCTCCCCCCCTATAAGAATATTATTGTCGGGATTTATCATAAGATTGGCTATATTTTTAAAACCTATAGGCACTTCATGCAATTTTATTTTATATTTATTGCATAAATAATCAATTGTCTTTGATACGGATACTGTTTTTACAACTTCTCCATTAAACCCTTCTTCTAATAAATAATTCAACAATATAGAAAATATTTTATGGGAATCTATAAAATTTCCCTTATAATCAACAGCGCCTACTCTGTCCGCATCTCCGTCAGTTGCAAAACCTATTGCAAATTTATTATTTTTCCCTATTTTCCTCACGGCAGCCGAAAGTTTTTTTAAATTTAATTCTATAGGTTCAGGATTAATATTTGGAAAATTTGGATTGATTGTACTGTTTATGTTTTTGTGTTTTATAGAAAATTTTTTTAACACGGAAGACAGATAGCCTATACCTGCGCCGTACATAGGATCTACGATAATTTCTATGTTTTTAAAAATAGGGCTGCTAATACTTTCTATGTCGATTATTTTTATCAAATGATCTAAATAATTTTTTTTAAAATCAGCTTTTATTAATTCTCCTGATTTAGCATTAGCATTATTAATAGAATGAATATCTATTGAAGATATTGATGAAGATAATAAAGATGATTCAGAATTATCCGGGCTATCATTATTTAGACTTTTATCAAGACTTTTACTTAAATCATTTTCTAACTTATTTGGCTTATTTTTTAGGTCATTTAATTTTAAACCGTTTAAATTATTATTATTTAAACCGACTAAACTGTTTATATCGCTTAGATCGTTACTTTTATTTAATAAAATATCATTGGCTATTTTTTCAATTTCTTTAACTTCGGATTCTAACATTGAACCGCCATAATTATTTTTAAATTTAATGCCGTTATACTTAAATGAATTATGGCTGGCAGTAATCATAATACCGCATTCGCATAAATTATTTTTTACCGCATAAGATAATACGGGAGAGGGGCAGAAAGAATCCGACAGCAAAACGTTAAACCCCATCTGTATAAGATTTTCCGCACATGATAACGCAAATTCTTTGGATAAAAAGCGGGTATCATAACCTATAGCAATAACAGCAGGCGTAACAATAACAGCAGGCGGAAATTTGACGGTGTCAAACTCGCCGATATTGTAATTATTAATAATATTGCCGTTTGTTATATTTTCTTTTGTTGTATTTTCTTTTGTTGTATTTTCTTTTGTTATATTTTTTATATTATTTAAACTATTTAAATAATTATTTTTATTTATACTGCTATTTTTTTCTATATTTTTATAAATATTATTTTTAATATTATTATCTGATCTATTTTTTTTTAGTAAATGTATTCCTAAAGCAGCTGAAATAACATTAATTTTATCAAAATTAAAACTTTCGGCTATCACGCCTCTAAAGCCGTCAGTTCCAAAATTAATTTTTATGCGGTCATCTTTTATAATTTTGGAGATATTATAAAACTTAAAATTATTCATCGTATTTATATAATTATTTTTTTCTATTATTATAATTTTATATAAAAAAATCAAGGATTTTTTTATTTCGCTATTATTATTTCGTTGTTATATATAAAAAAGATATGAAAGATATGAACATTGCTGAATATTAAGCTGGAATTTTAATGCAGGAGGCAAAACGGAAACTCCCGTTCTTGAGAACGGGAGAAAATAATAAGAATCCATATTTTATTTTAAATCTAAAGCTTTTAATGTTAAAGGTCCTATTATTCCATCAACCTTAAGTCCTTTTTTCTTCTGAAAAGCTTTAACGGCGCTGATTGTATTTTTCCCAATCATACCATCTGCCTTACCTTTATACAGTCCGATTTTTGAAAGTTTTTCCTGGACAGCTTTAATAGTAGCAACGGATAAAGACGGTTTTACAATTTTTACGGCCGGTGTAATAACTTTTTTAACAGCAGGCTTAACTTTAACTGCCGCATAGGAATTACCTGCAAAAAGAATAGCTGCAGTTAAAAACAAGGCTAAAAATGTATAAAATTTCTTCAATTTAATTCACCTCCTTTTTTTATAATTATTAAAACACAAAAAATAACGGCATTAATTCTAATATTATTAAAATATTTCTGATTTTTCTTTATTATAAATTATTTTAAAAATTTAATTATATTTAATTATATTGTGTATTTATGTTGCATATTATTTATATTGTATATTTGTATATTATTTATATTGTATATTTGTATATTATTTATATTGTATATTTGTATATTATTTATATTGTATATAATGATATGTAATATATACAATATAATATATAATTTTGTCAATCATTATTTGTTTTCGGCTTTTGCCATGGCTTATCTCCTTTATTATCTTAATTATAATTTATAATAATAGATTTATTGTTATCAATAATAAATAATAAAAGTTACATATATTATAATATATGTAACTTTTAAAAAGGTAAGAAAAATCGTATATGATTATTATTTTGTTGGTGTTTTTTTTTAATGATTTGTTATATTAATGCGGGGATGGAATTGCAACATTTTTTTACACTCTAAGTTAAGAATACTTTATTTATTTATTTATTTCTTATTTTAAAGTTTACCACATTTTATTTAAAAACAAATTCAAGGAACCACTGCATGTCCCTTCGTTGGGGACTTGCGCTTTTTTTTTGCTGAAAAGAAGCAAAAAAAGGCACTTTTGTATTTATGCGGCAAATTTATTTTGCATAAATAATTTCATGTAATTTTTAGGACTTAGAAATCCCAAAAAGGAATGAAGCCTTACCGTATTTGTGATTTGAATTAGTAGTTTTTGGTTCGATTCCCCTTCGGCACCACGTATTTTATAAGCTTCTTCGGTTTCAAGCCTTTTCCATATTAAGCCCTATTATTATTAAGATAGATAAATCTAAAAGAAAGTGATATAATTTTTTTATGAATAAAATATAGACATTAACAATTAACGACATAAATAAGCTTATAGAGGATATATATTATGAGCAATAAAGCTAAAATCAGCGGTATGGGGGCAATACCCCACTCAGGCGGGGTCGCATTTCGCGTGTGGGCGCCCCATGCGCAGAGAGTAACCGTCATCGGATCATTCAACGAATTTGACGGCGGAAAAGATATCATGCAAGCCGAGGAGGATGGTTACTGGTATGCTGATTTAGCTGAGGCTCGTGTCAGTGATCAGTACAGGTTTCTGCTGACCACGCCGAATGGCGAATTCAAGCGCATAGACCCTTATGCCCGCGAAGTAACCAGCTCGGTTGGAAACGCTATCGTTCACGACCCAAGTTTTGACTGGGAAGGTGACAGCTTCAAGATCGCGCCTTGGAACGAACTTGTTATATACGAACTTCATGTCGGCACGTTCAATGACGAGAAATATACTAACCATAAGGGTGAGTTTGCCTCGTTATCGGAGCGTATAGGATATTTTAAAAATCTCGGTATCAATGCTATCCAGATAATGCCGATAGGAGAATTTGCCGGTGACAAGTCATGGGGCTATAATCCATCCCAAATCTTTTCCATTGATACTGACTACGGCGGTCCTCTGGAGTTTAAAAAGTTTGTCAAGCATGCCCATCATGAAAACATAGCGGTAATATTAGATGTTGTTTATAATCACTTAGGTCCCAGCGACTTAGATATTTGGCAGTTTGACGGCTGGTCTGAGAACAATCGCGGAGGAATTTACTTCTATAATGACAATCGGGCTATCACGCCGTGGGGGGAAACCCGCCCGGATTATGGTCGCGGCGAGGTGCGCAGATACCTTCTGGATAATGCTTTAATGTGGCTTGAAGAATATCATATTGACGGTTTGCGTTTCGACTGCACTCAATTTATTAGAACTGTTGACGGCTTAGATAATGATGATCTGCCTGAGGGTTGGAGTCTGCTCCAATGGATAAATGAGCAGATAGCTCAGAAATACCCGGGTCGTATTACTATAGCCGAGGATCTTCAGAACAACAAATGGCTCACTAAAGGCTCCGGAGCCGGCGGAGCAGGATTTGCTTCGCAGTGGGACGCAATGTTCGTTCACCCCATCCGTGAGGCGGTGATTACGCCGCAAGACGAACAACGCTCGTTGGCTGCCATACGTGACGCGATCTTATATAGATACAACGATGACGCTTTTGACCGTGTTATTTACAGCGAGTCGCACGATGAGGTAGCAAACGGCAAGGCACGCGTGCCGCAAGAAATCAGTCCAAATGACCCCAAGGGCTGGTATGCACAAAAACGTTCTACTATGGCTGCTGCCATGGTTTTCACTGCTCCGGGCATCCCAATGATATTTCAAGGGCAGGAGTTTCTTGAAGGAGGATGGTTCCGCGATACTGTCCCTGTCGATTGGGCTCAACGTAAAGATTTTCATGGCATTGTTAGATTGTACCGTGACCTCATTAGGTTACGCCGCAACGGCGATGGGTTTACGCGCGGTCTTTGCGGGCAGTTCACACAAGTTTATCACTTACACGACGAACGCAAGGTTATCGCATTTCACCGCTGGGATAAGGGCGGACAATCAGACGATGTGGTTGTAATTGCCAACTTTTTCCACGAACCGCAGGATAATTATATTATAGGTTTTCCGGCCGAAGGGATGTGGAAACTTCGTTTTAACAGCGATCGGCAAGGCTACAATGACGATTTTAAAAACCATCCGAGTACTGATGTTATAGCCGAGACTGGCGACAGAGACGGGTTCCCTTGTCATGCGACAGTTTCTATTGGCCCTTACAGCGTGTTGATTTTTTCGCAATAAGGTTTATTTACTGAAAAAAATTTTTTAAAAATACATATAACTGTTTTTGCGCATTTAACATTTAAGTGGTGCAATTTTTATGGAAGGGTCGGCAATATAAAAAAATAAATCTCAAGCCGAGAAATTAATGTTTCTCCCAGAAACATGCATATTCTGCTATTACATTACCGGGAGTAAATATTCAAAATCCCGAAAAAACTTAACAGCCATAAAATCACGGCAATAACCACGATAATATTTATTATCGATTTAATAGTGTATTAGCCGCATTATTCCACTGGAACATGAGAAGCGGTTAGTCCTTTTTTCTGCTTCCAAAAAGCAACAATATGCCGCCAATAGCTATCGTTCCTACACCTGCCCAAAACGGAATATCTACTGTCTGCTTTTTCTTGACTGACAACTGGAGAGACCCTATCTTTGCCACATGGGTCTCTTTAGTATAGCTGAAACTGCCATACGCCAAACCAATTACGCCTGCGATAATAAGCACTATTGCTAAAATTCTTACTCCGTTCATTTAGAACCCTCCTTTATACTTTATATTATATTAATACTTTTAAATAACCTGCATGATATCATACAAAGTCTTTAACTGCTACGTCGGCCTTTAATAATATGAATAAGAATTGCCGCTATCGCAATGAGCAAAAGTATATAAATAAGTCCGCCCAAGGTATACGAGGTGACAACGCCAAGAATAAAGAGAACAATAAAGATGGCTGCAATAATCACTAGCATTTAACTCTCCTTTTGCTATAATAAGACAGCAGCACTGCAATATAAGCACATTACCGCCCAACAATAACAACTCTAAATTTATATTAATGGAACTATGTTATAAAAAATTAAACGTACCGATTTTAAAAATCAAAAGTATATTTTAATGAAAAACTTGCTCAACGATTGCAATGAAAATTAAAACAAATGTGAGAATGGCCAAAACAAATGTAATAGACAATATACGCCTATTTAATTTAACAGTTTCGCTCATGATAATATTGTCTTTTATTGTTTTTAATACAACGGTAAATTCGTTAATTTTAAAAGACTCATCAAGCAATCTCCATATCGGTTGACTGAAATTAGGATCAAAAAAAGAACTGGAATATTCCATCACTCTATTTAAAAAAAGTTGTTTCTGTTTCTTTGTTTGACTCCAAAGAAATTTCTTTTTGTCTAATCTAGCATATTCATTGGCAAAATAATGTAAAGAATAAAAAATACCTGAAATAACTTCGTTTATCACAAAAGCACGAGAAACCCAGTGATCTTTTTCCTCTTCTAAATCTTTCCCCTCTTTAAAAACCATAAGAAACCTGTTGTAAGTCATAAAAAACTTTGAATCGTTAGATATAGAAATGTCATTAACAAAATCCCTTCCTTTTTTGGCTGTTTTATTATAACTATAAATTAGATTGGGTATCTTTTCTATAAAAGTTGTGTCGCTAAACATAGGAGGCGGGATAAATAATATGGATGTAGTAAATAAGGTTGTATTAAAAATATTCAAAAATTCATTATAATTTTTATAGGATTTGCTGTGTTCATTTTTACTATTATTTTTTGATTTACCTAATAAATCAAATAAAAAATAATAAGCAATAAAAAAAATTTCGCTTAAAGAATACACATCTTTGTTGTCAAGCAAATTATCTAGAAAATTTTCAAGCTCACGATGTTTAAGCCGAACAAAAATAGCTTTTTTATCAATTTCCAAATCTTGCGGTTTCTGTAAATAACATATCGTTTTAATCATTTCGTCAACATTAGAAATTTTTAGACCATTCTCTTTTGGAGGTCTGATTAACATCGCAATGGTAACAATAGATTCTGAAATTAAAATAAATAAGCTAGCATATGCTTCTATCGTCTTAAGAGGAAATGGAGGAAGTACGATAAGAATCCATTCCTCTGCAAGCCTACTAGCTAATACTCTATTTCTGTATATAAAAATTTCTGATAAATATTTATAATCTTCTTGTAAAGAATAACCTTTATCTTCTTTTACTTTATATATTGAATCAATATAAGTATTAATACCTTTAATTTTTAGTGATTCCAAATATTTATTTTTACTTATGTTTTTCCGAAACCTTTTATAATCTCCATTAAATTCGTAAGAAACAGTGTATAGTATCCTGTAATCTACAACATTTATAACATCTATAACACTATTTTCTGTAAATTTAGAATTAGCAGTCATAAAATTGCTCCTTTCTATTATTATTTATAACATAGCAAACGGTACTCTAAAATATCGTTTTGCTATATATTATTATACCGTAAAAAAATATAATAAAAGTAAAATTTAGTATTTTAATTTATTAAAATAATATTGATTTTTTTAAAACATATGATATAAATATAGATATATATATTAAGTGAAACATCAAGAAGACTATTATCTTATCCTGACTTTGACACCTCATACCAACAAAACCCTTGAAAATGGCGCATCTCTTTTTTTAATTTTGCATTATTGCCACTACAATTGTAAAAATATTAATTTATTTCTTTCGCAGCTTTTTCTGGATGCGCTCCCAGAAATGTTAACGCGCATTGGCCCATCTCTTGCGGGTTTGCATAGAATTGCTGCATTCAGAACACTGCAGTAGCTTCTTCGGCGGCACAGGTTCAGCCAGAAACACATGCCGTTGCCAAGACGCCAGCGCCTCAGCCTCAGCCTCAGGCAACCGAACAGGCGTCTTCTTACATGAATAGATATCCGTGGCTTGCAAATTATAACATTTAGGCCAATTCCAACAACGTACATTTTGCTTATAATAAGTCTGTTTTTACGCCAAGAGATAAAGCTATCCTTAAAAGAAAAAGAGATGTAATATACCTTAAATATAATCCGGGTGTCCCTGTTCAGATTCAGGGCAATTGTGACAGAAGGGGTTCGGAGGTTTACAACTTAGCGTTAGGCTGGAGAAGGGCAAATGCCGCAAAAGCTTATTTAGAAAATTTAGGAATTAATGCGGATAGGTTTAAAACTGTCAGTTACGGCAAGGAAAAACCGCTTTGTAATTCCCACACAAGTTCATGCTATGCAATTAACAGAAGAGACCACTTTGCCGTAGTTTTAAGGGTAATTGAATTTTATAGTTTTCGGATTTGTTTAACCGGCTTTTTGCTTTAGTTCTTGTATTTCGTATTTAAGCCTTTCTACGTCTTTTATAACGTATGCCGGGCAAAATTTATTTGTTGTAATTTTTAAAATTTAAGCCTTTCTACGTCTTTTATAACGTCTATTTTTTCAGATAAAAAATTTATCCTTTCGCTCATAGAATCAAATCTTATATTTATTCTTTTATCTAGTTCGTCAATTCTGTTGTTTGTAGCGTCGATTCTTGCATTGATTGCCTTCAATTCGCCTTTAAGTTCGTTTAACTGCGGCGTCAAAAAGCGTTCAAGGCTTTTCATAAAAGATTCAGCGGCCATATCTTTATAATTTTCATCGGAAAATTCTATCCAGAATTTTATTATTTCATCCTTTGTCATTTTAAATTTTATATTCGTCAAAAGTTTCTAAATTTAAATATTATAATTATTTTATCATATTTTATGGATGATTTTATAAAATTTCATTCTTCGCTGTTAAACCCACTATCTTTTCAACACTGATTCAAAGTACCTTCCAGCGGCGGAATTAGCGTTCAGTTAAAAACAAAATGAGCAAAAATTAACTCCTGCAATTTTTAATATTCTCCGTTATTTAATCCGTTATTCGTTTGACGGCTATAAATATTTCTATGCGCAATAAAAATGCCCTTAACTATCTTTAAGATAAAAAATAATCAAAGGCGTTTAGAGCTAAAGGTTTAATGCTGTCTTTATGACAGCATATTATTGATAAGGGTTTATTTAGGCTGTAAAACCAAAGGTGTTTTAACAGGAGATGCCGCGCCTACCAATTCCGTTACGTTGCTGTCTCCCGCGGCGGTGCCTGCAGTGCCGTTACCATAATTGGCAACCCAGACGTTGCCCGAACTGTCTACGGCTATGCCATCTGGAGCATGTTTAAAAATGCTCAAAAACAGCATATTTTATAAAATATTTTCGCGAATATGTGTAAAATGTTTTTAAGATTAAATTAAACCTGAAAATATATGTTTAATTATGATTTAATATAGTTTAATACGGCTTAAATTTTTTAAAAAGAAGAATTTGGGCTATAAATAGGGATATTAAAATCCTAAATCGGGATTAGGGATTTAATAGATGCTTGACTATTTCATTTTATCAATTTTTTATCAATTTAATAATTAATAAGAATATTCTGAAAAGGTCCAAGGACTAGAGGCATCCCTTGGGGGTAAAACAATAGTAACATTTATGTGATTACCATGACTGTCTGTTGCCAGTGCTGATATACGTGGTGGTGATGGACTACTAATAGAATCACCAGCAATTGAAGAAGATAATTCTACCGAGGAAACGGTGCTATTAACCGCGTTTCCTGCATGATATAAAAAGTTTTCCCCATTATTGATCAAATTTTGAAGTTGATTCAACCCTCCCTGGGCAAAGGCTATTTTCGGATAAATTTGAATCTCAAATAAAGCAAATAATATATATATCAATAAATTGTATTTTTTCATGATTTTCCCTCCCGTAAATTAATCTAATTACAAACTTTGAGTTTTTGATTGTAACAGTTTAAGGCTTGTTAAAAATAATTCCCAATTTATATATATAATATATATAAAGATTATATAAAAAATAAAAAGAATAAATAGTCCCTTTTTCATCGGTTTATCCTAAACGACCGCTATACGCATAAACCTTAATAAAACAAACATTTTATTGTCCCACCACTTATGACAGGGGTGTTCCGCATTTTTCGCAAAATTTTGAATTTCCCGCATTCTTTGCCCCACATTTAGGACAGATTATTTTATCACTTTCATAAATAAAATTCTCTAATTGACCGCCGGTAATTTTTATATTTATTATTTTAATAACTTTCATAGCCTGATTGAAATCTATAGATACGTTTTCTATAATGCTACGTTTAAATGCCAGCCCCAAATATAGACCGCCTTTTGTTTGTATGGAAATATAAATCTTTTCAGATAGGCGATATAAAACAATAAAGATTACGCCTACTATAATACCTAAAATAAAAATCAACATTCCTAATGCCCCGTTTGCAAAGGCGATACCTATCCCCGAAAAAATACCGAAAAAAATAAAAAGTACCCCAAAAAAAAAGAAACCCAAAGGTTTAGAATAACCACAGTGAGTGCTCGATATGCTCGGCAGAGGTACAACGCTGTTAGCTTCGCCGAACAAACTTGAGTTTCTAAATATTATATCATCGTTTGTAAATTTAAAGCTTATTTCGGGATTAATACCGATTATCGTAAGAAGCCACTGCATTAAACCTTCCTTTCTACCAGCAATATCGATGACAACCTTGTCGGATGAAGAACTATCAATTTTAAATCTACGCAAAACCAAAGTAGTTAAATTAGTATTAATACCCATTCCGCCACGGCTTGCAATAACTCTATAAAACACGGCGATAATTACTAAAAAGCCAAATATCGATAATACCGGATAAATAATATTAAACATTTTTAATACCCCTCCCCCTATTTAATGTTACATTATTTATTTTTATTCCACCCGAAAATACGCATTGCTTGATATAAGTTCCATTCCTGGGGCTTCGGCATTTGCATTAAAGTAATAACTCCCGGTTTTAAAGTATTGAGGTATTTCCACTGGTATTTCTACGGTGTAAACGCCCGAAGAACTTAAATTTACATAAGAAATATTTTCGGCGCTTATCCCCTGTCCATATACCTTGCTTATTATTTTTACCTGAGAAACATTGATGTTTTGAGGAACCGCAGCAGTAAATTCTACCTTAAAATATTCCGTTGAATTTGGACTTATATTCAAAGCAAAAGAATATACATGGGATAGGATGACAAAACTTATACCGCTTTCCCCCGAAACATGCTCGGGAGCAAAAGAAATTAATTTAGCTCCGGCAGAATTAAAGTTCGTTCTAAATGTATCAAAAGCAATTCTTGAATGATTTACATGATAAACAGGCTGGCGGTATGTTTTAACCTGAGAAGGAACGTATGACGGATATGCAGGGGATTGAGGGGGTTTTTTAGGATAAACGTAGGCTACGGCATTTTTCGCCGGCTTTGTTTTGCTTTTCTTTGCCGAAACTGTTTTTGATGTCTTGGCTTTTTCTTTGTTTTTTTCCGAAGCAATTTTTTTGGACGGAGACTTTTTCTTTTTATTCAAAGACGCTTGTTTTGCGGCAGTGCTTGTACGGTTAATAAACGGCAGCCTGTTGGTTTTATAAAGAAAAACGGCAATTCCTGCTACAATTAAAACAGGAATTATTCCATAAAGGAGCGGCAATATCCTATTTTTGTGAACCTTAGGCTCATTGCTCCGGGGATATACATTTTTTATCCCGTTTTTCGATGCATTGTCTTTATCGGCTAAATTATTACCTGCCCTGGAGGGTTTAATTTTATCCTTTTCATCCGAAACTGTTTGAAAAGGCTTAATTTTATCCGGCTTATCCGAAACAGCGGCAGCATTATAAAGCTCTTCGTTTTGTTGGTTAATATCGTATTTAACGGATGCGCCGACAGGGCTTCCGCATTTCGGGCAGAACTTGGCGCCTTCTTTTAAAGAAGCTCCGCAATTTTTGCAAAAGGTTTTGAAAGGTGATTTAGCAGAATCTGAAAGGGGTGGAGCATTTGCTACTTCATTTTTTTCGAATACTTCCCTCTTTTCCCGGGTAGAAACGACACTTCCGCAATTCGGGCAAAACTTTGCGTCATCTTTTAACTGTTTTCCGCAGTTTTTGCAAAATTTCATAAGGATTAATCCTTATTAAAATTTAATAAATTACAAAAACAACTTTTTTATTACAATTGCAATTATGTATATACTTTATAACCATTTTAAAAAAATGTCAAATATTTTTAATGCAATATTTTAATGCAATGTCATTAACTATTAAAATGTCTAAACAGCTTGAAATACCTTGACTTTTTAAATGGTGTGTCCGGCGGGATTCGAACCCGCTGCCTCAGGAGTCGGAGTCCTGAATTATCATATATAAGTATTTGTAATTATTAATATTTTACACAACATATTTTTTTGTGTATGCGTTTTTGTATTTATAATTTAAGCTTGGGTAGCCCTTTGAGTGCCTTATTTATCCAGCTTAAAGTTTTTTCATCTTTAATTTCAACCTTGCCGTTATATCCAACCGCAATAATTTCATAATGATTTGCATCGCCAATATTAGAATGTATAATTGAAAAATTTGTAAGTTTTACAAAATATTTTATATTATTAATTGAATTATTAAATCTTTTCCTTATTTTGTCTTCTGAAACGTCATGTCCGCCGGTTTTTACCCTCATTCTGACTCTTTTTATAGCTGTTTCCGGAGAATCAAGACCGATGTATATAAGCGCCGTAATATAACCTTTTGATTTTGCTTCTTCTACATATTTAATATATTTATCGGTGGATAAAACGGTTTCAATCGCAAAACCTTTACATAAATTAAAATATTTATTAATAGATTTTTCTATTTCTTGAACCGCCCATAAATTAGCCGACATTTCGTCAATTTCAGGATTAATCATCAAATGAGATATAGATATTATATCTGGATTAATAAATTGATATGGCTTAAGCGGCATTATGTTAAATCTGTCCTTAAGAACATTCAAGACATTTTTAAAATCTTCGCTTTTTATGTAAGTGGATTTTCCTGCGCCATTAGAACCTGCCAGTAAAAGCAATAAAGGCTTTTCTTCACTTTTAGCAGTTATATTTTTTAACATTATTGTTTTTAGTCTTCCAATATGCCTAAAGCTTTAAGTTTAGCGCGCTCACCCTTTACGGCTTTTCTACCAGCTTTTTTACTCGCCTCCGCAACTTCCATAAGGTATTTTATTGCTTCATTTTCGGTTAATTCTTTTTTGCTCGTTTTATTAACGACATGGTCATCAGAAGCATTACATTTTGCCGTTTGTTTTTTCATAATTATTTCACCTTTTTTATTTGTAACTTTTATTATGCACAAATCTATGTATTTATTATATATTAAATGTTTTCAAAAAGAAAATTATTTGTGTCTATTATCGCTTTAGGCTTCATCGACAAGCCTGTTTTTGTTAGCCTTCCACCAAGTTTCCGTAATTTCGTCGGATAGAAAGCTTATATCTTCTTCCGTTGTCTTGCTTTTTTGCGACAGCTCGATATTAGTTAAAAAATCTATGGTATTTTCGGTAATCAGCACAAATTACTCCAGACCTACAACCTCTATGGCTCCAGCTTCAGCCACAGATTTAAGATTATATCCTTCAGCTATCTTTTTTTCATAATCGCTTTTTTCGGGATACATCCAACCCACGGCGCAGAATTTGTCATAAGGTTTCAAAACAACGGATACATTTTTTAATTCGTTAATGTCCCCGTATCCCATAAATTCGGAATCGTAAATCAAAACTTTCATATCCGCCGGATATTTTTTAAGCTCTTCTATTAGTTCGCCTACGGTCATAATAAGATTTCCTTTTTAATGTGCGTTGCCTTCAAATAAATACGCCACCGGATGCTTCGATTCGTTGAGCGTTTATCCATGCGTTATTTTCACTCAACAGCGACGCTATTACCCCGCCTACATCATCCGGCAGACCGACTCTGCCCAAAGATGTTCCTGAAGCGATAAAAGCATTGACCTCAGGATTGTCTCTCACGACCCCGCCTCCGAAGTCTGTTTCTATTGCGCCGGGGGCTACAACGTTTACGGCAATTTTACGGTGGCCGAGTTCTTTTGCCAGATACTTTGTCAGCACCTCGATACCTCCCTTCATAGCCGCATATGCGGAATAACCCGGGAGCACAAATCTGGTAAGCCCAGAGGAAACATTAATGATGCGCCCGTTATCGGCAATCATCGGCAGTAGCTTTTGAGTAAGGAAAAATACTCCTTTAAAATGAATATTCATAAGCTCGTCGAATTGCGATTCCGTAGTTTCTTCAAAAGAGGCATGGATTCCGATTCCTGCGTTATTAATCAAAAAGTTAAAATCCTTGCGCTGCCATTTTTCGGAAAGCAAATTGCTAACCTGCGCCGCAAAATCTCCAAACGATTGGGACTTGCCTGCGTCCAGATGAAGCGCCGCCGCCTGCCGTCCAATAGCTTTGATTTCTGCAACCACTGCCAGCGCTTCTTGCTCTTTAGTGTTATAGGTCAATATTACATCTATGCGATGCCCTGCTGAGCCGTCTTTAATGCCGTGCTTTTACCGATACCGCAGCTGCCGCCGGTAATAAGCGCAATCTTAATGCTCATAAATATATCTCCAGTGTTTAAAAATTATAAAAATGATAATACTTTCAAATCAAGAAATAATCGCAGCCTTTCATTTAGGAAACCTTGAATATATTTAGCTCTGGCTCATTATTTAGTGTGTTATTTAGTTAAAATTATATCACATTCTGCTTTTGAATTAAAAATATTTCATACCTGCAGTAATTTAAGCTAACGATATTGTTATGTAAATATTATAATAATTATAATACTCCTATAAATTAAGACAGCCCTCTTAGGTGGTTTCATCACGGAATTATCCGGTATGAAATTATCTTAAAAAGTAATAAAATTATTGAAGAATAAGAAATATAATTTTAAAATATCGACCCTGAACTCCCACCAGAAGATGTTGCCCCGTTTATATATTCTCATCCTTTTTATCTACCAAAAACTGTATGCGTTTTTGTATGTAAAAATTACATATTTTTAATAATTTTGACATATTTTTAATAAAAAGTAAATAATTTTTTAAGGACATAAAATCATCGGGAAGGCTTGAAATACCTTGACTTTTAAGCTGGTGTGTCCGGCGGGATTCGAACCCGCTGCCTCAGGAGTCGGAGTCCTGCGCTCTATCCAGATGAGCTACGGACACAATTTATAAATTATAGCTGCCGTAAAATTTATTGTTTATATCTTGCATATTATATTGGCTGCAATTAATTTTATTTTTATATATCTTTGCCGTAAACCACCGAGTTATTTCGTACGATACTTCTTGATAAACACTGAATGCGCTTTCACTTTTATCTTTAGACGACGTAAATTGCCAAATTATTTCGTGCAATTTCTTGTTATTTCTTGTTTATGATATAATTATTAATATAATATATATTATATTTTTTAAAAATAATTTTAATTAATTTTTTTTATTATAGCATTAAAAATAGCATTAAAACAAAATAAAATAAATAATATAACGATAAATAATTTTAAAATGGCTATTTTTACAGGAAACATAATAAAGAAGATATCTGATAATGCTATTGTTTTATCCGGCTTTATAGAAAATAATTTAGAAAAAGATCTTAATTCTATTATTAATAATAAATTTAACGTATCAGATTTAGAAATTGAATTAAATGATATTAAAGATAATCTTGTGACAGAACTTAATAATGAAATTCATAAATTGATTATTAGCATAATAACTAATGAAGGATTAAGCCAATCTAAAAATAAAAACAAACTTTGTATTTATGAAAATGTACTCAAATTTAGTCCATTTTGTAATTCTATGCAAAATATTTATACATTAAATCTTTTGATAAGACTTAATATTAAAAACATAGCGCAATATCCTGTTTTAAAAAAACAGTCATATATTCCTGAGCTTGCATTAATGATAAGCTCAATAGTTAAAAACACTATCGATACATTTTATTCTTTATTAAATTTTAATAATAACGATTATGAATTATACGGCAATAAAATAAATAATAAAGCCTATAAACAGCAAATCATTAAAAAAACCTGGCAAGATATAAAAAACATCGACTATGTTTGCGACAGAACAATAAATGACCTATCAAGTATTAAATCAAATATATATGAATATGATGCTAAAAATCAAATGATATATTATTCGATAATAGTTTCTTATTTAAAAGAAATTGCAATATTTTCATACAGAATTATTGAAAATGCGGTCGCATAATTATTTAATTTTAATAAAATAATAAAATAAATGATAATATATAAATTAGTATTATTAGAAGAGTTATTATAAAAACATTAATATTAAATATCATCGGCAAAAAATAGCCATAAATATCGCACTTATTTATATTGGTTATATTATTTTTTGCATTTAATTTATTAATATTCTATTTCTACAATTTTTAATAAATAAAATTAAATTATGAATATATTATCAATAAATTCTGGCAGTTCTTCTGTAAAATTTGCTTATTTCAAATATATAAAAAAAACATATAAAATAATTGACTATAAAAATATTAAAATCACAAGCTGCATAAATAAAACAAAAATAGATGACAATTATAGCAAAAAAGAAAAATTATCCGAAAATATACCTGCACGTCAGACAAGATTATTATCATTAAATAGGTTATACGACGGAGAAATAGAGGAGATAGGGACATCTTTTTCTTCTTACAATTATGAATGCATCAACGGAAAAGAAAACGGCAAAATGAATTTTAAGAATCATCATTCTGCAATATCTTTTATAATTAATGAATTAGTTCATAAAAATTTAAATAAAGATGAAAAAATTGACATAGTAGTCCACAGATTTGTTCATGGCGGCAATGTTTTTATTAAACCTCTTATTGTCTCAAATAAAAATTTAAAAGATAAAAAATATAATTATAATAATTATAATAATAAACATATTAAAGATAAATCATTTAATAGTCATAGCGTAAATAGCGCAAATAATAAGAATAACGATACTGAAATTATTACGACAGATAATGAAATATATTCAAATTTTCCTGATTTAGAAAAATTAGCCCGACTTAACGAACTTGCTCCTCTTCATAACCCTTCAAATTTACTTGGGCTTGAAACTACAATAAAGCTCATCCCTGAAGCGGCCGAAGTCTGCATATTCGACACATCTTTTCATTCTACAATTCCGGATTATGCTTCAATATACCCTCTTCCTATTGAATATTATAAAAAATACGGGATAAAAAAATACGGGTTTCATGGCATTTCTTATGCTTTTATTTCTAACATTCTAAAACTTTCGGGATATAATTTTAAAAAAATGATATTGTGCCATCTTGGAAACGGCGCAAGCATCGTTGCAGTTAAAAACGGCAAATCTATTGACACGTCAATGGGCTACACGCCGTTAGAAGGATTAATGATGGGAACAAGGACCGGGGATATAGATCCGTCGTTATCTTTTATTTTAAAAAATAAATTAAAATTATCTGAAGAAGAGATATATTGTATATATAACAAAAAAAGCGGTCTGCTCGGAATTTCTCAGAAAACCTATGATGTCAAAGAACTTTTAAATAACTTAGATTATAATTCAAAATTATCAATTAAAATGTTTTGCTATAGAATTATAAAATATATAGGGGCATACTCTGCTGCATTAAACGGCATAGACGCATTAATTTTTTCAGGGGGGATAGGCGAAAATTCATCGTTTGTTAGACAGGAAGTATGTAATAATCTTTCATATTTGGGTATTAAACTGAATAAATCAAAAAATAGCGATGCAGTTAAAATTTTTAACAATTCGCCTAAATTAAAAACATTAAATTTAGAAAACTCTATAATAAAAATAAACTCCGGCAAAACTACCGTTATGGCAATTAAAACCGACGAAGAATTAATGATGGCGGAAAATGCATTAAAAATTTTGAAAATTAATTAGAAAAATTAATCTGATAAAAATATAATAAAATAATTTATATAAATAACATAATATATAATAAAAATATATAATAAATTAATCTATATAACATAACATAACATAACATAATATTATATTATATATATAATATAATATATATAATACATAATATATATTACAACTTAATTTATTTTAATTGATATTATTATTTTGATATAATTAATATAAACGATTAAAAATTATAATAATTAATTATGAAGGACGTCAATGTCTAAGAAACATAAATACTTATATATTTCTTTTATTATATTATTATTATAAGTTTCTTTATATTTATAGTATCTTTATATTATATTTATAGTATCTTTATATTTATAGGTTTCTTTTATAGACATGGGGTTGACGGATTCAACAAATGTTAAAAAAATTAGACGAAATCCTAAACAACGCAAAAAAATTAAACCCGAAAAAAACAGCGGTGGTGGGAAGCGCCGACGAATTAACGCTTCTTGGAGTAAAAGAAGCATACAATGCAGGGTTAATCATACCTTCTCTTATAGGCAACGGTAATAACATAAAAAAAATTGCCGAAAAAATAGAACTGCCGATTGAAAAAGGAAATATAGAAATTATAAATTCGGAAACCGATGAACACTCTGCAAAAATTGCATGCGAATTTGCAAAAAACAAAAAAATAGATATTATTATGAAAGGGCATATACATACCGATATATTAATGCATGCAGTTATGTCTGCAGAAAACGGACTTAAAACTAACAGACTTATAAGCCATCTGTTTCTAATGGAAATAAAAACATATAAAAAACTGCTTATAATAACAGATGCCGCAATTAATATAAGTCCAAATCTTATAGAAAAAGCTCAGATACTTCAAAACGCAATTGATTTTGCTATTATTTTAGGCATTAAATTGCCTAAGGCAGCTGTTTTATCTGCAACTGAAGAAATAAATCCTAAAATGCAATCAACTTTAGATGCCGCGTTGCTTAGCAAAATGGCCGAAAGAGGGCAGATTAAAAATGGAATAGTGGACGGACCTCTTGCTTTTGACAATGTTATCTCAAAAGAAGCCGCCTTAGAAAAGGGGATAAAAAGTTCAGTATCAGGCGATGCTGATATTGTTCTTGTGCCAAATATAGAATCAGGAAATATTTTATTTAAAGACTTAGAATATCTTGCAGGGGCAACGGTTGCAGGAATTGTGGTAGGGGCTGCCCTCCCTGTTATTTTAACTTCAAGATCGGATACGCAAAAAGCAAGACTATACTCTGCCGCTATGGCAATTATAGCTTCTAATAATTATAAATCTTTTTTAAATTATCATTTATTTTAAAGCAATTAAGATAATTAAATAATGAAGACGGGAGAAAATATGAAAAACAGAAATATAACTAAAAATGGTAATATTAATAGAAATAATATTTTAAATATCAATATTATAAATACGGCTTTAATAATTATATTTGCAATTATAGCTTTATTTTTTCTTATTTTTTCGTTTATCCAGAAAAATTATATATTATCATTTGCTGTTATTATTATTGCTATTATTTACTATGCCGGCATTTTTATTAATAACGTCATAATTAAAGCAAAGGCAAACAAAATTAATAATTTTTTGACAGATTTTTTGACTATTAACAAAGACCTGAGAAAACGTCTCCCTTCATCAATAGATTTATACAATATAGACGGTAAAATTAACGATTTATTTGATTACTTATACGATACATTCCAAAAAGCACTGGATTCAACAAATATTGTTGCCGTTGATGCCAATATTGAAAGCGGTTCTATGGAAAAAATATATAAGGAAAATGAATCGTTGTCGGTACAGGTGGCTTCAATTTCCAGCGCAATTGATGAAATTAGTATGTCCCACAAAGAAATGACAAAAAGTGCCAAAGATTCTCAGAAATCTTCCAAAACTTCTCTTGAAAGAGCTACTCAAGGAAATTTAATGATAGAAAATATTATAGACGATATAAAAACAGTATCTAATTCCGTAGAAAATTTAAATACTACTATGTCCGAACTTGATAAAAGATCTAAAGAGATAGGCGATGTTATCTCATTAATAAGCGATATAGCTGACCAGACCAATCTCTTAGCGTTAAACGCCGCTATAGAAGCTGCGCGGGCTGGAGAGCAGGGCAGAGGTTTTGCCGTTGTAGCGGATGAAGTTAAAAAATTGGCTGAAAGAACAAGCAAATCAACTTCCGATACAAGAAAAATAATAGAAAGCCTGCTTCAGGAAACTTCAAAAACTGTTCTGGCTATTAAAGATGCAATAGAAAATGTTAAAAAAATAAGTTCCGAATCTGTGCAGGCGGAAGAATTATTTAATAATATTATGAAAGCTGCGAGCGAAGAAAAAAATAGCATAGACATAATATA
Source organism: bacterium (assembly GCA_021845685.1). Lineage (GTDB taxonomy): Bacteria > SZUA-79 > SZUA-79 > Acidulodesulfobacterales > Acidulodesulfobacteraceae > Acididesulfobacter. Next base: position 87,094 of record JAJZVN010000007.1, read on the forward strand.
TTCTTCAGCTGAACAGTTAGAAATTGCTGTCACCGAGGTAGAAAAAAATCTTGCCGTCGTTCAAAAAGTATCTGCCAATACAACAGAAGCGGCGAAAAAATCAAAAATAATAAGTTCATCGTTAGCTAAATCTTCTAATTCATTAAAAATTGAACTATGCTCCTTAAAATTAGATCTTTTTGGCATAGTTCCATTAGAAAGCGCAATAATTATGAAAAAGAAATTCGAACCGCTAATAAATTATTTAAATAAATCTTTAAATCTACATTACAGTAATTTGGTTGCAGTTACATATGAAGATTCAATTGAAGAAATAGGAACCAATAAAGTGTCTTTTGCTTACATGACGCCATCTACCTATTTAGAAGCAAGTAAAAAATATAAAATTGAACCTCTTGTCTATGCAATCAAAAATGGCTCTCCCACTTATAAAAGCGTTTTTGTTGTGCCGATAAATTCTAAAATAAGTTCTGTTCAAGACTTAAAATCAAAAAAAATAGCATTCGGTTCTAAAATGTCAACGGGCTCTTCGCTTATTCCAAAAGCAATGCTGAAAGCAGCAGGGATTGAACTTATATCTCTTACTGCTTATGATTATCTCGGTTCCCATGATAATGTGGCAAACGCCGTAATATCAGGAGAATTTGACGCCGGGGCTTTGATGGATTCCGCTGCGGAAGATTTCAAGAATTCTTTAAAAATTATAGCTTACTCGGATCCCATACCGCAATTCCCAATTTGTGCAGGAAACGACGTTAATGCAGACTTAAAATTAAAAATGAAAGATATTCTTCTAAATATTAAAGACAAAAGCATACTCCAATCTATTGACAAAGGATATTCTGCATTTATAGAAGCAAAGAATAGCGATTTTGAACAGATTAAAAAACTTCTTAACCTCTAACTTCACCACTAAAACCAAAAAACCCCTTGATATGTCCATATCTCATTTTTTATATGGGGATTACACGGTATTTTGCAAAAAATATATAAAATTAATTAGATTATATATTTATAATTTATATTCATAATTATTTATATTATATTTTTATATTCAAACTATTATTTTCTTTCTGGGGATTGGTTGCGGATTTAATCCTAAAGCGGAATATATTTCTAAGTGAGTGCTTTCCGGCATGGAGCATGCGGTTATATATTGTATTAGCCCCCTAATTGACTGGAATAAATAAGACATTATAATAAAGAAAGTCAATCGGAGGGTAAAAAATGTACCCGTAAATGTATTTAAAATATTCATATCATATTTAGATATATTTATTTATACATCTTTTTTGTAATTTATACCAAGGATTATTTTTTAGAGAAGTGCTTATTTACTGCGGTTTTAAGTGGTGCGTCCAGCGGGATTCGAACCTGCGACCCACAGCTTAGAAGGCTGTGGGCTTAGCTTATTAAAATATCCTTTAAAACCAATACTTTTAAGGCTTTGCGGTTTTTCCTTTAAAAGTTTTTCTTGCCTTTTTATTCCGTTTAATGCTATATTTTACCGTATAGTATTTTAAATTTTACTACAATTTAGCCTACACTTTTTTAACGTTAGAATATGGCGACTATATACAAAAGGGGCAATATTTATTGGTATCAAGTGCGACTTGAAGGCAGACAATATCAAGGTTCTACAAAAACCGGAGATAAAAAACTTGCCCAGCTTATCGCAAATACCGTGGAAGCCGACCTTGTCCGGAATAAATTCAGTCTGCCGGTTAAAAACAATTATACATTTTTTACGGCATGGGGGCAATATATTAAAAGCCTTACTAATGGGAAGGGAACAATTAAAAATAAACAGTTTGCGGCAAACCATTTCTTGCCTGTTTTTAAAGATAAGAACATTGCCGCTATAACGCAGTCCGAAATTAAAGAATATCAGTTAAAACGCAGATTAGAAGTTTTATCTTTACCAAAAAATCAAAGCAAAAAAGATAGCGAAATAAATTTTCGCTGGATTAATCTTGAAATAACGACGCTTCACCATTTCTTTAATTTTTGTATAGAAAAAGGCTTGATCGAGAAGAACCCGGCGTCGGGTGTTAAAAAACTCAACGAACTCTCCCGCCTTAAGACATTATCCGACGAAGATATCCAGGAGCTCATCGCCGGTGCCACGAATAAATTAACCAGGGATTTAATTACTTTTTTGATTTATACAGGCTGCCGGAAAGGCGAAGCCCTCAATTTAAAATGGGACGACGTGGATCTGCAAAATAACGTAATAGGAATTAAAGGAACTAAAACTAAATATAACAGGTATTCCCCTATTCATTCGCAGCTAAAGGACCTTTTAATCGGTATTGAAAAAAAAGACGGCTGCGATTACGTATTCAATATCAACGGCAAAAAAATCGGCAATTTCAGAAAATCATTTATGACCGCGTGCCGCAATGCCGGATTTAAAGATATGCATATCCACGATTTGCGGCACGTGTTCGCGAGCAAGATGGTTAAGGACGGAATAAGCTTGTATATTACAGGGGAGTTATTAGGACACAGGACAACGCAGATGACGAAGCGGTATAGCCATTTAGTGCCGGAAACGTTAAGGAAAGCGGTTGAGGACGTGTTTAAAAAAAAATAATTGTAGAATACACAACTTTTTAAGCAGAATACAAGAACTTATTTTTTAAACCTGCAAACCCGCATAAAATAAGGAACATTTAAAAAAAAATATTAAAATTAAAATTAATCAATCGTTGTCGATCCCTTCATTATTATAGATACTTGTATTACCATAACCATTAACTATGCTACCATAATATCCATTGCTATATATAACTCCATTAAATTTCCTATCATAATTATTATGATTATGATTATAGTTGTTATGATAAAATGTTTTATATTTATTTGGATATCGTATCATATCGGCAATACGATAAAAAAATACAAATAAAGTTGTTAAAATAAATAACACAAATAATAATAATATAATAGATATAAATATATATAGCATAATTGTTAACATTTTTTAATGCTCCATTAAAATAAAAAAACGGTTCCTCTGCAGTTATTTTTATAGTAAATTTTTAAGAAAAGCTATATCGTCTTCATCAATCCTATCAGGCGCTATTTCACATACTTTGTTTACAACTTCCTTAAAGGTGTAAGTGCAGTGTTTAGAAATAAATCTAATATCCAAGTCAATATCTTCAGAAATTATAAATCTCGCCTCATTCCAAGCGGTAGCAAAAGCTTCATTAAAAGTAAATTCATATTTTAAACCAGGATTTTCTTTAAGAACCCGAATAATACGCCTTGTAGAATTAGCAATAGTATTTTTCCAGCTTTTACTTCTTAGTCCTGGTTGATTATCCCATTTATACAGGTGAGATAATAAATTCGCAAGATAACTCCTAAGCTCTTTATATTCTGATAGTCCCAAGTCTTTTACCTCTTCCGCTAAGTTAATATAATCTATTTCGTTAAATCTACCCTCTTTAAGAAGTTCCGCATTGGTCATAGCCCAAGTGTAGTAATCCGTATGATACAATTCGGATAGAGTTCCCGTTGCCAGTTTTTCTTTTACGTTTAACATGATTTAATACCTCTGAAAAATTAATGCTTATATAATATATATACACCTATTTTTAAAAATAGTCAAAAGTTTACGTATTATGCAGAATTAGTATCTGTATTTATAAAATCTTTAATTAATATTACCAAAATGCCATATTAGAGGAACATTTAAAAAATTTCTATTATGGGATACGCCATTGCCTGCTGTCGAAGAATAATAATGAAGACTAATCCCTCGTCCTGATTCAATATCTACCTTTGCCATTTTTGCCGACAGTGTATTTTTATAAGAAACATAAATACAGCTCGCCATTATCCCTAAATTATTGGAATTAACGACCTTATCATGATAGATTATTGACGTTATATTTGGATTAGCCTTATTGTTATTTAAAACTCTGTAAACAAGCTTTAAATTATTAACTGCTGCCATAAATATAGGAGTAACATAATGGATTGAGGTTGCAGAAATAAAACATCTCTTTTTATATTCTGAATTGGCAATGACGGTTCCTTGATAATTAGGTTTTAAATGTTTATTATATTTTAAAGCAATATATATTATTTCTGCCACTACCTTATCGTTTTGTTTAGCCGCTCCGGCTATTAAATGTAGAATATTATGATCCGTAGTTATTTTTGAGGCTTGTTTTGGATGTTTTTTAAAAATTAAAAGCAAAGCGTTAAAATTATGGTTGCTGTAATAAAACTTAAGTGCGTCCGGTATATTTTTTGGTGCGTTAACAGGCTGATTAGATATTATCTTTCCAAAACCGCTGAGAGCCCCTGCATAAGTATTATTTAACGCAAAAAAACAAGATAACAGCATAAGGACGGATAAAAACATTAACAATAATTTCTTGGTTTTCATAAGCACTCCTTGATTCTATAGTATCATATTTATTTTTTTGTCCGCAATAGGTAGTGTGAACCCAATATAAAAAACGCTTATATTAATATTCATATTTATATAATTTTCATTAATAATTGTCAATGTTTACAAAACAGTATATTTAAGAAAAACAGCTTTTTTAAGACAAATTTTTAATAAAAAACGGTCAAATTATAGTAAATAAGTTTACAATATATTTAGAATTATTTTTTAGGAACAAGCCTAACGTAATCGCAAACTCCTACCTCGGAAAGGGTATAAACCACAATTGAACTATATTGATTTGATTTAGGCCATGTTCCTTCTGAAACGAATTTAAGATTTATACAGGCATTAGCTCCTGCGGGAGCGTTGTCTGATACAGATGTAATGATATCCTGTGCCTTTCCTTATAGCGAAAACGATACCCGCTATGCAACCGGAGTTAAAATTTTCGCACTTAAGATATTTTCTGTAATTATTCTCGTAATCAGTAGGATTGCCTATCTTTATATTTTGAACTTCATCAACACCCTTAAGTTTTTGTAATTTTTTGTTGTAAGCCTTTTGAATGGTCACAGCCATATCTTATCCTCCATTTAAAATTATATTAATAACAAATATTGATACAATTATTTGGAAATATCGGCTTTTTCATTTAGTAACTCCTGAATATCTTTTTTAATTTGTTCTTTATACTGACCTGCGTTTGAAATTATGAATGTTCTATCAACAACATCGGCTTTATTTATTAAATATTCAATTATATCTATGTATTTTTTGTTTTTCTTTTCATCAGCGTATAAACTTTTCACAAATTCTAAATAAATATTATAATAATCGACAATGCTCGAATAATCTTTATATTCAATATTAATATCCTTCAAATCCTTTATAAAATCAACGGTTTTATAGTTAGTTTTCAGCATAATTACTCTAAGTATTTGATGAATATAATTAATAATTTCTTGGTTTTTTCCAAGATATAATCCTTGTAATTTTATTACTCCTTTTTCTTCAGGTTTACGATAATCAGGATGTGCCGATTTACTATGGATGACTTTCTCAATTGCTAAATAACTATCTACATCTAAATTAAAAACATTATGATTTATCTTTTCTTTTACAAAAGGATCATTGTTAATAAGATAATTAATCGATATTTCAAAAAAACTACATATTTTTAGTGCAGTAAAAAGAGATATGCTAACATCACCGCTTTCATAATTTGATACAATTACTCGATTAATCCTTAAATAATCCGCAAGCTCTTTTTGTGTAATGTTTTTCGAAGTTCTTATTTCTTTTATTCTTTCACCGAAACGCCTAAAGAATTCTTTTTCTTCGTCTTGTTTTTCTTTCCGCATATTTTTATTCCAATTTAGATATTTTGAATATATTATAACTTACTTTTAAAGCAAAATGAATATAAATATAATTTTTAACTTGACAAGTAAGTTTTATATACATATAATTATAAATGTAAGATTTATATATACTAAATTTAGGGATAAAAATATGAAAGAAAAAGATAGCATTTCGAGTGTTTATATCGGTTCAGATAAAGTAACACAATACCTAAATATTAGCCTTCCTTTCTTGTATAAACTCATTAAAATAAATAAGATTCCGCATTATCGCTTAGGCGCAAAATATCTTTTTAAAACAAATGAAATAGATAATTTTATACAGAAAACCAAAAATGAAAAAGAATAAATTAAAAGCAACCGATTCCTCTATCCAACAACCTGCTTGGATAATTCTTGCCGAGCAGGCACTTCTCGCTGCAATTGTAATCGATAATAAAAATATTTCGGTGTCAGACGTCTTAACCCCCGCGGATTTTTATGATAGCCGGCATAGGGCTATTTTTACACGGATAAAGGAACTTTATAATTCAGGGAAAGCTATCGATTTAACAAGTTTCGCCGGGTCGGAATACCAAGATTATATTATTGAGTTGATGAGTTTGCCTGATGGATTGTTAAATACTAAGCAATACATCGAAGAAATTAGAGAAGAATCAATTAAGAGACAAAGACTCTCATTATTAGACGACTTCAAAAATAATAAATAAATTACGACGAACTTATCCAAAATCTCCAAAAATTATATATAGCAAAAAAAGAACTGCTCTGTAGTACAGATTTAATTAGAAACGCAAAGCCTATTCAAGAAACAAATATCTTCGGAATAAAAATCCAATACGGCGCGATATTCGCCGCTGCCGGTGCCACAAGCGCAGGCAAAACGGAATTTGCGTTAGAAATAGCCGACATTCACGCTAAAGATGACGCCGTAAGCATATATTGTGTTTTCGAAGGCGGAATAAATGAATTTGCGCTTAGATTAAAAAAGAAAAACATAAGTAATAAGAATTTATTCATGCTTCACCATCCAGGTATTAACGACATCCGTGCCGCGGTTGAAAAATTTAAAAATAAAAAAATATTAGTGATTATAGATTATGTCCAAATGTTCGCGCGTAAGCTCCAGGCATATGACGATAAACCTTCCGATTTTCTTCGGAAATATACGAGCTATATCTACGCAATGCTCGATGACATTAGATCTAAATATAATGTATGTTTCTATTTATTATCTAATCTTTCTAAGGCAGGGATAAGCGAAGTTACATCCTTACTCAAATTCGATGACCTAAAATTTTTAAATGGCATTAAGGAAGACGGGAACATAATGTACGACATGGACTATATTTATGCGATGTTGCTTGCCGATGAAAACGAAAAAAAGAGGAAAAATGGGCGATTAGCCGCAAGAGGATAGATAAAATGCGTAAATATAATCTACTTCATCCGGCAAAGACTTCGCGAATTGGAATAGATACCGAGGACGTTCTATATGTTTTTGATGTTGAAAGCGGCAGATACTTAAAATTAGAAAATATAAATATAAAACAAAATGAAAGATATTAAAGAAATTAAAAGCAAAATAGATCCGGTAATTCTACATACAATGCCGTTTTTACCGGCTCATAATAGAAAAAAAGATTATCTAATTAAAAGAAGATGGGGAACCCAAGTTCTAACACTTAGAGCGTATGAAACCTTGAATGGATACGATTTAATTACTTTATTGCAAATGCTAAAAGATTATATCCAAAACCGGTCAAAATGGGAAAAAGTAGGCGAAACGCTTGAGCCGGGAAAATTTATTTTAAAAAGAGAAATAGATATATCAAGTATAGCAAAAGAGCGAAACATAAAAAATAATGATGCCTCTAACAGAAAATCAATTATAAATTCCATAAAAAGATGGGCGAGTGTTGATTGCCAGCTCGTCGATGAAAAAAATAATTCAGAAATTAATACTAAATATATTTATGAATCCAAAATTATTAATACAAAAAATTATAAAACAATGGAAATACTTATAAATCAACGTTTTTTTGATTTTTGTGTGAATGAAGGATTAGTCATAATTTTAAACGAAATCATAAAATATAAACATGAAACAACTATTTTATTAGATGTTTTTATTCAATCTACAAAATGGCAAAGATATGACGAAAAATTGCTTTTCGAAAAAATAGGCTTAAATGAGACAAATCTCAAAGAGCGAGAAAAACGAAGAATACTTAAAAGAACTTTTACTGAATTTAACGAAAATAACAAGTCCATCACATATGCTCACGACACTAAAAATAAAAATTGGGAAAAAAGTATAGCAACACACAAAAAAAGTATAGCAACACACAAAAGGAGTATAGCAACACACAAAAGGAGTATAGCAACACACAAACCCGCCCGCAATCCTTACAGGCGAAAGGGTTTAATTTCTATATAAATATATAAATATATATAGAGGCGGCTTACTAAGACGCCGCCTCTAAAAACAAAAAAACTTGGCAAAATGAAAATGCAAAATCTATATGTAAACGAAACGGAAGAATTCAAGGGGCTTATTAAAATTCTTTTTGACGAAATAAAAAATCTCAAAAAGGAGACCGCCGGTCCTGCGAAGCTCTTAACTTTTGAAGAAGCGATGGATATCCTGCGGATCGGCAAGTCAAAATTGTACGATATGGTCGGAAAAAAAGAGATCCCATGCGTTAAAATAGACCGGCATATCAGATTCGATCAAAAAGACCTCACAAAATTTATCGAGAGTAAAAAGGGGGAAGAATTTAAGTTCGAATTTAATATAAACGAATTAAAAGGGTGTAATTATAAAAAAAATAAATAATTTGAGGAAAAAACATGGAAAATCAAGAAAAAATAGGTAAATTTCATAAATTTATTAAAAAAATGAAGCATGGTTTAGCCGAAGAAGATATTTTAAATAAAAATAAATTTTTAGAAGCAAATCAAAAATATGTTAAATTTTTATTTGTTTGCAAAGAGATTCTTTTTTATATTTTTACACTTTCTTTTATATTATTTTTTATGACTTTTTATTTTTTTGAAAATTTTTATACTTTATTAATTTTTTGTATTTTTTTCTCGACTTTTGGATGTTTCTTAATTTTATATTTCGAGATTAAAAAATTTCAAAAATATTTAAAAATTAAAGAAGAAGATAAAGATATTAATTTAAATTAAACAATCAAGAAAATCATAAGTTCGTCATGTTTATATAGAAAAATTAATGGGAGGTAAGTATTGTGACGGTTTACGCTTTTGGTAATGCCTATATTTTATGGAATATGTTTATTGCAATACAATTGTTCTTTAAAGAAACGAATATAGGGACGATGTTCGTTGTTATAGCGATGATATCCGTTATATATTATGCGATAAGAGTTTCTATGTTTCACAAAGGCTCTTTAGTTTCAACGTTAAAATATTTCGCCATATTTACTATAATTTTAGGCGCCTTGGTTTATAACACATCAACTGTTATTGTTGAAAATGTTTCTAGTTCAGGGACGGCTCCTTATTCTACTCCGGTAGATGGTATTCCATGGGGAATAGCGGAAATGTGGTCAATGTTTACTGCCGTTCAATATACGCTTGTAAGTGATTTCACACAAGCTTTTTCAACGCCGTCGGGGGATAACCTATTAAATGAAAGCGTTGGGGTTTCTATCGTAAATACCGCTGATTCTGCTACTATAGCGACTTCTAACTCTTATCTTTTCCAAGATTATAACGAGTATATTGCAAATTGCGTGGCTCCTGGAATTACCACGGGATTTTTAAACGTATCGGAATTATTATCTGCTGGAGATGCGACGGACACTGCTTCGCAAACTTACTCTCCTAATTCGCAATTAAGCATCTGGGCGATAATGTCGGGATATACGGGAGTCGGTAATGCTGGCGGAAATCTTCTTACTAACTGGTATTCAGGATCTGAAGGTGCTACTTTTTTAGCATCAGGGCAATCTGATCCCAGCGGAATATCTACAACATGCGGACAAGAAACAACTTGGATCCAAAGCGCTATTAAAAATTATATTTCTAATAATCTTGAATCTGCGCTCGCGGGCGAGTTATCAATTGCTTCTGCTGCTGATTTTTCAAATGATTTAGGGGCTATTAATCCTTATATTTACAATATGCAACAGAGTTCTCAGGCAACATTGATGCAAGCGATAGGCGTAAATATGTATGCTCCAGCTATTCTTAAAATGGCACAGGAATCAGGCGCTAACGCCGATTCTTTAGCTGTTGCGACAGGCACTGCGACGCAATCTACTCAATCCGGTATGATTATATCTGGAGAGCTTGCAGGCAAATATATGCCTATCGTGTTCGGTTTATTTGAAGCTATTATGTTAGGAGCGTCAGTTCTTATTCTTATTCTTGTTTTAACGCATATGGGAACAAAATATTTAAAACTGCTTTTTGAAATGCTTCTTATGATAACCATATGGCCGTCTTTAACCGCTATATTTAATTACATTTCACAAATAATAATTCACAATCAATATACTTCCCTTGCGGGATTAGGATATTCGGTCTCGTCGTCTGGGACAATAAATACATATTTATCTTCATCTTTAGCATGGATGGGTTATCTTTCATGGTCTGTTCCTATATTTGCCTACGCCATAGCATCTGGTTCGTCATATGCTATGTCAAGTATGGTAGGGGGACTTAACGGTGCGCTGTCTACAGAAGGCGGAAAAGAAATTTTAAGCAAAGGGAATTTTAATTCGGGGCAGGTAAATACGAATGATATGAATTCCAATAAATTTGATGTTACCCATACGCAAAATACTGGAAGAGCCCCGGCAGTGAGCCAAAACGGATTTGAAAAAACCAGCAGTGCAAATGGTATCACCGACCGTCAAAATAATCTTCCCGGAATTTCAAACTCTTCACAGGTGCAAGGAACAGGCGACGGAACTATCGGAAATCAAAAATTAAATACGACTCAAGGCTTCGAAAACGGTCAATTAACTAATTTTATATCTCCAAATTTGCAAGGAACTATGGGGAAAAGCGTAACGGCCGGCTACTCACAAAACTTGACAAACGCAAAATCAAAAGCTGAGACCGCATCTAAAAATTTTAATTCAGCTGTTTCTAATTCTAAAAATCTTTCAAATAGCACAGGGTCAAATATTATAGGTTCGCAAAAAGCGCATTACGACGCTGTTTCTACTACAAGTTTTGACGGAGCAGTAGATCGCACTACCGGCTTAACTGCCACTCAACAGAGCGAACTTAAGACGCAATTTGGATTAAATATTGCCGCAGGAGAAAGTCCTATTACCGCCGGACTTTCCGCAAGTTCATCCGTCGCTATGTCCGATACGCTGAGATCATCAATTGATACTAAATTTGCCTCTTCTATGAGATCTAATTTTTCCAAGGGCGGTTCTTTAAGCTATGTTGCAACTGGGTCACAAGGAAAACAATTAATAAGTTCGTTAAACGACGTAATCACAAGCGGCAAAAGCTATCAAAGCGCCGTAAACAATGTCAAAACAGCGCAAAATAATCTATCTTACGCTACTCAACATCAGGGGCAGGTCACAAACAACGCAATACTTGATTTTATGCGGAATTTTGACAAAAAAAACGGTTTAACAGGGAATAATATTATCGCCACTGCAGCTGCAAATAACGCAGAATACAAAAGCTTATTAAACAACAGCGCGCCGTTATCCGCATTTATTGCCGGCAATCCGGTTTTTACCAATGCTCAAAAAAATATAAATAACGGCGCAGGCAGGATTCCAAACGTAAACCCCTCTGCAACAAAAACGTCTGTATCATCATTTTATAATAATCATCAACCGTCTTATTCGCCGATCGCCGGAACGCCGACTCCGGCGATCGCGAAGGCAGAAATAGCAATTGCAGATAAAAATAAAAAACCGCTTGATACTGCGCATACAATTTCTAATTTAACTCCTGAAAATCCAGCGCTATATGTCGGAGGATACGTTTCAAATTTTGTCGGGACAGGACTTACGGATCTTGCTCGGTTAACTCATTTTAAAGGTCCTGAAAGCTGGAATCCCGGTTCATTTAAACCGTCAATAACAGAAACAACTACATTAACGCCGCAAGCGGTTTCGGCAAACACAAAAATAATGCAATATAACAATAATTTATTAAATAAACAAAACAAAATTAATAATAATTTGTTATCAGGTTCAGGCGAATCTTCTGTAAATTTAAAAAATTTATATAATACAAATCGGCTCACGGTTGCAGGAAATAAGATTGCTAAATCAAATCAAGATCTTGGATTAAGACCTTCAGGCGCTCCAACATTTCCAGATCCTAACAAAAAATGACTTTAAAAAAATTTTTTATTTTACTAAGGTTTTTCTTTTGCTTCTTTTCTTTTTTTAAAAAAGAAAAGAAGAGGCGGTCTAATATTATAACGTTCAATTTATTTTATAGGTTTAAAAATGAACTTTTTATTTTATAAGGGGACATGATGAATAAAAAATTAATTATAAAAATAAATCTTAATAATAAATTTAAATTTGAAGAAATTAAAAAAAATTTTAGAAAAGCGGGTTTAGAAATTAACGAACCAGACATTTTAAAAAAAGGTTTAAGCCAGGCGATAGAGGAATATAAAAAAATTATTGAAAATTATAATAATTAAAATAATGACAATTAATTATTTAGAAAAAGAAAAAGAATTAATAAAGGAATAAAAAATTATTAATTAAAATAAAAACTATTTTTAATTTAAAGAAGTCGTTCGACCCGTTATTTAATTTTTATAACAATTCAACAGACCCGCTTTGCGACTATTGATAAATTAATTACTACAGGGGACTGGTATCGTCCCCACGCAAGATATTTTAATTTTGCAAACCGTCAACTTTTTTTATCGGCAGTATTGCTTAGATATTTTTATTTTATTAAGAGCTTTTAGATTGACGGATTTGCAAAATAAAAAAATCTAAGCTTTTCATAATTAATTAATCAACAGTTAAAGGTCTATATGAATTCTTAAAAAATTAAACAGCAAGTCTCAAAAAATAATATCGCAGATTTAATATTTTTTTTAAAATCTTACGGCGGTTAAAAGCATAGGAATAAAAAATTATTTAAAAACATTAACATACTTTTTATTTTTCTTTTTTAGAAAAAGAAAAATAAAAGTATCAAAAGAAAAAAGAAAAATAATTTAAAAACCCCCAAGCCCAAGGGTTGTAATTTTATGATGAAATATTGTATTTATTTTACAGATTTAAAACAGACTTTAGTAGTTGCCTTCGGCAACGCTAAAAGCACACGCAAGAACGCCCCTAAAAAAAGGGCTTTTATAATACGTTTTTTTATATGTTCTTATTTTTATTAAATAAAATCTTATTAAAAGCTTATTAATTCTTATTAATTTTTTATTAATTATTTAAATTTTAGCTTGTAAATTGCCGATATTAAAGGTTTTAAAATTAATAGCAGATTATTAATCCATTTTTAGCGAGGATAAAGAAAAATGAAGAAGAAAATAGTTATAAGTTTTTCGGTTTCAGAACACGTCAAAATGATTTTTAACAAGCTTGCAAGCGACAAAAATATGTCTAAGTCGGAACTTATTGAAAGAATTATTTTAGACTATTTTGACTCAAAAAAAGATGATTTGTTAGCTGCAGCCGTACAAGATAATTTAGAAAATCTTGACCTTAAAATTTCAAAAATAGATACTGTTCTATCTAAAAATTTTAAAGATTCAGATTATAAAATAGATCTTATTTTAGATAAGATTTCAAATTTCAATGAACAAAAATTAGCTACGAATGTAATAAATGAAATGAAAAAATTAGGAGCATGATGTCTATAATAATTTTTATATTTAAATTTTTATTTATTTGGCAGCGAAAATTTACAGCCCTTCTTATAATTTTTACAGCGGGATTTTCGGTTTGGAAAGACAATATTTTTTTATTTTGGATTTTATATTTTTTATTAATTTTTACTATTTATTTTAAATATCTAATTAAATTTTTTAATTAAAAATAGGATAAAAAATTATGGACATGGGAACTTTTAATCAGGATATGTTTAAAAATTCGTATTCAAAGAATTCTCAACCGAAAGAAAAAAAAGAAAAAAAGCGCGGCATAATAGATATGATTTCTATCGCTCAAATGAAATATGCGAGTGAAAAAAACGGCGTGCCTTTGCCGTCTGATGTCATCACGACAGGGCACATGTGGGATTTTACATCTGACATTATGTTTACAGGGTCTATGGATATTTTAATTACATTTTTTTTAATTTCTATCGGCATTTCATTTTTAATTTTGTCTGGAGATTTATATAACTTTCATCATTTTTCTGTTTTGAACTATATCATCGGCGGATTCATTTTTGCAATACCGGGTTCCTATTATTCTTTAATGCTGACATCTACTATTATGCGTTTTTACGAAATTAATCTAATTAACACGCAAAAAATAATTAAGCTTATTTTTAATTCTTTATTGACTATTCAAATTATGAAAATATTTATTTTACCTTTTATTTTTTACGGTATTTTTTATGCGTTTTCAACAAATTCTTGGCTTATACATCATTGTAAAAATAAAATGAAATTTGCAATAAATCATCATTTGCCTGCTTCTTCATTTTTTTTATGGAATCATATTTTTAAAGTATTATCTGATTATAAATACAGAACGATTACTAATATATTAATAGATTTATCAATCGGACTTATTCTAATTTTATTGCCGCCGATTATCGCTCTTAAATATAAAACTAAAAAAACAAAAAACATCAAAAATACAAGTGTGGTAAGGGGCGGGACTATAGATCAGAGGAAAGATAAAAATGTAATTCACGATGAGAAATGGGATATTCGCGGTACTATGATAAGCGGTATTAACGGCTCCGGCAAATCTAATTTTATTAATAAAATTATCCAATCGAGGATGAACTCTAAAAATAGCAATAAATTTATTTTTTATGACTTATCGGGCGAGTATATGGCGGGCTACTACCGTCCTGGCGATATAATAATCGACATAACAGATCAGCGCTGTTTCCTTTGGAACTTTCTTGAAGAAGCTTTTACGCCGGCTATTACAAAACAAATTACGAATAATATTATTCCGGAAGATCCGAAGGCTCACGATAACCGTTTCTTTTCGCAAGCTGCGAGAAGAACATTAGTCGATGCTTTTGCCGTATCAAAGCGCACAGGAAAGACGGATAACCTATCTGTCAAAAGGCAAATGCTTTATCAATCTAAAGAATCTTTTGAAGAGATTAAGGCCTTGACGGGAAACGTATCTGTTTCTTTTACGGACGTTTATCAGACTTATGCAAACTACATAGATGGACTTTTAACTATAAATAATACGGGCGATCCTTTTAATATGGCCAACTGGCTACTAAACCCTGATGACAAAAGGCATATTTTTATTAATTATCATATGGATACATTAGATATGCAGAAACCGGTCTTAAATTTATTTACGATTTTACTATCAAATAAAATACTAAATCAAAACTATCACAACTCTTCGAGAATTAATATTTTCATAGACGAATTCAGCAACATCGGCTTAATAAATAATATGGCGGAAACGTTGAGCCTCTGCCGGAAAAAGAATATAGCATTTTTTCTGGCAACGCAAAACCCGCAGGAAGTGTTAAGGATTTACGGCGAGGCTTTCTGGAACCTGATCGGCAATATTAACAATTATTACGCGTTCAGGTCCAACGACCCTAAGAGTTCTCAGATTATAGCTGATTTATTTGGCAAAATTGAAAAAAAGGAACTTGCGGCGAATACGGCTGTTTCTACCGCATTCAAACAGGAACATACTACTACCTATTCTACATCGATTCGCGAGACGTATATGGTCCTGCCCGGCGAGTTAGGCAATATCCCCGATATGACGTATTATGCTAAATTCCTAACTGATGACGGCGTAGCTTTTATTAAATCGAAACAGGACTATATGGATTTGCCTGTCATTAACAGTGCCGTTTATATACCAACGCTCAGGGATTATAACGCCGAAGTTAAAACTATGGTTAATGAAATCCTGGCAGAATTAACCGAGAAAGAAGATGAAGTAAAAAGCATTAAAGCTGAAGGAAAAAAGAAAACAGAGGCGGCGGTTACTAAAAAAGATATTAAAGATGCTCTGAAAAAAGTTAAAAAACTTGCCGACGTCGAAAAAAAGGAGGATTCAAATGATAACAACGCCAACTAATTCAAGCGCCCTTGCAGCTTCTAAATACTACTATGAAACACAGGAACATGCAGCGCAGTGGTACGGAGTGCTTGCCGAAAAATTCGGATTAAACGGCAAAAACTGCACGCAGGATCAGTTTCAGGCTATGATTCTAGGTTACGACCCGCGAGACCTAAAAACGCCTTTGTTTAAAAATGCCGGTGATCCGCTCCGCAGGGCAGGAGCCGATTATACTTTTACTCTTGCTAAAAACGCAAGCATTCTCACGCTCTACGATGAAAGAATTTTAAAAGCTTTTGAAGAATCGGTTAAAGAAACAATCAACATCATGGAAGAGCGCTACGCCGCAACCAGGACAAGAATCGCTCCTGACAAAAGAGTCGTAGAAAAAACAGGCAATCTTTTAGTTACTTTATTTACCCACTACGCAAACAGAAATCAAGACACATCAATCCATATACACGGTTTTTTTCATAACGCGACGGAAGATAAAAAAGGAACTCTTAAAAGCGTAGAGTTTCGCGAAATGTTTGCCACGAAAGCCTATATGGGCGCAATTCAGGAAAATATACTTGCTCAAAAAATTATTAATTTGGGTTATGAAATAGACTATAACCGCGCAAAGGCGATGTCGGATATTAAAATGCCTGAGAATCTAAAAGATTTAAAGGAACTTTTTTCATCAAGGCAAAAAGAAATAGACATTAAAGCCGCCGAACTGAAAAAAAAATATCCAAATATGTCTGAAAAAGATTTACGTCAGCTGGCAGAAAAAGCGACAAGGAGTATTAAGGAGCATAACCCGACTTATCAAGAAACTAAAGAATTCACGGAGAAAAAATTAACCCCGGAGCAGCTGAATAATCTTAAAGAAATGGCAAAAAACGTTCAACAATCCATTTCTGTTACTGAGAACCATAAAAGCGCCGAAATAGGGAATCAGGAGATTAAAATAGGTAGTTTTGATAAATATCAAATCACTAAATTTGCATTAACCCAAGCACGGATAGACGCTACGGAAAACAACAGAGCATTCAAGTATGAAAAGATAGAAAATTTCACTATAAAGCACGCATTTTCAAAAACTGATATTTTCGCAATTAGGTCCGCATTTGATTCGGACAGACAGATCGTTGAAATCGATAAAAAATACTTTACCACTAAAGAAGCCTTAAGAGACGTTAAGCAAAACTATCAGACGTTTAAAACCAACGCTTTTAGCGATGCGAGTTTTAATTCATTAGACATTAATAATGCCATCGAAAAATACGAAGAAAACTTTGGCAAAAAATTAACCGACGCTCAGGCTTTAATGATTAAAAACATACTTAGTTCTACGTATAAATACAATATTGTGCAGGGCGACGCCGGCACGGGTAAATCTAAAGCGCTTGAATCTATAAATAGCTTTTTAACAGAAAAAGGATATAAAGTTATAGGTCTTGCGCCGACCGGAAAAGCTGCGGAAGTTTTAAAAAGCGGTTCCTCTATAGAGGATGTTTACACTATAGCAAAATTCAAAGACTTGATAGAGCGAAGCAAAATTGAAGTTGATAATAAAACTATTATTTTTGCGGATGAAGCAAGTATGATTAGCGATAAGCAGGCTAAATTCTTAAACGGTTTAGATAGTTCAAAAATGGTATATACGGGAGATAAAAAGCAGTTCCCTTCTATTGAGCGTGGGGAATTTTTCAAAGAAGCGCAAAAAGCCGCGCTTGAAAGCGGATTTAAAAACGTGGTTACAAATATGAACGTTGCCGTCCGTTTTCAAAATGAAACCCAAAAAAAAATAGTCGGATTAATGGCTTCTTTAGAATTCAAAGACGCTTTAGGTCAAATTGAAAAAGCCGGCAATCTAAAAGTTTTTTCGAGTACCGGAATTGCAGGAATAGACGAACTGGCGGCGATGGACGCGAAAATTCAGAATTTAAAAAACGATTATTTAAGCAATTTAGATAAAAACGTTTTAATTCTCGTCGACACGAATCACGAAAGAAACGCATTAAATTCAGTTATCAGACAGGAGCTCGTCGAGCGGGGAGTTGTTCAAGTAGGCCAGTCGTTTAACGTTTATGAAAATAAATATATTTCTGTAGAAAACAAAGGCTTTACGGAAGCATATGAAACAGGCGATAAGGTCTTTATTAGCGAAAAGAACAAAACCCTTTATACAGTAAAAGAAATAGACCAGGACAAAAACATATTGAAACTAGTTGATGAAAAAGGAAACGAAAAAGATTTTAAACTGGCGAATAAAAATAAAAAAAACGTCCAGGCATTCTTAGAAAAAGATATTAATTTTGCAGAAAACGATAAGGTTGTCTTTCTAAAAAATAATACCGATATGGGCGTTCAAAACGGCGAAGTCGGCGTTGTTAAGAGCATTGAAGAAAATTATATTACGATAGAAAAAGCTAACAAAGACATCGTAACCATAGATACATCCGCTTATAAATATTTAGATCACGCATATGCTTTGACCGTTTACAAGAGCCAGGGTGAAACGATAGACATATCTAATTATCTTCTTAATCTTCGTATTTCGGATAATTTTGAAGAAAAGTTTTATACCGCAGGAACAAGAGCGGTCGAAGAATTTAAAATCTGGGGAACCGATAAAGAAGTCGAGCTTTTCAGAGAAAATATCGAGCACGCAGAAGAAGTCAGGGATTATAAAGAGCAGCTTAATAACGCGATTCTTGAAAAAGCGAACGAATTGCCCGACGAAATAGAAACCGAAGCGCAGCAGCAGGAAACCGACCAGGAAATACTGCAAGAGCAGGAACAAGAGATAGAACAAATACAACAACAGGAACAAATACAAGAACAAGAACAGCAAATATCGCATTAAAAATAATATCATATCGTATATAAAAATACTTGACATATAATATAATATGATATAATATTGTATATCATATTATATTAATAAATATAGAGGTGAAGAAAAATGTAATTTTTTATCGAGAAATTAATTAATTACATTCGGTTTAGAATTAAAGCTTATTTTTACAAAAGACGACTCAGGAGAGCGCATAAGAGTTTATTTTTGTTAATTCACAACTTAACGAAGGCAAGATATTTTACATTATATTATTGGAATAAAGAAGACAATGAGGCGTTTGAACAACTTATTAATGAACTTAGCAATTTATTTGCTCCGTTATATTCGATATTTATCGCCGCAAATATAACGGAAGAAAGACTTACAGAATCAAAGGAATTTAAAGAATTTTTTGAGGCGGCATATGAGATTAAAAGGAAGATATTTACTAAAAATATTTGGAATAAAAAATAAAATACTAAACTTAACAGGAGGTAGAAATGTAAAAAATAATTTTTGTAACTTCGCTATGTAAATGTAATCAAAAATCAAATTAATTAAATTAATGGAGGTAACACAATGTTTAAAAAATTATCACTGTTATTTGTAGTCGCAGTATTCAGTTTAGCTTTTATTGTGAAAGCTAACGCTCAAAATGTAAACTCTGTAATAAATTCATTTAATGCGTATTACAGCTATACGCATACGAGTTATGCGAGCAGGGTAGGAAGCGTAAACCTTAATAATTATAATTTGAGTTTAGAAGGAGCGGCTCCCGTTATTCCTGTTTGGGGTCAGATTAACTTTTCAAAGAATTTCGCAAGCGCTAATCAAAATGCCTTTTTCGGAAGCGGGAAAACTAACGATACAAACTATGGAGTTAAACTCGGCTATTTGATTAACATAAGTTCTAATTTAGCCGTTATTCCTAACATCGGATATGAGTCCATTACGCCTAAAACAAACTGGACTAATAATTCAGGATTTAGCTATTCCGAAACGGATCATCTTAATCAGTTCTTGTTAGGCGTAAAAGCTTATTATACTCCAGTTCAAAACTTTTGGGTAGAAGGGCAGGCGTATTATATGCACGGCGTAGGTAATAAAGTTGATTATTCAGTATCAAGCGCTAATACATCATTAACTAACGGCTCTGGCTATGAATTAGGAGCTAAAGTAGGATATGAAGCTTATAAAACAAGCAATGTAATTTTAAGCCCGTTTGTGGGTTTAAATTATCAACATATTTCTACCGATAATAATTTAGACACGGTAGGAATATTGTTAGGCGTTAAAGCATCATTTTAACAGATTTTAAAATATCGGTTGCCGATTTTTAGATAAATAACGGCAACCGATATAAATTAAATTAATTCTATATAAGGAGAAAAAAATCATGGAAAACTATCAATTAATTAAAGCAGAACCAGTAAAAAGAATTATGAACATTAATGAAATAGAATTAATTGGAGACAATAAGTATTTTAATGATCTTAATTGCGCAAAAATGAAAGGCAGGATGATGGAGCCGACAATTCTTGATGGTTCATTATTTTTCTACGATAAATACGACAGACAGTTTGTATCCGGTTATATTTATCTTTGCCGGATTCCTGGTGCAGATGGTTTAATAGTAAGGAGAATTTTCTCCGATTTTCACAATGTTATTTTAAAAGCAGATAATAAAAAATTTGAGTTTTTATCGGAAAATATATTTCAGAAATATTTAGTAAGAAGCATAATTTTAGCAAAAGTTGTAAAAGTTTTAAATAATATTGAATAAAAAAAACGCTTTAATTTGCGTTTTAAGGCTCGGAATGGGACTAATAGATAGTTTTCTATTATTTAAATTAAAGGAGGTAACACAATATGGGCGATGACTTAGTTAATCAATTGGACGGTATAGGAAAAACGCTTGAGGAAATTTCATACGAACTTAAAATCGCAAACGTTTTAAAGGCTGCAGAAATAGATATAAATTTAAACGCCGGCGATATTAGTTATTACAAGGATAATTATAAGGATATGGTTCGGAATGTCCTGTGCGGCGAGAAAATTAAATTATAAGAAAATAACGCCGGAATTAATGAAAGCGGCGGGAGCGGAATAAGGATAAATTATATTGTAATTAATTAATCTTAAAATTATGGAGGAACAATGGCTTATTTCAGTAAAGAAGCGTATGAAGGAAAAGAAAGATGGGCGGAACACCGCGCATACCTAAACAGCTTAATTCCAACTCTTACCGCAGAGCAACATGATGCATTAGAAGAAATATGTATAACGCGCCACAGGCTACATACTACGATTGAGAGGGCATTTAACCCTGAGAGCAACGAATTCAATGAATTTAATTTTTATCCCGCAGAATGGGACGCCGATAATTGTTGCAGGCTATTTGAGTTAATAGAACAGACCGGATTACCCAAGATAATTATCGAAGAAAGAACTTTTGACAATTGCCCTGATGAAACCACAATATACAAGGAATTATACGACACCGATAAATACGGGAAGCTTGACGACCTCGACGATGACGCCAGAGACGCGCTAAGGGATGATTTAATACAAATCTTAAGCAGCACGCTTGAAAGATTAGACCGTGCCGTCAGGAATTATCTATCTTACATAGATTTTCTGTTTGAAACAGATTATGCTCCTGAAGGTAGCTCATATGGGCATTATGAAACAGTTAGAACAAAAGAAATTGAAGAAATTAGAGAAAAAATAAAGCCTGTTATCGAGGCAAACAAAGAAAAAATTAAAGAAATTAAAGAAGAATTAAAAAACCATATGAAACCAAAAACAAATTATTATTAAAAATAAATAATTAAAAATAAGAGGATGAGGGGATTATGATAATTACAATCGGAAACGAAAAAGGCGGGGTCGGCAAATCGACGATAGCGATAAACCTTGCCGTAGAATTTGCCAATGATAATAAAAAGGTCTTGCTCATAGACGCCGATATCCAGAAATCGACGACGATGTTTTCAAATGCGCGCCGGGAAAATAAGGAACTGTTAAAAGAAATAATCACTATGGAAAAAACCGGCGCAGGTCTTGATAAAGACGTTAAGGCTTTAGAACCTGCCTTTGATATTACACTTATCGATACCGGCGGGCGTGATAGCATTGAAATGCGAAAATCTATGTTAATATCGGATCTCTTTATTATGCCGCTTATAACAAGCCAATTAGACGCCTGGAGCTTTGAAAAGGTTTATAGGCTATATCAGGAAGCTCAGGCGTTTAATTCAAAGCTAAGGGCTTACGTCGTCCTTAATAAAATTACATCTAACTGGAGATCTAAAGAAAAAGACGAAATGCTTGAGTTCCTGAAAGATTTTAGCGATGTGAAAATTTTAGGTTCTTATTTAAAAGACAGAGCCGTATATCGCAAATCCATATCCGAAGGGTTAGGAGTAAGCGAAATTAAAACAGACAATAAAGCCATTGCCGAAATAAAATCTTTATATGATGAAATATCTAATATGATATGATATTATATACAATATTAAATCGTTTAATATTAGATATATAATTAAATAAAAGGAGCTTTATTATGCCAATAAAAAAGAGCAAAGACGAATGGGCGAGCGAACCGGCTAAATCAGTCCAGGAAGAACCGGCGGCGAAATTAAAAAATAACGATCCTGGACCGCCTAAAAAAAGCCGGCGACAGGAAGCCAAAATTCCATTTGCGGTCCGGATTCCGGAGTCGCTTTATAACGACTTAAAAGATTATATCGAGAGATACGGCAAATCTGGCGAGAGTATGAATGAAATAATTATGGCCGGAGCAGAAGCGGAATTACAAAAACGGCTATTGGCCGCGGGCGAAAATTTAGACGAAAAATCGAAGAAAGATAATCTTATTTCGACAATAATGAACGCCGCTAAAGAATTAAAAGAACTTAACAAATAGGAGCACAGTATAAAATTTTAAAGAAAAAAATAAAAAAATTAAATCATAAAGAAGGCGAAATGAAAGCTTTTATATGAGACCGTTCAAAATTCTGTGTCAATCCTGTATAATTAAATTATAATTAATTAAAAGGAGATTGATGCAATGGAACAGACAGATCAAGAAATCTCAAACTGTACACAAAAATTTGATTTTAATAAA
>JAJZVN010000092.1 GCA_021845685.1 bacterium
TATCAAAAGCTCGATTAAAGTAAACCCGCCGTTTGAATTTAACGCTTTGGATAAAGATTTAAATTTATAAAAATATTTATCTTTTAAAGATTTAATGGGTCTTAGTCTTATTAGTATTGCCATATTTGACGAACCTCTCTGTTTACTTATTTTACGTTTTTATGTAGTTATAATTCGCTTTAAATTAGCGCATAACGATTTAACATTTAATTTATAAAAATTTCTTATTATAAAAATATAAAAACCTGTTATTTTCTTTTTAAGTTTTCAATTATTTAATTATTTAATTAAGTCTTTTTAAGGCTTCAAAGCCGGAGAATAAACTTTAACGGAAATATCTCCTGGCGGCCCGAAAGATTTATATATTACGGCGTTCGAACCGATGCCGTATTGCATGGTAATTGATCTTAGCCATACTCTTTTTAAAACTATCGGCTTTGTCGCCGCGAGCGTTGAACCTACTAAATCTTTTAAAGACGGCAAAGTTCTGTTATTAAAGGTCTTCATTTCATAACATATGTTATTGGAATTAAATAAGGCTATTATTTTAAAATTTTTAATTTGAAATTTATAGCTTGAAACGACAATGCCTTTCGCTTGATATTTCTGTAGATTTTTTCGGCTTATTGCTTCATTTAACGGAACGGTTTGCGGCTGTCCGTATTCATTAACCGTTTCGCTATACGTCCAGCCTACTGCGGCATATGTTTTTATTGCGCTTAAAGTGAAAATCACGGCAAAAGCCAAAAATAAACAAGATAATGAAGATATTGAAATAGTTACCGACTTAAATGTTTCTAATGTTTTCAGTGTTTTTAATTTCATAATTTATTTAATTATGTGTAATATTTCAAAATTTTTTCATAAACTTTTCCATTGCAATAAATTAATATTATTTCTATTATATATCTATTATATAATTATATCGTTCAAAATTAAAATATTAAAATTTCATAAAAGTTATTAATTAAATATATTGAAGATTTTTCATTTTAATAAAAGATTTCCGTTATCAACAATTCTATCCTTATTATTTTATATAGCGGCAATTTCATTGGTCTTGTCCGGTTGCGGAGGAGGCGGAGGAGGCGATGGTAGTTCGAGTTCTTCTCCGTCTCAGCAGAACGTAGCGCCTTCTACGCCGACCGTTAAGGCTTATAATAATGTAATGTATATTTATCTTGACGACTATGCCGATGAAGACGCTCCCAATATTCCATATGTTTATGTCTATATTAACGGCGGTTCGACGCCTATACCGCTTTTATTAGATACCGGAGCGACGGGCATTTTAATAAACAAATCTGCTTTAACTACTGCAGGAGTCAATATCGCTTCTACATCCAACACATTTTCCGTTACTTTTGGAGACAACAGCACCGCAAGCGGTTACGTGAACGACGCAGACGTCTATACAGCCTCTTCGGGAGGAGGATTGGAAGCGCAAAACATTCCGATTGCAATAGCCACAAGCGATAATGCGTTTCCTTCGACAGGTTTCTTGCAAGGCGATTTCGGCATGGGCTTATCTCCTTACTATTCTTTCGGACAGAGCGGAGGGACGGTTTACACTCCGTCATTTCCTACGGCAGTTTCAAATAGCAACTATAGCAACGGCTTTATATTAAATTTTCAAAATATTACCTTTACAAACGGGTACGATATCTTGGACAACCCTAAAAATAATCCGGTCGGAACTATAACTTTCGGTTTAAACACGGAATCTGATAACGCAGTGCCTGCAACGTCGAAATTCTATCCAGACTTGTCTCAATCCGGCAATCAATATTCATTTCCTTTAATACCGTCGGAATTTGGAAGTTCGACGTCGGATTCCAATAGTTACGAATTTTATTCTTTTTTTGATACAGGCAGTAATTTTATTCATCTTGGAACGGAAGCGCTTGACGATGCGGTCGGCAACGAAGCATCCACAAACGACGTAATTTCTTTCGGCTCATGTCAAAATCTTGTTTACGGAGGGTTAAGCGTCGCCTTTAGTTTGTTGAACAATAGCAGCGGCTATATCTCCAATAACTTTATAACCGAGCCGGATAACAATACCGACAACAGTTTTTGCGATTATACGGCAGTAACGAACGTTATGAATTCTTCCAATAACAACGCTCTTGCTTTTCAAAATGCCGTTTCTTACGGAGGTTCCCAGCAGGGACAGGAAGATTTAGGACTGCCTTTTGTGTACGACAATATAATTTATTGGCAAGCGCAAACCGGCAGCCAATCTTGGGGCATAGGCGTTGAATAATTGCGTCTTGTATTTATTTTATAACAAATATTAATTAAAATATTATAAAAATTGCACGGAAATAAGGTATTTTTCATAAATAAATCCCGACCGCGTTTGACGCAGTCGGGAGCAAGAAAATAAATAAATTTAACGCCGTTTCACAACAGCAATTTATTATTTATTTAATAAAATGTTAAACAACCTTGGAACCATTAGTCCCTTTTGCATATTCTGGTCCTTGATAAGGAAAATATTCTTCTCCCTCTGCAGCATTTTTTAATTCTATAATATTGCCTGAATAATAACCATAAGTTCCGCTAATATTTATATAATTATTTGTCGGAATTATAATATCTCCGGATTGGTCAATGGTAATTCCCCATGGATCATAATTTCCGATATTTATAGTATTCGTTATTGTACCGTTGGTTATTTCAAAAAGTTGACCTGTATAAGTATTTGTAGACGAATCGTAATTATTATAGCCACCAACCCACAAATTGCCTGCAGAATCAATGGCAATACAATTAATTCCTCCATCGCCGTTTGTAATATTAGTGTAAATCGGAGTAGTTTTTATAATTTTATCATTAGAAATTTCTATTAATTCATACGATGAAGTTGAAGTAGCGCTGTCATATAATTCAATAGATAGCCAAATATTACCAGAAGGATCAATTAATATATCTCCGTAATTAGCTCCAGGTAAATTCAAGATATTTAATACGCTACCGCCGCTTGACACTTCAACCAACTCATATGACGATGAATTTGTGGAATTATTAGAATTATAAGTCGGAATCCAAATATTGCCATTATCGTCTATCGCAATACCCTCGGGCTGACCAGTAGCATTAGATGGCATAGTAAACTCATGTTCTATAGTTCCATTAGAAGAAACTTCGACTAATTCATCAGAATATGCATTCGTATTAGTTGAAGAATATGTATAAGTCGGAACCCAAATATTGCCAGCAGAATCTATTTCTAAAGCATTTCCTACATTATTAGGTAGACTAATAGTTTTCACTATATTTCCGTTAGAAACCTCAAGAAGTTGATCTATGTATGAATTCGAAGAAGCATTATATACCTGATCCGTCAGCCAAATATTACCTGAAGAATCTATAGCTAAGGTATATGCTTTATTTCCATATGGAGATGTTGAAGGACTGCCTGCCAAATTAATTGTTTTCGCTATACTACCATTTGATATTTCAACAAGCTGATCTGTATAGTACCCTGAAGTACTGGAATAAGTATCTGTTATCGTCCATAAGTTACCTGAAGAATCTACAGCAGTAGAACCAATTGAAGTAGTATTAGTAATATTAGATGGCATGTATGACGTATTAATAGAAACTGGCATATTGAACATTAAACTTGCAGGTGCAGTGCTGGGTATAGACCAACCGGTAGTCGATGATTCATCTGAAGCAAGCGTATATATATTTGACAAGCTATAATTTGAAGGTAGATTGCTTGTATTATTAGTTATTATACTATAAACTATTTCGGAAATTTGTTCGCTGGAGGATGATGAAGCATTATTATATAATGTGGAACAAACAGTTCCCGAAGGATTGCTTACGCAGCTTGAAATAGCATCCGCAAGGATATCTATTGTGTTTTGAGTACTTGAATTAACGCTGCTATTAAGACTACCTGCGTTACTGCCTGTAGAATTATAAAGGTTATTAAATTGCGTTATAAAATTATTTAAAGCAGTGGCTAAAGAAGCTCCAGATAGATTTGATGGAAAATTTAGGCTATCATTGTTTGGATTAAAGTTCATATTGAAAGCATTTGCAATATATTCAGAAGCTACAGTAGAAAGTTCGTTAACTACGACTCCTGACTCCGACAAGTTTGAATTTTGTGAAGACTCAACTATCGATAATAGTTGTATATTAGAATTAGTTCCAGACCCTTGAACAACAATATATAACAATCCGGGACTTGAAGGATTATTGAAATTTATAGTAAAATTACCATTATTTGTGGTAGAGCTACCAAGCGGAGTAGAGGAACCTGATTCATAAAGAGATACGGTAACTTGATAATTTAAGGGTGTTGGCCCTCCGTCAACCGTTCCACTTATTGTAGAACTTGATGTGGCTGTATTTGATGATGAGCCTGAGGAACTGCCGCCACCTCCTCCGCATCCTGATAATGCGATAGGAACTGTGAAAATTAATAGTAATAGTACCAAAAGGTAAAACTTGCTGAATTTTTTAAAATAATTCTTAGGATACACAATCTCCTCCTTAAGGAAATTAAATAGTTAAGTTAAAAATTATCTATTAAAGTGTCGTTTATTTATTTAATTAAGATAATATAAAAAGATATAAATGGATAATAATATGTTATATTAACAAATATAAAAATATTATTATATATTAAACACCACGCCGATAAATGTCAAGAAATTTTTGTTTTTGTTTTTTTGTTTTTTAAAGTATTGAATATAAAACTCACTGATATGTCTCTTTTTAGTAGCGTTATTTTACCTGAATGAAATTCGTCTATTATATCTTTAATTATTTTTTTCCTATCATAAGGAAATTTTATAAAAATATAACGGTCAACAAAGCGTTATAAACAATATTTAATTTTTTCCACATTTTTTGTGCGATATTATTTTTTTTATTGTCTTATTATATTAATAGTCAAATTGAGAAGCTTGCCGTTAGTAAAATTTTTTTTCATATTTATAGAGATAATATTTGCTCCGTATTCTTGAGACGAATGAGATAATGCATAAATGAGATTTACGCACTGATTGAGGCTTAAACCTTTCAGCGATATAAAAACAGTTTCTTTAGGTTGCTTTGACATTCCGCCGCCTGCCGCGTTTGAACTGCTTGCGCCTGTATCGGCATGTTTTACTGAAGAAGAATATCTTGAGTATAATTTAGATATTTGGAATTTATTTATTTTAAAATATCTAAAAAGCGAAGACATAAACTTAATATAACCCTTACCTTTGCCGTTAACTATACCGGCGCTTTTTCCCGATACGGTAGAAAAACCGGTAGAAACAGCCGCTTTTGATTTTATAGAATTTATTTTAGCTGAATATTTTAAAACGTAATTCAATATAGCTTTTTGATTTTTAACCGCTATAGAGTTTAGGCGAATCGAGTGGCTCAGCGGTAAAATTATTAAAAAAACAAATACGATTGCTAACAGTAAAACCGCTGAACCCAATAAAACAATTTTTCTATTTTTTAAATCTTTTAAATATAAATTAATATCCATATTTTAAATAAAACAATCTATATAAAAAAAATTTCATTAATTAATAATAATTATAATAATTTTACAACTAACAATTAATTTATGATATTATTATATTTAGTTTATGATGTCAAATAATAAAATAAATATTAATCAAGTATAGTAAGGTAGCAGGTTATATATTAATTTTTAAAAGCGCTATCGGTTTAAATATGTGAAAAATATTATTTTATCGGTTTTATTTTTATTAATTACTTTGCAAATTTTTGGTGTATTTAATCAAAAACCGGCATTTGCAACTCCTTCAGTCGCTTTCGACCGCATAGGAATAGTCGTAGGAAGCTATCATTTTAATAACGACGGCAGCCATGCCTGGCGCACTCCGACTGCGCATTACGAAGAATATAACCCTGGAGTAACGGCATTTTTTAATGTAAAAGGCGTTCCGCTAATAAATCAGGCTGGAATTTCGTATATCACAAAAAACAGTTTCGGTACGCCTTCGATATATGTCTCGGTTTATCATAAACTTGCGTCGA
>JAJZVN010000093.1 GCA_021845685.1 bacterium
ATTGTGGTCAAAAAGCGATCTTGTCCTGTATCCGTCTATAGATGAAGCAAACGTAGTAAAATCTAAAAACGATAAAGTTAACGTTAAACCCGTGCAGTTATATTATTACGATAATTTTCCGCAAATAAACATTAATTCCTTAAAAAAACGTAAAGATATATTATTTGTAGCTGGATTTGCTCATTCGCCCAACGAAGATGCGGCGTTATGGTTTGTTAAAGATATATTTCCTATAATTAAATATAATTTACCGGATGTTAGATTATTTCTGGTAGGCTCCAATCCTACAGAAAAGGTCAAAGAATTAGAATCCGACGATATTATCGTTACCGGATATGTGACGGACGAAAAGCTTGACGAATTTTACAATAATGCCAGAGTTGCGGTAGTGCCGTTAAGGTTTGGCGCAGGCGTAAAATCTAAGGTAACAGAAGCATTACGATACGGCATTCCGCTTGTAACTACTTCAACCGGCGCTCAAGGGCTTAAGGATTTAGATTCTGCCGCATTTGTTGCTGATACCCCTAAACAACTTGCCGATAGCGTAATTAAGTTGCTAAGATACGACGATTTGTGGGAAAATTATGCAAAAAAAGGTCAAGAATATGCCAAAGCCAATTTTTCAAAACAATCAATGATAGAAAGCTTAAAACCTCTGTTTGAAAAAGATAAAAAAAAATATAATAAATAATAAATATTATAATGTTACAGCAATAATAGGATATAATTAAATATGGCTAATAATATATATATTAATAATAAAATGCAGAATTTAAATGCCTTATTGTTGGGAACATGTAATGTTGAGGGTCTTCCTGGTGTGGCAAAAAGATTTGGCTATAATGCTGACCATTATTTATATGACGGACGACATGTTCCCCAACTTCCAGCTAATGTATCCGATATTTACGATTTTGCTGTTGTTGCAATTACACTTCGTTCTATTTTGGAGGATTGTAATCCAGGAAAAGGATATTTTTGGTATACAGAGAACTTAAGCGAACAATATTTTAAAATTGCATTTGAAAAAGCGGTAAATCTTATTAATGAACAAATTTCTATGATGGCAAAATTATTACCCAAAATACCAGTGTTTGTATTTTCATTTATCGAGCCTTCGTCAAACCCATTAGGTTTACTGCAAAAAAAACATTCTCTTAGTAATATAGCCTTTTTTATAAGGGAATTAAATAGGCATTTTGAATTAATTATTTCTAAATATTCTTGGTTTTATTATTTTGATTTAAATGAATGTTTGTCGTTGTTAGGACGAGAAAGATTGCAGGACGATATTTTATATATGTGCTCACATGGAGGTATCTTATCTAACTTTGATTATGGATTAGACATTAAAAGCAAAAGGATAATTACACCGGTACCTGCACTTAATTTTTTTGAAGCATTCAAAGGCGCGAATTATATTGAATTAATTTTTAAAAGGCTTTCTGACAGTTTAAAAATAATAAAAAAAATAACGCCTGTTAAATTAATTATTGTTGATATCGACGATACATTATGGCGCGGCATTGCGGCTGAAGATAATATGGATAATATTGAAAGGATAGAAGGTTGGCCGATGGGTTTTGTAGAAGCATTACTATTTTTTAAGAAGCGGGGCGGATTGTTGGCTATAAATAGTAAAAACGAAGAAAAACAAACCATTGAAAATATTAAAATAATTTATGGCGGTAAAATTTCTAAAGAGGATTTTGTTTCGATTAAAATTAACTGGAGGAGTAAAGTTGAAAATTTACGCGAAATAATAAGCGAAACTAATATATTGCCACAAAATATTGTTGTTATAGACGACAATCCTCGAGAGATAGATGAAATTATAAATGCTTTTCCTGAAATAAGGCATATCGGTTTTAATCCCTATGCTTGGAGGGGGTATATATTAAACGGACCCGAGTTTCAAGTCGAGGCTATAACTGAGGAGTCAGGTAATAGAACGGAACTTGTAAAAGCAATGGTTCAAAGAGAATTGGAAAGAAAATCAATGTCTAATCAAGATTGGGTTCAATCTCTTAACCTTACTGTTGAATTATTACATATAATTTCTGAAAACGATAAATATTTTCAAAGAGCGCTTGAATTAATAAACAAAACTAATCAGTTTAATACGACAGGAAAACGTTGGTCTTATAATGAAATAAAAAAATTTATTGATTACGGAGGTAAAATTTTAGGATTTACAGCAAAAGATAAATTAATAGATAACGGTTTAATAGGAGTTGTGTTATTAAAATCTAATATTATTGAACAGGTTGTTCTTTCATGCAGAGTGTTTGGAATGGATATAGAAATTGTTATGGCACATGAAGCTGTACGAACAATTATGAACTTTAGCAATGTTATTAGGGCTAATCTTATATTAACCGGTAAAAATCATTCTTGTTTGAATTATTTTGAAAGGCTTGGATTTATTAAGATTAATGATACTATTTGGGAAACAGATAAAATATGTAAGCCACCTTATTGGATCAATATTATGCGCAGTAACGATGAAATAGAAAGTCGGAAAGAAAAAAAAGAAGATAAAAAAATAATCGAAAAACAGTGTAAAATTTTAGAAAAACAATATGATATTATTCCAAATAATGAAAATACAAATACCCAAATTGATATTTTAAAAACTGAATTAATTAAAAGCAAAAATCAAATAAAAGAACTTCAAGAAGCCTTAGATAAAATCTTATTAGCTTATTCTAATTCTCAACAGGAGCTAATTGGCTTACGTTTGCTTTCGGAAAAAAATAATAAAAAGTTATCTTAATTTTTAAAAATTTTTATATACAAGGATATTTTAAATTATGATAAATTCTAATAAAAAAAATACATCATCTATTAAGGTTTACGATTGTTTTACTTTTTTTTAATGAGCTTGAATTATTAGAAATAAGACTTAATTTATTAGATGCTGTAGTCGATAAATTTGTTATAGTTGAAGCTACAAAAACTCATCAAGGTAAAGAAAAACCATTATTTTATAATAAAAATAAAGATAAATTTGCTAAATTTCAAGATAAAATCATAAATATTATAGTGGATTTTCCTGACGATAATATTTTAGATTTATTTAATACTTATTATTTTTTAAATGAAGGGTTAACGCCATTTCAAAATTTAACTGAATCCTTAGCTTTAAAAGCATTGTCTTCATTTTCTAGTTTTTTTTTAGAAAAAATTTCAAGTGATAATAAAGTTGACAGGCTTGCTTGGAAAAGAGAGCATTATCAAAGAAATATGATTATGGATGGCTTGAATTGCAATCCTGACGACGTTGTTATTATATCGGATTTAGATGAAATCCCAAACCCGCAAAAATATTAATATATAGAAATAGGCCTGGCATACAAATATTTAAGCTAAAGATGTATCATTTTTTTATTAATTATGAAAATAGGATAAATATTAATTCTAATTGCAACGGGGCGTCAGTCCTGTGGAATGGTTCAATAATGACTCAATATAAATATATAACGCTTCCGCAAGCACTACGTATTTTAATAAATATGCCATATCCAGTCCCTTATCAATTAAATTATATCCATTTTATAGAAAATGGTGGATGGCATTTTTCTTCTCTTGGTGGTATAGAGAATTTTAAAAATAAAATAAATTCGTTTGCTCATATTGAGCATAATAATAAAGCTGAAGATATATATAAAAGTCAGGAACACGGTATTCTTTATTATAATAATTCACTATTAATCTGCGTTCCTATAGATGAATCTTTTCCGAATTATATTAGAAATAATATAGATAAGTTTTCTCATTTGATATGCAAAAACTACTATTGATAATAAATAAAATAATTCAAATTTCAATAGTGTTTCTGGCGGTGTTAAAAAGGTCCATATGTGCTTTCGAAGCGCCAACGATTCAACTGTTTCATTTGTTATGAAATAAGGAATAACCGTTTTCGACGATGCGCCTAATTAGACTAGTCCAAACAGGCTTATAACAGAGTTGCATAGATGGTTTCAGTATCTTTCAATTTCTGGAGTCTATATAGGTGAAACAAACAAATGGGTTGTTATAAAAAGTTAAGGTAATTATGCAATTAAATAATTTTTTTAAGTTTAGAATCATCCCCCCAGAAAGCCATAGGTTCGTAGTCGGGGTAGGGATAATAGCCGCAATTCAGTTTAATATCGACGCCTTTTTCTTTTATATAATTTTCGACAAGATTTCTTATTGATATAGGTTTACCGCTGCAGCAATTTATTATGCCGGTTATTTTATTTTGAAAAGCGGCTTTTATAATATATTCCGATAAGTTTTCTACGGGAAGATAATCTCTTAGCTGTTCTCCACCTGACATATTGAATACCTTTTCGTTATTGTTTATGGCCTTATTCAACTGCGATAAAAGACTTTTAGGTGGTTGTCCGTTTCCGTACACATAAAAAAGTCTTAGCCATTTTAAATTAAAATTTTTTATTTTTTTAAGTTCTTGCAAAAACCTTCTCAGGCTATCTTTAGCTAATGCATATGGAGTTATCGGATCGGTTTCCATATCTTCAGATAAAGGACCATTTTTAATTCCATATTCAAAACAGGTTCCAGTAACAGTTATATCTTTTAATCCTCCATGTATCATATCTCTTATAAAAAAATAGTTTTCAAAAAGATTCTGTTCTATATGACTTATGTTTTTATAATCCGGAAGTCCGTCCCAAGCCAGATGTATCATTATATCCGGTCTTTTTAGTCTGTTGTAAACATCAGAATTTGTTTTCGATATATCGAACTCTATTATATCTACTTTTTTATCGTTAAACCATGTAAATTTTTTTGCTTTTTCGATATTTCGAGTAGTAGCTATTATATTTATGCTATTCTGATTGTTCCGGCAAAGATAGTCTATTATATGTGAGCCTATAAATCCTGTAGAACCGACGACAAGAACCTTCATAATTCCACGCCTTTGAAATCAGATGAAATTAATTTATGATTTTTATCTTTTTCCGAAATTTCCGTTACTTCTAATGGCCATGATATATTTAGCACTGGGTCGTTATAATTTAACCCTGATTCATTTTCTTTACTGTATGGACTTGTATTAAAATACATAAACTCAACGTTATCTTCAAGCGTTTGGAAACCATGGGCAAATCCTTCAGGCACAATAAGCATCTTTTCAGATTTTTCACTAAGTGTTTCCCCATGCCATTGTAAAAATGTAGGAGAGTTTTTTCTTATATCTACGGCAACATCGTAAACCGAACCCTTTAAACATATTATTATTTTAATTTCCTGAAACGGCGGATACTGAAAATGAAGACCTCTTATTGTTCCTTTTTGTTTAGTGAATGAACGGTTAATATTATTTATTTGTTTTTGAGGCATTAATTCTTTAAATTCCTCAATACAGTAAACTCTTTCAAAGTAGCCCCTATCGTCAGTTTTAGGTTTCAGATTAATTAAATATAATCCTTGCAATCTTGTCTGTTTAAATGCAAAATTTATCATAAAATATCGATTTATATTAAAAAATTAAAAATTTTTATTCCTCATCCCACACTTTCCATGCAGCATTGCCAGTTTCCCACATTTGGTTTAGCTGAAATTTATCTCTCAATGTGTCCATGCATTTCCACATTCCTTTATGTTTATATGCTACAAGGTGCCCTTCTTCAGCTAATTTTTCCAAAGGTTCATGTTCAAACATAGTCGAGTCATTTTTTATGTAATCTATTATTTCAGGTTGGGCTGCAAAAAACCCGCCATTAACCCAAGCGTTATCACCTTTTGGTTTTTCCAGAAATTTTAGTATTGTGCTTGTTTTGGGGTCTATATCTAAAGAGCCGTAGCGTCCTTCCGGCTGGACGGCGGTCATCGTTAATAACTTTTTATGTTTTTTGTGAAATTTCA
>JAJZVN010000024.1 GCA_021845685.1 bacterium
AACCCCTTCCGCAAAAAATTGCGGAAGGGGTTTATTGGATACAAAAACGGATACATAAAAACCGTAAAAATAAAATATATTAATAAAAACAAATAGTTATCTTATTAGCCAGCTGATTCGTAATCAGCAGGTCGCGGGTTCGATTCCCATCGCCGGCTCCATTAAATCAAAGGGTTTTCCGGTTTTAGTCTCTTCATAATTTATGTTTTCTATGCCCGAAATATGCCTTTTCTTATCTAAAACATTTACGGCTTTTCGGATGTGCGCCGGCGCTAAGTGCGCATACCTCAAAGTCATCTTGATGTCTTTATGCCCCAAGAGCTCCTTGACAGTCGTTAAATCGATTCCTTTCATAACAAGCCGGCTCGCAAACGTATGCCTTAAATCGTGAAAACGAAAATCTAATATATGCGATTTTCTTAACGCCGTTGCCCATGACCGTTTAAGGTTATCGTAAGGCTTTAATGTTCCCGGGTTATAAAATACGCAGCCGGTTTTTAAATGCCGAGTTAAACCAGACAAAGTCAGGTATAAAGTATCGTTTATCGGTATTTCTCTGCGTTCTCCGTTTTTTGTACTATCCAGGAGAATTATCCGGTTCTTTAAATCCACCCTGTCCCAGGTAAGCCCGAATATTTCCGATTTCCTCATACCGGTATTTAACGCCGTTAATCGTTTTCCTCATCCACAAGTAATTACTGTTTTTTTGTCTATAAATACCCAATTCTCACCCCCTCGCAGTATTTACAGCTCGCTTTCTATCAGTAATATTATCATGAGAGCCTTTATTTATCCAAGATGAAATTTGTGATTCCTTAAACCGGATATTACGGCCAAGCTTCACAAATGGAATTTCACGCTGGTATATTAATCTATAAACCGAATGGGGGTTTATGCCTAACACCTCAGCCACATCTTTAATCTTTAACAGCTTTTCCATTTTTTAAGCTCCTACGTTTTTATTTGTTTATAGGTTTTTGGAAAAGAGAAAAAAATTGTGAGATTTTTTTCTCTTTTCCTTTTAATATATTAATATCTTAATATATTAAGGCTTTTTTTAAGCCTAAAAACTTAATAATATTAATAAGTTATAAAATCGTCTGTTCCAGAATACCCGAACTTTGTTCCAGAATACCCGAACCATTATTACTTTCCGTTATATATCAATTTTTTTATTTAACTGATAGCTTCAACCTGTTTAAATATATAGCTTTCACCCTCTATAATCACCCTGCAATTTCGATTAGATTCTATGGCCGAAATTACCGTCAAATCCTTACAGATTCTATGACAGAACCTCTTATACGCGTAATTGTCCCCCTCTTGCTTTTTGGTTTGCTGCCTATAGATTTATTATTCCAAAGGTTTCTAAAAGAAATCTTAGAACAGTTGCTTGGAAGAGATATTATATATGAAGCAAAATAATATCCGCAGAGAGACTTAATCTTCGATATCGGGTTCACGTCTATAAATTTATCCCGGTTTTGCAGGACTTCGAGATAGGCGGGATTAAAGGCAATTTCGTATTTCCCCAGATTCTCTTTTTTATCGATATATAATATTGCGCTCATTGTTCTTAATCCCGTGCTTGTTTTAACCCTGACGATAGTATTTTTTATCATGTCGTTGATAGTAGTTTGAGTTTCATTTAATTCATCTGCGTTAGCATTATGGCCGTAGATTCCGTGAAATATTTCGTTAATGCTTGCCGTTATGGCAACCGTTCTGAACCTTGCTCCGTCTTTTTCGTATTCAACCCACTTTACCGGCTGAGAAAGCTGAATTTTTGAAAGGGAATGTAAAACAAGTTCGCGGTTTTTGTCCAGCTGGTCCCTGTCGGCATTTTGGATCATGTTCGTATTTATTTTCGTGTCTTTCATAATTACAGCCCCCTTATATTTATTATATTTTCTTTTTGAACAGCTTCTTTATCCTCAAAATTTTCCTTAAAAATTTGTATATTTTTTTCATTCCGGAAAAACGTTTTTATACCCCAATTGTCCTTTTCTATTTTAACTATTATATTTTTATTGTCCGATTTATCGGCTTCGAGTGTATAATGCGCCCTTGCGGCGTCAACTAAGGCAGTCGCTCCCCTTGCGTCCCCTAAATTCGCAAATTTAGCGTGGTGATGAATAAGAACAATAGATTTATTATCCCGTTTTGCCCATTCAGTAAGTAAATCCATGAATTGCCTGGCTTCTCCGTTGTCGTTTTCATTTCCTCCGAAAAAAGCAATTAACGGGTCGAGTATTATGAGCTTGAAATTCCTGCAAGCGGCCTTAAATTCATAAAAAACCGGATTTATACTGATTTGATTATCGGATTTTTTTAAAACCTGAAACGGGATCTGGTCGGTAAATCTTAAACAGTCATTATTTACCTGAATTTCCGTAAACTGTGATATTTTTTCGAGCCGATATTTCGTTGTATAATCCGGGTCTTCAGATAGCCACGCAAGCGTAGAAATTTGCCTGTCTGCGGCTCGTAAGGCAATTTGTAAAGCTAAAGCCGACTTGCCGGACCCGCCCCTGGACGAAATCATCGTTACAGCTCCCAACGGCAGCGGAATAAAATCATCGAGCAAAAAAGATGTCTTTTTTGCTGTTACGCTTGACGGCAACTTAAAATCAAATTTTACGAGCGTATTTTGTTCTAGCTTCAGGGATAATTCAAGAATTTTCGCTTTTATTTCCGTGAAATTGCTGTTTTTATTTAAATTAATAATATCAGCTAATCTCAAAATTAATAATCTTCGGAGAGAAGCATTTTTAATTTCTTGGACATATTGATTTATATTTAATAGTCCTTCCGGCAGCTGCATTAATTCTAAAACATAATCTTGATATTCCGTGCCGGCAAAATTAGTTAAATCGATAGCTTTCCCTGCGGTGTGAAGTTCTTTTATCTTTGCAAAAATTTCCCTATTTTGATAATCATAAAAATCTGAAGGGGTTAAAGTATCAGCTTCTTGCATTGTTTTAGGGTCAATTATAATTCCCGCGAGCAATGCCTGTTCAGTTAAAATAATGTGATTTTCCGTCATAGTTTTCACCTTTTTTTTAAAGGCTTTTATTCCTTTGTAGCTTCCTTGTCAGCTAATTCTTTATTGATTAATTCATTGATTGCGGCAGCTGAATCTTCGCTGCAATATTGCACAGTAGAAACATTATAACCATAGGTTTCTTTATGCATTATTTTACAAAAACAAATTAATCTACTTATAGTAAAAAACCATAGCGCTGATTCGCAGTTGACGCATGGACAATTATCCACTTTCTCTCCTGACTTTTTAATAACTAAATTATTAATTAACGCAAATTGTTTTCTGTTCATTTTTTCATCTCCTTTTTGTCCTTTTTGAAATTAATTTATTTTCAGGCCTTTATCGGTCTCTCTTTATTGTATTTAGGTTGAGTATTCCTGCCTGGTTTTCGGGTTTTGGGGTTTTGGGTTTTATGTCCTCGGGTTTCAGGTTATTTTCTTTTATGAATTTTCCTAAGTTTTCGGTGTTTTGGTCTTCGGTTTTTAGGTCTTTTTCCTGCTGGATGTCTTCGGTTTTCCTATCTCTGGTTTTTGCTTTTCGCTTCTTTTCAAGTTGTTCCTTTTCGGCCAGCTCGGTCGCATAATCAGGCATGGCGGCCTTTTTTTTAAGATCGTCGATAATTTGCTGATTCACCTCGAGGTCTTTTTTTATCTGCTCTTTTTCTTTTTGACTGTAAAATTTCCCCAGAAAAGAATTTGCCTTTTTCTTGATTTTTTCTGAAAATTCTTCTACGCACACTATTTCGCCCTCAGTAGCTTTTTTAAGTTTATTTTCTTTTAACTGTATTGCCCGCTCCGAATATTTCCTGTTTCTTTCGCTTATATATTCGTTGAAAAGCGGATACTTTTCTGCATACTCTCTCATCATTTTCCCGCCGTCCCCGCGCCTTTCTGCTTCTTCCGCCCGTTTTAATGCCCCTGCGATCCATTTTAGGTAGTGTTTAATACCTTTTCCTATGCCTTTCATGGCGCATTTTATCCAGAGTTCTGATTCTATAAAATATTTAATATCTTTTTTAACGCTGTCCAATAAGGCCGGATCTTGGAACTCCCTAATCGCCTTAAAATTACCGTCCACATTCGAGTATTGGACGTGAATATGGGGGTTTTTAAAGTTTTCGGATTTATGTAAAGCCGCAGAAAAGGCGTAACAAGATGAAAAGTAGTTATTTTGTAAAGTTTTAAGCAATTTCTCGACCTTTTGCGGGTCGTTAAGGATTTCTTTAGGTAAAGGAATATTAAGCCTACGCTGAATAACGCTGTTTTTCTTCTGCTTAAATAGTTTTTCTTCAAGTTCGGCGTATTTCTTTTTTCCTTCTTCTGGCGAATCGCCGTAGGCGATTATGCATTCCTCCGGACGCTCGATATATTCCCCAACAAAATGTCCGCTGCTTCCCCTATTTTCAACACCCTTAACCCTTGATACCTGGCAGCTAATATTCCACGTCTTTAAACCTTTAAACCCACCTGACGGTCTGGCCTTAGACGTTAAGCCGTGGGCTCCGCCTAAACGGATATTCTGCTCTTTTTTGGGCGGACGGGTATATTTCATATCCCAGCCAGACATAAAATAGCATTTTCTCTGGATTCTTCCTTTCATTATTTGCCCGCCGCGATTTTAAGTTTTTCTTCCAGTATTTTCTCGTCGATATCAAGACCAAAGTATTTAGCACACAACCCGCCCATAATGAATTTTTTCCGGTCCTGAATTTTGCGCTGTTTTATTTTGGCGATGCGATCTTCCTCTTCGACGTGGGCTTTTTTAAGTGCGATTAGCTCGGCTTCGAGCGTAATCCTTTCATCATGAAGCCTCTGATATTCATCCCGGTCAGTTTTTTTAACGTCTCGCATTTTATTTTTTATCTCGCGCAATTTTATCGATATTTCTTTTCGATTAGTCATTTTTTTGCTCCCTTTTTGCCTTTAATTTTTAATTTGATACCAAACTACCTAAAATTTATATTTGCCGTTTCGGTGGTTCAACGGTAGGCAACCAATGCACCTACTTTTATATTTCGTCTGCCGTTTCTTTTTCTTTTCGGGCAGAAAAATACTCCCGTACGTTTTTCCGTGATTTAATTTTTCCTGCAAGAAAATTCTCGCCATGTTTTGTTATCCAAAATTTTTTTGAATTTTGGATAGCCGGAGTGAAAGACGTTTCTTTACCCTCAAGAAAATCCAATATCATTGGACAGACAGGCTCGCCCGACGCATATGTTCTTTTTGCTATGCCTGGATCAAGCGGGCAGATGTTAGCAGAGCAACTGTCGTATTTGCGGCACTCCTTCACAAAATCAACGTCGCTGGCCTCTACTTCCTGTTCATTTTTTAATTTTTGGAAGTTCACGATTTACCGCCTCCTTTTTTAATTTTTTGTTTTCCTTTTCGAGTTTTTTTATTTTTTCTATTAATTCTTTATATTGATTTTCCGTCAACCCGATAATCGTCCCCATATTTTTACCTCCCTCTATTTGTTGCCCTCTGGATTATTTCGTCCAAGGACTTTTTTTTATTTTTTTCGAGCATATCGTCTAATTCGGATATCTTAAACAGGATTTTCCCCTCGAGACGGTAGAACGGGACCTTATTCTGCTTCATTAGTCCCCTTAAATTTCTATCGGAAGTTCTCAAATAATTCGCCGCTTCCTTTACGGTCAGATATTTTTTATCTATTCTGCCGGTGTTTTGACTAAGAACTAATGCAAGTTTTGCAATGCTTTCATCGGAAAGTTTTATTTCCTGCTGGGTTATTTCTTGTGGCATGGTCCCTCCTTACTTTTCAACGGCTTGCCGTTTACGGCCGTGAGCCGGCCCAGGATTATGTCTTCAGGAACGCAATTTTTTATTTTGTATGAGGGCTTATCTTTATCAGTTTTTAAGATAATATCCTGACAATCAAGATATATGCGGCTCAGGAAAAAAGTTATGTAAGAAGTAGTTTTTACATCTTCTAAGAAAAAAGTCGCATAGATTTCGCCGTTTTTAAATTTCCGTCCCGTTTCTGATGTGTCAACTACAACATTAACATTTTTGCTTTGTTCTTCTGGAAAAACGGACGGGAAATTCTCGGTGTAATAAACAGTCGCGATAAAACGATTTTTTTCTATTTTTTCCGCATAAAAATCAGCAATAGAATCTTCAAACCCACAATGATTTATTAATAATTTTTCATTTAGAGTAAGTCTTCTGAATGGATCTGATTTTTTTGATATTAATTTTACATCCCAAATTTCATTTTTTATTTTGTTGCCCCCTTAATTTAATTAGATATCTTTTTTTAATTGCTATTAATTCTTTATTATCTGCCGTTTGTCTTGCTTTGTTATATGTAAGCGTTAATTTATTAATCATTTTATCTGCCTCCTTTTGCCTTTTCCACTACCGCTTTTTTAGCGGCTCCGCCCATTTTAACCCCGCCTGTTGATATATTTTTTACGCTTGTAATAATAGGCGCAATTACAGCTGTTATTGACATATTCGGCATACCGCTTACAATTTCGCCCGCAATAGACGGAATTTTCGTTACCAAATACCCGAAAACTAATAAAATAAAGGTATAGACTAATTCATTTACAATTGAAGATATATTATAAGAGGCGTTCACGTTTATTGCCTGAATATAATTTAAAAGCGTATTGTTCATAAATAAACTGAACATTTTCAGCACAACAAAAATTAAAAAATATGAAATAGCCGAAGTCAGCAAGAATTTAAGCCAGCCGTTCCAAAGAAATTCTAAGGGTTTAAAAATCATAAAAGGCACGAATATATAACCCGACACGAGGGCAATTACAATGTAAGCTTCCACAACTAATATTGTTCCCGCTATGAGAAAAAACGCTATAAGCAAAATGATAATACCTATAAAATATAAAATCACAGACGGCAATATTGAAAAAAAGTTCCAGATACTCCCCGTTGAAACCAGTGCAAACTGAGACGACAGGATATTATAGAAATCATAAAAAATGTTCTGGAATAAACTCATCGGATCCGTTACGCCGGCAACGGTTTGCCCAAGGCTGTAAAACATATTCACCGAACCAACAAAAAACAAGTTATAACCTGCCAGCATACCTCGGACAAACATCACAAAAAATATAAACAGCATAAATTCTTTTATGCCTTTATCTCCAAATAAAAGATTTTGGATTGACCACAAAACCAAAGCTATAATTGCAAGATACGCGAATAATTGCCCTGAAATATTTGTCAAGCTGGCGGCTTCCTGCGGTCCGGCCTTAAGCAGATTATGCTCGATTGAACCTAATTTATTAAAGGCAAGATTTTTTGAGTTTACATTATTGACCTTGGCCGACGTAGTGGATGTTGTCGTAGCGGCCGAGGTAGGAGCGCCCGCCGAAGCCGTTAACGCCGCCGCCTGTGATGGTGTGGCGGCTAAAGTTCCCGTGCCGTTTCCGAGAGCATAAACTCTGCTTACAGATAAAGTCAAAGCTAAAGATATAAATAATATTAATATTAACGATAATTTTTTCATTTTTTTTGCTCCTATTAATATGTTAATAATTTCGGCGGCTTAGGTTGAGGAAGATATGCCGTAGCGGCAGCAGAACAGTTATTTAGACGTGCCGCCGAAGAAGCACTGTCAGGTTTTTGATTTTGCCAGCATGGATAAAATTTATTACAGAGATTATAAACTTTTCCGGCAAGCTGTTTATGCTTGAAATAATAATAAACAGAATGGTCTTGTAATGTTTTTTTAGCGCAGCCCGATAAACCAAAAACAAAAAACCCCGCTATTAAGATTAAGAATAATTTTTTCATAAATTCCTCCATTATTTTGAGTATGGAAAATGGCGGATTACGCCGATCGGCAAATACTGTGAAAGCCAAGCCAAATAACAACACATAAAGACAATCGCTATATCGCATATTTTTTTATTTTTAAAATAAAATTCTTTAATTTTTTGCATTTTTTTTTCTCCTTTTTTTAAAATTTATTTTCCAATTCCGAAATTCGTCACGGCGGGATAAGTACCGAATGGCGAACTGCCGGACGACGGATACGATGTCAGCGCCGACGGCACGTAAGTGGACGGCGGCAATTGAGAAGCGACCGCGGAAGACTGCGTTCCGTCATGCACGGCCTGGAGTTTTGCCTGTTCCGCAAGTAATTTATTTGTTTGGTTTATTTCCTCTGTTAAAGCCACTACCGCCTGTCCCGTTGCCTGCTTCGCTGAAACTGCGGAATTAGCTTTTCCAATATTAGAACCTAACTGCTCGACTAAATGCTGTTGATTTTGCGAATTATTTAAAATCCCTTGAGCGTATCCGGCAGTCTGTCCAGCCTGCGTATTTGCGGTATTATATTGATTTTGAAGGGCAGCCGCCTGCCCTGAATACGTGGGAAGATTAAGGGCTTGTGCCCCATAAGTATTCTGATAATTCTGTAAAACCCCCTGCATTAACGGGTTGCCGTTTTCCATACCGATAATATTCTGCATACTCGCCTGCTCTGCCGTAAGGGAGTTCTTAAGGCCTTCCAGCTCGTTTGCAGGCATCATAACAGTGCTTTCGATACTATTAACCGCTCCTATAAGGCTTGAGGACTCCTGCTGTAAATTTTGAATCTGATTCATAAGCTGCTGTCCCTGACGGACGTATTTAAGAGCTGAAAGCTCTACCTGTATTTTAGATTCTGCCGCCTGTATGGCGGTATTGGCGGCCGTAATTTCCTGAATTACCGCCTGAATGCCCGCCGTCACGGGATCAAACGTTATTATTCCTTGCGCCGAGGCCGTTTGCGGAATAAAAAATATGATTAATAATAATAAAAATATTAGAGGTGCGAAACAGTTTCGCACCCTCAAAGGCTCTTGTTTATTGGTTTTTTGATTTTTTTTCATAATTAATATACCTCTTAAAAATTAAATAACATAATGCTAACTGTTAGTTATATATTACTACTTATTTTTTTTAAGTCAAGCGAATTTTTTCATTTTTTTCATTTTTATGATTTTATTATTTAAATCTTTTGCTCAAGACACCAATGCTTCGCATTGGAAAATCGCTTTTAGCGATTAACCTGCGGTGCTGAAAATTTATATTGCTAACTAATTAGTAACTGATATAATAATAATTATGAAAAGGAAAAAACCGGAATTAAGCTTTTCTGAAGTTTCATTAATTAGGAAAATTATCTCGACAAGAAAAGCTTTTAATTTATCCCAGGAAGAAGTAGCAAAAAAAGCGGGGGTTACGCGTGGATTTATTGCGCAATTTGAAACTTTTTACTACAAACCCACAGAGAAAATCATTAAGAAAATATCATTTGGATTAAATTACCAGGGCATTATAGAAGATTTTGAAGAAATCAAAAAAAGGGAGCAGGAAGGTATTAGTGATAATTATATTTCAGTCTTGCCTTTGGTAAAGAATTTAATACAAAATGCAAATGATATAAATAATAAAAAGATAGGCCTTTTTGCGCTGCCGGATGATACACTGAATAAAACAGTGGATATAGATAATATGCATAATGTTTATGTCTATAAGGTAGATAAAGATTTAACGGAACTTGGGATAAATAAAAATGATAACATTATTATAAAATATACCGACGATTTTAAGCTGTCTGAACTACCATGCGATGTCCTCGCAGTTATTTCCAATGGAAAGGATATTGCTATTGGCAAGATAACTAAAAAAGAGTGGGTTACCTTAGACGAGAAAAATTGGAAGGTAACAGGAATCGTTATTGCTGTTATTTCCCAAAGGATTTTATCCGGCATGGATATTTTTTTTAAGTAAATATATGAATTGCGATAACCGCCTATGACTGTAAATCATAACTAAACACCCTAAAACCAGAACCGTA
This sequence comes from bacterium, assembly GCA_021845685.1. Taxonomy (GTDB): domain Bacteria; phylum SZUA-79; class SZUA-79; order Acidulodesulfobacterales; family Acidulodesulfobacteraceae; genus Acididesulfobacter. Next base: position 9,884 of record JAJZVN010000024.1, read on the forward strand.
AGCCTTTAACGGATTTCTATATGACGGAAAGTCAGGGCTACAATGTAGCCGTTACTCTGCGTCATATAGATATAACTTAAAACGAAGCCTCGCTTGCGTTAGACGAAAAACTATGACGGAAAGTATTGTCAACAGTGTTGACAATACGGAGAATCATATAGATACGCCTCAAAACCAAGAACCACAAACCTTTAACGGCATTACTATATGACGGAAAGTCAGGGCTACAATGTAGCCGTTACTCATAGTCATACTTTTAAAGTAGAAAACCGGAACCCAAAAACCTTAGCACCGCAGGTTAATCGCTAAAAGCGATTTTCCAATGCGAAGCATTGGTGTCTTGAGCAAAAGATTGTTTTTTCATTTTGTCTTTTTAATCCCTAATGTAAAATAAGAATTTTAAAAAAATCTCCGCCGATAAACAATAGATGTGATAAAATAGGATTATGGAAACTTTAAAAACAACGTCGCAGTGTATTAAAAATATGCTTGAAACCCCTATAGAAGAATTTTATAAAAAAAATAATCTTGCTTTGGATGCCACTAAATATTACAACGAGGAATATAACGCATTTATTTGCATAAGAAACTTTCTTGACGATTTTTATCATTATGAAAAATATAGACAGGAGATGATTGACGAAGAACCGTATTTAACGGGGGATAAACATTTTGACTCCTTTTTAGCGGCGCTTTGCGAACATTTTGCTTATCATTATAATTTAAAAACTCCTGATTGGGTTTTTAAACAGGAAAGGTTTTTGAAAAAATGGTGGTTTCCCGATAATTATGAGTTTATGACCGCAATGTGTTTAGTGGAGTCCCCTGCTTCTTTTAAACGAAGAGGGATATTTATAGATAATTCTTTTTTTGAGAGGGTATAATGACTAAAGAAACGATAATAAAAGCGTTTAAAAGATTATCCGAATTATTGGCAAAACAAGATACGCAAGCTGAAATATATATAGTAGGCGGTGCCGCTATGATATTAGCATATGGCGCAAGAACGTTTACAAAAGATATAGACGCAATTTATTCAAATAAAGAAATTGTCTATAAAATTTTTAAAGATATTGCAAAAGAAATGGGACTTGACGAACATTGGATTAACGATGCGGCTAAAAGTTTTATTCCATTAAAAAAAGATGAGAATTCTATTATTATTATCGATGAACAAAATTTAAAAGTTATGGCTGCATCTGAAGAATATATGCTCGCAATGAAATTGCTTGCGGCCAGAGTTGAAGATAAACCCGATATTGAATTTTTATTAAACAAACTTAATATTAAATCTATCGTTGATGCTTTGTATGTCATTAGAGATTTATATCCCAATAAATTAGTTCAACCTAAGACGCAATATATCTTAGAAGAAATATTTTTGCAAAAAATAGATAATAACCAAAAACATAATGTTATTAAAGAACCCGATGCTTTTACTAAATTCCTGGATGACCAGAAAAATAAAAAGGGCGGTCCGAAGCGGTAGTGGGGTTTTGGCCGTTAGGGGTTTGGTATTATTAGGAAAGTCTTTGGTAGTCCGCAGTCGGTTTGAGCTATAAATAATAAAATATAAAAGTTTTTCGACAACCCCGCCCACAGATTAATCAACAGGCTAAAGCCTGACGCTTACGCTTTGATAAATCTATGGACGCTTGACGATCAAATTAAAAGCGATTTGCTCGTCAAGCAAGGGGCTATCGAAAAACTTACGGCGGCGGGCTAAATCTTTTTATTTTTTCATACGGCAGGACTGCGTCAAAAATGCAATTCAGGGCTTACAAAACAAAATCTAATACCAAACTACCTATTCACCATTTTCCGAGCCTTAAAACGCAAATTTAAAAGGATTTATTTAATGAAAAAGCCCGAAATCAGGTTTTTAAGGTTTCTACCCCATTCCCGATTTTCTTGGGAGAGTTTGAGAGGGTAGCTTTTGTCGCCAAAAGCGAGCCCTCTCGATATATTTTTACGTTCGCATGGAAATATAGGTCGTCTGACTAAAAATCAGACGCCCGGACTATGCCTTTTATATGCCTTTTTATCGTAAAAAAGTGGTAAAAACGGGGTAAAAAAGAGTAAAACTAAAAAGCCGGGAATATTAGAAAGCGAGCTGTTTTCCTGCGGTTTTTAAAAGTTATAGTTTATAATTCGTAATCAGCAGGTCGTAGGTTCGATTCCTATCGCCGGCTCCACTTAAAACCGCAGTAAATAAGCATTTTTAGACATTAACATTAAATTTAAAATTAGCAAAACGGCTGTCTTTTTTTGTCTTGACGATTTACAAATAATACTTGACAACGCAAAATAATAAGTTTTATTATATTATATAAATATATACCGAACATTTGTTTTGTTATTTTGTCTTATTGAATTAATTTTGCTATTAATTATGAAAACAAACGAGGAAAGGTCAGCATTAACACGCGAAGAAATTCTCAAAAAAGCAATGAAACTTTTTGTTGCAAGAGGTTACTATAATACTTCCATAAGAGACATTGCAAAAGAATCTAAAATGAGCACGGGAGCTATATATCATCATTTTGAAAGTAAAGAAGAAATAGCTATTGAACTTTTTGATAAAACAGTTTTATTTTTAAGCAATTTATTTAACAAAATTATAAATTCTGAAGATACGACAAAAAATAAAATAAAGGAATTGGTTTTTAATTTACTTAAAATGGCTCAAGACGATAAAATAGTTTTAGAATATGCTTTAAATGTTAAACATAAAGAGATTATAAAAGGAGGTAAACCAATTTGTTCTTCAGGACCGTTTAAAATTTTGCTAACATTTTTAAAAAATGAAATGGAAAAAGGAAATATTAAAAAAATGGATACTTATATTTCAACTGTCTGTTTAACGGGAATACCCGTCAGGCTTATACAAATTAAATGGGATAACGTAATTAATAAACCGTTAGATGAATATAAAGATGAAGTATTTGAATGCGTATGGAGTGTTTTAAAACCTGATAATTGTTAATTTGTATGCTAACTAATATACCGATTGTTCGGTATATATTATTAATTATTAAATTAATTTAAAATATTGCAATTTGGAGGTATTATTATGAAAACTATGGCAATTATTATTCAAAAAGATGCATATGATTTAATCTTAACAGGTTTGGCATTTGCATACCTTGGAACCGCCGTTTACGATGAAATTAATATTTTGTGTGTAAATTGGGCGGTTAAATTGCTTTCAAAAGAGGGTGTAAAGGTTAAATTAGACCATCAGGATGCTTCGCTTGTTCATATTAAAGAAAATCTTACTAAAGCTGGTCTTCCAACTGATTTATATGAAATAGTAAAAGTTTTAAAGGCTACAGGGAAAGTTCATTTGTATGGATGTGCTTTAGCAGCCGCAATTTTTGATGTCAGTGTTGAAGATTTGATTCCAGAAGCAGACGGTATTCAGGGAGCTACTTGGTTTCTTACCGAAAAAGCCGAAAACGCTACAATCTTTATGCAATATTAATAATATTAAATTTAATTTAGAAAAATTAGGTTTTTAAAAAAGACTTGACAAACAACAAATAGCGGGTTAGCATAAATACAATTATACATAACAAACATTCGTTATGTATAATTGTAATAAAAAAAGAATAGCGGCAGTCTATTAGGGCTGGCAGTATCCAATCTCAATGATTTTTTTTATTGAACAGCGGATGGCATGCTTAAGCCAGAGGGAAGTGATTAAAAATACCTGAGCCGCATATTTTATTTATTATAGTTTAACATTTAAAACCAAAGGAAGATTTAAAAATGAACGATAGTGTCTCCAGAAGAGATTTTATTAAGAAAGCTGCTACAGTAAGCACTGTGGTAATAATAGGTTCAGGTGTAATTTTAGGGAAAGCAGGAAAAGCCTTTGCCAATAGCGAAAAACTTAAACCCGTTGAAATTTCAAAAGCTTATGTTAAAGAGGTTAACGGTAAAAAAGTTACTTGGGTTAAAGGTACTCCAACGCCTGAAGAAAAACTTTTAATTCCAAAAATAAGACTTCCGTTAATTGCCCAAAATGGCACTATGGTTCCCTTAACCATGGAGGTAAGACTTCCGATGACGCCGCAAAAATACCTTAAAACCTTTTACATATACGACCTTAATAATCCACACTTTGTTGTCGGGTTATTTAACCTTTCGCCTGCCAATGGGAGAGCTTATATATCCAATAGGATAAAACTTCAGCAGGAATCTTATGTGCAAATTCTTGCCGAATATTCCGATGGGAGTGTTTATGGCGGAAGAAAGCTAGTTAAAGTTACAGTCGGCGGATGTTAAAAAACTTATAAACTGAACCAGTTTTTAACAGCTAATGTCAACAGTCAACACAAATTTGACTAAAACATAAGATTATATAGAATAAGTAGTTTTTAAAAGCCAATTTTATGGCTTTAGAATTAAATTAACTTTAAATTAGAAGAGGTATTATTATGATGAACTTAAGAAAAGTAAGTTTATTTATAATGTTATTAGCGGCTGCAATAACATTATATTTATTTCCTGTGCGGGCATTTGCAAAAAATAGCGGTAGCTACAGCCCCGCTAACGGACATAGTTTAAATTATTTTAAACATCACACGTTAAAATCTGTCTGGCGGGTTCCGATTAATCCAAAACAATATGCGCTTTTTACGCTTCAATTAACACATAATCTCATGACTGCATTAGGTCATAATATACACGTGAAAGAGGTTGTTGTCGCCCCTGGTCCTGCAATACATTACTTGATGAAAAAATACGATGCAGCAAATTATAACAAAATTAAAAGGTTGAGCGCATTAGGAGTAAGATTTTTAGCATGTCATGCAGCTATGGTTGCTTTTCATGTTAAGAAAAAAGAACTATTTCCTTTTGCGGGAGTTGCTTATCCAAGCGGTATCTTTTATATAATTAAAAAAGAATTACAGGGGTATGCTTATTTTTCAATATAGTCGGTAAATCTATATCAATAAATTAAAATAAAAATATTTATTATGCTTATAATTAACTATCTACCTTTATTTAAATAAAAAAATATACGCATATCTTTATTGGAGGAAAAATGAAAAAAAATTATTATTTTTTAATTATTATTATTTTATTCGCTACTTTTTTTTACATACCTCGGGCAAGTGCCCATACTTTAATAAGAATTTTTGCATCAGATGCTGTTTCAAAACCTTTACGTATCATCGGAAACATATTTGAGAAAGAACATCGCGGAGTTAAAATAGATTATGAATTTTCTGCTTCCGGCGTATTTAGAGTCGGTATATTAGGCGGCGTTCCGCCAGATATATATATAACTTCAAATGAAAAATATCAAGGTGATTTAATGGAAAGGGCTGCTATAAATTCCTACAAGGTATTTGCGTATGATTATTTAGCTGCAGCTACCCCTTATGAAAATTCGGCAGGAGTTAACGAATCCAATCTAATTAGCAAATTAATGAATGAAAATGTTAGCCTGACCATTACATCTCCAAACTTTAGCCCTGCAGGATATTACACAATACATATGTTTAAGACTATAAATAAAAAGACGCCAGGAGCATTTAATAAAATAGTCGGTCATGCCAATCAACTATTAAGTCCGGCGTTAATTATACCGCTATTAAAAAATAATAAAACTGATATAGGCATAATTTACGCATCTCAAGCAGCAGGACTTAAAAAAGAACGCACAGGTATAAATATAATACGGATACCGGCACAATACAATACGAAAGCTAAATTTACGATATCAATATTAAATAGATCTCCATATCATTTTGTAAGTCCTATGAGAAAAAAACTTGATAAACAATTTAAAAAGCTATTATTATCTAAAATAGGTCAAAAAACACTTAAACAATGGGGATTTTCACCTAAGTAATGGTTTAATAAATTCAATAAATATTTATTAACAGCCGCCATTTATTAAAAAGGCTTTAAAACTGCTTTCAGTAATAAAGGGAGAGTTGAGGCAGTTCAATATTTTGCGTCAACCTTATTATTAATTAATTATAATTTAACGGAATTATGCACTTGACAAACCAATTCCAGTATTTGACATAACTACGAGATTGCTTCGTCGCTATCGCTCCTCGCAATGACGGAATAGGCAGTTATTACGAGAGTAGCGGACGAAGCCCGGCGAAGCGAAGCAATCTCGGTTTGTCAAGTGCATAATTCCGTAATTTAATTATACAGTATTGACGCAAAACATTGAACACCCCCAGGATATTTTTATGATTCGCAAAAAAGCACATCTAAAAAGTTAAATATTATATTTCCCTTTATGCTTATTGTTATAATGTTTTCGGTATTTTCAATAACTAAAAAATTGTATGCTATTAACTCTAATTCTATTGCTCAAAATTTTAATCTAAAGGTATTAAATAATAATTTTTCAGGCTATAAAAATATTAATATTGTATAAAATATATCAACTCTTAATATTGTTTTTTATCCACTTCAAGGTAAGTTCAACAAAAGCTGAAGTAGCAGGAGAGAGGTCTGCAAACGGTATTATAGACGCAAGTCCTATTTCGCGTTTTAATGCGGGTTCAAGCGGTAAAATCCGCACATTTGGTAAATCCTGCGGCAATGCGAATTTCGGTATAATAGCTATCCCCAGTCCTTCTTTAATCATAGCCAATAATGTTCCGATATTGCTTACTTTGTATTTCCATGGGGGGAGCTTCCCCGTTAATGATTTGAATGCCTTTTTTACTAATAACTGGCAGTTGCTGTTCCACGTTATCATCATCGGATATTTAGCTAATTCCTCAATGCTGATTGAATTTTGAGCTGCCAAGATATGGGTTTCGGGTAAAACCACCACCATATCATCGGAGATTATTTGAATCGTTTCAAGCGTATTGCACGGAAATGTGATAAATCCAATATCTATTGCGCGGGATGTAATCCAGTCTCTTATTTCTCCTTCCGTCCCTTCAAATATTTTTAAATCAATTTTAGGGTATCTTAACTTAAATAAACGCATTATTCCGGGAAGAAAATTAGTTGAAACGCTTCCGAAACTTCCAATTTTTAACTGTCCAGTTTTTAGTCCCAACGAAGCACTGGCTTCTTGTTTTATCTGTTCTATGCTTGATATGATTAATCTGGCGTGTTTTAGCACTTTATCGCCTGTTTCGGTAGGGCAAATGCCGTCTTTATCCCGCTCTATAAGTTTTATGCCTAATTCATGTTCTAAATCCGATATCGCATGGCTTACCCCGGGTTGAGTAATGTAAAGTTCTTCCGCAGTCTTAGAAAAGCTCTGAAGTTCAATGACTTTAATTAAAGTAGCAAGTTGGCTTAATGTCATAACTTAATTATCATATTATATATAAATATTATTCATTTTACTTATAATAACGCTAAATTTATAATAACATAATGTTTAATTAAATTAAAGAAAAATTCGATCATAGCCAAGTAACTGGGGCGATAAAAAAATATTGCGCACTAAAGTTGCTTAAAAAATAATGTTAATGTTCATAAAATGGGGTATATATGAAAACTGATTGAATTATATATACCTTAAATCACCGTTAGAAATTATTAAAACTGATTGATTCAATATATGATAAATACTGGATTCCTGCTTTCGCGGTAATGACACCAAACAGGTTAAAATTTAAACCTTCGCAAAGTCATTCCTGCATTGGCAGAAATCCATAAAAAGAAATTTCTAACGGTGATTTAAGACATATATTATTTTCTGTATTTTGCAATCAAAAAAATCCCCATTATTGCAAAATAAATTTTCTCAACATAGACGGGGGGGGGGGAGACGGGGAGACGGGGATTTTTTTGGATAACATTTAATTAATAAACAAATATTGATAATTTAAAAAATATTATTTTAATAAAATTATGGGAACAATTAGATGAAAAAAATTGACAAATTATATATAGGCGCTTTTCTATGTTTATTATCTGTTATAGCGTGGGGAGGAATGTTTCCCGTAATGGAAGTTGCGTTAAAAGTTATAGATCCTTTTTATTTTACTTTATTCAGATACGGTTCCGCATCTATTATTTTTCTTATTATGCTTTATTTCATTGAAGGCAAAAATTCATTTAAATTGGAAAGTAATTTATTTTCGTTATGGCTTTACGGGTCTGCGGGGTTTGCCGGATTCGGTTTTTTCGTGTTCTGGGGTCAGCAGATTATAGGAGGATTTCACGGCGCTATTGCAGCAGCGGCAATTATGGCGACTATGCCGTTTATGGGAGCGATTTTAAATAAATTTCTAAACAAAACAAAACTCGCCGCTTTTACGGGTTTTGCTATTTTAGCGGGATTATTCGGAGTATTGCTTATTATTACCTCTGGAGATATGAACCGGCTTATGTCTTTAAAGTTAAGTTTAGGGGGAGATATCTTGATTGTAGCTGGAGCTTTTTGCTGGGTTTTTTATACTATGGGCATTACAAAATTTCAGAGCTGGTCGCCTCTTAGATATACCGCTCTCACAAGTATTTTCGGGGTTTTTACGCTTTTGATATTAATAGTAATAATAACTTCCGCAGGACTTTTGAAAGTTCCCGGTATTGCGGTCATATGGTATGTCAGGTGGGAATTATTATATATGATACTGATAGCAGCCGTTATGGCAGCTTTTACATGGAACGCGGGCAATAGAATAATTCATCCAATCAACGGGGTTCTATTTATGAATTTTGTGCCTGTAACTACATTTATAATAGCAATATTGGGTAATCAACGGGTTTCTTATATAGAATATCTCGGAGCGTTTATAGTGATAAGCGCGTTGGTATTTAATAATATATACGTAAGAAAAAAAGTAAAATCGGCATGATAAATAATTTATAAAGTTTTATTAAAAATGCAGAATATATGAAATTAAATTAATTTATATATTATAACGGAGAACGGCAATGAGAAATCGGGAAGAAATTTTACATACAGGTGAGATAGAGGCTCAAAAGCGTTTTGGCGCAGAAAATGCGTGGAATGAAATTTCATTAAATCAGATGTTCGGAATGACAATCCCTGTCGGATTGGAATATTTTTTAGAGGCGCAGAAATTCTTTTTTATAGCTACCGCCGATAATGCAGGCAATTGCGACTGCAGTTTTCGCGGCAGAGAAACCGATGTTAACGGCAAGCCTCTGCCTGTGGTGAAAGTATTAGACAGAATCCATCTTGTATTTCCTGACTTCAGCGGAAACAATTTATTCAACTCATTAGGCAATATATTAGTTAATCCTCACATCGGTATGCTTTTTATCGACTTTGAGCGCATAATGCGTTATCGCCTTAACGGTAAAGCCGATATTATTGATGACGCAACATTGTATAGGTATATATGGCCAACGGCTCAACGTTATATTTTGGTGACAGTGGATCAAGTGTACGGGAATTGCAAGGCAAGAATACCTTTAATGTCGGAAAAAGATTAATAAAAATTTAATTTTTAAATTAAAATCAAATATAGGCAGTCCTTTTATTTTTGCAGCTATAATTCTTGTTAATAGACCTGAATCCCGCCGAACGATATTAGGAAAAATGGAAGTAAAAGCAGAAATGGAAATGGAGGGCAACCCTTAAATAATTGTTAAAATGTATTAATGTATGATTGATATAGCAGGTTACTATATTTTATAGATTATTATATTTACTAAATCTTATAACAGTATTTTGGTTAAATTTGTTTTTAATTAATTAAATTTTTTATGCTATAGCTTTTAATAAAATAATTAAATATAATATATTAAACCGTATAAATAGTTTTTATGGTATATTAATTATGGTATATTAAAAAGTATCGTAAATTTAAAAAATATCAGGAGATAAATTTATATGTCGTCCGCTTCTTACAAATGGGATTCAAAATCTTATGAAAAAAATGCTTCGTTTGTATTTAAATACGGCGAAGATTTGTTGTCGCTGCTTGATCCAAAACAGGGGGAAAACATACTTGATATTGGTTGCGGAACGGGAGTTTTAACTAAAAAAATTGAACAGACCGGCGCAAAAGTAATAGGAATAGATTCGTCGGAGGATATGATAGAATCAGCCTGCAAACTTGGACTAAAGGTTTATACAGGCTACGCTGAGCATATGAATTACAATTCTGAGTTTGATGCTGTATTCAGCAATGCGACTCTTCATTGGATAAAAGACCAAAAATCTCTGATTGATGCAGTATACAAGTCTCTTAAGAAGTCCGGACGGTTTGTAGCTGAGTTTGGCGGAAAAGGCAATGTTAATGCCGTAAGAAGCGCTTTGCATGAATCGTTTAAAAAAAGAGGAATAGATCCCTTAAAAATAGACCCGTGGTATTTTCCTGATAAAGCGGAATATAAAAGCCTGCTTGAAGAAAAAGGTTTTTTTGTGGAATTCATTGAACTATTTAACAGACCTACTTTATTAGATGGCGATATTGAAGAAGGATGGCTTAATATATTCTGCAAAAACTTTTTAAACATTATTTCCGAAGAAGAAAGAGATGAATTTATAAAAGAATTAGTAACCGTCCTTAAACCTGAGCTATGCGACAAAAACGGCAAATGGACTATTGATTATGTAAGGATAAAGATTAAAGCGACAAAACAGTAACTATGCAACGCGCTGACAATCCGTACCTAATCGTACTTTGAATTTAAGCAAGAATTGCCCATAAAAGCCGTTTATAACTTTATAAATTTATATTTATATAATGAAGAATAAAAATTATGGATATTAAAAAAATAATTGAAAAATACGTCAAAGAAGATTTAAGACGTAAAAAAGCAAAATTTTTTAAGAAAGATTTAATGCTTATTTCTCATTTTGATATGCCTAAAAAAAAGATAAATATAGCTGTTAAAGTAATTAAAAAATAATTGTTGTAGGTCATAATATTGATTTTGATTGGTCTGTTGTTATAGGAAAGTATTTTTTTTGCAATCAAAAGTATATTATTATTTTAATTAGTTATAATATTTTTAATTTACATATTTATTATATATATAATAAATATTTTTATTTAAAAAAGAAAAAAATATGATTTAATATTAATTATCATTATTTAAAAAATGTACTGACGCAAAAAATTAAACATTCTCTTATAATCTCTTATAATTAGGTAATATTTTACAATGCCTACATATAAAAAAGCCCGTAAAATATTTGAAAACATTAAAAGATTAAGGCAAATACTTTATGTTGCCTCAAAATATGGATTCGGCGATCTGATAGAGAGATTGAGTCTGCAACAATATATCCCACTTCATGAGCGTATTATAATTAAGATAGCAATAGGCAATAAAAAGAAAAAAATAGACGAACCCGTTGAAAAACGGTTAAGGCTTGCATTTGAGGAACTTGGTACTACCTTTATAAAATTGGGGCAAATCCTATCCTCAAGACCTGATATTGTCACTCCAGAGTTTGCAAAGGAATTTTTTAAACTTCATGATGAGATGGCGCCAATTGATTATAATACTATAAAAGCGGTAGTAACGCAAGAATTAGGAAAAGACATAGAGAACATCTTTGAAAAGTTTAACGAAGTTCCGCATGCCGTAGCTTCAATTGCTCAGGTTCATAAAGCTGTTTTAAAGAATGGCAAAGAGGTTGTCGTAAAAATAAGAAAACCTGACATTGGTCGAATCATAGAATCAGATATTTCTATTCTTTCCTTTCTCGCCCCCTTGATTGAAAAATTTATTCCAGAGTCAAAGATGTTTAATCCTACAGGTATAGTAGATGAATTTTCAAAAGCTATACGTAAAGAACTTGATTTTAATATAGAGGCTTATAACTGTATAACTTTCAGAGAACATTTTAGAAATAGCAGCGATGTGCGTATTCCAAAAATTTATCAGGAATATACGACAAGAAAAATATTAGTCATTGAACTCTTGAATGGCAAAAGAATTAACGACGTAGATTTACAAAAACTATCCCCTGCTTTCAAAAAGCTGACAGCGGAAAAAATAGCTAATGCTTATTTTAAGCAAATACTTGAAGACGGGTTTTTTCATGCCGACCCGCATCCCGCCAATATACTCATAATGGATGACGGTAAAATAGCATTTCTTGACTTTGGCATAGTGGGAAAAATTGACAAAACAGCTATTACAAGCGTAATAAATACATTTGAAGGACTAGTGACGAAAGATTTTAGAAAATTGGTAAACCAGTACGTCAACCTCGGGTTTTTTGATTCCAATATTGCAGACTTTAACGAATTTAAAGAGGAATTTACTAAACAATTAAGCGATTTTTTAAGTCCGTATTATGATAAATCCCTAAAAGAAATAGATTTAAGCGCTTATATTTCCAAAGTTTCAGAGATGTTCGGTAAATTTAAAATTAAAGTTCCGTCGGATTTATTTCTTATAAATAAAACGCTAATTCTTTTGGAAGCATTGATAAGAGAGCTTGATCCGGATTTCAAACTGATTGACGCAGGTTTAAAATATTCAGAAAATGCCGCTAAAAAACAATTGCTGGAAACATTTAAATTAAAGCGATTTAAAGAAATTTATTACGACTTTTTGGAACTCGTTAATATTTTTCCTAAACAATTAAAAAATATCCTTGATAAGTTAGCTCGAGATTTAATTAGAATTGAGGTGAAAACACCTGACATTGAAACACTTTCAACCAGTTTAAATAAAACCTCAAGCAGAATCTCTTTTAGTCTGATTATTGCTGCGCTAATAGTAGGCTCATCCTATTTGATGAATTCTACAGCGACAAATGATGGCTCCATTATCCAAACACTCGGGATTATCGGCTATATTATAGCTGTAATATTAGGATTGTGGCTTGTTATTAGCATAATTATGTCGGGCAAATATTGATTACTTTATTTATTTCACTAAAATGGCTGAATTTAAAAATATTAAAAAGAATAACAAAAAAAATAAAAACAAATCTAAGAATAAAATAGTTCATCCTGTTAAAATATTTTTTACGGGAGGTATATCTTCAGGAAAATCAAAATATGCCGAGGATCAAGCTTTATCTATTCTAAATAATAATTTGAATTTAAACCGAATAAATTTAAATAGAATCAGTTTAAATGGAATAAACATAAGAGCCCTCAATTATCAAAATATTGAATATATAAAATCTGTTAAAAATTTAAATATATTGCATTTTGTTGCTACTGCAAATTCTTTATTGTCGGATAATGAAATGAAAATAAAAATTGCAGAGCATAAATCAAAACGCTCCAATCTCTTTATAATTCATGAAGACTTTGATGATTTAAAATTTGAAATTGAAAAAATCTATAATTCAATTTCAGTTTTACCTTCTAATAATATTATCATATTAATAGATTCTATGACCGCTTGGCTTTCCGGAATTTTTACTGATTTAACAAAATACAATATTGCTTTATCTGCACTGAATACCATTTTTGATTTTATCGGCAAATTAGATTGTTCTTTTATTTTTGTAAGCGATAATTTAAGTTTTAATCTGGTTCCTCAAGATGAATATGTCAGGAAATTTATAAATTTAAATGGATTAATGGAACAAAAAATTTCTTCAATATCTGATTTTGTTTATTTAGTAGTTGCGGGAAATATTTTAAAAATAAAATAAAATAAAATAGTAAAAATAATTATATTTTAAAGTTATATTTTAAAAATACAGCAAAAGATATGCCTAAAGAAAATATACCAAACAAAAACTTACTAAAATAAATCATACTAAAATATACCAAACAAAAACTTACTAAAATAAATCATACTAAAATATACCAAACAAAAACTTACTAAAATAAATCATACTAAAATATACTAAATAAAAACCTAATAAAATGGAATAAAATAAAATATGTTTAACGAGAAAATTTATAGTTTAAATAACTTAAACAAAGAAAAATTATTATCATTAATTAAATCTGTTCAGGCAATTGATAAAAAAAAATATTATAAAATTGCCGAAAGCCGTTTAAATAGACTTATTAAACCAAAAGAAAGCCTTGGCAGACTTGAAAAATTTGTCTGTGATGTTGTTGCTATTACAGAAAACAAAAGACCTGTCGTAAAAAATAAATATGTCTGTGTTTTTGCAGGGGATCACGGAGTTGCTTTTGAAAATGTGAGTGCTTTTAAGCAGGAAGTTACAGCTCAGATGGTCGCCAATTTTTTAACCGGCGGAGCTGCGATTAATACGATTGCAAATTCTGTTAATGCTAAAGTTGTTGTTGCCGATGTCGGAGTTAATACAGATTTCGGCGATGATTTTTTAAACAACGAAAACTTTATCAATGCAAAAATAAATAAAGGAACTAATAATATTTATATAGAACCTGCTATGAGTTATGATGATGCGCTTAAATCTTTATACGCAGGCATTAATATAGCCGAAAAATTAATTAAAGAAGGTGCAAATATCTGTTCAACAGGAGATATGGGTATTGCAAATACTACACCGTCTTCAGCTATTGTCAGCTTTTATTCAGGGGTTGAGCCAAAAATGATTTGCGGATATGGAACAGGCGTAGACAGGAAAACCATATACAAAAAAGTTATTATTATTGAAAAAGCGATTAAACATAATATTATAGATAAACAGGATCCTATTAGCGTTCTTTCAGGCATAGGCGGTTTTGAAATAGGAGCTATCGCCGGTTTTATTATCGGATGCGCATTAAAGAAAACACCTGTTGTAGTTGACGGATTTATATCGACGGCAGGAGCCGTTATAGCTGCTAAATTAAATAATAATTGTTTAGACTATATATTTTTAGGACATCTATCAAAAGAAAAAGGGCATAAGACGGCTGTTGCTTTAATTAACAAAAAGCCTATTTTAAATTTAGATATGCATCTTGGAGAAGGCACGGGAGCAGTTTTAGCAATGAAAATAATAGAAGCGTCTATGGATATGTATAACAATATGCTGACATTTGACGAAGCGGATGTTATTGCTTCAAATAAAAATAAATAAAATTATTAGCTTTTACCATTTAAACATTTCGCCTTAATCCTGCGTTAGGTTTTTTAAATAATTCCCTCTCCTTTATAGAAGTAATTATTATAGAAGTAATTATTTTCTATCGCAGAATTAAGGTTTCGGAAAGAAGGTGATGAAAATAATTTAATATGATATAAATATGGTATAATTAAAAAAGGTGAAAGAAAATGATACTACATAATCAATAAAATAATTAATAATTATTTAAATAAATATAGATTATTTAAATATAGATAATTTAAAAATTACTTAATTAAAATGTTTGTAAAAAGGAGCTAAAACATTATGGATAACACAAAAAGATGGAATCCTGCCAACATAAAAAAACATGAAGCTACTGATGAATCAGATGCTTATAAAAATGCTCTAGTGTACAAAGATATGTCAATATGCAAAAAATGCCACAATATTTATCACAATAAGAGATGGGTCCACGATAATGAACTTTATAATTCTATTTTAAAGAAAAAAGAAGAGATAAATTATACAATTTGTCCAGCATGTTTAAAAATAGAAACAAAATTTTACAATGGCGTTGTTGAATTAAGCGGCAATTTTCTATTTGAACATAAAAGCGATATTTTAAATCTTGTCAGAAATACCGTAGAACGAGCAGATTATATTGACCCTTTAGAAAAGATTGAAAATATAGAAGAAGATGATAAAAAAAAGATTGTCACAATATACACGACCAGCGAAGACCTTGCGCAAAGAATAGGGAGAAATGTAGAAAAAGCTTACAATGGCGACATAGATTATTCTTTTTCCGAAAGGGATTTGCTCCTAAGAGTTTATTGGAAAAGAGATTTATAAAATTAAATAAAATTATTAGGCTTAAATAACTTATAAGTTATTAGTATAGTCGGTATTTATAATATTTTTATCATAACGGCAACGGCGGCAAGCAAGATGAATATAGTAAAAAATTTTTTAAATGCAATTAGTTTTCTTACAATTTTTAATTTTAATTCAATAAATTCAAATGATAAAAATAAAATATTCAAATCAGGTGCTGATTTATCAGGCGATATAAATACCTGTATCTATTCCAATACAGAAATAGGCGAAGAAATCGGCGCTAACAATTTTTTTAAAGTAAGAAGCGGCAGCTTTGATGAAATTAATAAAGTTGATAACGTTGATAACAGCCTCGGCAATATAAATAATTCATTAGTAAAATCTATAAAATTTTTTCCTTTAGCAGGATTATTTATAGGATTAATTATTGCCTTGATATATATTATTTTTGATAAAATTACATCATCGGGCAGTATTGCTTCAATAATTTCAGTTCTCGGTCTTTTTATTGTTACGGGAGGGTTGCATTTTGACGGTCTTTCCGATACTTCTGATGGTCTTATGGCATTTTTAAAAACAGGAGACAAAAATATATTTTATAAAGCTATGAAAGATTTAAATACCGGACTTGCAGGCACAATAAGCGTTATATTCTATATAATTATATTATATGAAATAGTATCGGATTTTAACTCTTTTCAAGCATATCAGAAAATTTACGGAATTTATGCCTTAATTACTTTCCCCGTTATAGGCAGATACATTATTGTTTTAATGTCTTATTTCACGGTTACGCCTGAAAATTTTAAGGGTATCGGTTCAATTTTTACCGAAGGAACTGATATGTTAACTTTTGTCGCAGCTTCACTCATTACTTTGATTATTGTTTTTCTCTTTTTCGGATTTAACGGGCTTTTTGCTTTGTTGGTTTCTTCATTTTCGATATTAATTATTTGCTATTTCTTTATGAAAAAATTTGGAGGAATAAATGGAGATATGCTTGGTTTTGGAGTAAAAATATCAGAAATAGTTTTCTTAATTTCATTATTAGGTTTTATAAAAACAAGCTTTTAAGCGTTTTATTTATTATTTTTATTTGCATTTTTATTGAAAATTGCGTTTATTTTTTTTATTTTTAGATTTGTTTATATTTATTTTATGTCTATCGTTAAATCACCATTAGAAATTTCTTTTCCGAATTCCTGCATACGCAGGAATGACTCTTTGCTATAATTAGACTTTTCACCAAACAGGTGTCATTCCAGAGAAAGCAGGGACCGGTCTTTATAATATGTTGAAGCAATTTTAATAGTTTCTAACGGTGATTTAAGGTCTATATATTATTATATTATATTGATTTATCAATAGATTTTAATTTTAATATTTTAAGCAATATTTTAAGTTTAATTTTTTAATATTTTAGTTTTATTATAATTTAATAATAAAATAATATGATTTCATCACAGTTTGCCGTTTTATTTTCTTCCGACAGGTCTTCTTCCGGAAAATCAACTTTTACGCTTGCTTTTTCTCGTCTTATAAAAGAACGGAATATCCATATTTCATTATTCAAAATAGGTCCAGATTTTATAGATCCGATCGTTCTTGGCGCAGCTTGCAAATGCAATGTTACAAATTTAGATTCATTTTTAATACCTAAAAATAGATTAAATAATTTGTTTATAAATGATGATGATGATAATAATAATAATAATGGCGGCAATAAAATTATCAAAACATCATTTATTATTGAAGGAGCTATGGGTTTATATGACGGCAAGTCTTATATTATTGCCGAAATATTTAAACCGCCTGTCGTGTTAATAATGGATGCAAGAAGGATATCTTCTACAATGGCATCTTTAATATATGGATTAAAAAATTACAAAAAAGGGATTATTATTTCAGGAGTAATTTTGAATAATATTTCATCAGAAAGGCATTATCAAATTATAGCATCTGAAATAAAAAAAAATATTAAAGATATAAAAGTTTTTGGATATATTTCTACCGACGATAAAAATATTTCTATTAAAGAACGTCATTTAGGTTTGGCGACGCCGGGATATTTTTCTTCAGATAGAGAATTTGAAGAAAAAGTTAATAAAATAAAAATTGCCGTGATGAAAAATATTAATATTGATTTGTTAATAAAAACTTTAATAAAAGACTCAAAGACTTTCTTCTCAATATTAAAAACAAATAAAAATAATAATTTTTATTGCAGCGATGAAAACAAAAAAACAATAAGCAAAATAAGCAACAGGTCTAATAAAATAAAAATTGCCGTTGCTTATGATAATGCATTTTTATTTTATTATAAATTTAATTTCGAAATTTTCAAAAAATTTAATGCTGAAATTATTTTTTTTAGCCCTATAAAAGATAAATCAATTCCTGAAGGAATAAAAGCCATATATATCGGTGGCGGTTATCCTGAATTATATGCTGAAGAGCTTGCAGAAAATATAAATTTAAAAAAAGAAATTTATAAATTTTATAAAAATAACGGATTGATTTTTGCCGAATGCGGCGGATTAATGTATTTATCCAAAAAATTAATTTATAAATCCCAAAAATATGATTTTCTGAATATTTTGCCGTTTGTTTCAACTATGGACGGAACAAAATTAACGTTAGGATACAGAACGGTATATTTATCTAAAAATTCTTTCCTCGGGAAAGAGAATTTGAAAATAAACGGTCATGAATTTCATTATTCTAAACTTTTATTAAATTTAAATAACGATAAAGAAAATAATAATAAATATGATAATAAATATAAAAACGAATACAATAGTGAATATAATAACGATAAATATAATAGCAAATATAATAACAATGATAATGATAACAAATATGGTAAAAAATATGAAGATAACAATTTAAATAATATAAATTACTCCAATGAAATAAAAATAAATAAAAATATAAATGACAATCAAAGTGTAATTGATTATAATATTAGTTCTAATAATAAAATCAGCAATGCAATTAACGACGGAAATAATAATTTTAGCATTGAATCTTTAAGTAATTTTAATGTAGAATATGTATTTGCCGTAAAAAATGTTTCTTCGGATGATTTAACGGCGCCTAAAATTAATGAAGGATATAAAACTTTAAATGCTATTGGCACTTATGTGCATATTTCTTTTTTTTCAAATCAAAGAATTGCAAAAAATTTTATTGAAAGCGCAAAAAAATTATCGCTGTGATCATTTTAAATTTATATTTATTTATTAAAAAAATAAAAAAGTGATCATAATAAAAAAATATTAATAATAAAATAAAATAAAATAAAATAAAATAAAATAAAATAAAATAAAATAAAATAAAATAAAATAAAATAAAATAAAA
>JAJZVN010000094.1 GCA_021845685.1 bacterium
ATATTTTTTAATTTTAATATTATTAAAAAGATATTAATCACAATTTATTTATATTTTTTTAAATAATATTTTGAATTTTTTAATTATTTGCTAATTTATTGTTAATTTATTGATTAATTTTTAAAATACTATAAAAAATTAAAAGATTAATTTAATATTATTTATTATAATTTATATTTTTTTAATATTATTTATTATTTTTTTATTAATAATAAAAGACAAAAAAAAGCCCGTTCCATGTTAAGCAATAATTTAGCGAGTTAAAAATGCTAAAATGTTGTTTTGCTTAACATGAAATCAGGTTTTTTTGATAAATTAATAATTAAATATAGAGCTCCAGAAGGAAAAATTCCTCCTCTCTCCCTATAGCTATAGTAAAAAAACGCTATAGCCCGCTACCCCTCATTCTGAAAATAAATTCAGTTTATGAATGAGGGGATTTTTATCCACTATGGAAATACAACTTTAACCTAAATTATTTTTAATATCTTTAAAAAATATTAAAAATAATAAATGATCTTATTGAATTTCCATAGTGGTTTGCATAATGAAAATATATAAAATAAAAAAAAATAAGTCAAATAAAAAAAATCCCGTCCATGTCAATGGAATAGGGATTTATGAGGGGGTTGCGTTAGCATTGCCCCCTATGAGTTTTTTAGAGTTATTCCGGCAACTCTAGGACGCATGAAGCGCCCTATATAACCGCCCGAGGTTTAGCTCGGGTTAAAATTTTGGCCCAGGAGAATTACCTGGTGAAGCTAACTACAGCTTCGACCAGGCCCTTCTCGTTCCTGATCGCCGTAGACCCAGTATTGGGTGCTACGACGTCAGAACGGCTTCCTGCCAGAGCACTAAGAACTAGTGCACTGACGATGTAAACCGTCCCTTCTTCAGGAACGGGAAGGTTTTCTACTTCTCCGAAGGTTGTTCTAACAACGGGGATACCGTCGAAAGAACCGTCTTCAAGAGAAGTAGTCGCAACTCTGGCAATTACGCCAGAGTTCGCGAAAACCCTCCTGGAACCATCTGACAACTGCACGACTATGTCGTGAGGCGTCAGATTGACGAACTTTGTTTCCAAAGTTCCTCCTTTATCCTCGCGTCCGAGGGTTAATTTAAGTTATATACAGGCGTCCCTATATATAACTGTTTATAAATTTTAGCCCTTGCTTACCATTTCACTCAATACCTATATTGTAAGGTATTTTATCAATAAATCCTTGTGAGATTTAATGATAATGTCGCGAGTGAAACAATAAGCAAAGGCTTTTTCAAAATTCTATGAAAGTTAAACATTAAAAATATATAAAATATAAAAAAATAAGTCAAATAAAAATAAATATATTACCTCTCAACATTAGGAAAATTAAGGGTTTTATAAGAAATATTTTTTTAAAAATCAATTATTTTATTTTTTAAATATTTTTTAAGCGCTAGCGAGCCGCAGAAGAGCGCGTCTCACGCGCTCGCTCAAGGCTTAAAAAGGGACATCTTCTCCAGATTTTAAAGAATTTTGACTTTCATTTTCTCTTTCTATTATTTCATCTATTCTTATATCTTCTTCTATATCTATTGGATTAGCTAATTTTATTTTATATCCGCTGGTTCTCATATTTGTTCCCGGGATTCTCATTGGGCTTGTATGAGTTTTTCTGTCTTTTGCAGACGGTGATTTAATTATCTTATCAAATTTATCAAGCTGAGAAAGCGCTTGTTCAATAGGATATTTATGAATAGAACAGAATTCTTTAAATGCTAATGTAGTTATAAAATAAACATTATCGTCTGATTTAGTTTTTTGGCCATACCATGAAACGTTTATTATTCTTGTGTTGCCGCTCTTGATAACATCTGTTCCCTCATCTGTTTCCTGAGCAAAAGAATAAAATTTTGAATTATTTATAGCAATAAAATTTGTAAGATTAGAGATAACATCATCGACCCATTGTTCCGGTCTCATAGATTGCATTTCAATAGATTTTTCATCCATAAACTCGTTAAAAAATGTTCTTATATTAGCGGTATCTATATTAAGAATATCTTGCATAATATCTATAGACGTAAGCATAGTCGATAATATTCCTTCTACTCCGCCATATTTTTTTTGTTTTCTTATTTCTTTTAAATTTTTTTGATAAGTATCGCTTATATTTTTTTTATGTTCTAATATATATTTAATATAAGCCATTCCAAAATGTCCGTAGTTATCGTTAAGATCTGAATTAAATTTAGTTAAATCAAATCCTTCCGGATATATTTTTTCATAGTCTTCAAATTTAAATTCAAAAAGTCTTCTAAAAACCCCCGTAGACAAGTCTTTTACTTCAGGTTTTTGCATTAAAGATCTTATATTTGATTCCATAGTTGAAATAGGTAAGCTCTTAATATTTTTAATAGCAGCCGCTGCGCCGGTTTTTGTACCTCTCACTTTTCCTATTTCTGAAGAAACCTGATAAATTAGTTCTATAAATTTTATTTCGGCGTCTTTACCTGATGTTTGAAATTCGTCTATTAATATAGGTAAGGAACTGTAATCATGAAGTTTATATTCTAAGCCGACTTTAGTAGCAAAAAATGATAATTTTAAAAGTTTTGGATTACCAAATAAACTCATAATAAATAATGCTATAGTAGTTTTACCGGTTCCTGATAATCCGGCTATATTAATGAAGAAATTAGTTTTGCATGTTAAATCTATTATAGGTGCGGTAAGCGCAGCTATAATAGGTAACCCGGCTCTAGTCTGTAATAATGTTTTTAAATATTCCATTTGAATATTATAATCGCCGTTTGTAGTATAAGCGTTTTTTAAATCTTCATTCACAAAAACTATATCGTTTTTTTGCAGAGTAGGAATAAAAAAATCGTTTCCGACCCAGCCGGTTCTTTTAATTGCTTGAACTTTAGGTATATTAGTCATATTATTGATAAAATAATCGCTTATATATGTTTTAACCTCCCTTAATACATTTTCGTCTAGCGGCATATTAACAAAATGAGACATAATAGACGTAAAATTATCTTTTTGCGCGGTTTCTAAAAAAGTTATAATAGTGCTGTTTTTGTCTGCAGATATAAGTTTATATGATTTTTCATTATCATTGTCAGTTATTATTTCCGAAACTATAAAAAAAGGAGTTATAGGTTTTGGTTTTATTTCGTCTATAAAGGTTTTATTTTGTTTAGGAACTGAATGAAGCCATATTTCATTATTATGAGGTAAAATAACATACTTTGACGTGTCTATAACAGGAGTATAATTTAACGAAAAAGTTTTTTTAATAATTTCTAATTTGTCTTGAACGCTTTCTTCAAGTTCATTTAAAACAGATTTATTTTTTTTATCTAATATTTCTTTTATATCTCTTTTAATAGCCGTTTTACTTATTCCGCTGTTATCGGCAACAGAATTCATTATTTCGTCCATTACGGCAAAATCTACATATGGTTTAGCTAATATTCTTTTTACCGAATTATAATCAGCCATAGTAAAGATAGATGTATACGGTTTTGCGCTCCCCATTAATAAAGCCATTTCTCCGGCCATTTTACTAATATCGTCGTTTGTTATATATAACTTTGTTTGTATATCGGTTTGAGCCACAAGATAGTCGTCTATCCCTTTATAATTCTTTTTTTTAGCCCATTCTAATATAAATACGTTAGCGTCGTTTCTTTTTAATAATAAAACAAGTTCCATTAATGCGCGTCTTACATTAGCATTAGTAGTTCTGTCATTATCAAAAGCGACGTAAATATTTCTTTTTATACCGAAATTAACTAGATCCTCAAGTAATGTTTGATCACCTTCGCTTTCTTTAAACTGCCAGATTCCTGATAAACCTACGGCGTTAAAACCAAGCTGCGATAATAATAATGTTTTCTTTTCACCTTCAGTTATAATAAGTTCTTTTTTTGAGCTGCCCATCGCCGCTCTTGTAAACTTAGGAATATATACGTGAGATTTTGAATCTTTAGGAGACAGATATTTTATATCTTTATTTATAGGCGGCAGAACCTTAACCCTGTCTAGTAAAACGTCAAATTCGTCTTTGGGATTTTCATATCTGAATAAGATTACCTGCCTATTATCGGCAAAGAAATTTAACCCGTTGTCGAAACCTAAAATATTTTTTAGTTTATCAGGATTTCTTTCTAATATTTGAACATGATTTTCGGCTAAAGTTTTTCCTGTTAATCCGGAATCAAGTATGTCAAGTATAACGTCTTCTACTCCCGGGTCATCATAATCTACGTCCTTCAGGAAAAATTCATATTCTTTTTTAATTTTTTCTTTATCTAGTCTGCTTGTCATAATTATCTATTATACCCAAAAAAATACTAAAAGTCAAATAATGAAAAAACCCCATTAAATGGGGTTTATTTTAATTTTCTTGTTTCAAACTGTGGCTTAAATTTTTTAATAATGTTATTTTTATTTTCTATTATAGTATCTAATATTCTACGGCCGATATATCTTTTATCACCGTATAAAATATTATATGTGTCGTTAGCTCTGTTTACTGCATCATATAACATGTTATATTGCGATATAATATATCTGTCGTTATTCTTAACTTTTTCTATTATATCGTTGAAAAGTCTATTATCTACGCGTTTAACCAATAATATTTGGTATATTAAGTCGCTGTTTAAATCTATTATAGAATTTTCATCTAACGATAAAGACGGTTTTTCATCGGTATATAATAAATATGTTAAATTAAACATTGTATTTACTCTGTCTAATATTTCTTTATTAGAATAAGAAAAAATAGACAATCCGTATAAAAATATATCTCCTTCTTCAGTTTTAAGAAATTCTTTAAGATTATCTTGCATTTTTTTATATTCTGCAAAATATTTTTGGTCTGGAACAATGGCTCCGTTTAATTCAGTAGTAAATGATAATGGCAAATATATGTCAAATGATTTTAATTCAGATTCTTTATGGCTTAAATTAAATAAAGCATAATGATCTGTTTTTTTAACAAATGCCAAAACTAAATCTTCATATACTTTTATCATAAAATTATCTCCCAAGCGTCCTAAATGACGCACTAAATGTTTTTAGAAGTGAGTTTTATAGTTAATTTCACTTGAATATTCAACAAATTTCTATCTTACGTAACCGTTATGTAATTCAATTTCATGTGTAGAATCATTTAGTTCATTAATTTCCCAATAAAAACCTCCTGATTTACTAACGGTTAATTTTACGGTTAAATTATTTATAGGCCACGGGTGTTTTTTTGTATATATATCGGAATATTTTATAGTTACTACTTTATCATCTGTATCTATATACATACTTTTTGTTTTATATTTCCCGTTAACATAAAAATATTCTGGAGAATTTTTGCTAATCTCTTCTAGTTCTTTCATTTTTTCCAAATCGTCTTTTCCATATTCGTCTAATATATGATCCGGTTTTTTCATTTTTAATGCTTGCGCTTTAAATATTAAGTGTATAACTCTCGAAGCAATTCCAGCCGGAGTTTTTAAATCTTCGCTATTGTTCTCAATAATTATTTCCTGATCTACTGGAAATATTCCTTTAAATATTTTGTTAAGAACATTAGGAAAATCGTCTTTTTTATTTTTTTTCATTTCTATAACTCCTTTTTCCCAGGCGCCCCCAGGAAATTAATTATTAACACTCAATCGTCATTGAATGTTTTTAAAATTTATTTAATTTTTCTAAAATCGAATTTTTTTACCGGTTTTTTAAGTCTATATAAAATATCAGTTTTAAAATATTCTATGTGTTCTAAAATATTGTCTGCGTCAGAACATTTTTTTA
>JAJZVN010000095.1 GCA_021845685.1 bacterium
TTATTATAGGGCGCAAAGCGGTATATTTTTCGTTTAAGAAAAAGTAGGTATCCATAGACGGAGTCAGGGATATTCCAAAGGCGTAGAACTGACTCATAATAAGATAGAAAAAAGCAAAAAACAATATGATAGCGGAAATGCTATAGAACTTTTTGCTCTTTAAGCTTTTTTTCAATTTTTCCCGTAATGTCTTCATATCCTTTTCCGCCTATTATGGCCTGTTTTACTATTATGACGCCGTTAGTTTCGTAAGATTTAGTATCGGAGTTGATATCTTTCACAAAGCCCGTTATCTGCTTTTTTATTTCTTTTGGAGTGGTAGAAGTAGGATGCCTTAATATTTCCCTGTGAATTTCCTGCCTTTTTAAATCGGTTAATTTTTTTAAATTCAAAGCGTAGATTTTAGCCCCGCTCACTCCCATATGTTTAATATATACAATATTAATAAATAATGTCAATACTAAAATTGCAAAAAAAGATATTGCGTAAATTAAAATGCTTTTCCTGTTAAATGTTTTCTGTTTTTTTGCCGATTTTTCCTGCTGTTCCATGAATAGAATACCTCCAAAATTATATTATTTTTTTTCGTCTTCGGCTATAACCGACTCTATAGCCTGAACCATCGTCAAACCTTTATCCGTATATTTCTTAAGCCTTAACTTGTCTTCCATAAACGTGGTAAACAGATAATACATAAACCTGTCGACCATAATCCTTGCCACTACTTTTACGCCGAAAGGCGTGTTAATAAAGACTTCGGAATGATGGGGCTTAAAGTTGGAAACAGACCTTAAGACGTGATAGTCCATTTCTGAAAAGCTTATTAACTGCGAAAGTTTTAATGCATTAATGGATTCTTCGGTTTGCTTTAAAAAGAATTTCCATGAACTTGAGTTTATAATAACCCTGCCGGCTCTCGATATCGATTTTTCGTTTACCGAATAGATATCGTCGAAACCCTGAGTCGCTATAACTATTGACGCTCCGTGCTTCCTGAAGCGCCTGTAGGCCTGTTCTATGAATATATCTATTTTATGGGACGTCCCTAAAAATTTATGAGCCTCGTCGATAAAACAAATTACCCTTGATTTAGAGATGCCGCCGTGATAGGTTTTATTTGTCAAATGGAATATCATAATCATAATGACTGCGTCTCTTAATTCCTGCATATTCTCTATAGTGTCGAGTTCCATAACGACGTAAGGCTTCGTAAAATCTATGGAAGATTTTCCGGTAAAAAACTTTCCGTAAATTCCCGTGGCGGTATAAGGTTTAAGCTGCTGTCCGAAATTTTTGAGTTCCCTGTCCTCGCTCATAAGAAACCATTCCGATATATGAGTTATTTCAAGCTTCTCTTTGTATTCGTTCCATAATTCGGTAAGAGCGCCGTCGATGTATGACTTTATTAATTTTTCAACCTGATCGGAATAGTCTTTAGAAAGAGAAGCGCCGATAAAATAAATAAAATCCCTAAGATATTCCCAGTTTTCCTCGAAGTCTTTCTGCGTTTTTATTTCCGAAAAAGGATTTATCGATATAGGGTTGTTTAAATCAAACTCTATCCACTGCCCGCCTATCGATTCGCAAAGCTTTTCGTAAGAGCGTCCTATATCAAACGTAAATACGGTATCCCCCCTCGACAGATACATAAGCGTTAAATAGTTTATAAAAACCGATTTGCCGGCTCCGGACGTTGCGACTATGTAACCGTTATAATTGTCCGGAGAATCGAACAAATCAAACTCCATAAGCTGTCCTCTTCTCGATATTAAAGGAATAGTAGGCGTTTTAGTTCCCGACCAGTCGGCTTCGGAAGGTATAAACTGCGCCGCTTCGTCGGTAAAAAGAGTTATGTAGTTTTCGGTAATCGTATAATATTCGCTGTTCATCGCCATAGGCAGCGAAGAAAAAAAATTGACGGGGACTATCCTTGCGACTTGAGCGAGTTTTATTCTTTGCTGCGGCGCTCCGCTGTCCCAATATGATTTAACGGTGTCGGTGCTTCTTTTAACCTCTTTTTCGTTCTTTCCCGAAACTAAAACGTTTAAGGAATACTGGACGAGTTTTTGTTTTTCTTCGATTTTCTTTATCGTATGCAAAGCATCGTCTTTCTTTTTTGCGGCTCTCGGAAATAAATTGGCAGGCATATCCTGAGCCATTGTAGCCGTCTGCCTGCCTTTAATTCCTGCCGCTTTTTTGTTCGTAATCATAGAAAAAGAAGCGGTAATTATAAAAGGAGTATAAAACTGCTGCTTATCAACATTGGACGTCAAGTAATCTCCTAATTTCGAAGAAAACATCCATATATTAGTTTCATTCGGCATATGGACGGGCTGCAAGGAAGCCCAGTAAACGCCGTCCGATATTACGTATTTTTTGTTTCTCGTATCTATCAGCGTATCCGGCGCAAGCATTTGTCTGACTAACGGGACTCTGTCGTCGTATTCCGGTATATCCCTAAAGTCGTGATTCATATTGAGTATTTCGTAAATTAACGCTTGAAATTCCGCAGGTTTCACGTTTCTCGGATAATAGCCTTTGGTACTCAAAATATTTTCTATGGATTCCGTAAGCATACTTAGCCTGTCAAGGTTTTTTTCCATAGAAATGGAAACGAAAAGCCTGTGATTTTTAAGCTTTGTTTCCATTAAATTGTTTATTTTATCTTTAGTCTTGTTATCCAAAAAATCAACGTAGTTTTTTATCAGCGCCCCATATAAAAGGTCTTCTTTCGCCCTTTCTTTTTGAGCGGCGAATGCGTCGAGTTCTCCCGTAATATTGGGAGAACCGTAAAGCATAAACTGAATAATGGCGCCGGGGATAAGCAAATCTAAAATAGCTTCAAATGCGGTGGTATCGGCGGCAACAATCGACGGAGAAAGTTCGAGTATGCTTCCCGCCGTTCCGTTATCATGGACATATATGCGCTCGTCGTCTTTATACCACATATAAGGCAAAACTTCGGAAAGATGAGTATATTTTAAACCTATATCTTTGAGTAGTGGCTGCATTGTTTTTCCCCTATCGCCTGATTCTAAACATATTTAATTTATCGTTTTTATATTTTTTAAACAGATAATTTCCGTAAAGCCATCTTCCGGAACGAACCACTATAAATACATCCTGCCCGCTGTGAAACGTTTTTTTGGAAGAATACGGAAGTATCCATATTTTTTTAATAACCGCCGGAATATATAAAGGCGGAGTGCTTGTTTTAAGCATGTATTTTAAAAGATACTGCGATACGGAAATAGATTTGTTAAAATGATATTTAACATTTTTAACGGTTTTTACCCCGCTGATTCCCATTTCTTCGCAAGCATTAGTATGCCTTAACGAAACCGGGCAATTAACTTTAGCCTTTTTCTGCTGTTCTAATTTAGCGTATAAAGCGGGATGCAGGGACGCTTTGTAATTAGTTACCAACGACGAACAATTGCCCATATCCGATTTAGCTTCGGGACAAGAATAATTGCTTGAATACGGAAGCAAAGCGCATCCCGAAAAGGCAAGCATTATAAAACCTACGCCCGCCAACACTCCCGCTATTTTAAATTTTTTGTTTTTAAGCATTTCAACACCCCGCTTTGATTAATTTTTGATTTCTTATTCTTTTTTATTATCTGTTAATATTGATGGGATAATAGTTATAAAAGGAGACGATACATTTTTTAAAATCCAAAATTTATTTTCTTTAGGCGATACGGTTGCTATTCCTACGTTGTATCCGCCTTTCATTAATAAATGAATAAGAGCAATAGCTTTTGGTTTTATGTTTGCACTTTCGTTTACAATGAAAATATTTTTATTAATTAATCCTGCTTTATATTTAGATTTAAATTTTTTTTCAGGAATGCCTATAATGATAGGGAAACCCACTTTTGCCAGTTTGACTTTTTTGCCCCCCGTAATAAGAGGTTTAGCATATCCATGTTTTTTTAAAAATGTAATGATATTTTTGACTGCTTTAATTTTTGCTAAAGAATTAGAAACATTATATAAACCAACAATATCGCCTTTGTATTTATAATTCCGTGTGTATATATAAGTTTCCATATTTGACTCCGTCGGTTTCATAAGAGCATTTTTTTCAATTTTGCTGACGGCGGCATTAGCATTTCCTGCAAGAAATAAAACCGAAACAAATAAAAGCGTAAACAATATTTTTTTCATAATAAATACCTCCTTTAACTTTAATTATTAATTAATTTCCCTTTTTTAATTTTGACAGTTTTGATTTTCTTATCTTTTTCTTTATCCATGTTATTTGAAATTTTTAAATATATTGCTCTGGATTTTTTTGACGTTTACGGTTTTTATTCCTAATAGTTTATAAATCTGCCCGATATTAAGCCCTAAAACCGCCTGATTTTTAATAATAAAATACGGCACACCAAATATGGAGAATTTCTGCGCCAAAGCGGTATTATATTCAAGAGTTTTCATGGCGTAAGCCGACTGTTTGAATTTAGGCGGAATGTTGCCTGATTTAGTAAGATAAACCTGCTTAACCATTATTTTATTGAGTAAGGCTACTTTAGCTTTATTTGATAATCCTTGAGACTTTGTAAAATAATAAAGTTCCATTTCGGTAGAATGCGGATGAATAGACGGCTGCGGTATTAAAAATAAATATCTCGTCATTTTATCCCTTAATCTTTTAGATTCCGTCGTAAGCCTTTCAAATGCCCTGCAATAAGGGCAGTCGATATTTGCAAATTCTATTACTTTAACCGGACCGTGTCCTATCTTAATAGCTTTAGACAAGTCAACGTATTTTGCTATTTTTGCGGCTTTAGACGCCTGCATGCCCGCCATGGATTCATTAGTTAAATTCTTGCCCGTATTAGTCCAAATCTGACCAAACACTAACAGTTTTTTAGCAGGATAGACGTAAACTATCTGACCGTTAGGCAATAACGCCCCGTATAAGCCGTTTATGGGCGTATTTATTACTTTAGATATTTTGGTATGCGGCAGTATCGACTGAATGGTCTGTAAAGACATCGCATACGATTTAACGGTTAAAGAAAACACAGCCATTAAAGTTAGAATAAATAATTTTTTCACTTTTTTACCCCCTTATTAGATTTAGATTTATTAGTTTTAATATTATTTTTATACGTTGCGTAAAATCCGTGCGTTAGGACTAAAGTTAATTTACGTCCTGCTCCTACTACTACGACAGGCATCATAGAATTTGCCATTTTAGAATAAAACTTTGATAACTCTCCCGCCGCCGTGCTTAATCCCTGTCCTAATCCCGCCTCGCCTACGTTACTCGGATTAATAGTTGAAGTAGAACCTAAAGCAGAATAGCTCATAGTTTCGGATTGCATACTTACCACGTTTGCAAATCCCTGCATAATACCCGCCATAAATTCCCTTGCAAGTATAGCGCCCTGTTTAGTAACAACCTTGCCTCTTAAACCTACTTTGCCGTGTTCGCCTACGATGTAACCCTTAATAGGCACGGATATATGTTTATTTCCGCCTTTAACTATGCAGGATAAGTCAGTCGTTCTTAAATAAACCCTTTCGCTTGATAAAGAACCGTAGCCTTCGGCTATAACGAAACAGCCTTTCATAGATAAACGATAACGGTTAGGCAAAAAAGATAAATTAGTAAGCCTAATTATTGTCGGATAAGGATTAGACTTGCCTTTCATGCTGGCAGGGGCGTCTAAACCGTTAAGAAGGATCCCTTGAGTAAATGCTCCCGCCGGAACGTAAAAACCCCCGATACTTTTTTTTTTATTTTTTTTGGAAGCCCTG
>JAJZVN010000096.1 GCA_021845685.1 bacterium
ATTATTTATAACTTGACCGCCAAAACACTACTAAAATACATCCAGACTATTTTCAGGAACTTATTTTACGGTATCACCTTTAGACAGATACCAACCGCATATAAGTTATCAAAGAACAAAGGTTTTTTAACCTATAAGGATATTATATCGCAAATAAAAATAAAATCAATAGTCTGCTTTCATCTCTCCTTTAAAAAGGATAGGATTTCGCAGTTGCTTCCTAATTATAATTTCAGGTAATTGTGAATTATCCATAATATCTCCTTAAAAATTAATTATTACTTGATTTACATTTTTATCAAAATCTATATTTACATTACTATTCTTAATTTTAATATGTGCTGAATATTTAACTACTCCGCCTACCCTTTTTTTTTAATAGTAACCTCATCGTCAGTATCAATTTCTTCTGACTCCTCCTCATCAAACTCATTATCATCGTCATCATCATCATCGTTGTCTATCTCGTCTTCGTGTCCACTCGCTATGGCAAGCATATCGTTTAAAGTTTGCAACATATCTTCAATGTCTTCATTGGACTCTTCTTGGTCACCTTCGTGATATTCCTCGCAAATCTGTGGATTATCCGTTAAAATATCAAATATACTATCCTTTAATTCCTTAAATGCGTAATAAACTTCTTCTGATGTCATAAAGCCCCCTTAATATTTGATAAGATTAAAATTATGCCCCATAATAAATATATCTGCCTTATTTGATATTTCTAAATTTGCTAACTTTTCAAGGATTATTCTAATAGCCATTCTATCTGCCGATATGTCAAATATCTTTAAAAATCTTATTTTTTTATTTTTAATTTCTTTCATCTCATAACTTTTATGCGCTTTTCTTTGATTAACTATTCTTCTTTTATGAAAATATCTAATAATAGTATATGACAACACATCAAACACTCTATGATATAAAATAGATACCCGTTTCCGATGTATAGTCATCTTTATATTATAGATGTCATCTGTTAATTTTTCAACAGGCAAATTAAAATGTTTAACTTTCAATTTAAAATCTCCTCTATTTTATATTCAGGTGCGCTATTTGACAATCTATCTATATTATGAGCATAAATAAGGGTAGTTTCCATATTGGCGTGTCTTGCAAGGTTTTGTGCTTCTTGTAAATTAGCACCCGCTAATAAAGCTAATGTGATAGCCGTATGCCGTAAGCTGTGCGGCGTTATTTTTTCATCGTCAAATCCCGCCTCTTTTAGCCGATGTGAGATTATAGAAGACATCATATTAACGCCAAGACGAATATCTTTAGTTTTAACCTTTAATGTATGCGATACAAAGAGCGGATAGGACGGCTCATATTCCCTTTCATTTAAGTATTCATTTAAAGCAAATATAACCGAATTTGTCAAAATGACAAAAGCGTCTTTGCTATCCCTGCCTTTGCCCTGAACATATAAGAGCGTGTTCCCTCCCTCATTTTTAATATCATCTATATTAGAACGGGATAATTCTATAAGTCTTAAACCTGTATGTAATATTAAGCATATCATGGCATAATCCCGCTTTCCTATTATACTTGATTTATCTATTGAAAATAGAAGAGTTTTTGACTGCTGGGCGGTTAATGCAAGTTTCTTAAATCCTTTATTTATTACAGGTTGTTTAACTCCGAAAGCTACATTTTCATATTTATGCGTGGTTGAAAGGTATTCAAATAGGCGTTTAATTGCTTTTAGGTAAGATGATATAGTTGTATCTTTTAACTCTTTTGATTTAAGATACTCTTTAAAGTCTATAATATCTTGCCTCATAGGATATAATACTTTTTTAGCATGGAGAAATTCTAAAAACTGCTTTAGATAATTTGTATATTTTATTTTAGATGTGGCTCTAATATCAAGATTATTGAGATACATATTGATAAACTCGTCAACTGTATTTTGCGTTAATGCGTGCGTTTCTAATGTAGATGGCAAAACGACAATATCCGTCATTTTTTTTTGTTTTCCTTTTCGGTTTGCTTAACCTTTGATTTAGTCTTCCTTTCCTTTTTGATAGGTTCATAATCCGAACAACCAATTATATTTTTATTAGTTAAATCGCAAATGCTATAATCATTAAATATTGAAGCTATGTCAATTAAAGAATTACAAAATGCTACATTTTCAGTTTTATCATCTTTAATAAACCGGGTAAATGAATAATATTTACATTGAATAGGTTTACGGTTTAGAAGACTGCCTGTTTCACATAGCATAATACCTCCGTATGTAATATTAACAATATATATCACAAAAAATTATAATGTCAAGTGGAAAATATAAATTAAACAAACATTATATGATTTTTTAACATTCTTATGCACATATTTTCTATCTCGTGAAAATGTGGCGTTTTAGATAAATTATTATTATCTTTTAATGACCTTGCTTTATTTTCATAACCATTAATAATTTCAATAACTTCCTTAATTTCAAATTGTCCAGTTCTAATTTGTCATAGTCCCCATGCCTAAAGGCAGGGGCTTGCAACTGCCCTTGCGGGCGATGCTTTAGGGGTTTTTGACATAACCCCATCCGCAAGCGTATCTAAATATACCCTGCGGATATTGCAGGATGCGTTATAATCGGCGTTTGCCGTATAGCCGCATTCCTTACAAATAAATTTATGGGAATTTCTATTAGAACGATGAACAAAACCGCATTCGGAACATCTCTGGGAAGTATAACGAGGATCGACATAAGCGACGATAAGTCCTTTTTCCATAGCCTTATACTCGATAAAATTTTGAAGCTGACCGAATGCCCAGCTATGGACTATCGTTCTTTGCTTTTTAGCAAGCTTTATTCTTTCTCTGATATATTTAAGGTCTTCGAGAATAAGCATATCGCCCTTGCCGGCATTATTCACGATTTGCTTGCTGATATTATGGTTTATGTCGGTCATCCAGCGTTTTTCTTTTCCGCCGAGCCGTTTCAGGAGTTTTTTAGACCCTTTCGTGCCTTTGGCCTGGAGAGACGCTCTGAGTTTAATATTTTGTTTTCTTTTATGCATTGCCTGTTTACCGGAGAATTTAAGCCGAGCTGTAGTATAGGCAATGTTGTAAAGTCCCCTGTCTATACCGATAACGTTGCCGCTTGGAACGGTATCGCTGAATACGTAACCTACGGCTATATGTATAAAAAAGCATTTATGCTTTTTGTCATAAACTATTTTAGCGGAGGTGGAGGATTTGCCGTCAAGCATATTCCTCTGGTAATCGCCGATGCCAATAGGAATGTTTTTAAGTCTTCCGTTTATAGAACTCATGGACACTTTCATATTTTTAAAAGAAAACGTCCTTGCGTCGAGATCAAAAGACAGTCCATTAAAGATTTTAGATTTTTTGTTTGCGGATACTCTTGCTATTGCTCTGACGACAAGATTAGCGGGGAGTTTATATCGGTCTTTGATAACATAATAGCAAAGTTTCTGAAGTTTAAATTTACTTTTAACCTTATATTCCTTAGAAATTTGAAGAATATCGTTGCATGCGTTATTAAAAGAAGCAAGAGTATTTTTAATAGAATTAAATTGCTCGTCATCAAGAATAAGCTTACATTTAACTGTTTTAGTAAGTTTTTTCATGATATTATTATATCAAAAATATTAATTAATTTAAATATAAATATCGAGGCAAATTGCTCATCCCCATTGTTAAAACAAGGGGCTTCCGCAATTTGAATTTTTGGTGATGAATTTTATTAATTAGATTTTGCATGAGCCCCCTATCGCCACCATCTCTTTAGCGATTTTTTCTGCGTTAATTTTACAATATTTTCTTAATTCCAAATTGAAACTTGCTATTTTCTTTTCGTTCATTGTCCGGGCGATAGCCGTTGCGCCGTAAAACCTTTTAGTGATAGCTTTAGCATCTTTATCTAAAAATTGAGATAACACGACATCATTGAGTATATCCCCTGCCCCTTTCATTGCGAGCAAGCGGATAAAATTATCTAAGCTCCTATAATGCCGTGTGGTCTTTCCGTATAAATCCCTTGCGACCTCAAGCGTTGATATTTCGTTCAAGGATAAATGGATTATTATTTCCTGCTTGTAATTTGACATTTTAGTCTTTTTTAGTTAGTTTTCTAAATTTCTGTTGTAATCCGACTTTTTCTAATTTTTTATCCATTTTTATTTCCTTTTGAAGTCTGATATATTAGATATTTTAGCTTGTGCGGGCGTGATTATTCCCGATTTAGCCACTTTCATTGCTGATACTTGCTTTGTATAATATTCTTTTAACTCTTGATTCGGTTCGTATGCCAATATTAAATGATTATACATAATTGATACGCTCTCTTCTTCAGGCATAACAAGAAATGGCATTAAAATGTAATTAATTTGCTCTCCATTGTTAGTTGAGCCGATTAATAATGGATTTTCTATTTTAATTTTATCTTCTATATCCTCTATGTTAGTGATATTGCCAATAATAGTGCCTATTCCTGAAACTGTTAAACATTGAATTGTTTTCATTTTAATTCTCCTATTAAAATGTTAATTTTGATAATATCTATTTTTAATCATTCTGTAAAACCGCTGTAAGTGTGGCGGTAATTGACTTATCGGAAATATCTTATATTCGTAAATAATCGTGGCTCTCAATGTAGCTCTTTCGGATTTAGTTTTTGCTTCCATATATTGCGTTTGATAATCCGCTAAATCTCTTATTTTGCCTCTCATATATGGTGTTCCGTGCATAAATATTTTATTCTGCGTTGTGGCATATTTAGGCGCAAAATAATTGTATGACCACCAACTGTAATAATTTCCTACAAATCCTAATCCTATTAATATAATTATCCCTGCTAAAACTGCAAATACTGTTTTCATAAAATCTCCTTATTTAACATTTAACTTAAATGGGCTAACTACTACATTTGGCTCTACATAGACAGGCGTGGGCTTTTTAGTAACAGGGTTTATACACATTACCCAAGTTCCCGCCGCACTTGATGGGTGATATAGATCGTCCGGGTCTGGCTGTGGAATTACATGGGAATGACCATCATTTCCTGTAACTAACCTGTCGGGATTATCGTATTGCGTTGCATAAGGGATACCATAACCGATAGAATTACATAATAAATGTAAATGCCCATATAAATCCTTAATATAAGCAAAAGTCGGCATTGGTTTATCGGACATCTGATAAATATCCTTCAAAAATCTTTGCTGTTGAAAATTAGTTATTGCGGGCATACCGACTTGTAAAGTTCCCTGTTTATGCAATTTCATTTGTTCCCTTGATAACTTTGAATTGTTATGCCCACACCCGCTTAATGCCATTGAAACCAATAATAAACTGAATAACATAATACTTATTTTTTTTAACATTTTTAAATCTCCTTATTTAGTCGTTTTCTTATTTACTTTTTTCTTATTTTTTTCGTCCCACTGTTTCTTATATTCTTTTTTTCGTTCTTTATCCTCTATAAATTTAGAAGCCCATATTATTGACAACTCATTATGTTTCTTCCTTAATATATCGTATGCGGTGCTTAAACTATTTATATATGTTATAATCTCGGCATCTCTAACAATTAATGCTTTATATTTATCTTGCAGTTCATTATTTAATCCTTGTAGGTCGTCATAGTCCCCATGCCTAAAGGCAGGGGCTTGCAACTGCCCTTGCGGGCGATGCTTTAGGGGTTTTTGACATAACCCCATCCGCAAGCGTATCTAAATATACCC
>JAJZVN010000097.1 GCA_021845685.1 bacterium
TGCATTCAATTTTTTTCTTGCTTTAATAAGTTCATTTCTTTTAAGATTGTTTAATACTTCATGCCATACTATATTTTGATATAGATCGGATTCTTTTTTATTTAAATATCCAAAGTTATAAAATATTTTATTCAAAATTTTAATAGTTTCGGCATTATTTCCGGTTAGATAAAAATAATAAGCTTTTAGATACGGTATTAGTTTGAGGTATTTACGGTATTTTTTAGCCGATTCTTTTTCTTTGTTTAAACTTTCTTTTTTAAAATCGGATTTAAATAATACTAATTGATTTAGAAATTGAGGGTTTTTAAGTTTCAGCATATCCTTAAGTCTAATTATTTCGGCTTTGATTCCTTTAATTCCGGTAATAGTTTTATAAGATTCGGCATAATAAGAATCATAATACAGATTTAAAGCGCGTTTGAGTTTTTGATTTTGAGTCAAATTAAATTTGTCGGATTTTTTAAAACTTTTAAATTTCGGCAATAAATTAGAAATATGATGAATTTTATAATAATAAGGATAATTTATATAAATTTTAGCAAGATATAATATTGCCTCTTTATATTTATGTTTAAGCAGATAAATATTTGCTATTTTTTTATAGCTATACGGTTTTACGCGGTTATCTTCGGTAATATACAGCAAATGCTTGAAATTATTAACGGCACCGTTATAATCGCCTATTTTATATTGAGCCTCGGCAAGATAAAAAATAGCGTTTTTATAGAAGATAAAATGCGGATAATCTACAGATAATTTAGAAAGAACAAAATTTGCTTTATAATAACTGCGGGTTTTTATAAAACATAATCCCTGATAATACAGCGAATAATCATAAAGAAACTTGCCTCGTTTAGCCGTATAAAGCCAGAAAAGACCTGCCGCTTTTTTATAGTTTCCTGCTTTATAAAATTTATACCCTTCTTTAAAATAATTTAAATAACGAGGTTTATAATTTGTTTTATATTTATAATTTGTGTTGTAATCGGTTTTATTACTATTAGCATTACTATTAGCATTAGCATTAGCATTAGCATTAGCAT
The DNA here is from genome assembly GCA_021845685.1 of bacterium. Taxonomy (GTDB): domain Bacteria; phylum SZUA-79; class SZUA-79; order Acidulodesulfobacterales; family Acidulodesulfobacteraceae; genus Acididesulfobacter. The sequence continues at coordinate 1,047 of JAJZVN010000097.1, forward strand.
TAGCATTAGCATTAGCATGTTTGTACTTTTTTTGCTTAGTAATATTTAAAAGTGCAGGCGCATCTCTTTTAGATTTAATTTTGCCGATATGACTTAATTTATTATTTTGTTTAATAATTTCGGCAAGCTTATAGTTATATTTTGCAAGTTTTGTTCGGTTTATAGGATAAGACATCGCGTTTCTAATAAAAAATGCAGAAGGAAGAAAATGTGCAAAACTTACAATAATAAGAAGAAAAGCAATACTATCTTTAATAGCTTTAATAATAATGCTATTTTGAATGTTAATCTTATTAATCTTATATTTAAAAGATTTAAAATTCATATTTAAAATTCAAAATCATAATAACCTGAAAAAACTTCATTTGCCGGTCCCGTCATTAATACAGATTTATTTATATCCCCGGTTATTTGCAATACGCCGCCGCGCAAAATAACATTTAAAAAATCTATATTATTGTTAATAGTCTTTTTTATAATACTGTAAACTCCGCATGCCCCTGTTCCGCATGCAAGAGTCTCACCCGAACCGCGCTCCCATGTTCTTACTTTAACATAATTATCTGAAATAATCTGAGTAAATTCAACATTTATTTTTTTAGGAAATAAAGGATTATTTTCTATAAGAGGTCCGTAAAAACCTACATTAAAATTATCAACATCATTGACAAATATTACACAATGCGGATTTCCCATAGACACGCAATTAATCTTAAATTCAATATCTCCTGCCTTTAAAGGTTCATCTATTATTTCAGATTTATTAATATTTACGGGAATTTTAGAACTTTCAAACTCAGGCTTTCCCATTTCAACTCTGGCATATTTTACAAAACCGCCGCTATTATTAAAGTTAGCGGCATTAATAAGAACAATATTTTCGCCTCCGCTATTATTTATGTCGGCATTATTATTTGATTTTGATTGTAAGTTTAAGTTTTCTGCATTAATATTATCGCAATAACCGTTAATATTATCGTCTGCAAAAACCTGAACAGTTTTAATTCCTGCGAGAGTATTTATTTTTATAGGATTTTTAGACGTAAGTTTATGGTCGTAAACATATTTTGCAAAACATCTTATGCCGTTTCCGCACATTTCGCCTTCTGAACCGTCGGCATTAAACATTCGCATTCTAAAATCAGCATCTTTAGAATCAATATCACAAGGAAGTATTACGATTACACCGTCAGAACCGACTCCAAAATGTCTATCACTGATTTTTATAGCCAATTCTCTGTAAAAATTTGTATCGTTAATCAAATTTTCGGGTAAATCATTAATGGCATCTATATAAATATAATCGTTGCCAGCACCCTCAAGTTTTGTAAATTTAATTTTCATAAATATTTTACATTATATAATTATTTTATCTCAACTTTATCGTTTTTATTATTATAAAATTAAAACTTATTGATTCGGCTATTGAGTATTTGATTTATTTTTATTTTTTAATATCTCTTTTAAAGAAATATTGCCTTGCGTGGTAAAACTATGAGCTATTACAATATTATGCCTAAAAGTAATATTTAGTTTTTCCGTCAATTTTCTTGTAGCCGAAGTAAGTATTTCATCGCCGAGATGTGTATACTTTTTATATCTGAATCTATACTTATAAATTTCTACGGCAGGTTTTAAAATATTTCTTTTAATAGATAGCGGCGGACCGTACATCTGAAGAATTTGTTTTTTAGTCGTTACTCCGTTAATTATTTTATTTACGGAAGAAGACATAATAGGCTTGCCCTCTACATTACGTGTGGTAGCGCATCCCGAAAGAGCAAGCGCCGAAATCATCATAATAGAAAATATGACTAGTATTTTTTTATACATTTTTAGTTCCTCGCATTACATATAGCATTTAATATTGGTGAACTACCTATCAATTAATTGATAGGCTTCTTCCTGTTTCATCGTATGATGGCTATATCCGATACTCTGGATACCCGCCGGAGCATACTCCGCAGGCGTTAATTCCGACCATTCCGGCCGTATGGTTAAGTTAAGTCCTTCAAGGAATAGGTTAATAGAAGCATTTATATCCCTGTCGTGGGTAGTATTGCATTCAGGGCAAGTCCAAAATCTATCCGACAATTTTAAGTCCTGCTTGATATATCCGCAGGCAGGGACAGAGCAGGTCTTGCTTGACGGATAGAACCTGTTGACTTTAATAATATCTCGCCCGTACCAGTCGGCCTTATATTTAAGCTGTCCAGTGAACATTCCCCATGATACATCGGATATCGATTTAGACAAATGCCTATTCTTAACCATTCCTTTTATATTTAAGTCTTCAAGAACGATAACTTGGCTATCGTTTACCGCTCTTGAAGACAACTTATGTAGAAAATCTTTTCTTTGATTGCCTATATGTTCGTGCAGCTTAGTTAATTTCTTACTGTATTTTTTATAATTGTTTGACGCTTTGGTTTTATCGTTCTTGGTTTTCTTATGCTGTTTTTTAGATAATTGCCGGGACTGCTTTATTAGTTTTTCCTGCGATTTAATCAGGTATTTAGGATTATTTATCTTTATAGTTTGTTTATCGGCAATAGACTTGCCGGTAGTGATAACGGCAAAATCCTTAATTCCTAAGTCGGCGCCTGATACTATATTTTTAACTTTATCCGGCATATACGGCGTATAGTCGTATTTTTCTACAAGTATATTAACATAATACTTGCCGGACGGCGTTTTCGTTATCTTGACGGATTTTGCAAATTCGTAGAACCGCCTATGGAGTTTAATTTTAATAGCCGATTTAAGTTTAGGAATATGCAAGAAATTATCTTTTACCGTGAAATGCTGCGGTATCTCAATAGAATTGGTATTGACTTTTTTCTTGAAGTTAGGAAACTTAGCTCTGTGCTGAAATAAATTCTTAAAAGCTGTATCAAGATTTTTAAGGGTAGCCTGCAAGGACTGGGAGTTAGCGTTTAATAGGAACGGGAAACCCTTTTTAAGCAAAGGTATTATTTTTTTAGATTCATAATAATTGAATTTAATATTATGGACTTTAAATAAATTTACAGTTCTTTCAAGGAAGAAATTATATATAAACCTGTTGCAGCCTATCTGTTCGTCAAGAAAGGTTATCTGGTCCCTGTTTGGATATATCCTGAATTTGTAGGTATATTGTTTAGTCATTTTTTCCTTGGGATTCAATTAGTCTGCTTTCATCTCTCCTTTAAAAAGGAGAGGATTTCGCAGTTTGTTCCTAAATAGTTTATGACCCGTTCCCTGCTGAATTTAAATTTAGATTTAGTTATTATTTAATATTGTAATATTGCTAATTTTTATATTATTATATTTTTATATTATTATATTTTTATATTATTATATTTTTATATTATTATATTATTATAATAGTGTTTCTTAATTTATATATAAAAAATATATACAAATTATATATTATTTTACCTTTTGATTCAATCGTAATTTATTTATTGTTTCATTTTCTTAATCTTGGGTCTACCACGGCATAAGCAATGTCAGCTATTAAATTCCCAAGCAAAGTAAGAACCGCGCCTATAACTAAGATACCCATTATAGTAGGATAATCTCGCGCTAACACGCTTTGATAAAAAAGTCTGCCCATACCGTTTATATCAAAAATAGTCTCTATAATAACACTTCCTCCGATAAGACCCGGGACGCTTAAACCTAAAATAGTTATAAAAGGTATTAATGCATTTTTTAAAGCATGCTTATATATAACAACATATTCCTTAAGCCCTTTAGCTCTTGCCGTTGTAATATATTCACTTTTATAAACCTCAAGCATATTGCTCCTTAAATAGCGCGACAACCCTGCAATACCGCCAAAACCTGCAACAAAAACTGGCATTACAAGATGCTTAGATATATTTATAATTTTTCCTGCGGGAGATAAAAATCTGTAATTTAACGAAGTAATCCCTCCTATAGGCAGCCAGTGTAAATTAATTCCGAAAAAGATAATAAGCAAAAGAGCTACCCAGAATGTCGGTGCAGCAAAACCGATAAAAACAATAACAGTTGAAATTTTATCAAACATTGAGTTTTGTTTCACTGCCGAAATAACACCTATCGGGATAGAAAAGATAAAAATAAAAACAATGGCAAGCGAATTTATCAAGATAGTTATGCCGATTGTTCTTGATATCTCCGTAATAACAGGTTCATGGTTTGCCGTAAAAGACCTTCCGAAATTAAAAGTGGTTATTCGTTTAATCCAGTTTATATATTGTGATATTAAAGGTTTATTTAAACCGTACAATTTCTTAAGCTGAAGTCTGGCGCCCATTGACACTTTTGGATTTAATCCAAGCTGTTCCGTCAGAGGATTACCAGGAGCGAGATGGATAACAAAAAAAGATATTAAAGTTATGCCTATTAAAATAGGCAGCATAAACATTAATCTTTTAAATATATAAGAAACCATTTATTTTATTAATAATTAATAGGGAGTGTTCAATATTTTGTGTCAACCTGATGTGTTAAAATAATATTTTGTTATATTAGAACATAGTTTTAATGTTTTGTCAATATAAAATTTGATCAAATTTTAAAAGTTTTTCGTATTTATATA
>JAJZVN010000098.1 GCA_021845685.1 bacterium
TATCTCCTTTATAAAGTTAGGTAAAATGAAAGAGGCGGAATGTATTTCGCGGGAATAGTATTTTAAATCAGTCTCAAGACCCGCAAAATCAAAATTATCGTAACTTTCGTTTATAACTTTAGTATCGTATTTTTTGGAGCCTGCCGTAAAACTCCATAAACCGCTGGGATAAACCGGTATAGAAGCCAGATAAAGCGATGATTTTTCATAAATTTCCCTTATTATTTTTCCTATGTCTTTAATTAAATTTTTATTAAAAAACGGCGATTCAGTCTGCGCCGCAAATATTCCGTCAGCTTTTAGAGAACCTGAGGCAGCTTCGTAAAAATCGCGCCTGAACAACCCTTCGGCAGGACCGACGGGGTCGGTAGAATCTATAAGTATAACGTCGTACTTTTCGTCTTCCCTGTTACCGGAATTAACTCTTTTTACAAATTCTATGCCGTCTTCGGCCAGTATCCTTACCCTTTCGTCGTCAAGTTTGCAGGCGATTTCCGGAAAAAACTTTTTGGAAACGTCGATTACTTTTTTATCTATTTCAACAAGGTCTATGTGCTTAACAAAAGGATTTTTGAGACATTCCCTGACCACGCCGCCGTCGCCGCCGCCGATTATAAGAATTCTTTCAGGTTTTTTATGGGAAAACAAAGGAACGAGACCGAGCATTTCATGGTAAACAAACTCGTTTTTATCCGAAAACATAACCGCTTTATCTAAAACAAGCACTTTGCCGAATTCCAAAGTATCGTAAACCGCTATCTCCTGATAATCCGAATGTTCATGAAATAATATAGATTCAACCCTAATTTTTATTCCGAAATTGCCGGTCTGATTCTCAAAAAACCAAGTTTCCATTAATTTTTCCCATTTGTTTTAATGTTTCAAGTTTTATTTTTAAATTTATTTTAATTAATATTTTAAAATTCAACAGATTAATATAAAGCTAAAAAGCTAAATATATAAAGCTGTTTGAAGCTATAAGCTATAAAAGCGATATGAAGCTATATAAAGATAAATCTTTAATCGGCCATAATTAATCCCGATAACAGAAATTAACCCCGACAATTACCCGCTTAGCATGGATTAACCGGGCGGCCAACCGAATCCTCTGCCAGCCATGAAATGAACGTGCAAATGATTGACCGTCTGTCCGCCGTCTTCTTTAGTATTTATAACCGTCCTGAAACCTTTATCCGCAACTTTGAATTTGTCGGCAAGCGAGCCTAATATTCCAAAAAGTTCTCTGCCGTCGATGCCGCCGCAGTTTTCCATATTGCCGTTACCGGCTTTACCTGCTTTATCGCCGCTACCGACGCTATCGGCGTTACCGGATTTATCGTCGCTACCGACGTTACCTGCACTACCGCCGCTTTTATGCTTTTCGTCGATGTCCGATTCATTTTTATTGCCGCTTTCGCCTTCTTCGTGTCTGCCGCCGCAGCTTTTATAGGCACCGCCTGAAAGCCCGATATCTAAAACGCTGTCGTAGTGCGACTTAGAAATTATTAAAAGATGTATAGGAGCTATGGGATTCATATCCTTTATTACGATAAAACCGTCGGTTTCCTCGATTATTTCGGCAGGTATCAATTTATTCGCTATTTTGCAAAAAATACAGTCTTCTTTAAATTTCATAATTTTTTATTATAAATAATTTATGAAATTTAAACAATAAAATTTTACGAAAAGAATTTAAAGATGGGATGGCGATAAATTATAATTGTTTTCTTTGATATTTTGTTATTCGGCTGGATTAAAATTACGGCATTAAGATAAATTCATATTTTAGAATAAAAAATACCGCCGTTGCAGTCACTGGTCTTTAACGTCCAATGTGCTTAAAGTTAAGCATTAAACTGACTGACGGCGGCATGCTGCATAAAAAATATATATTCTTAAATTTCTTTGTCTTAAATTTATTTTCTTTCTTTAATTTAATTATAACGCATATTTTTAAAATTTCAAGTCGTCCTGTTATTTTAAACTTTTACCAAATATCCGATAAATGTCAGATAAAGAATTATTTTACATTTATCGGTTCATATATCCTTAGCTTCTTAACGCCGGTCGCTTTCAAGATATTTTTGTCCACAAGTTCCCGCAAATCTCTGTAAAGAGTTTTTCTTGAAACATCCGGCATTATTCCTTCGAGATAAGATAAATTTGTGCTTTTATTCTCTTTTATATACAGCGCTAATTTTACCTGCCTCTTTTTAATGCCTGCAGATTAAATACAAAATAATCGTCCAGTATTATGCTTGCAATAATACTTAATCCAAGCGGAAAATAAAAAGTAAAATTACCCTTTTTAATTATTATATCGCCGGGAAGTTTGCCGAAAGGCAGTTTATGGAAAAAAATAAACAATACGCCGAAAATTATTAATACTATTACGGTTAATATAAGAATATTTCCGAGTCCCTGCATTTTTTTAAATATATTTGGCGTTCAATAATTAAATCTTTTTAAAGCATATAGCTTCTTTATGATATTATTTTTGATATCTGTAATTTCATTAAATATATTTATCTCTATTGACAAGGATACTACGAAACCATGCGCTAACAAAGGATAACTTTTTGACATCGTCAATACAATGGTTAATGAGTTTGTTTAGAATAAATTCTCGCTCACTGTTGCTATTTAATAAATAAACCCTCTCTTCTTTGTTAATATTTCTTTTTTTATGTTTAAAATATAATTCATAAACCTTTCCTGCCCAAAAACCGTCTCTTTCATCGCCTGCTTCAATCCATCCAAGCCAATTAGAAACATCTTTTAGCGTCCAACTTTGCAAAGGCAATATTATATTGCTCCGCATTAATTTAAGTATATCCATTTTTTTAAACTTACCCATAAATATCTATCATTTTTATTAATTCATAGTTTTGACAGTCCGTAGCATATATAAAATATTATAAAATAAATAAATCTGTCCACTTTGATTTTCAAGACAACCCCTCCCCATGCCTGATGTAAAATGTTCTCCAATCTTATTTGTAATTCGTATTTTGTAGGTCTTTAATCGTTTCTTTATATATATCAGCCAAATCAAAATAAGAGATATCTTCTAGACATTTTATGTCTTTCTCAATATCTCCAGCACCCTTTGTTTTTCTTGCTTTTTCTTGAACCATAATTACTGCGTCTTTATATAATTCTTTTATAAATCGCTCTCTTAAGAATATAGCGCCAGTTTTGTCCAATTTACGAATCCAGTATAGAGTCGTCTGCTCCTGTTTCTTCAACTAATGCATTTAACTTTCCAATTAAATCGCTACATATCTTAGCAAGTTTCTCTAGTTTTTTCCTAAGTATATGAATCTTATTTTTGTGGGTATAAATCCAATACTGATGAATAATCGTATTACGTTCAATCCTTACTTTTTCAAGTCGTTTAAAAAAACTATAGTCAAGAAGTCCAATACTATTCCCAATTTGTAAAAGATTGTCAAAATTTAGCCTATTACAAAACTTAATTATTTCTTCTAATTGTCCTGCAGGCATAACTCTTTTTTCAGACTTATTCCATATAATCTGCATAAGCACGAGCCATTTCATCACATCTTCGATAAAACTATAAAGCACAACAATCGATTCGAAATACTTTTCCTTTTGCTTATTATCCAATATGGCATTAATACTTTCGGAAAGGCTATTTATCTCATCAATCAAGTTCAATGTTTCGTTGTAAAGCGCCTTCCAATAAAAAACGATAAAAATTTACTATTTTTATATTGATTTTTGGTTAAAAAATTCCCATAATAGTATTAAAAGAAGTCAAAAAATTAATTCAACAACTCCTATGGATAGCTTTTTAAAGACCCTGATAATCTAAATTTTATATTTTAAAAATTTTACAGACTTAATCAAACCGATTATTTTTTAATCACGGACAAAATCAATAAAATTATGGACGATAAAACTAAAATAAATATTTACACCGACGGAGCGTGTTCCGGAAACCCCGGTCCGGGAGCATACGCCGCTATTCTTTTATATAAAGATAAAGAAAAAATTATATCCGGTTTTAAGGAGCAAACGACTAATCAGGAAATGGAAATATTAGCAGTGCTTAATGCATTTAAAGCCATTAAGAATAAAGATATAGCGATAAATCTTTACTCCGATTCCAAATACGCTTTAGACGGAATGACCGGCTGGATGCACGGCTGGGCTAGAAAAGAGTGGAAAAAAGAAATCAAGCATAAAAATATATGGCAAGAAATTTACGGACTTTATAACTCTTTAAAAATAAACTGCGTATGGGTAAAAGGTCATTCGGATAATCTTTATAACGAAGAATGCGATAAAATAGCGCGGAATTTAATTAAGGAAAATAGGTAAAATCTTATTGGCAATATTGCATTTAAGAAAAATGAATATTTTTTATTTGCAGGATTAAAATAAGACTCGAAATTGACGGCAATCAACCCAACGATACGATAAGCTCTTTATTAAGACCTTTGGCCACTTTTTTCAGAAATTCCAGGGAAGGATTGTATTTCCCGCTTTCTATCCTGCTTATGTTGCTCTGCCTCGTTCCTATCTTTTCCGCCAGTTCTTTCTGCGTCAAGCCCTGTTCTATCCTTATTTTTATCATCTGGCTTATTATCTTGTATTCCGGCTCTAAGGATTTATATTCTTTATAGACGGAGGGGTCTTTTAAGAGCTCTTTTTTAACGTCTTCCCATGAAGTAGCAATCTTCTTATTAATTGTTTTAATCTCCTTTTATAATCTTCCATATAACGCAGGCCTATCTCCCGATAGCTTTAGCTCGATGTTTTTTTCAGGCATTGGATTTATTATATCATATATGATATAAATTAGCAAATAAAAAATTAAATGATATGAAATTAAATGATATTGACTTTTTACCGTAATTACTTTATAATTACATTTATGAAATTAAATATTATAACTATCGGCAATTCAAAAGGCGTAAGAATACCGTCGGCAGTCCTCAAGCAGTGCAATATAGTAAAAGAGTTGGATCTTGAGGTTAAAGACAATAAAATAATTTTAAAACCTGTAAAAAATAAGCCTAGGGACGGATGGGGCAATGCTTTTAAACTAATGCGCAGGCGAAACGACGACGCATTAATTATTGACGACGCATTAGTCCTTGACGGGGAAAATTGGGAATGGAAATAAGCCAGTATGACGTCTGTCTTGTAAACCTCGACCCGACTATCGGACATGAAATGAAAAAGACGAGACCCTGCCTTGTAATTTCACCAAATGAAATGAACGAAAATATCAGGACGTTTATTATCGCCCCTATGACTACGAAGTCGCATGATTATCCGACAAGGATTAAGGTATCTTTTAACGGAAAAACGGCTTGGATTGTCCTTGACCAGATAAGAACCATAGATAAGCAACGGTTAGTTAAAAAACTCGGGGGAATCCGCGACGATGTCATACTATCCGTTAAAACCGCGATTAAAGAGATGCTTGTAGATTAAAAATTTAAATTGAATGGAGCGGGCAACCGGGTTCGAACCGGCGACACCAAGCTTGGGAAGCTTAAATAAGAAATTTATAACTTGCTAATTTGACTTAATAATTAACATTATTTAAATCGCCTATGGGACAAATTTG
>JAJZVN010000025.1 GCA_021845685.1 bacterium
TACGAAAAACTTTTAAAATTTGATCAAATTTTATATTGACAAAACATTAAAACTATGTTCTAATATAACAAAATATTATTTTAACACATCAGGTTGACACAAAATATTGAACACTCCCTTTTATATTATTTTACTTTTTCCGATCTTTCTATTTTTAAGCAAGTTAACTGAAACACTGCTCAATGTTCGGAGTGAACTACCTATCAATTAATTGATAGGCTTTTTCCTGTTTCATTGTATGACGGCCATATCCGATACTTTGGATACCCGCCGGAGCATACTCCTCAGGCGTTAATTCCGACCGTTCCGGGCCGTATGGTTAACTAAAATTCAGTCAAAAACTATGGTTTTATTGCCATATTCTATTATTCTGTCTTCAATAAATAATTTTACTGCTTTTGCCAATACCAATCTTTCTATTATCTTTCCTTTTCTTTTTAAATCATCAGGGTTGTCTTCATGATTTATTCTTATAACACCTTGTTCTATTATAGGACCGTCGTCTAATTTTTCATTAACAAAATGAGCGGTAGCGCCTATTATTTTAACACCTTTTTCATATGCCTGTTCATATGGTTTTGCTCCCGGAAAAGAAGGCAAAAATGAATGATGTATATTTATAATTTTCTTTCCGAATGAATCAATGAAGTCTCCAGAAAGAACCCTCATATATTTTGCCAGTATAATAAAATTTATATTGAAATTTTTTAATTTTTCAAGAATTATTTCTTCTTGTTTATCCTTATTAATATTTGACGGAACATATATAAAGGGTATTTCATAAAAATTTGCGATAGCTGATAAATTTGAGTGATTTGAAATTATGCACTTAATATTTAATAAAATATCGCCGGCGTTTTTTTGCCATAAAAGCTCATTAAGACAATGGTCTTCTTTTGAAACAAATACAGCTGCATTCTTTTTAACCGAAATATCGCTTATTTTAAAATTGATATCAAACTCGGAGGCAATTTTATCCATTTTAAATTTTATAGCGCGTATGCTTTTATTTAAATTTTTGCTATTATCGCTATAATTTTTATTATTACAATTATTAACATAATTATTATTGTTAACATTAATATCGGCATTATTAGTATTAGCATTAGTATTAGTATTAGCATTATTGCTAACATTAATATCGGCATCTAATTCAAAAACTATTCTCATAAAAAAATGAGGGGTTAGCGATTTTGCCGAATGCTGATTGGATTCAATTATATTAGCTCCGCTGTCAAAAAGAACTTTGGAAACGGAGGCTACAATGCCCTTTTTATCAGGACACGAAAATATTAAAACCGCTGTATTATTCATACTATTTTCTATTGCAGGCTTAGGGCAATATTTTTCTTATGTTTAAAACTATTTTATAATGTAATATACATTATGTTATTATGTTATTTTTTACTCAAAACTCCAGCTTATTATCCTTTACCCTTTTCATGTCCGCTTCAACCATTAATTCTATTAATTCTTTCATTAAAGTTTTAGATTCCCAGCCTAATTTCTCTTTAGCTTTTTTAGGATTGCCGAGCAGTCTTTCTACTTCTGCTGGTCTATATAGCTTTGGGTCTATTTCAACATAATCCTGATAGTTAAGACCTAAATAAGAAAATGCTATTTCGCACATTTCACGAACTGTTGAAGTTTTGCCTGTTGCAATAACAAAATCGTCAGGTGTATCTTGCTGGAGCATAAGCCACATCGCTTCAACATAATCTTTAGCATATCCCCAGTCTCTTTGAGCATCTATGTTGCCAAGATACAATTTAGATTGTTTGCCGTATTTTATTTTCGCTGCAGCACTGGTTACTTTTCTTGTAACAAATTCTATTCCTCTTATCGGAGATTCATGATTAAAAAGTATTCCTGCCGAACCGAATATATTAAAACTTTCTCTGTAATTGATAGTAATGTAATGTCCGAAGAGTTTAGCTACTCCGTAAGGACTTCTTGGATGAAATACGGTATTTTCGCACTGAATCGTTTCAGTAGTTTTACCAAACATTTCAGATGTTGAAGCCTGATAAAATCTAATATTGCTGTTTACAAGCCTTATAGCTTCTAAAACATTTATTACCGAAAAACCGGTTACCTGAGTAGTTAATATAGGCTGCTGCCAAGAAGTGCCGACAAAACTTTGCGCGGCTAAATTATATACTTCATCGGCTTTTGACAACTCTAATGCCCTGATTAAAGAAGATAAATCTAGCATATCTCCGTCAATTATTTTAACATCATCTAATATATTTAAATATCTCAATCTCCATAATGTATCAGAGCCTCTCCTTGCAAGAAATCCGTAAACATTGTAGCCTTTTTCAAGCAAGAACCTGGAAAGGTATGCGCCGTCCTGTCCCGTTATGCCCGTTATAAGCGCAGTTTTTGCCATAAAATTAATTCCCCCGTTTTTTCTATTTATTCTCTATGGTTATATATCTAAACCAAAATTAATTTAATTTATAATTTACGATAATTTACCTATTTTTTAATTTATTTTCATTAATTTACTTTTTTTATTTTTAAATAAATTTAAATAAAATAAATAAGAATTATAAAATAATAAATATAATATAAATTTAAATCACCGTTAGAAATTATTAAAACTGATTCAGTATATGATAAATACTGGATTTCCGCTTTCGCGGGAATGACACCAAACAGGTTAAAATTTAAACCTTCACAAAGTCATTCCTGCATTGGCAGGAATCCAGAAAAATAAATTTCTAACGGTGATTTAAGGTATAATATATTTTATTTATTATTTTATAATTATTTATTTATTTATTATATTTATTTATTATATTTATTTATTATATTTATTTATTATATTTATTTATTATATTTATTTATTTATTATAATCAAACTAATTTAATTTTTTAGTTTTTCTTTCCAGTAATTTAGGATGTCCGCTATACTTTGTTTAAGCGGTATTTTTGGCTCCCAGCCTGTTATATTCTTAATCTTTTCATTGCTGCCGTATACTCTTTTTTGTTCGTTTGGTCTTAATTTATTTTTATCAATTTCTATTTTAGCGTCAACGCCTGTTATTTCGAACATTATATTGATTATTGAGCGGATTGAGGTTTCAGTTTCTGAGCATACATTATAAACATAGGAGCGAGAATTTTCAACAGTTTTTATTTCTTTGGCATCTTTTTTTGTTAATGTCTTTATTTTTGTTAATGTGTTTATTTCTTTGGCATCTTTTTTTGTTAATGCATTTGCATCTTTAATTGTATTTGTATTTTTTTCTAACGTATTTGTATCTTTAATTGTATTTGTAATTGTTGATGCTTTTTGGTTCGATTCTGTTTTTATATTAATTTCTGATTCTTGTTCCTTGCAATTCATTCCTTTTTCTAATAATAATTTATATGCGTCAGCTACATCTCTCACATCTAAAAAATCTCTTGTTATATCAATATTACCAGTATTAAGCACAGGTTTTCTTAAACCAAGCTCAATTTCGGCTATCTGCTTTGCAAAACTTGATACGGCAAATCTTTCGCTTTGATTTGGTCCTATGTGATTAAATGGCCTTGCTATTAAAATTTCTATATCTTCAGCTATAGACCACTGATAACACAGCGCTTCGGCCGCAACTTTACTTACCGCGTAAGGATTTCTTGGTTTTAACGGATAATCTTCCGTTATAGGAAGTTTGTCTTCGCTAACAAGACCGTAAATATCGCCTGAACTTATGTAAAGGATCTTACCGTGAAAACCGTATTCTTTTAAAGCGCTAAATAAGTTATAAGTGCCTGTGAAATTAACGTCAAAAGTCTCAAGAGGATTTTTAAAAGACTCGGGAACAAAGCTTTGAGCGGCTAAATGGATTACTGCGTCAAAAATAGCGGCGTGCGGCAGCGTATTGCGTAATGATGTAATATTAAATTTATTTTCGCTAAGATTATTATCGGAGGTATAGGTAGTATGTAATGACGTATTGAATAATGATGTAATTATAATACCATTTGATGTTATATCGTCTGAATTTATATCGGGTAAAATATTTTTAGATGCTATAGCAGATTTTACATTATATACATCATTAGGTATATTAGATTGTATATTTGACGATAAAAACGATTTTATCCTATTAACATCTCTTAAATCAATTGTACCTCTTTCGTCGGCTAACGGGACACAAGTGTGAAATTGGGAGAGGGCTTGCTTTACATAGTATCCGACAAAACCTGAGCCGCCTGTTAAAAGAATGTTCATAAATTAATATTGTTTTAATGCTTTGTTTTAATGCTTATTTTCTTTTTCATTACATATTATACTTATCATAATAATAAGCAAATATATATTGAAAATGCTTAACATATTATTAAGCATAATTATTGACATAAACAAATAAATAAACCTTATAAAATAAATAAAACGACCGCCATTCCTATTTAAACATATTTAAAATCACCATTCAATTTCATCCGGATATTCAAGTCCGTTAATCTCTAAATCGTGAGTAGAACATTTGAATTCCTTCGCAGATTTTAATATGCCGGCTTCAAGAGTTTTATATTCATTATTATGAATTACTAATTTTTTGGCAATGCCGAGAATACTCGCAATACGTTTTTCTTTATTTATTTTAAGAAAATCTACATTAAGAATATCTACATACTGAGTTATATACTTATCTACAGTAATATAATCCCTGATTATTAAATTAGTAATGCGAGAAAATATAGATTTGGCAAATAAAGTTTTGAGGCATTTTACAACTTCTGCCTGAAATACTCTGGTATATGCGATAGATTCATCCCATATATTGTGTTTATTAAATAATATATCAAAGTTTCTTTTTGCTCTTTTTTGAGCATAAAGCTTAACAAAATCATTAAGCGCTATCATCACAAAAAGCATTTCCGGCCATAAAACTGCTATTTTAAATATACATTTTTGCCGCCTGCAATTTTTGGCAATGTATTATTGTTATTATTGATACTGTTGCCGTCGTCATCGTTTTTATTAATCTTTTTATTTTGAAATATATGAAATACATTCATCGTTCCGTGCAACATTTCGCTCTGCGTTTCGTCATCCATAGTTTCGTCATCTTCAAAACCGTTGGACACAAATTCTATTTCTCTGTCGCCCATCAACGCATGCCTTAAATCATAGCAAACAGCCATCACCCTATTGTCGGCAGCTACATATAGCATATAAAGGATGCTCGTCCCCATATAATCTGTAATTGTATGCAATGATTCATAAAAAGCGTCAAAGTCTTTACAGTCTCCGTAAATATAAACGCCTGCATTATTTGGAGTATTTTGAACGTATATCATTTATTATTGTTCATTATATTATTCAAAATTATTTATTATCATTTATTATTGTTGTAAGGATTATTTATTTAGATTATATTAATTTATAAAATAATTGGTTATTATTAATATGAATGAAATTAATATGTAAATGAAATTTTAGCATATTTTTTATAAATAATAAAATAAAGGAATCGGATGCTATACTTTTAAGAAAAAACATTATATTTTATTATACAATAAATAGCTCTAAAACCATCTTTCCATCCGATTTTTTTGCCCTCTGCATAGGTTCTGCCGTAATATGATATACCTACCTCATATATCCTAATTCCTTTGATTTTAGCTATTTTAGCCGTAATTTCAGGTTCAAAACCAAAACGATTTTCTTCAATCTCTATATTTTTAATAATATCACTTTTAAATACCTTATAACAGGTTTCCATATCGGATAAATTTAAATTTGTAAATATATTGGATAATAATGTAAGAACCTTATTTCCTACGCTATGCCAGAAATATACTATTCTGCGACTTTCGGTCGTTACAAATCTAGAACCGAAGACTACATCCGCTTTGCCCTGTAATATCGGCTCTACAATCTTTGAATATTCTTTTGGATTATATTCTAAATCCGCATCCTGTATGATAACCATATCTCCTGTCGCCGCTTTTATGCCTGTTCTAATTGCGGCTCCCTTCCCCTGATTAAATTCATGATAGATTACTTTGTCAACTTGCCCTTCTAAACCATTTTTTAATAAATCTCCCGTTCCATCAGTTGAGAAATCGTCAACAATAATAATTTCTTTATTTTGATAAGGAGAACTTTTTACCGCATCAACTATTTTTACTATCGTATTAACTTCATTATAGCATGGTATTATAACCGACAGTTTCATTTTTTAGTAAACCTCTATCTATTTTATATATTCTATCTTTAATTATACATTTTCTCTTTTAATATTTTATAATCTTTTAATATTTTTTTATTTATTTTATATATTTATTTAAATCACCGTTAGAAATTATTAAAACTGATTCGGTATATGATAAATACTGGATTCCCGCTTTCGCGGTAATGACACCAAACAGGTTAAAATTTAAACCTTCGCAAAGTCATTCCTGCGTTGGCATAAATCCATAAAAAGAAATTTCTAACTTTTGCGCCGACGCTGGCAAAAAAATTTGCAAATACAGCGTTGGCAGGAATCCAGAAAAAAAATTTGTAACAGTGATTTAAGATATTTTATCTTTTTATTTTTTTATATATTATATTTTATCTTTTAAATTGAATCAAAACCTGACCCTGTAAATATTTATTATAATTATTAGAACTATTAAAAAGTTTAGGGTAAGGGAAATACATTCTTTTAATAGATTTTGAAAATTTTTTGTATAAATATTTTGTCAAATTATAATATGCCGGAAAGTATCCTATAGCGTAAGAATTACCCAAGCGTCCTATCCAGAAACCGTTTTTTGTCCAATTATACTTTGGAGAGTGTTTATTAAAACCGCCTAATGATTTAGGCAATAAGCCTATTTTTTCCAAATGCAGCGGGTATAATCCGCTGAAAGTTTTATACTTATCATAATACTTAACAGCTGCAGATCTATAACTTTGAAAAACAAAATAATAGTGCCTGAGCATTTTTATTTTCATTGCTTCTTCTAATTTTTTTAACTTTGGCGGGACATAGTAAATATCAACTCCTCCGGCGTTAATTTCTCTAAAATTTAGTGGTTTAAGTATTTTTTGCCATTTTTTACGAGAACCTTTTGCGGTAATAACAGCTTTAACTTTTTCTTTTCTAAAAAATTTTACAAGATTAAATTTATAACCTGCGTCAGTTGTCCCATTATAAAGAATTGGGGTAGCAGGATTACCAAGCAGATAATTTGGAATTATGCCCCCCATAGCATTCCCCTCAGCCATCCTGAAATACATATGAGTTCTAGCCTGATAAAGCATGCTGTAACCCTCGCCCATATATGGAAGAATAATTATATTTTCATTTTGCTTTATATATTTTTTATATATTCCTTGTTTAAAAAACTTTGGAGTATAAAACTTACCTATCCACGCTCCCGCGACTCCCGCACTGAGATTCGGAATTAAAAAACCAATGGCTATTAAAGCGGCAAGATATTTTCCGTAAACATTCCACGATGATTTTGTCAGCCAATAAGCTAAAAGAATTGCTGCGCCTAAAGACACATACATTGGAAATCGTATTGGAAGGGCAGCGGATAATAAAGGTAAACGGAGAACCAAACTCCACGGCATCCAAATTGTATAAACACCTGCAATATGCAGCCTTGGACCAAAAGAACATATAATTACTATAATTGTTGCAGCCGCAACAAGTTTAATTAATTTATCTTTCCAGAACTTAATTATAACAATACTCATAATTAATAAAAGCGGGATTCCTAAATATGCTCCTTCTTCAGCATAATTTCCCGTAAATTTTTTAGTTAATGGAGTAAAAATTATTCCACCGAGTCTGGTTATCGGCGTTGGGAAAAAATAGTTTAAAATGTCCGAAGAAAAAAACGTAGGGGAATTTGGAACAGAGGGATATACACCAAAATATTTTATCATATAATATAAATATGGCGAAATAACAATAATTGCTAAAAAATAAGAAATCAAAATATTCTTAAACAAAGAAAACAGTTTTCCACTTTCTTGATTACCGTAGATCAGTAACGCAATTAAGCAGGTTATTGCTCCAAAAAATGCGGCAGTCGCAAAAAGTTCCAAAGAAAACCCGAATAAAAGAACTAAAAGTATTGTAAAGTTTACAATAAACCACTTTGTCGATATGGAATTCTTTATCCGCCTTATAGACAGATAAACAGCAAGGGAAATAGGAAATGCCAATATAAGCATTAAATGCCCCCCTAACATCTCTCCCAACATAAAAGAGGAAAAACCAAAGATATATCCGCCAAATAAAGAAGGTAAAAACTTTTTGGTCAATTCCTTGCAAACTAAATAAGCAAACAGTGCGGCAAGCGCGGGAGATAGAAGCGCAAGGAAATTATATGAAGCCATCGGACCTATGAGTAATGTAACGGGAGCCATTAATATTGCAGCTGCAGGCACAGATGTTGTAAATGTTAACGGCGACCCCTGCGGCGCCCATATATAATGAGAAATAAAGGGGTTTATTCCATGAATTATTGCGTAAGGCCACCAGTAGAGGAACCAAACAAACATAGCAGGATCTCTGCTTCCTGAAGCAGCGAGTTCGCTGTTAAAATGAGGAAGTATCGGTAAGCCAAAATATAAGATTGAAATAGCAAGGTAAATAATAAAAGCCGATAACGATACCGGCAGTTTAGACAGCTTAATTTTATCAAAAATTAATACCTTGAACCGCTGGGCTTTATCTTTTAACATATTTTTAACATATATTGTGAGTCTCCGCATATTCCCACTGCTTCATTAATTTTTGGATTAATTTGATTCAAATTTATAATACCATTTATCATTAAAAATGATATCTTCAAGCTGTTCAGTGCTTTGTTTCCATGTTAGCCACGGTATATTGTCAGATTTTGGCTCTTTGCGTTTTCTATGCAATGTCAGCCATTCTTGAATAGCTTTAGTTAAGGCGGTAGGCTCTGAACTTTTAAAATAAAAGGCGTGTTCTCCTGCAACTTCGCGAAACACCGGAATATCCCTGGCAATGATAGGCAGTTTATGTCTTGCCGCTTCAATTAAGGGTAAACCGAAACCTTCACCTTCAGATGCGGCAATTAAACAAGCGCTGGCAGCATAAACTTTTTCCAAATATTCATCTCCTATACCTTCAAGCCAAAAAAGGTGCTTGCCAAGTTTTGAATGTTTGCGTAATCTATTAATGAGCGTTTCAACCATCCAACCTGCTTTGCCAACAATGACAAGATTAACATCGCAGCCTATCTTCCAAAGCTGTTCAAAAGAGTCAAGCGTTTGAGTATGTCCTTTGCGAGGTTCTATAGTTCCCACCATTAGAAAACTAGATGAAGACTGTAAGATTGACAAAACCTTATTTTCATTACTTTCATTATTTCTATTTTGATTGCTTTTATTCCTTTCAATAATTTGATTATTTTGATTTTTTTTATTTTTTTCCTTAATTCCCTTAATTTCATATTTATCATATTTTTCATTTTTTTCTATAATTTCTTGACTTTTCTCATTTTCAATATCAGCGCCAAGATAAAAATAACCGATTAACAAAGGTTTTGCTCTATCAGGCGGATTAATGGCAAGCCATGCTTTAATATCATTTGCCGTTGACATAGAATTGCACACAATACCTGTAGAAACTTCAGCTACGGTTTGCAGCCATTGTCTCATTATTTCATGCATTTCTTGCGTCCACCATTCAGGGTGAAGAATGGGCAAAATGTCATATACTACAAAATAGACGTTAATGTCAAGGTTATTGTATCTACGGAGTGTATTCTTTGCCGCAGGTAATAGATCCAGCGCTACATCAGGGCAAAAAAATATGTCGCCGCGAGCAGCATCAATAATGCTATTGCTATAGCTACACACATCTTGCCCGTCTTGCGCCTGCTCTGCCGCTTGCCCTTGATTTATATTCCGCTCTTGCTCTTGATTTAAGGCTTTACAAGAACAAGAAGATGAAAACGAAGAAGAATCTTGATTTATATTCCGCTCTTGCTCTTGATTTAAGGCTTGCGTATGCTCTTTGATAAATATACTATTTATAAACTTATCAGCATAACGATAACATTGTCCATCAAAATAAACAGCCTTAACTTGATAATCTTTTGGAGGATATTTTAAAAGAATTTGCAAAATGTTTCTGACAACCCGCTGAATACCTGTTTTTGCATCTCTTCTGACCAACTCCGAGATATCAATGAAAATCTCCTTTTGTTTTTGCGATAGAGTATTTAACGAGATACATTCGGCCGCGTTCAATAAATCGGCTTCTGTCGGAAGTATTTCCGCCTCAATATGCGTAATAGAGTGAATCAACTCTTTATAGCCTATATCCGCATCTAATGTTATCTGAGTTTTGTTCGTCAAATTTCTTAAGAAGAACATTTCAAAAGCTTCTAATGCCCTTTTAGCGACATCATCCCAAGAAAATTCCTTTGCCCGCATAAGACCATATTCGCGTAAACTTTGAAGGAAATTTTCATCAATTAAGGCATTGTTTATAGCTTGCGTAATAGATTCTGTATTAGTCGGGTCAAACAAAGCATCTTTTCGCCCGATTATCTCAGGAATGCTCGTAGTACCTGATCCTATAACAGCCGCGCCGCAAGCCATAGCTTCAAGCGCGGGCAGACCAAAACCTTCAGCCAAAGATGGGAAAACAAAAAGTTTGGTCAAATTATAAAGCGCAATCAAGTCATCATCCGGCACATAGCCTGTGAGTATAATATTGCTAATGCTCAATCCTGCTTTATAAATTTGTTCTATGAGATTTACTCTGCTGTCTTTAGGTATCTTGCTTGTAATCACAAGCTGATGCGTCTCGCGAAGCGAAGGCTGAAGCAAAATATATGCATTAATCAATCTTTCTATATTTTTGCGGCTGTCGAATCCGCCGGGAGCATACAATATAAAAGGTTTTGTAATATTATAGCGGCTAAGAATAGAATTTTTTTCTTCATTGGAGATACTAATCGGTTTAAAGTGTTCGTCAATAGCCCCAAAAATGTTCACCACGGAATCCTCGTTTAAACCAAGTTCAGCTATTGCCTCTTGTTTGGAATATTCAGATATTGCTAATAAGATGTTTGCATTTTTCAAGAAAATAAGCTTTTTATAATACCAATTTTTATAATTAGGGTCAACAAGATATATTTCCTTGTGAACAAAAGGAATAATATCGTATAGAGTTACTGCCGCAGGTATGGATATAGTTTTTAGCATTCCCACCGAACTTACCGCATCGTCGTCCCAACCCTCAAAAAGGGACATTACATATACAATATCAGGTTTAAGCTGTAAAAGTGCATGTTCCCGAATAAGCTCTGCGGCACAGGATCGCCATTGGTTCAATCGGTCTATTCCTGCAACAGGACCGGGAGCAGAAAAAACGATAATATGTTCTTTTGGAATAAGACCGTCAAAAAACAAGCGAATAATAGGGATAGTTTCTGGAAAACGATCGCTCAAAAAGAGCAGTATCTCATGCTTCCCCGCTTGTTTTGCCATGGCCTTTGCAAGAAACATTGAATACCTGCCGATGCCGCGAAACCTGCTTTCACTCTGGCATGCCTGAAGGTCAATAACTATTCGCATCGGCATTTTCTCACTTCTATTTCTTTTTTTATATCATAGTAAATTTTTGTCGCGTGCATAGATAAATTTGACATATTAGCAATAATATCTGTCGGTTCGGCAATAGCAGGCTGAATATCCGATGTTTCGGTGATTGCAGGCTGAATTTCTGTTATTATATCATTATAAATTTTTGTTGCACGCGGAGGTAAATTTGACAGATTAGCAATAATATCTGTCGGTTCTGCAATAGCAGGCTGAATATCCGTTTGTTCATTGATAAGTCCCTTATTGACCGCAAAATTGCGCAATCTATTTTTTGTATTTGGGAATAGATTTAAAATACTTTTTAATAATTTAGATGCTAAAACTGATTTTGTAATAATCAATTTCATAAAAAAAATTAGCATTTTTTTTAAAACAGTTTTAGCTATACTTTTAATAGACATTTTTTATTAATCTTTTAAAAAGTGGATTACTCTTCAATAAATTGAAAAGAATTAGATAAAATTAGACAATAATTTAGACAATAATTTGTCCTAAATTATTTTGGCTAATTTATTTTTAAATTCTTCCGCTATTATTTTCCAATCAAAATTTAATTCTACATGCTTTAGTGCTTTGTAAATTTTATTTTCATTGTAATTTTCCAAGCACTCGGCAACAGCATCAGAAAAATCTTCCATATTTGCTAATTGTATCAAATCACTATCATAATTACTACCTAAGCTTAGTTTTTTATCTAAAGTAGGACTGCTACATGCCGACAATACTGGATTGTTCCTTGAAATTAAACCTAAGCTAAGTTTTTTATCTAAAGTAGGACTGCTACTCTGATTAAGTTCTGCAATACTGTTTGATTCTGTATCTAAATCATATCTTTTATTTAATTTAAGCCCTCTGGCTCCGACTAATGTGGACAACACGGGAATGCCCGCTGCCATATAATCCAGCATTTTTAAATTTGTTCCTGAGCCGCTCATCATTGGATTTATTGCCAAATCTGCAATACTTAAATATAAATCTTTTTCATAGTCATCCGCCATTCCCGTAAAACCTACATTAGACGGATAAGCAATTTTATTATTTTTGAAATAATCGCTGATACCGCCTAAAATAACAAATTTATACTTTGTTAATTTTTTGGCAACATCAATTATTTTTTCTGCTGCATCAATATTAGGCTGGTGCCAGCTGCCTATAAAAAGAATAATTTTTTCTTTTTCCAAACCTAATTTATTTTTAATTTCTTGCCTTTTTTTCAACGGAACAAATTTTATCGTCTTCAAATCTGCACCATTAGGCACTTCTACCGCCCTATTTAAATCAAGACCGTACAATTTTTGCATTTTATAAGCGTCATCTATTGCGCAAACAGTAATTAAATCGGAATTCAAACAAGCTTCTTTTTCTGCTTCAAATAAATACGATAATATTTTGCCGCTTTCTTCATTTTTTAGCACCATCTGTTTTTTTAATTCGTATTCCACATTGTGCGACTCATAAATTAAAAAAGAATTTGTATATTTTTTTAAAATACTGTAAACATAAGGGTGACTTGAAATAAGGCAATCTGAGTTATCGGCAGATTTTTTTATAGCTTCTGCATAATCAATTACATCGTCATAAAAATATAACATAGCTATATCAGTTGCAAAAATTCCGATTTTTTGCTGGATTTGGAGTTCTTTTTCGGCATACTCTTTAGACTTTGGCACTCTATTTTCTATTAAATTTGGCGCTATTTCTTTTCTAAATCCGGCATCATCTTCACCTGTAAGCGATATTAATTCAATATCAAAATAATTTGCAAGTTCTTTATATAAATAAAAAATTCTGTTTTGCCCCCCGCCTCTTGGAGGATAAATAGGATATGTCGTCGCTAAAGTAATTTTCTTTCTTTTATTTTTATGATTTATATCATTTATATTATTTCTATTATTTATTGTATTGATTGTATTTATTAAAATATTATCATTAAGAAAATCATGTTTATTTAAATTTGACAAAAGGTCGTCTTTGCGTTGTAAAATAATATCTTCAGCTGTTTTCACAGACATGGGCTGAATAAGCTGATTTAAAGAATTAAAAGTATTTTCCCATGTAATATTTTCTACTCTTTTTTTGCCTGTCTGCCCCATTTCAATAACGAGTTTAACATATTCGTTTGCCTTTTCTATGTTTTCTTTTAATAATTCAATTGACGGTTTAGAAATAAACCCTGTTTTGCTATCTTCTACAAATTCTTTTACTCCGCCTGAATCTGTAAATGTAATTACGGCTTTTTCGCTCATCATAGCTTCAATAGTAACAAGACCGTAATCTTCCTCGTACGGAATAAAGATTACCGCAAAAGCATTTGCATAATAATCAATTAATTCTTTATCGCTTATAAAACCCAAAAATTCAATTTTTGAATCATCTTTTGAAAGTTCTTGAAGCTCCCGCATTAACGGACCTGTACCTGCAATTTTTAGCGGCATATTGACGTCGGCTTTTAAATAGGCTTCAATAATAATTCTTATGCGTTTTGCTTCATCAAGTCTGCTTACCGTAAAAAAATATTTGTAGGATTCATTTTTAAAGCTTGTTAAATTTGATGGAGGATAAATAACATTTATATTCTTATTATCGGGAAAATATTCTTTTCTGCCTGCAACCGTTTTTGAAATAGCCGAAAAACTTTTAACTTTTTTCATACCCTTTTTATCTAAAAAATTAATAATTTTTTTTATGAACGGTCCGGGAAAACCATAAACATCGTCTGAAATTGTTTTATCTTTTTTAAGCTCGAACAGCATTTGGAATAAACCGTCTAAATCTGAACCGGCATCTTCCATATAATTTAATATTTCTTTAATTTTAGAATGTTTAGAGTTAAAATCAACAGGGAGTTTTGCAAGATGATATGCGTCATATAATCCTCTTAAGCAATGCAGCATATAAATATGATGATTGTCATGCTTTATCATCCATGCGGGATATTTAGAGGTTATAACCGCATCAAAATAAGAAACATCAAGACTGTAAAATTTATAATAAGATTCAATTAAATTCCAAAAATTATCTTCTTTTACAGGGATTTTTATAAGTTCACATTGATGCGCAGTATTTTTATTTATATATTCCTGAAGCCCCCAGTAAAATTTTTCGGCGCCTCCGACGGTAAAAGGAATAGGACTGGGAGCAATTAATCCTATTTTCATTATAATTTAACCCCGATAACCGAATAATCCATTTCATTATAAAAATTTTCGGTTATAAATTTATTTTGCTCTGAAACATTATTATAATCGGAATATTTATGCAGCCGTTTAATCTTAACTTTAGGAAATCCCCGTTCTTCCGCTATAAACTGCATAGTTACCGGAACTAAAGGTTTTATATGCGACGGGTCGGTGTAAAAAGTATAGGCTCCAACCATTAAGTTTTCAGGGTTAGGCGTTTCAAAAATCACGATGCCGCCGGGCTTAAGCACGCGAAAAGACTCGTCAAACAGTGCTATGAGCATTTTAAAAGGCAGATGCTCTATTATATGAAAACCGGTTACCGCGCATAGCGAATTAGCAGGTAAAGACCTTAAATAATCTATAGCGTCCGACTCAACAACGGAAAGATTTAACTCTAAACATGTTTTAATCATAATTTTATTTAAATCTATTCCTTTAGCATTAAAACCGCTTTCTTTTAAAAGCTCAAGCCATTCGCCTCTTCCGCATCCTACATCTATTATTGGAGCGCCGGCAGTTTTATCGGATGCCTCTTGAATATAAGGCAGATAAACCTTTTGCCTGTTTTTAATATCCTCCCTTGTTCCTCTGAATTTGTCTTCAAAGGTTGCATACATCACATCGAAAATATGGTCTTCTTCTTTTAATATATTGTCTATTTGCTGCGTTGAAAACGGCTCGGGAAGCCTTTTTCGCGCCTCTTCCAATATCAGCATAAGTCTTCTTTGCATATCTATAATATTTAACTTATGGTCTTTTATCTGCCTGAAAATATCCTGATTTGTTATATTGACATTGTCATTTGTTATATTAACTTTGTCGTCAAGTTTGCTAAACTTTGTCTGTAATATATCAATATTGCCGTCAATTTCGCTAAACTTTGCCTGTAATGTATCTTGCTGCATTGTATTTATTTCTTCTGTTGTTTTAAGCTGAATGGAGGATAATTCCTGAAGAACGTCAAGTATTTCATTATTAACTTCGCGCTGCTCGCGGAACAAATGCTCGTGAAACTTTAATATAATCTTCTGAAGCAATTTACTTTTATTTACGGGAAATCTATTTAATACGTCAGGTATTTTAGTCCTGATCTGAGATTTAACTCTAACATCGTTTATAATAAAGTCAATCCTCTGTTGAGGAAAATTAATTCTATCATCTTCCGCAGATTTATAAAGTTTGTGAATAATATGCATGGATTTGCGCTTGGCAGCCTCATCCTTTATCTTTTGCATTATTTCTTCAATAGAAACATCTTGAATATTATTATCTATCATTTTAACTCCATAATTATTAATTCCGCGATATTACAAATATTACAAAAGATTAAAAACAAAAACCACCTAAGAAATGCTAAAAAAAGTCTTGACAAAAGAGCGCGGTTTAGTTTTCTTAAAAAATGACCCAAATTAATTTACATTATTATATACTACAATTATATTTATTTAAAGAAAATTTGTAAAACTCAAAATTTTTAAAGTAGTAAGTTAAAAAAAATTGCATTGACAAATGGGGGCAGTATAAAACTCTGGTTTAATCTTCATTTTTATGTTATTATGCTAATATAATATTGGCTATTTTCAATATAATATATATATAATGTAAACTAAATAAAAAAATAAATAATATCCTATAAAATATAATTCAGGTGCTTTTATGAGTTGTAATTGCAATAAAGTTTTACTTATTTCTATAGATAACCTAAGATACGATTGCGTAAGTTATATAGATAAAAATAAACCTCATTTAGAAAAATACGGTTTACAAAATGAAACTTTTACTTCTACTTTAGATGCAATAGCTTCTAAATCCACTGTTTTTAAAAACTGTTTTAGCACAAATACATATACCACATCGGCTCATGCTTCGTTATTTACAGGGCTTCTGCCTCCCAATCACGGGGTTAGACCACATTACTATAAAAAACTAAAAAAAGACTGTTTAACGCTTGCCGAAGTTTTTAAAAATAACGGATATAAAACCGTATTTTGTTCAGATTTACCTGAACTGTTCGAGCCGCTTGGACTTGTCAGAGGGTTTGATTATAAAGTAATAACGGACGATGCCGCTTTATTTGATATGCTTGATAAACTTAAAGACGAAAAGGTTTTCCTTTTTATTCATTTTTTTGATGTGCATGAACCCTATTTGTTTTCAGAATGTCCTGTAGATAACCTGTATAATAAAGATTATTTTGAACTAATTGAAAGCATTTCTAAAACTTGCGGTATATCAATTATGGAAAAAGAACCGCATAAAATTTGGAGGGAACTGGTCGGTAAAATCAAAAGCGATATAAATATTTTGCTTAAACCTTATATAGCAGGCGTTAACAAATTTGATAAAGGCAGGTTTAATTTTGTTTATAATTCATTAAAAGATTTTCATTTTTTTGATGACGATAACGTATATGCAATTACTTCAGACCATGGCGAAGGACGTATTTCGTTATCGGATCACGATTATTTTTCGCATGCAGGAGAACTTTATGATGAAGTAATCCATGTGCCTTTGATTTTCCATTCTCCAAAAATGAATAAGGGATTGCGCGAAGATTTAATCTCTATTATAGATATTTTTCCGTCAATTTTATCCCATACCGAAATAAATCCTTCCTATGTTTATGACAATATAGATGGCAAATATTTTCATAATCGGGATTATATATATTCAGAAGTATACAAGCAAAAAACATTTTATGCAGGGGAGGGGGCTTTATCGGGGGATGATAAAGGAAAACCTGCTATTCCTAAATATTCTTCTAAAGATGAATATATGCTTTTTCAAAGATGCATAAGAATGAAAGATAGAAAACTAATGTTTTTAGGAAACTATATTGAAGACGATTTATTAACTAAATCAATAAACGATTTAAGCATATCGGACGAAGATTATATAAAATTGCTGTACAGAAATATTTTAATTCGTTTTGAAGAAGAAGAAGGTTTTTTAGCAAAATTGAATATGCTTAAATCAAATCAGGCTTCAAGAGCCGACATTTACAAAGAATTTATAGAGAGTCAGGAAAAAAAGAATTTAAAAGTTCCTAACGTTTATTATTATAATTTAACTGACGATTGTTTTGAAGAAAATCCTATGCCTGTGCTGCATACACATATATCTTTGTCTGCTATGCCTATATCTGCGCCCGCTGCCTTATCATCATTATCATCATCTTCTGCACCATTAAATTTGGATTCCATTCATGATTCCATTCATAAAATTGATTATATCGGCATCTTAAACAAACTTGAAAAAAACTCCGTAACAACAACAGAAAACATATTTGAAGATTTTGAAGGTAATAATGTTTCAATTTTAAACCCACAAAAGTCAGTGCTGTCTAATACTATAAATGATATACACAACAGCACTAACAGTATAGCCAATAGAGACGCTAAAAACTATAGCAGTTTCCAGGATAATTCCAGCAAAGACTTTCTGGATTCAAAGGTTTCACTCAGTATAGACATTATAAAAGAGGCTTACAATAGATTCGGCGGCGATATAGGAGTGGGCTTTACCGGCGGCAAAGATTCCACGGTACTACTTTATCTTATAAAAAAAGCTTTTGGAGGACATATTCCTTTTAATGTTATAAATATTGACACTACAGCAGATTTTAAAGAAATTTACGATTTTATAAATAAGCTTAAAAATGAATGGGGTTTTGACTTAAAAGTATTTACAAATGAAGAGTCGCTTAAAACTATTGAAATTTCAAAAAATAAAGAGGAATGCTGTTTAAACTTAAAAACCGTTCCTTTAAAAAAAGCCGTAACCGAACTGAAATTAAAAGCCCTGATGACCGGCGTAAGAAAAGACGAACACATTGCCAGAGCTCATGAAACCTATTTTTCAGAAAGAGAAAATCCGGCGCACTTTAGAGTTCACCCTATATTGCATTTTACCGAAGCTGATATTTGGAATTTTATTCATTCTGAAAATATCCCCTACTGCCCTCTTTACAATGAAGGATACAGGAGCTTAGACTGCATACCTTGCACAAATAAATCGGATATGACGGGACCGGAGCGTTCCGGCAGGGCTAAAGACAAAGATAGCATAATGGATAAATTAAGGGGCTTAGGGTATTTTTAGAGTGAAATAAATAAATCTGATGCATAAAAACATTATTTCAAAAAAAATATTGCTATTTTTTGAAATGTAATAAATAAATCGGATACCTTTTTTATAATCGAAAGTTCTGAAAGTTCTGAAGAACATTTTAAAAGGCTCGGCAATCTGATGTTTAAATTAATTTTCACAAAAAGTTATTTAAAAAAGAAAAAATTTTTTTTAAATAATATAAGGAAATAAAGAAATCCGCACCAATTAAACTACCCCCCCCCCCACTCCATTCTTTCATTAATAAACTTAGAATATACAAAAAATACTAAATGGAATATAAAAACAGTCCGAAAAACAAATTAGCCGTCATATAGACGGCTAATTAAAGTATATAATATTATATCTATCGTTAATTTAAATATAAAATATAATTAATCTAAAGATTAAAGAGCTACGCTGACAAGATGACTACTATTAAGACTAACGCCGGTAGTAGATGAAATATAAGCAGGCGCTCCGACTATTTCTATAACTTGGTCAACCCAGGTCGTTGCCGTTAGGGCATGATTCATAACTACAAATGTATCTGCGGTAGTAGGTTGAATCCATCCCACGGTTGTGAATCCGGCGACATTATCTATAGTCTGTAAGGCGGTAATTTCAGCAGCAACAGTGGTGGCAGTGCCTGCGGTACCTAATTCCGTTTGTGTAGTTGCGGTAGTAGCGGTAGTAGTAAGAACTGCAGCAGCAGTATCCGCGCTATGATTAAATACTAAAGTGTCGCCTGAAATAACGCCGTTTAATGTATTAGCACCAGCCGTTGTTGTATAAGCAGTCGTCATATTAAGAGAATCGGCGCCGGTACCAAATGTAATTGTGTTTGCGCCCTGACCTATTGATACGGCAACAGAACCGGTAGTACCGGCATTGCCTGAAACAGCGCCAAGATTAATCGTGTGATTACCCTGACCTACTAATACGGTATCAGTACCTGATCCTGATATGGTAATTGAGTTAGCGCCGCTATTTCCGCCTGTCATCGTCACATTAACGGCGCCTGTTCCGCCGACTACGGCAACCGTGTTGGCAGCGGTATTTCCGCCTGTCATTGACACGGTATCGGTACCTGCTCCGCCATTTATAGTAATTGTGTTACCGGCAGTACTTGCACCGCTCATTGTCACGCTATCAGTACCTGTGCTGGTTATAGTAAATGTGTCGGCAGCAGTATTGTTACCTGTCATTGTTATACTATCATTACCCGTAGAGCCGCTCATTCCAAGCGTGGCTGTGATAGCGCCCGTTCCAGCCGATACAATAGTGTCGCTATTGCCTGGACCTGGTGTTGTATTATCTAGCGTAATAGTGTTAGTGGCATTATTTCCGCTTGCTATATTAACATTGTCAACACCATAACCTGCCGTAAGCGTGTTGGCAGTGCTAGTGCTTGTTATATTGAAAATAAAATTGGCATTGCCATATGTCTCTGTGCCGCCTGATAGAGTTATTGTTGTTTGTGAAGCTGATGAGCTAATTTCTTGAGTACCGTTTATTGTTAACGATGTTCCTAAAAAGGTTGCATAATCATATGTAAGACCTGTAGCTGTAGTAGTTAATGTCAAATTATCAGAACCGGTGATATTTACTGTTGAACTATTAGCAACATCAAGATTAGTGATCGTGTTTGGCGTCGTGCCGTTTGAAATAATGTCTACAGTTGTCGGATTGACGGTCGTAGGAGAAGTAAGGTTTGTATCTAATGTGCCTAAAGTTACGCCGCCGCCTAAAGCCACATTTGCAGTGGTTTGACCCGTGGCATCGCTTATAGTAAGCGAAGTCGCATTAGCATTAACATCAAATGTTTCATTTCCTGCAGCGTTCTGAATAGTAGTAAAACCGCCCGCATCTACCGCGCTTAAATTCAATGTTAAAGCATTAGTAGGCACTACCGTAAAATCAAGCGTCTGAAAGTCGGAAGCTGAACCTAAATATGTTGTTAAATCTGGTGCGGTTACACCTGCATAATTCACATTTACCGTATTGGCACCTGTACCGCCCGTTATAGAATAAGTATATACCGACGATGGCAAACCTCCGAGATTTATTGTATCGGCTCCGGCAGTACCGCCTACAAAAAAATAATTGCGTGTGGCAGCCTGATAAGTGCTATTGGCGGCGGCAGGAGATACGGGAAC
Organism: bacterium; assembly: GCA_021845685.1. Lineage (GTDB taxonomy): Bacteria > SZUA-79 > SZUA-79 > Acidulodesulfobacterales > Acidulodesulfobacteraceae > Acididesulfobacter. Next base: position 21,042 of record JAJZVN010000025.1, read on the forward strand.
ATACACTGTCTGCGCACCGTTTATACCTGTCGGCAATGTACCATTTTGAACATTATCCTGCGAAATAGCGTTATTAAGATAACTTGTAGCACTAGCATATGAAGTAGGTCCATATAATTGATCTGCTACGGCATAATTAGTAGTAAATGTCTGCATAGCGTCAAGTTTATCGTTCATTGTAAGAGTATCAAAAGGATATGGGCTAGTTACAGGTTTTGCGGTAGTGATATTATAAATATCAACTGCTATCTGCCCTATTGTTTGCGTACCTCCCGTGCCTATATATTGAGATGACCAGTAATCTAAACCGCCGGGCAATGGCGCTCTGCCTAATAAGTTTTCAAAAATACTCGTAATTTCAGCGCCGATGGTGGTATTAGTAAACGCCGCTCCGCCGTTAACAAAAGTTGAAATAGAATTCAGCGCGGCAGTCTGATTTAAACTGAGCTGATCCGCCCAATAAGCCTGACCGCTTGGAGCGGCAGGTCTATCAAACAGACCTAAAAAAAGAGCGTTAACTTCCGAATCAACAGGACTTATACTTGTAGCCATTTTTATTCCTCCTTAAAAAAATTTATAATATTAATTAAATAAATTGAATTAAAATACAGCTTAATTAATTACATAAACTTATATTAATTGCATATAATATTACACATTAATGTTGTAATAGTTGTATATATCTTATATTATACTGTATTATATTATACTATACTGCACCTTCCTGAAGATATAAACACATGTCGTTTATGGACATTAAACAGTTTAATAAATTTAATAATAATATTATCATATAAAATAAAATTAAACAACATAAAATAAAATTATTTATTTAACCTGTCCGATTTATTTATTCTCTTATTTAACCTGTCCGATTTATTTATTCCCTTACTCCTGACTTACTCCTGACTGAGTTTTATTAAAGTTTTAAAGTTTAATTAAGATTTAAATTATAATAATTCGCCTATTTTTGTATTTGCCCTCTTATAATAATAATATATAAAATATAACAATATAATATAGATATCAAATATTAATATAGATTTTTGATTTATTATATTTATTTATTATATTTATTTATTATATTTATTTATTATATTTATTTATTATATTTATTTAAAATTATTCTTGTTTTTAAATGGTCTTCCTTGTCCTCTTCTTTCAATGCGTCTGCCGACAATATGCTCAATAGCATCTATAAAGCGCGAATTTCCAGTAAGCTGCCCGCGTTTTAACGCTGTGCGAATAAATTCCGATTCGCCTGACGGTACATTTTCGCCGATAAATTTTAGGTAATTTTCGCGTCTTATTGTTTCCGTTTAGCCTAAACTTAGAAACATCGGGTCTATATCCAACCACTCTTTTCGGTCGCCGCCCATGCGCGGAATATAGCTTGACCATAAATATTCCTCAGGATGCTCCTTTATACCGGCACGTACAGGATTTAATTCTATATAGCGTAAACATGCCAATAAATATTCCTCACTTTGCACAACACTTGGCTTATATTTGCTTTCCCATAATGTTCCGCTGCGTCCTTCAAGTACATTAAAATAACGGGTAGCGCGTGCCGAAAGCACTTTCATAAATCTCCCGATGTTTTCAGTTCTCTTGCCTGGCTGCAATAGCAGATGAATATGATTAGTCATAAGACAATAGGCAAATATCTTTATTTTATATTTTGCTTTTAATTCATGAAGATTCTCTAAATAATTTTTAAAATCTTCATTTTCTGCAAATATTACCTGGCGGTTATGCCCTCGCTGCACAATATGATGCGGATAATCCGGCAATATTATTCTTTTTGTTATTATTTTTGATTTTGACATATTTGATATATAAAATAGAAATAAATAGCAATATAAATAATAATATAGATAATAATACAGATAATAATACAGATAATAATATAGATAATAATACAGATAATAATATAATAATATAGATAATAATTTTATTTTTTAGCAAATAGTAATAAAATAGTAATATATCTTTTAGCATATTTTAATATTTAATTATTCTATTATAACAATAGAAGTGCTAATAAATTATGACTGGAATGTTAAAAATATATTAATTTTTTGTTGCAAATATGTTAAAAAAGGTTCGGAAGGTAGACAGAAGTAATGAGGGTAATTATTTTCTTTATTTTTATTGAATCACTATTTATTTTATTTAAAAAAATATTGTTGTCAACTTTTAATTTGTCTATTGAATTTAACTTTTAATTTGTCATAATATCCCGTTTATTATTATTTTGGATAGGTTAAAATGTCCTTTTTATATATAATATAGGATAATATAGATTTTTCATGCTCTATGTTTTTTTTGCATACAGTATTGTAAAGCCGACAGGGTTGTCGTCACGGATAGATAATGGTAAAACAACATTGAACATTGCCTTCCATTATTCTGTTCTGTCATTAGCATGAACGTATTGAGGCTTTCTAAAACTTACATAAAGAGGGCATACGCCGTCTCGTCACAATCTATCCATGTTTGGTTTGACGGCATATTTAATAAATAATGTTTTGATATTAATAAAATATTAATTAACTATATTAATTAACTAAAAGATGAGGGGAAATAAAAAAGCGGAGCAGTATAAAAAAGTATGAAAATAAGATAAATCTGACGCCTTTAAAATTAAATTTAAATAATATAATAAATTTAAATAATATAATAAATATAGTTGACTTTAAAATTTAAAACAATAATTTCACTGGAATTGCAAATAAATCTTTGCCAAAGGGCAATATGTTTTCTCCCATATAAAATACAAAACCGGACTTAAAGTTTTTTAACGATTTTTTTAAATCTATAATATGCTTAAAATCATTTAAGGTTATTGTTTGGGAGAGTTTTACTTCTATGGCTAATATCTTTTGATTTCTTTCAATTATGAAATCTATTTCTTCTTTACCTGTTGTCCTGTAAAAAAATAGATTTGTAAGCATGTATGAATATTTTGCGCTTTTAAGAAGTTCGGAAAATATAAATGTCTCGAATACGGCGCCTTTATATGAAGAACCATTAAAATCTTCTTCTGAAGATAACCCAAGCAGATAGCATAAAACTCCACTGTCCGTAAAATATAATTTCCTGTTTTTTACAAACCTTTTATTGATATTTGCGCTAAAAGGACTTAGAAAATATATCTGATATACCATTTCTAACAATTTTAAATAATTATCCAATGTTTTATTGTCAATGCCTGCATCTTTAGAAAGGTCGGTTTTATTTAAAATATTTGCGCTTCGTGAAGATAAAATATTAAACATTTTTATGAATTTATCTAAATTTCTTAATTCCCCTATATCTCTGACGTCCCTTTCTATATATGAGCTTATATAAGAACTAAACCAGATATGTTTTACCTTTTGGGAGTCTATTTTCTGGACTTCTGGATAACCGCCCATTATAACTTGTTTTATAATATCACTATATTTTATATCTTTAATTTTGCAATCAGGATATAAATCGTTAAACAGTATATCTATAATATTTTCATTTGTATCCGCATCGTTATTTCTAAAATTGTATATTTCTTTTAAACTTAACGGATATAGTTCCAGCAGGGCAATTCTTCCGGCTAATGTATCTACAGTTTTTTTAAATGTTAAAACATTGGCTGAGCCGGTAAGAAGGTAGCTTCCATTAGTTCTATTTTTATCTACGTCGTATTTTATAGTCTCGAATATTTGGGGTATTTTTTGTATTTCATCTAAAATAACCGGTTTCTTTATATTGCGAATGAAAGAAAGGGGATCCGTCTTAGCGGAGATATATGCATTTATGTCGTCAAAAGTTATATAATTTTCTATTGTCTTAGAAGCCAGAGTCGATTTCCCAACTTGTCTCGCGCCCGTGAGCAGTACTACAGGAAAGTGTTTGAGGGATTCTTCAATATGGCTTAAAAGTATTCTGTTAAAAAATTCGTATTTCATCGGAGCATACTCCTATAATTTTAAGTAGTATGATATCATAAAGAATAAAATTTGTAAAGCGGGATAAAAGTAGGATAAATCAAATACCTTTTTTGTAACAATAAAACTTATGGAACAATTTTATAAAATAATCAAACAGGTATAATGACAAACGGCAAATTATAGGCTGATAAAAAAGGATGGGAAGAAATAAAAGGCATCCGATTTTTCCGCCACCTGCTCCCTCCCCCCACCCCGCATACATAGTCGGGAGTAGGAAATAAAATAAATCAGATACCTTTCCTTTTAAACATGGCGATTTTTTATGTCTTTATATATTTTGTCTATAGTTTCACCTTTAAACAGTCTTTTACGCTCTTCGGTATAGTTTCCTTCATCAGTCTCATAAAGCAGAATGAATTTCGTTGCACCTGCATAACCTAATTCCTTTATCAGAGCCGTCCAGCCTTTCCTTTTTATTTCAGGCAGAGCATATCCCATTTTATTTCTCCTTATTAACTAATTCAATTACGCTAATTATTAACCTTAATTCTATTCTTATTTTTATTATATAACCTTAATATTTCGTCATCACAGGTAACAAAATAATTCATATTGCCTTTTTCTGCCAGTGCTATATGCAAAGCGTCAATATCTGAAAAACCAAAATCTTTAAGAACTTCCGCCCTTTTAGTATCTGAATTATCTACTTTGATAAGTTCTTCTGCTAAACTGAAATATGAAAAAATTCTTTCTTTTCTGTCTTCGTACGGATTTTTAGTATTTTCATAGTTTAGAGCCTCCGAAACGACTATATTGTAAAGCCCTTTCTCTATTCTTTCAAGGATATAAATGAAAGCGCTTGTTTCGAGGGCTATTCGCTCCTGACCATGATAATCAAAAGGTCTATTGTAAACACATAAATCAAGATAAAGTATTAATTTGGGTGTTTTATTGCTCATATCTCATATATTAATATATTAAATTAACCATAAAAGCAATAATATCATAACACATAAGCAACTGCCTTCCTTATTTTTATTTAACAACTAATCTATATATAATAGAATAGAAAAAAATATTTGAAATCTTTTTCCTATAATTATTTTAAATTAATTATTAACTTATATATAAAAAATATAAAATTATACAATAATTAATATTTTATATTTTATCACAAATATAAAATTAATTTAATAAAATTATAAAAATAAAAAATATATGGTTTACACTATAAGTATATTATAGGATAAGAGGAGGGCAAATGCAGGCTGATTATTATAATATAAATATTAATTAAACTTTAAATTTAATAAAACTCAGTCGGGCGTAAGGGAATAAATAAATCGGATATCTTTAATTTGTTTAATTTTAATAATTTTATATTGACAAAACATTAAAACTATGTTCTAATATAACAAAATATTATTTTAATACATCAGATTGACACAAAATATTAAACGATCCCTCTTTTTATTTTTTTATTCTTTCTTTATATTATACAATCGCAATATTTTTCGTTTGCAGCAGAGTTATGCTTAATTCATTTGCAGTTACAAGGTTATGCAAAGAAGCATTCATAAGTTCAATGGTTACCGGTTCGCCGTCTTTTCCGTAGCTCACAATAACGCCTCCAGCTTCTTCTATGGCATCCACAGGAGGATCGTCTCGCAGAAAAAAAATAATCACATCGGCATCCTGATCATATTTAACTTTCATTTTTCCTCCATCCAATATTTATTCGTTTTACTAGTCCAATAAATAGTCAATATTTTAATATCTTCTCTTACATATTTAAACGGAATTCGTAATAATCCGTCATCTTTTTTAAACTGTGCCACAAAAGCGTCTAAATCTCCCTCTATAATTTGTTGCGGATTGCAGACTATACTTTCCACATCGGTTTTATTAAGTTTTAATTTTTGCTCCCATTCTTTCAGGCGTTCTTCCGCATGTTTAGTCCATATAATGATCATAGGATTTATAGGATTTTTTAATATATTTCAAACTATTTATCTAAATAGAATTATAATTATTAAATTATATCATACAATAAACTAATAAAATAATTAAAATATATATTATTATTTATTTTTTCATGTATTTTTCGCTTTTCGAAATGTTATTATTATATTATATATTAAATGTTTTGATATTAATAAATAAAATAAATCAAGAATTTTTTTTGACATCAATTTACGTAATTACATATTATGGGATAGGAGGGCAAATGCAGGCTGATTATTATAATATAAATATTAATTAAACTTTTAACTTTAATAAAACTCAATCGAGCGTAAGGGAATAAATAAATCGGATATCTTTAATTCTCTTTAATTCATATCTTTAATTCTCTTTAATTCATATCTTTAATTCTCTTTAATTCATATCTTTAATTCTCTTTAATTCATATCTTTAATTCTTTAATAGATATCTTTAATAAAAAGTTAAAAAATATAAATATAAATATATTTTATCGTACTGTCAGGTTTAAATATTATAAAACAACATGCGTGGGGACACTAGTATCAAGAGCAGGAGTTATTGTTCCCGTCAACTGTACAACCTGATCAGTATAAGTATTTCTTGTGGCACTTACACTATAAGCAAAATCATTTACAATATACGTATTTCCGCCTTCTTGAAAGTAAACAGCAGTGTCTTTAACACTTTCTGGAGGTTTTGAACCTCCATCAGTACTTTGAAGAGCGGTAATGATATTGGTAACATTCGTAGTAACCGTATTAAGAGGATTAAAACCATTAGATGAAGTAGCCATGGTAAAAGTAAAGGTAAAAGTTCTACCTGGAGGATCTCCTGCAAACGATAGATTTGCAAACGATAGATTGTCTGAAGATGTAGCGCCTGTGATAGTGGTGATATTTAAAGGCGTCGTGCTCGCAGTTGCCGATGTTGAAGTACCTAATGTATCATAAATTGCTGATGTTGTAATTGTGTCGGCGCCTGTTCCTACCGTAATTGTATCGCTGCCCGTAT
>JAJZVN010000099.1 GCA_021845685.1 bacterium
CTAAATTTACGATTGAATTCTGCATTGATATAAATTAATTCCCAATTCTATAAGTTTTTGTTGATATATACCTATTACGGAAACAGTTTGTCCTGCTTTAATATTATATACTTGATTAAGATAATTTTTGTTAGTAATATTGCAATATGCATAATAGCCCCGTATGCCATGGAATCCAATTATAGCTCCGTTACCTGAATCAATTGAACTTATCCAAGTAACTTTACCTGTCAATTCTAATGTTTTATTAAGATAACGATGATTAAACGCAAAACTATTATTCATATCTTCTTCAGTAGCATTTAATACTGTCGTATTTAAAGTTACGTTATTGCTAACTTGAAGTTTATGTCCTTTTACTAATCCTGATTTATAAAGGTCAGAAATTAATTTAGGTTGGGTATTAGAGTATTTTAATAATTCTTCTGCATATTTAGCTGATACAAAAATAGATGCCGATGGTTCGGCAATTTTATGCCAGAATAATACATATGTTGCCAAATATTCGCCAATATTACCCGCTGCAACAGAAAGTGGCGTTACATCTTGATTTTTTAGATAACAGTATGATTGATAGTGTGCTTCTAATTTTGCGCTAACAGCCGCATTCATATAGTGTCCAAGCGTAATTTCTCGCGACATACTGTTAATGACATCTTTAATATATATATTATTACATTCATTACTATACCCATGAGCCTCAAGTTTTAAAATATTTAGAATGTTCGATACGCTGTTAGAATTTTGTTGAGCAAATGCAAGGTTGCTCCAGCCTGCTATAAATAAAAAAAATAAAACCGGCAAAATTAATTTAATATTTTTAAGTATTTTCTTCTTTTTTAACATTATGTTAATCCTCACAAAATTAAGTTAAATTTTTAATACTCCACATAAATCAAAGAAATGTCAAATGCGCTTTATAATCTATAAAAATAAAACATTAAATTATTTTAATTACTTTAATTCGTTCAGTTGAACCTGATTTTAAAAAAAATTAGATTTGATAATATCTTATCAAATGAATGTTACGACTTTATGAAATTTACGTTAAATAATGTTAAATTTTGTTGCAAAATTATTACATTTTTTGAATTTTATATATTATTTCTAAAATGATTTGAAAAACGGATGAAGGAAAGAAAATATCAACTGATTTATTTATTTTTAAAGTTTAAACACCAAATTTAAATAAATCTGAAAGCAAGACTTTACAAAAAATATGCGGAAAATCTTTTAACGATTTCCCGCATGCTTTAAGAGAGAGGAATAAAGCCGTGGTAGTATTAGAACTTCATTGTCGCGGATAAAAAAACTTCACGCGGCGCGCCCTGCCAAGCCTGCAATATAGAACCGGTCGGTCCTGTAGTATAATAATTATAGATATTGTATCCAGAACCTCCCGCGTTATAAGTTTCCATTGAATTATATTGTTTATTAAACAGATTGGACACCGATAAAGTGATTTTAGTATATTTTAATCCCGGCATAAAATTATCTAATTCTCTTGTTTTTACGCCTAATGAAAGATTTACCAAATTATATGCCGACATAGTGGTATTTGTAGGATATCCGGCTCCTTTTGCATAACTCCACAGATATTCCGAACCGTTATAATCATCCCATAATTTTATTGAATAAATATTGCTATTTACCGGTATTTTATAAAATACGCCCGCATTAAAAGAGGTATGGGGTGTATTAGGATCAGGATAGTCATTATAGCTTATACCGTCATTAGTATAGCTTTTTATGTGCGAATCGGTTAAAGCTATATTGGCGAATAAATGTAAATTGCGAACAGGGTTGTCGGAAGCGTCGATGTTTACTCCTCTGTCTAAATTTTCAGCTAATGCGCTATAGTATATAATACCCTGATTTACTGTTGATACGGCATTAGATATGTTTTCATTGCTAAAAATAGTTTGAAAATAGTTTGCGTTTAAAACTAACTTGCGGAAATATAAATCTTTTCTTACTAAAAACCTGACGCCCGCTTCAAATCCTTCGCTCCTGACAGGTTTAGTGCCGGTATGATATTGGGGTTGAAAACTTCTGTCGTTAGGATTTTGATAATCTATAGACCAGTTTCCGAACAATGATATATTTTTATCCAGCATATAACTTAGCCCTAAAGACGGCTCCATTTCGTAATAATTTTTGTTTACTGCAGGGATATCGCTCGCATCGTCGTAATGCTCAGGTCCGTTAATATAATATGGATAATAAGTATATGCGGCGGCATTGTTGTATCGGTTTTGAAAACTTACATAATCTATTCCTGGAGTTATGGTTAAACTTTTTAGCGGTTTTATAGCGTCCTGCAAATATATGGAACTGTATTGCAAATCTGTTTCAAACGCACCATAATCCAACGTACTGTTAGGATAAAAAGGCGCAACTGTTTGACCTTCCGAACCGTCGTAAAGGTCGGACAACGTGCTCCATATATAATATTCGCCTAATTTAATATTATTTTTTAATAAATGATAATTAAAGGATAACTTTTCGCCGATAATATTAGTAGGAACATAATAATATTCTTCTGCCATTCCGTAGCCTGCGGCTAATCCTTCAGGTGTGTCTCCGTAATGGTCAAGCATATAATGGTATCTTTCCGCATGCATATACCATACCATACTGTGTAATGCCAAGTTTTGAGCAAGATTTAAATCTAATTTTGAATATACTAATTCAACCTGATTAGTAACGTATTTTTCCCAGTCATTTTCGCTTAATTGAGAATAAAATCCCGATGTTTGCTCGCTATATAAAGGAGCATTGGCAACGCCGTAACCGGAAGTATTTACGCCTGGAATCGGATTTACCGGAGTTCCTTCCGAAAACGCATAGTCTTTATATCTTACATAGTATGCTCCCAAACTAAATGAATTCCCGTTAAATAATTTTTCAAGTTTTCCATAAAATGCGTATGCGTGATCTGGCGCGTTATAATTTGTATTTAAAAATGTGTCCGTATGCGTATAACCGGCCGCCATGACGGCATCCCAACCGCTATGCATACCAGTTGACATTTCATCGTCAAAAGTGTAACTGTCATAGCTTCCGTACGACAAATTTACTTTATCGTACATTTTGGCAGTCGGTTGAACAGGCACAAAATTTATCGTGCCTCCGAGGCTGTCAAACCATCTGCTGTTTGGATTGCCTGGTCCGTTTATAACGTTAATTCCCTGAAAGAAATTTGCAAATGGTAATTCCATTGTATCAAAGTGGCTGTCATAACTTGCGCCCAAATACATCATAGGCACACCGTCGAATAAAAAACTTACGGCGTTATCTGCAAGGTCTTGTCCGCCTCTCCATGGATAAGCTGCTTTTACTCCGTTTACAACTACGGAGTCCCTCCCCATAGATCCGCCTGCCGCTCCGCTGACCGCATTGACATTTACGCCTGGTACTACCGTTAAAGCATTTGCAATACCGCCACCCATAGATGCGATCGCCTTAATCTGTTTTTTGGTTACAAGATGTTCCGACTGCGTAGATTTAAAAATATGTTTCTTGGTAAATTGCCCGCTTATCTTTTCAAGTTGCTTTGTTTCATTAGATAATAGGCTAGAAATGGCAGAAGACGTTGCTTCTCCTAAGTAAACGGGAGTGTTTGAACCGGCAGCGTATGAATAACCTACGGCTATAAAAAATGTAAAAATAACTTGGACGCACATTACTAAAGCGCCCAACGGATAAAAACTTCGTTTTTTCCTTAACATAAATCCTCCTTAAGGTTTTTGTTATCTTTTCGTTCAAATCGAACCTGATTTAAAAAAAAATTGTTTTGATAACATCTTATCAAATAAATGTTACAACTTTATGAAATTTACGTTAAATAATGTTAAATTTTGCTTCATAAATGTCGTGCTTTCGTTATCTGAATATTAATGTGCAATATTAGCCGATTAATATTCAAATGTTATTTCTTAGATATTTGATTAAGCAGTTGTTTAAACGAAATAGTATTATGTGAGAATAAATTCAAAAGTTAACGCTAATGGAAATGCAACGTAAACTGCGTCCCGCATGTAGCGCCTGATTTATTTATTCAATATTCCGTCTGTATTTACCGAGGTAAACCTATAGATAAAATACTGTTGAATTATGCTATAAGTATATAGGGGAATCAATAGGGGTAAAAATACGGATAAGGAGCAAAAGGCGTCCATTGCCAGTTCTGCCATACCCAGCAGGGCTGCATATGCTGTCCTCTTTTAAACGCCCTATGCTGTTTTTTGCGGATGCCGGTTCTAAGCATATAATTTAAAACGCCTGAAGTAATGCCTTCTTTATGAAGTTTTATTATCTGCCTCGCCGTTAAGTAAAATATTTCATGCGAAGCCCTTAGTCTCTTAATAATAGTAAGTTTAGGAACATGTCTTTTGCATAAATTAGCTATCTCTGAAATAGTCAAAGGCGGGGGTACCGGTTTAACGTAATAGGAACAGCCGCTTAGAGCAAGACTTAATATAAAAGCTAAAAAAGTTATCGATATAATATATTTATATAAATTGAATTTCATTTTTCGTTTGTTAAAAATTTACCGTTATCTTACTCGAAATAGCCAATATTCCCAGCGTATAAATGCAATATTCATAAAAATTTTTCAAAAACTTCTTCGGGCGTTATAACCGAAGTGAATAAATGAATATTTCCATATTTAACGACATCCGTTTTGGGAATAACGATTGCATTTGCTTCAGACGATTTAGCAACTTCTATAAATTTTAAAAAATTACTATCTCCTAAATGAATTCCGTGCGTCTGTATTTTTTTTGCCGTAACGAATTTACCGTATTCTTTTAAAAAAGCGAACAGATAATCGATATTCTTTTTTTCTATTTTTTTACTATGAATTTCGGTAAAATATTCTAAATAAATTCTGTCGTCTAGAGCGATATCGTATCTTCCGTCTATTAGATAGTCTATAAGCCGCCCACAACAACTTTCCGCATTAAGAACACCTTCGATAAATACTTCCGTTCTCAACACGAAAAGATATTTATCTATTTCTTTTTTGAGGCGTTTATAAAATTTAGCTAAATTATTCCCTTGAGTCATTGTTTATTGTGGTTTCTTTAATAGCCGATTCTCTTAAATCTCTTACCGCTTTTTTTAATTTTATAGATTGCCATGAATTGAGCGTTTCGTTTAAATTTTTCGGGTCAATCGGTATCATTAAAGCAACGGGCATTCCATTCTGCGTAACTATAATCTCTTGTTCTTCTTTAAGGTCGTCGATTACTTTATTCGTATATAGTCTTAAATCTCGAGAAGGTACAAATTTCATAATTTAACTCTCCTCGTACATTATAAATTTTCTTTATATTACGAAAAATTTTAATTAATATAATGATAATGATAACATACAAATGTTACAGTTTTATGACGTTTATGTTAAATTTTTGAAATATTTAAAAATGAAGTCCTATTTTTCTCCGCAAAACTTATTGCAAATTCGTTCCTGACAGTTAAATTTTGAATCTTCCCGAGTATTGAACGTATATTTATCTTCTTTAAGAAGCCATGATTTTAAGTCGTCGTTAATGTTGCATTCAATAATATCCATA
>JAJZVN010000100.1 GCA_021845685.1 bacterium
TAGTTTCAAATATTAAGCTTGCGATAATAAGAGGCAACGAATCCGAAATAGCAAATCTTTACGGCGTTAAGTTAGAAACTAAAGGGGTGGATTCAAAAGGACATGTGGAAGATAAAATAGGTTTAGCTAAAGAATTAGCCTTAAAAGTTTCTTCTACGGTTTGTATCAGCGGAAAAGAAGATATTATCTCGGACGGCTCTAACGTATTTTCCGTCAAAAACGGCGATGCCGCTTTAACTAAAATGACCGGCGCAGGTTGCATATCTTCTTCCGTTATGGGCGCTTTTGTAGCAATCGACAAAAATTACGCTAAGGCAAGTTTAACCGGAGCAGTTTTAATAGGAATATGCGGCGAACTTGCCGCTTTAAAATCAAAACTTTCAGGTTCTTTTCAGGTTGAATTTTTTAATAATCTGTCAAGTTTCAATTCCGATATTCTTCATAAATATGCAAAGTTTGAAGAAGTTTGTCGATAATACTACTAAGACTAGGACAAAAAATTAATCGCAATGACAGAAAATTTTGAATTTATTTATTTTTAAATTGATAAAAAAATTTAAATGAAGTTTGCATTTTTTTAAATATTATAATACAAAAATATTTTTATTGACAAAATATAAAAAAAATAATTTAATAAAGCCTACATTTTAATTAATAATTAACTTATTAATAGGATGTTAAAATGTTTAAAGATCTTTTTTTTGGATTAATTATAGGATTTTTCATCGGAACGTTGCTTGTGAACTTAATAAAACTTGCTATAGCTTTAATAGTTTTAACATTTAAAACTTTAAATTCATTGATTAGATTAATATCAAATTATATCAATCAGCGCCAAATTAATAAACAAAATAACCAAACCTGAGGTAAAAATTAAATAATTTAATTTTCGTGGTATAATACTCCCCAAAAACTGGACTCACCTCTAAGGTGTGAACAATTTGTGCTATAATTATAAAATTAGCACGGGGAGACTAAAAATGACAATGAAGAACAGAAAGAATTACGATCCGAAATTTAAAGCGAAAGTTGCTTTTGAAGCTGCAAAAGAAGAAAAAACAATCGTCCAGCTTTCCTCCGAATACGGTGTGCATCCTAATCAGATAGGACTATGGAAGAAGAAACTCCTAAAAGATTTACCTTTGGTCTTTCAAAATAAATCTAAGACCGCTTACGATTTCGAAGAGAAAGAATCCGAACTCTACAGGCAGATAGGACAATTAAAGGTTGAAATAGACTGGCTTAAAAAAAAATCCCAGATGCTTACTTCAACGAAAAAAAATTATTAATAGAACCAAATGCTGAACTTACTATAAAGAAGCAGTGCAAACTTTTAGGAATTTCAAATTCGGGATACTACTACGAAAAAGCCCCCGAAGATCCTTTAAATTTGGAACTTATGAAGATTATCGATTTGCGCTACACCAAAACTCCGTTTTTCGGAGTAGCAGGTTCTGGTTTCAAGCCTGCCGTGTCCTTTATCGTAGTCCGTCGCCGTTTTAGTTTTAGCGCCGGAAATTAAAAAAAGCTTGACGTCTTCCAACAGTAAGCCCTGATTTCCTTTTAAAGAGAAAATATATTCTCCTTCTTTTGAAACTATTTTATTTGCGATTTTATATTGGCAGCCCATTGCGTCTATAGTAATTATATGGCCTTTAACGTCAAAAAGATCTAATAGTAACGGAATAGCGGTAATTTCATTACAATAGGGCGCGAATAAATATTAATTTTCTATATTTTCTATATTTTTATAATTATTTTTTTCCATATTGTCTATAAATAATTTTAAATCATCTTTGCTAAATTCTTTTTTATTTTTTAACTCAGATAAATTCATTATATATAGAACATCTGTTTCGATTTTATCAAAACTTGTGCATTCAAAGACCGCAATGTGATAAATTATTTCATTTACGTTATTTATTAATATAGTACTATAGGGGATATGTATATAGCAAATTTTTCTGTTTTTATTTTCTGATTTTTTTATATGTTTATTATTAAGTTCTTTTTCTAAATATTTTAATTTAGGTAAGTATTTATCATCAATTCTATTAAGTTCTTCCCATGGATCATCTGTGTTCATTGATGATATTTCAATATCTCTGGCTTGTTTATAATACTTTATAGATTCTTCAATATTTCTATTTATACCTTTATATAAAATTCTTTCACTGGTTTTATAAAATTTTCCATCTTTAAATTCACATTCATACTCGTTATGTTCGCCAAATTCATATATTTTTGCTAAATTTAAAAAAGGTTGCCAATAACTTAATAGGTAATTATTATTAAAATTACACGCTTTTTCGTAATATTTAATTGCTTTAACCATATCGATTCCTTTAAAATATTTATCAAATTTACCGCTATAAATATCGCCTAGCATATTTATATCCACAACATTTGGATTCCCCTGTTCATCATATTCACTGCTTAATTCTGTCAATAGATCAAGAGCGTTACTAATATTTTTATAGTTTATATCTATTTTTCCTAAATAAATGTCCAATAATTTTCTTTTACATTTTTCTTCATTTTCATAATCTTTTAAGACATTGCTTAAATTACGCGCCTTTTTTAAATAATAAATACATCCGTTTATATCTTTCAAATCTTCTAATAACATTGCATAATTAACAAAGTATTTAATTTTATTATAGTTATTAGAAATTTTTCCTGCTTTTTCTTTTTCTAATACTTCGCTAAAAATGTTTTTTGAATTATTTAAATCTTTAGAATAATGATAAGCTAAGGCAAGGTCGTATAAATATTCTATAGTTTCTTCGGCATCTTCTCCAATATATTTTTTGCTCTTATTCACTACTTCTTCTAGAATATTTATTGCTAAATCTAATTCATTCATATCCCTACAAATAATTCCCAATCTATTCATATATTCTATAGTTTCTTCGGCATCTTCTCCAATATATTTTTTGCTCTTATTCACTACTTCTTCAAATCGGAATATTATGCTTTGAATGGCATAGTTATCTTCTTCTTCTGAAATTTCATATAAATTGTAAAGATATTTATATTTATCATAATATATATTTGCTAAAGCATATAAAAAACCTATAGTTTCAGGAGCATTTTCACCTATATAGCAAATACTTCTATTAATTATTTCGTTTTTAAAAATTTCAATTGCTTTATCGAAATATCTTTCATTATAATATGCATAGGCAAGTTTTTTATAAGCATTAATAGTTTTAATATCTCCGTTACCATATTGTTTTTTTGCAACTTCAACCGCCTTATAAAAAATTTTTGTAATGTTATCGAAGTTAAAATACGATTTATTTTTATAAATATATTTAGATGAAAAATTATACAATATTTTATTAATTGTAAAATATCCCAATTCAATTAAATTTTCGACCACATCTTCAATGTTATTATTTACGATATAATCCGGTAAATGTGACAAAAAAGGATCCGCAGGTATATCTATTGCTATATCTTCGTTATCTTTATCTTTATTTTTTTTATAAATTGTATATAAATGTTCTCCAATACGTTTTTCTGCTCTTTTTATATCATTTTCAGTTATAAAAAAATTTGTATTTTTGTCAGTAACAAGCCAATCCAGCAAAGATTTATGAAAAACGCTTAATTCTTCATTTATATTTTTAATATAACTGCCGATAGAATTAAATCTAATATTGAATTTAACATCATCTTTTTGCTCTACAGCTTGTAATATGTTTTCTAAAAGTTTTTCTGGAATAGGAGTTTTATAAGCTATTATTAATGCAAAGATTGGGCTTATATCTTTTTCATAATCATAATCTTCAAACCTATGTTTAAATTGTTTATTGTAGATTGAATTCATTCCTTTTGGAATACTATTAATATCGTTTATATCAAATGTTTTATTTTTTATTCCGTCTATTACTTGATCTAAATAAAGTATCAAACCGTCGCTTTTTTTAATTAATTCCTCTATCTTTTTGTCTTCTTCTTCTATCGCGGCCTCTTTTTTAAATTCTGCAAATCTAGTTTTTAAATATTCCCTTAAATCATTTTCATTCTCCTTAGTATTTTTTAATTCAAAAGGCTTAAAAGCAGTAAAATTTTTTATTACCGATGGATCAGGTCTGCTTGTAACTATAAAACATAACCATTTAGAATTTAGCTTTAAAAAGTTATTTGCTATAAGTTCGGCAATAGGATTATTATTTTTTTTATCTACTGCTTCATCTAAGCCGTCTATTACTATGCAAAATTTTTCATTTATATCTATTAATTTATCTAATGGATTAAATAGAGTTTCAAATAAATCGGATGCATTATCAATCTTTTCTATTTTTTCTCTTTTTTCTTCTATTTTTTTTTCTAATTCTTTATCTTTATCGAGCTTACAATTATCCAATCTACCTAATCCGAGGCTTTCAATTAAAGCTAATTCTTTATCTTTATCGAGCTTACAATTATCCAATCTACCTAATCCGAGGCTTTCAATTAAAGATTGTAAGTATTGAGGCATCCTATAAGCTATCTGATATGCTATAGTTTTAATAGCTTTTAAAGGATCTTTTCTCTCGCTGCTTTCAATACGGCAAAACCAGTGCGCTATTATATTAGCGGAGTGCATATGAATTAAATTAGCGGCTATAGCTGTTTTGCCGAAACCTGGTTCTCCCGTTATCCATAAGAGTCTAGAGCTAGAGTCGCTTTTGAGCCAATTTTCATATTTATCGAATACCCATTTCCTGCCTATAAAACCATTGATATAAGGAGTTATGTCTTTTCCCCCCGTAAAATCCAATGGACATAATACTTTTTTTAAAACAGATATATCTCCGGTAAATCCTTCATCTTTTTTTAATTTATCTAATATTATCTTTATTTTTTCTTCGCACCATTTATTAAACTCTTCTTCGCTATTTTCTTTTTTTTCCTTCCAATTCGATAAATCAAGATATTGAATATAGGATAAAGAAGTAGGCGGAGTGCAATTTCTTTCCGGCTCTAAAAGAATAGGATAAACTTTTTTACCGCTGTCTAATAAAATAGCTATTTCACTGAGACAAACACCTGGTTCTCTAACAGAATGTTTGCTTAAATATGCTATTGCAAAATCAGATTCCTGAATTCCTTTAATTATTTTTTGTCTCCAATCATCCCATGTCTTAATACCTTCAAAATCTATCCAAACTTTATAATGTTCATTTTCTAATTTTTCTTTTATTATTTTAACCAAGTCAATATTGTCGTCATGACCGTAGCTAAAAAACAACTGCTTTTCTTTTAATTCGTCATTTGGCATAATATCCCCCCCCTAAAGTAAAAAATTTCAATAATTAATATTAAAAAAATATTATACTATGTCTATATATTTTTTAAAAATATTTAAAACAGATTGCACAATTTCATTGTTTACATATATAATATTTTTAGGATTAAATTAATAAGATATAATGAATATATAAATCATATAATAATCGTTTAATGAAAATAACAAATT
>JAJZVN010000101.1 GCA_021845685.1 bacterium
TTAATAATATTATGTTTTACGAAGTTTTTCAAAATGGTTCGACCTGGCTCAGAGCAGACTTTCATTTACATACCAAAGCAGACTCAGAGTTTAAATATCAAAATCAAAGTAACCAATTTATACAAGATTATATTCAAGCATTAAAAAATGCAGAAATTAGGTTGGGCGTGATTGCTAACCATAATAAATTCGATTTAGACGAATTTAAATCGCTTCGCAAAGAAGCATTAAAAAATGAAATTTATTTATTACCAGGCGTTGAATTTTCAATTAAAGACGGCTATACGGGAATTCATGTACTAATTGTTTTTAGCGATGAATGGATACCTAACAAAGAAAACAATTATTTGCAAGAGTTTTTAAAATACGCATTTGCCGGCATCGAAAATTATAATTCTCCTCCGTATCCTAATTCAAAATTTAATTTAAATGATACATATATAGCATTAAATGAATTTAAAAAAGATTATTTTTTCGTTTTAGCGCACGTGGATGAAAAAAATGGTTTATTTGAGGAACTTTCCGGTAGAAATTTAGAAACATTCATAAAAGGAGAAGCCTTCGGCAAAGTGTTAGCTTTGCAAAAAAGCGGCAATCTATCTCATTATCATTTACTTTGCGAAACGGCAAAAAATAAAATAACATGCGTGGAAGGCACAGATAATGCGAAAATTGGACTTGAAGCAATTGTAAATAATCAAAGAAAATGCTATTTAAAAATAGGCGATTTTAACTTTGACGCAGTAAAGTTTGCTTTAATCAATAATAAAGTTAGAGTAGCCCTTAAAGAAAAACCAGAGATACAAAACGCATTTATTAAATCAATTTCTTTTGAAGGCGGTTTGTTTGACGGGCAAACTATTTATTTTTCTCCGGAACTTAATAATCTTATAGGTATAAGAGGCAGCGGTAAATCTGCCGTAATTGAAACCGTCAGATATTCTTTAAATATTACTTTTACAAATACAAACGTAGATCAAAAATATAAAAATGACCTTGTCGGTTATGTTTTGGGAAGCGGCGGAAAAGTCGTTTTAACTATTGTAAATAAATATGGACAGGAATACAGGCTGGAAAAAATATTAGGCCAAAGAGAAGATATATATAAAGACGATATTCTTCAAACAAGCATTGATATAAATGCCATTATCGAAAATCCAGTTTATTTCGGTCAAAAAGATTTATCCAGTAAAAATGCCGATTTTGAATTAGATTTTATAAAACGTTTGATAGGCGACAAATTAAATGGTATTCATGAAAAAATTAGAATAAAAAAACAAGATATAAAGAGTATTGTTTTTCAATTAAATAAAACCAAAAATATAAGCGAACAAAAGAAAGAAACTCAAACAGTCATAGAGAATGCAAAACATAAATTAGAGGTTTTTAAACAGTATGGAATAGAAGAAAAATTAAAAACCCAGACTTTATACGATAAAGATCTCTCTATATTAAATTCCTTTATGGAGGAAACCAACAATTTTATAGTGAACTTTAAGGATATTTTGAATTCAAATAAAGGACTTTTTGAAAAAGTACCGAAAGTATCCGAAATTAATAAAGCTTACGAAGAAGAAATCAGTCAAATATTCGGTAGTTTTAAAGGCGAATTCAATAATATATCTACGTCTGTGCATAATTTAAATGATTTTGTTAATAAGTTTATAGAAATTATAGATAGAATCAAATCAGATAAAGAAAAATTGAAAGAAGAATTTGCTAAAATCAAAAGAGAAATAAATGCTCCAAATATTAATCCAGACCAATTTATTGAGTTAAATAGGATAATACAAGCAAATCAATTAAAATTAAATGAACTTGAAAAATTAGAAAAACAAAAAAATGAGTTGTATAATTTATTACAAGAAAATTTAGTAGATTTGAATAACTTGTGGTATGACGAGTACAAAATTTTAAAAGATGAAATTGAAAAGATTAATCAAAATCAGACTAAGCTAACCATAGAAATAGAATATAAAGGCCGAAGAGAAAAATTCATAGAAGCGTTTAAAAGATATTTTACCGGCTGTAACATTCGTCGTGACGGTATTTATCAAGAGATTTCCGAACATTACAAAGATTTCATAGAGATTTACAAAGAAGGATCTAAAATTAAAGAGCTGCTGAATACAAATCAATTGGCAGAATTTGAAAAGCATTTCGATGAAAACTTTTTTGACTTACTCACGTTTAGGGTCGAAGATAAAATAACGATAAAATACAACGGCAAAGATTTGTCAAAACATTCTATAGGTCAACGCGCATCGGCTTTAATATTATTTCTTTTATTGCAGAAGGGTCAGAATATATTAATTATAGACCAGCCTGAGGATGATTTGGACAACCAAACTATTTATGACGAAGTAATAAAAGAAATTTTAAAATTAAAAGGACATATGCAATTTATTTTTGCTACGCACAATGCTAACATTCCGGTACTTGGAGACAGCGAGAAGGTGGTTGTTTGTGAATATGCAGAAAATAAAATTACGGTTAATCAAGGTTCAATCGATACCCCTGATATTCAAAAGGCCATAGTTAGTATAATGGAAGGCGGTTTGGAAGCTTTTAACAGAAGAAAAAAGATTTACAATATATGGAAAACATCTAATTAAAGGCAAGTTTAACTGTTTATTAGGCATGAAAATAAAAATAGCTATAATGATAATAACATTATAGCGATATTATAGCGATAAAGATAAATATAATTATAAAATATAATTATAAAGATAACGATAAGGCGGGCCACATGGATACGTTTGAAATATTAGACATAATAAGCAAAGGTGAAAGCAGTAAAGTGCAGTTCAAAGAAAATGTCCATAATGAACTTAGCATTGCGCAAGAAATGATAGCATTTTCTAATACCGAAGGTGGTGTAATATTGATAGGCGTTAATGACAAAACTTGGGAAATTAGCGGGCTTTCGAAAGACGATATACAAAGATTAAATAATTTACTTGTAAATGCAGCCGAACAGCATATAAAGCCGTCCATTTATATTACCACCGAGGTAGTAAAGATTGAAAATAAACTTGTAATGATTGTCGATATTCCAAAAGGAACGGCTATACCCTACAAAGATAAAGACGGCATTATTTGGGTAAAAAACGGTGCCAATAAAAGAAAAGTTACAAGCAATGAAGAAATTGCAAGATTGTTGCAAGCAAGCGGCTATTTATATGCCGAAGAGAAATTAATAGGCGATAGTACTATAGGCAATATTGATTTTAATAAATTTAAAGATTTTTATGTAAACCAATACGGAGAAGATATTAATGAAAGCGATTTAAAAAAAAATTTGGAAAATTTACGTTTAGCAAAAGACGGACGATTAAACATAGCAGGCGCATTGTTGTTCGGCAAAGATAAGGATATAAAAAGATTATTGCCCCAATTTTATATTACTGCTATATGGTTTTGGGGAAACGATTTAGAAGACGATTCTTACAGAAGCAGCGAAAACATTTATGGAACTCTTGACGAACAATATAAAAAAAGTTTTGAATTTATTGTTTCAAAATTAAATAAAATTCAACCTGCGGGTAAAGGTTTTAATAGCATAGGGCAATTGGAAATACCTGAAATTGTATTTACCGAATTATTAGTTAATGCCTTGATTCACAGGGATTATTTTATAAATGATTCAATTAAAATATTTTTTTTCAAAAATAGAATTGAAATTATAACGCCTGGCTCCTTGCCGAACAATTTAACGGCTGAGCAGGTAATGAAAGGCATTAGGCGCACAAGGAATAATATTATTGCATCTTTTGCTCCTTATTTAATGGAGTATAGAGGGGCAGGCAGCGGTATTCTGAGAGCAAAAAAAGCATATCCTTATTTTGAAATTATTAACGAAAAAGAAAACGAACGAGTCGTAGTAAAGATTCAAATTTTTCAAAAACATCCCAATAAGAAAAAAAAATAAATATATGCAAAAATCAAATTGAAAGAATTTTAAAAACGACGACAAATTGATTATTGACGACAAAAAAGTAAAAAAGGGACATAAAAAAGGGGTGACATAGAAAGGGGGTCAGATTTATTTATTAAAAGAAAAAAAGGGTCAGATTTATTTATTTTTTAAAGGCAATAGATTTTAAATTTTTGACGCTAAATACCATTAAGAGTAAGCCGTTTCCAGTTTTTGAACCTGAATATTTAGACGGATAAGGGAAATAAATTTTTTTTGCATATCTTGCGTATTTTTTAAAAATTAAACGCAGATTTTTATATGAACCGCCTATGCCTATGCCGATGTTGATTCCGATATTGGCGCTTATATAGCTTTTTACATCGCTTCCTATATGGCCGCCTGCGGCTAAACCTGAGTTAAGGTTTGCTATACCGTTTGTTATTTTGTCATATCTTCCGTTAAAGGGAAACGGTCCTATCCATGAATCCTGCGCCGTGTAATTTAAAAACAGTTTTATAAATTAAGAAAATAAAGCGAAAAAGAATAAAACTAAATATAGTCGCATAATTTTTAATTATGTAAACTTGATAATTTTCTGAAATTAAATTATTATGAATTAACGTCAATTACGTCAAGAACTGTTTTAATCATTTAAGAAAAGTATGTGCATGCATTAAATTTAAGAAAATAACAAATGAAGATTATAAAGTATTGCAGGCATGCAAGAAAAAGAATGAAAGAACGAAACGTCACGGAAGAAGAAGTTAATTTTGTCGTTAATCAAGCCGATTATTTAGAACATGACGTTAAAGGCAGGAAAAACGCCTATAAACTTATAAATGAGAGATTTACAAGAGTTACTTTAAAGAAGAAAACGATAACATTATTATAACGGTAACTATCAGAAAAAAACCTTTTGAGAGGTTGAATTTATGAAAATAGAATACAGTAAGGATGTTGATGCATTATACATCAAAATTAGAGATGCTAAAATCGTCGATTCAATGGATGTAGAAAAAGGGGTAACGATAGATATGGATGAAAAAGGACATATAGTCGGTATAGAAATTCTCGATGCTAGCGAAAAACTTAATCCGTCGGAACTTACAAATATCTCCATTGAAAATATACCGTTAGAAAAAATAGCGGTGTAATAATAAAGAAAAAAAGGAAGAAAAAAAGGGGTCAGAAAAAGCAGAAAAAGGGGTCCAGAAAAAGCAGCAGAAAAAGCAGAAAAAGGGGTCCAGAAAAAGCAGCAGAAAAAGCAGAAAAAGGGGTCAGATTTATTTCACTCCGGCTGGCATAAAAGCTTCGCTTTCATAAACGCCCGCCTCCGTATTCTACTCCCGACTGAATAATAAATAAATCTGACCCCTTTAAAAAGCACCTTTAAAAAAATAAAAGATATTTGCATAAAGTTGCGTCATAAGGTATAATTAAAAGATAAAAAAATAATATAAATATATATATCGACATTGTTAAAGTTAAAAGCGCGGTATCCCTTTAAAGGC
>JAJZVN010000102.1 GCA_021845685.1 bacterium
CGATCTATAGAACATATTATAAATATGAAAATGGACAAATCAATATTCCATTACATACTTTATTTTTAATAACTAAAAATTTAAATATATCATTTGATTTACTTATTGAAAAATATTATGAAGAAATTTACGGTGATGAAGACAAAAGAAATATACAAAAATTAAATAAGGAATATCCCAAGTTTGAACAATATGCTAATTCTTTTATAGAAAAAAATCCAGATTCTTTAATAGAGAAAAGCATTGATATAGTTAAAAAGATTTATAAATCCGGCGATAAACAGATAATCACGGCATTAAATAATAATTTAGATATTTATTATTCACTTATAAGAAAGGATGATAAATGAAAGGAGAAAAAATGAAGGAACGGGTAGATTTAAACGAAAAAGATATTAATTTCCTTAAATTTCTATATAAACATAGATACTGCAATTTAAAGGCAGTCGATATATTATATTCAAATAAAGCAGATACCTTGTATAGACGCCTTAAGAAATTAGGGGAATTTGATTATATAAAGGTCTTAAAGATTAAAAATAGAGAGGCTTTATATTTATTAGGAGCTGAAGGATATAAAATATTAGCTAAAATCGATTCGGAAAAAGAATACAGGAAAAGAAATATAACGGAGCAAAGACTGCCGTTTAACGTAAATCATAGCTTAATAATTGCGGAAATTGGAGCTATGATGAATATAAGAAAATACGATTATGAAATAGATTTAAATATTAAAAAAATTTATCCTGAATGGAAACTGATACCGGATATTTTACTTTTCGGTAAAATAGGTTTTGAGGTTGAAATAGAAAATAAATCTATGATAAGATATGCAAAGAAATTAAGCGAATTGCAAAATACAAAAGAGATTGAACAGCTTATATATTTATCGCCTACTCCGCAGTCCTTGAAGTTTAAAATAGAGAGTAACGATGAATATGCAGCCGGTAATAATTTAGACGAAAGAATCATATTGGACGAAACAAAACAAAAAATAAACTATATCGATTTAAAGTATTTTATGGAAAATATAGATATTATTATATTTCCGCACGGACAATTTAAAAAAATAAAAGAGGAGGAGAAATGAAAAAGATTAAGTTGGCGGTTTTAGTATTAACGGTCGGAGTTTTAGGGTTAAGCCTTTATGGGTGCGCAAATAAATATAACAGCGTGCCTTTGCATTCGGCTAAATATTATTCAAAACATCAAAAACAAATGACGGCGATGATAAAAGAATGTAATAAAATTCATCCTAAAATACAAAGCCCTGGACAGTTAAAGAAATTTATGTCATCTAATTTAGGCAAAGACTGCCAAAATGCAAATTCGGCAGCAGACAGCCTCACAAATCAAAGCCTCGGCAAGAGCTTAGCTGCTGGGTGGTAAAATAAATATAATCAATTATTTTGGAGGGGTTATGGAAGACCAATTAACGGGCAATGCAACTAAATTTTGTAAGGACTGTGGAGAAAAAATTAACGCAAAAGCCGAAATTTGTCCAAAATGCGGAGTAAGGCAGGAAGTAGTCCGAACCGGCGGAAAAAGCAAAATTGCGGCCGGATTATTTGGTATTTTTCTTGGAGGTCTCGGCATACATAAGTTTTATCTGGGACAAATTGGTTGGGGCATTGTTTATTTAATTTTTTGCTGGACGGCCATACCGGAACTCGTCGGCTTTATTGAAGGCATAATATATCTTACTATGTCGGATGAAGCATTTGCGGCCAAATACGGAAAATGAAGCTAAAAAAATATTGAAATAATTCTTCATCAAAAAGTTAGCCGAAGCCTGATATTCTTTTAGAGTGTCAGGCTTTTTTTATGCCGAAAAGATTAAATAATCCGTTTTTTACTTTACAAATATCCTTTCTAAAAAAATCCTGAAATTAGCTAATTGATTATATAGTTCGCCAAAACAATTGACTTATTGAATAGTTGTATTTTTGTCTTGACTATTACAACGAGATGTTGTATATAATAAATATTATGAAAATACATCCATTAAAGAAATGGCTAAAAAAGAATAATATACCGACAAAGGAATTTGCGGGGCTTATAGGAGTTAGCATATCTTACGTGAATTACATTACATCGTTTAAAAGGACTCCTTCATTGAGGTTGCTAAAAAAAATATTGGAAGCAACGAATAATCAATTAACCATAAATGATTTTATTAACATTAACGGTAAGGAGGAATTATGAAAGTAAAAAAAGAAAAAATCAAGGAATTAATCTTTAACGCACAAATTTATTTAATCGGGGTTATCAGCTCTCTTGCAGTTATCTTAAAACCGATCGTCGCTTCGGCGCAGTTGACTAACGGAAACTCTGCGGCAATAGGCAGTTCATTTTCATCGGCCGAAACATGGATTAAAACGATTTTCGGTCCGGGAATGTTTTTAATGGGTCTTGCCGGCGTGGCGGTGGCGCATTTCATAGGAAACGAAAAAGCGCACGTTTGGGGTATGAGGGTTATGATAGGCGGGCTTATAATTTTACTCGGCGAAGCATTATGGGCATTAATTTCAAGCTGGACGGGGGCGTAATGAAGACGGCTAAGGAAGTAAAGCACAGCGACGTAAAAGGCTTTATTAAAGACCAAAATAACTTTCTTAAAATAACAAATCTTTTTACTTTACTGCTTTTAGGCTTGTCTTTTATTTTGGCTTTTAAGGCGTATATAAAGCCGCCGGTGGTCATAAGGGAGAATGCGAAAGGGCAAATACAGGTAATTAAAAACCTCGTATATAACGACAGGGTAACGCCTCTTGAAATCAATACTTTTTCAAAATTGTTTTTAAGGCGGTATCTCGCTTACAGCTCCTACGGCATTACAAATCAGTTAGACAGGGCTTTAAGAATGATGTCCGGAAATTTTGAAAAAAACAACATTGCGGATATCGAAAAAGACAATATGGTCCAGGGAATCGAAAAAGAGCAAGTCCATTCAGGGCTTAAAATCAAAAAGCTTAAAATTACGAAGGTCGAAGGCAATTATGTTTATCTAAAGGTCTTTGGAAACATTATCAGGAAGTATTACGGCAGTAAAAAGGAAAAAATTGAAACTTTTAAGGGAAATTTAGTTTTAAAAAAGGTTAAAAGAACGGCGGCAAGACCATACGGGCTTGCGGTAGCAAATTACAGTCAAATAATTCTAAACAAATTAACGGAGGGGAAATGAAGAAGCAATTAATCATCGCGGTAATTTTTATTTTAAGTTTAGCCGGCTATGCGCAGGTATCAAGCGCAAAGGGCATAAAATATGTTTACGCCGGCAGGGTAGGCAAGACCTTTGCCTTTCATAAAGAAGTCCACACAATATTCACGGCGCCGGGTTATATGTCAACGATAGTCCTGCCGGAAAAAGCTTTAAAGGTATTCTTGGGCAACGCGTCGGCGTTCAGGGCGAGGGTTTACGGAAAAGAGGTAATAATAAAGCCGGTAATAAAGAAATACGGCGAGCAAAGCGATCTTGTGATACTCACAAAAAATTTAAGCTTTGCATACAGGATTATATCGGGAACGCCTGAAAATGCTGATTTTCTCGTTTATGTTAAATCTCCGTGGACGGGAACTTACGTTAAAAACGCTTTCGACAGAATTTTAAAGATTAAAGAGCAAAAACTTTACGCAAGATATAAAGCTAAATTCATCAAACTTGCTAATTTGAGCAGGGAAGTAAAAAAAGACAAAAGGTTTGCTTTGAAGCTGCTTTTAAAAGTTAATAAGGAAAAGCTTAATCAGACGCAGACGGGAGATAACGGACACTTTAAAATAACTTTAACTTCTATATCAAGGGCGGACGGATACGATTATATCTTTTATAAGGTAGTGAATAACACGAATAGAGGATATCTGTTCGTCAACGTCAATGTTACAAACAATAATAAGCTAATGCCGGTCGAGAAGGCTAATTTAATGGGAAAGACGGTAAAGCCTTTAAGCATAAAGACGGGAATGATAGTGTTTAAGGCGGTAAACAGGCAATACAATAATATCTCCGCAGATTTTATATTCAGCGTAAACAGACGTCTTAAAAAATACGGTTTCAATATAGGCGGATACTATTCCGAAGGAGGCAATTAATGTCGAAAGTATTATTAGGATTAATACTGATAGCCGGAATATCCGTAATGGCGGGCTGCGCAAACTACGGGCAGGTTAAGAGCAATACAAAGCTTACGGCGCAGGATAGGTATCAGCTGGGATTGAGGACGGATAAACTCGAAGGCTTAAAGCCGATAACGGTTAAAAAAGCCAAGAAGGAGGCAACTAATGTCAAATAACGTCGAAGAACAGGAGCAGACTCCGCCTGAACAGGAGCAAAAGACAGGCAATACGCCTAAGCAAAAGAAAATGATAATAATTATTTTCGGCATTGCGGTTTTAATATTCATTATTTATATCTTTGCGCAACTGGCAATGCTTGTAAAAAAGAAGAACGTCCGGACGCAGACGCCGGCTAAAACGGCGCAGGTAGTTAAAAAAAGAAACCAGAAACTTAATACCCTTCTAAAGAGCTTTAAGACGGAGATTCAAAAAAGAAATATGAAAATGGCTAAAGTCGAGGTCAGGCAGAGACAGAGAAGGAGGGGAAAGCTTAAAAAAAATAAAATAAAACTCAATACTAAAATGGCGGTATTTGTTTACATAGCAAAGCCGAAGGCGGAAGCGGCGGTTTATCGTAAGAAGTTAAAACCGGCAATATCCTATAACAACGGAATACCGCCGGGGACGACGGTTTACGCCGATTTGATAAATGCGGTATTCAGTTATAACGCTCTGGCTCCCGCGAAAGCGGAACTCTTGCAGAATATTTACAGCAATACTAAAAAAATCATACTGCCTAAAGGCTCGATGTTTTTAGGGCAGGTCAGCACTTTACATTCGCAGAACAGAGTTAATATAACATTCTCGCAGGTTGTCCTGCCGAACGGCAAGACTTATTCGATAAAAGCGATTGCTTTATCGAACAACGGAAGCGGGGGTATAAAAGGGCAGGTCAGCTCTCCGGCGGTTATGGACGCATTAGAAGGAACGGGCGAGGCGGTTTTAGGGCTTGGAAGTATATTTTTCGGCGGTAATAATGCAAATCCTTACTCTATGAACGACCAGCTTAAATATGCCGCAGGGACGTCTCTGACCAATCAGGCGGCAAACAGCCTCGCTAATGCGCAGGCAAACAATAAAACAACGATAACCGTAAAAGCCGGAAAGACAATAAAAATAATGTTTCTAACAGGGTTTAAAAGATGAAAAAAATAATTGCGGCGGTATTAATTGTTTTAATAGTAGGCATAGGAAAGGCATACGGCTACGAGTCCGGAAAAATCGTTATATACGGAAAAAAGACTTTTAAGGCAGCCGTATTAATAGCAAATAAGCCTAA
>JAJZVN010000026.1 GCA_021845685.1 bacterium
ATAAACATATATTATATAATAATAAATAAATTAAATATAAAATATATTTATCTTAACTTAATTAATTACTTAATTCATTAATTTTATTTGCCTTAATTATGATATATTTATCTACAATCTTAATTTTTATATTAATAATAACATTTTTTGCAATTTTTTTATATTATTTTTTACTAAAAAAGAAGGGGAAATCGATATTTTCCGATGCAGCTATAAATAGCAAAATTAAAGAAAATGAAAATTTTTTAAAAATTTATAAAAATATCTTTCAGCAAATAACCGACGGTATTGCAGTTATTGACGAAAATAAAAATATTATTTTTGTAAATAATTTTTTTAGGAAAAACATCCGATCAGGTTTATCAGATAATGTTAAAAAATTTGAGATGCTGACAAGAAATTATGAATTAAATAATCTTATAAATAAAATAATAGAAAATAAAGAATCAAATATAATTGAAAAAAAAATTTCATACTTTGACAAAGCAGATGAAAAAATAGTCTTGTGCAAAATTTTTAATATTAATGAAACCAAGTATTATGGCGTAATAATAAGAGACATTACATATATTCAGAAAATTGAAAATATAAAATCGGCATTTATACAAAATATTTCCCATGAGATAAAAACTCCTATCACTGCTATTATGGGTTTTATTGAAACATTAAAAAACGGCGCCTTAGACAACCATGAAACTGCAATAAAATTTTTTAATATTATTGAACATCATGCAAAACGTCTCAATTCATTAATTGATGACCTTATAGTTTTAACAAATATTGAGACGGGCAACGCTTCTTTAAAAATTGAAGAAATAGACCTAAAAAATATAATTGAGAATTCTTTGCAATTATTTGAAAACGAAATAAAATCTAAAAATCTAAAAATTATTAAAAATTTAGATGATTTTACTTTTTTTTCTGATTTTTCAAAAATTAATCAAATTATCATTAATATGCTGCAAAATTCAATCAAGTATACCGAAAATAACGGGAAAATTTTAATTGATGCATATATTGAAACAAATTCAGGCGTTAACAATATTATGACGGATTTAAGTGAGACTTCCGTTGTTTGGGGGTCTATAGATTCCAATGCAGACAATTTTTTATATATATCTGTTGAAGACACGGGAATAGGCGTTAGTTATCCTAATCTGCTGCGTTTAGGCGAAAGATTTTTCAGGGTTGACAGTTCTCACTCAACAGATCCGGGAGGCACGGGATTAGGTTTGGCAATAATCAAGCATATTCTTAAATTACTTAACGGCACGGCAATATTGCAAAGCAGTCTCGGCAACGGATTCACTTTTACTGTTTTAATACCTCAAATGCGTATAAATCCAAATCCTTCAAATGCGGCAGATAATTATACAATGTCGGCATAAAATATAATATATAAGACAAGAAAAAATAATTGCTTTATATCTAAACATTACAACAACTTACGACTATCCTACAAAATTAAGTTCAGGAATATCTTTAATTATTTTATGCTTGTATAATAAATCACAATATAGCGTAAATCCTTCTATTTCTTTTTCGCTTAGATCAAAACTTAAACAATCTGTCCAATAATTGATCAGTTCGTTATATGTAATAAATTTATAATAAGGATTTTTAAGTATTTCTTGTGCAATTTCGTCTAAATTTGCAACAGCTTTATCTTTGGATTTTATTAAATATTTATAAAGCATATTAAATTCATTTTTATTATTTTCATATGAATCTTTTCTTACTATAAATAATGCAAAAACAAACGGTAATCCGGTAAAACTGTACCAAATTGCTGCGAGATCAAATGAATATTTAAAAACATTTTCATAATTTTTTTTATATTCTATAGCTTTATCGCCTATATGTAAATAAATTTTACAACCATCTAATGACCCTGCATTTTTTGTCAATTCAATATTTTCATTGGATGACATAATTACAAAATTCATCTTATTTATATCAAATGCATAAAACTCTGAGAGTAATATTTTTAACAAATTAACTGATGTTAATGTTTCAGGCGTTATATATATAGTTTCGGTATCTGAAAAATCTTCAATTTTTTTTGGTGAAAATAGAAAAATACTATTAACTTTTTTTTTTGAACTTATTGATATATTTTTAAATAAAAGAGAGTTGCTATAATTTTCAATGTAATAAAAAGACGATGAAGGGCTTAAATCTATAAAACCGTTTTTAAGACTATTATTTAAAAAAGCGGGCGTTCCAGATTTAAAGCTAAGAAAATTTAATTCCGATTCTTTTTCCTCAGCTTCTTTTTTAAGAAAATAAAATATAGGATAAACATTAAGATAATTAATTTCGCCTATTCTAATCATTTCATTGATTTATTTTAAGAAGTTATATTTGCAATATGTTCATATAAAAAATCCGGATTAAAAGACCTCAACTCGCTATATGTATGATTTCCGGATGCAACGCTAAGCATAGTCACCCCGGCATTTTTTGCGGTCATTATATCTATTGGAGAATCTCCGATAAAAATAACATCTGGTTTTTCAAATCCTGTATTTTCTATTATTTTGTTTATCATTTCAGGGGACGGTTTGCCTTTCATACCGTCAAAAACACCGTACACATAATCGAATAATTTGTCAATGTTTAAAGATTTCAATAAATCGCGGGATATGTCGCCCGTCTTATTCGTGGCAACATTCAATGACTTGCCTTTATCTTTTAAATCTATAAGAAGTTCTTTTGTTCCTTTAATTAATGTAGTCTTCTCAAAACAAACTTCCCTGTATTTATTTCTAAATATTTCTATCGCTTCGGCTTGATTTTCTTTTCCGAACATCTCGCTAAGCAAATCTTCGAGCGGAACGCCCACATATGAATTGGATTCACTATCGGATAAAGCTCTTCCGTTAAATCTTAAAAATACGGCATCAAAAGCATCATTGATAGCCTGAAACGAATCTATAAGCGTTCCGTCTAAGTCAAATATTATACAATTGTATTTATTTATTATATCCGCTGTCATTTTATTTACCGTTATAATATGAATTTTTTATTATCTTTATCTTTATTATTTACAAATATATTAATACAAAAGCATTGTATTGCCTTTCATCCCCTGCCTTACGGAAGGGGACTTCTTGACAATGTTAGTTAAATTTAATAACTAAATATTATAAATATTACTAACATTATGCAACATAATTATTGTAAATAAAATCATATATTTGACAAGCATTATTCACACTTGCAAAATCAAAATTTAATGCTTCAGGGTATACAGCAAAAGGAACATTTTGTTCTCCGCCTGCGCCGCCATGAGCGCCTAGCTGATTTTCAAAATTAACTATATATTCTTTATTGTATGCTCCAAAAATTATTAAGTCGCCTGAATTATTAAATCTGCAGAAATCTTTAATAGAATTTATTATTATTTTTTCTTTATCAAACACTTTAAGATATTCTATAATATTTTTCAGGGTATCATTAGAAATATTTTTTAGATAAGAATCTAATAGTTTTTCATCCGCTGCGATATTGTGTTTAAAAAAAGATTCAAAACCTTCCGAGCCTTTATACGATATAACTATATCGTTTTTTTTATTTATACCCATTATAAATCCGATATGTTCAATATCGGATAATCGTTTGATTAAACCCGGATAAAAAACTTCAATTTCTTCAGTATTCATTTTAGTTTTTTTATCAGAAAAATAAATATTGGACATAGGTCCGGAATTCATTATATATATTACATTTTTATTTTTCCAATCTATAACATTTTTATTGTTAATATTATTTTTTGTTTCAATATCATATTTAAATTTATTAAATAATTTATTATAAATCTTATCGCAGCTGCTTTTCTTAAGCAAATCGTCTATATATAAAAATAATCGTTTAAAAACTGCATTGTAGCCTGTATCAAATTCGTATACTATATATTCTTTTTTTATATTATTATTAATGTTGATATTTTCTGTTATGAATTTATTAATGACTGCTTCAAGTTTTTCATTATTATTTAAATGGACAAAGGGGACGGACGGCGTATGTCCATGATCGGATATAATAAAAAAATCATACTTTCTGCTTGATTTCTCTAATTCTTTAAAAATATATTTTATTTTGCGGTCTATTGCCTTAAGAGCTCTCATCGCACTTATCGAATACGGACCTCTATGGTGGGATAGTTCGTCATATCCTGTAAAATCCATATATATGGAAGGCACTCCTCTAGAAATATCCATAATTGCGCCGAATGTCTCAATTTCTTTAAATATTACATTAGACATAACTCTTGCAAAAGGAAATATACCTTCGGGTCTAACGACTCTTTTTTTGATTATATCTAATATTTTTTCATATAATTCAAAAAAAAATTCGAACATCACATAAAAAATAGTTTTAAATAAAGTAAAAATATGAAACATGAATATAATAAAAATATCAAAATTCCTTATTTTTTTTTTAAAAAGATACCTTACTGAAAATGTTGATAATGTAAATGTTGAACGGGACGCTCCTCCTGAAAACAAATTAACATAGCTTGAACCGCCTTTAAGAAGACCTTTATGATTTTTAGAAAGCATTGCTTCAATATGCCCTGCGCTTTCAGGATTTTTAAAAATAATTTCATTTCCCGTATCTTTCTCAATCCACCTGAATCCGGGAATATTTTTATTATCTCCGTATAGCAGCCCTGCTTGAAAAAATGGGGTATCGCTTGGAACTCCCGTAAGATAATCGGTTAGCAAATATCCTTTTTTTAAAATCATCTTGTTTAGAAAAGGCATCAGGTTATGTTTAAATGCTTTATCTAAAGCTTCTTTAGAAAGACCATCTATTTGAAAAATAATAAAACCTTTCTTATCTATCTGTTTTGATATTTTTATTTTTCTTATAGATTTCTTAAATATCTTTAAATTAATTTTCATATCTAATTATTAATTTTCTTCCTTTTCAAAAAAATAATTTGCTGACAGCACCATTACAATTAAAAAAAAAGCAATAAATACTATACTTATTATAGCAGGAATTTCGGGCACAAAAATACTTTTTGCTTTATTATGAAAAAATATATACTTTAACAAATCTACCGAATATGTTATAGGATTTATATAGGCTAAAATTTTTAAAAAAAGAGGGAATTTTTTTATCGGATATAGCGCTCCGCTTACAAAAAACATAGGCTGCACTATCAGATTTATAATTGAGTTAAATCCTTCAAACGATGTCATTCTTGACGCTATTAAAATACCGAAAGCGGTTATAGACGATGAAATAAAAAAAAGGGCTATCAGCGTTAGAAAAAACATACCTATTGTTAAATTTATACCTAAAAAAGGGGCGAATATTAAAATTATTAAACCCTGCACCGTGCTTATTATGCTTCCTGAAGTAATTTTTGCAAAAACGAATGTTTTTCTTGACACCGGAGAAACCAAAATTTCTTTCAAAACGCCAAACTGACGATCCCATATAATTGAAATTGCAGAAAAAATAGACCTGAAAAGAACAGTCATCACAAGAATTCCCGGAAATATAAAATCAATATAAGAACCGTTTTTGAGTTTAACTAAGGTTGAAATGCCGTAGCCTACAAATAATAACCATATTACCGGTCTTGATAGGTCAGTTATCAGCCTGGATTTTTGTCTTGTAAACTTTAGCAGTTCCCGCATATTTATTGCATAAAACGCTTTTAATTCATTTTTTAGCATATTATTTATGTTTTAAGTAATAATTAATTGATCTATCAAATAAATAAATTTTTTATATTATAACGCAAATTGAAAAATATAATCATTTTAAATTTATAATATCTGCATTATAAATTATTTGCATTAAGATTATTTCATTGCGGTTATTAGAAATTCAGTTTTTGACATAAAAATACTATCTGAATAATTTAGGTAATTTAAATAACTATTTAGTCCTTTATGAAAATCCGTCGGACTGATAAATTTATTTTTAAATAGTTTATCTTTTATAAGTTCAAGTTCACTGCCAAGCAATAAAAAAGAATTTTTTATTTGCTTAAAATAATTGGGATAATCTTCTTTGGAAGCAAAAAATGTTGAAGTAAAAGGTTTTATTTCAACATTTCTAAATCCTGATTTAGATAAAAAATAAGACAATTTTTTTGAAATACTTCTATCTCCGCCGCATTGCTTTTGAAATTTTTCATAACTTTCAAAAACTTTTGTAGTTTCCGGGGGCAGCTCCGGATAAAAAATATTCAAGTCGTCTTCAATGTCTATAATAACTATTTTAGAATTAGTTTTCATTATTTTTTTTAATTCTAATAAAAATAGGTCTATGCGATTTATGTGCTGCAATACGTATCTTGCAAATAAAATATCTGCGATTGAGTCTTTAAAAGGCATTGCGTAAACATCTGCGCATACTAAACTAAAATGCTTTTCTTTAAATAATTGTTTAGCTATTTTTAAACTATTATTATCTATATCTACGCAAATATAATTATAATATATTTTCTGTGAGTTTAAAATTAACGGTATTATTCCTAGCCCTGTTCCAACATCTATCATAGTATAGGTATTTGACATAGTATCGGCATTGCAATTTTTGGGATATGCGATACTATTTAATTCTTGCAAAAGAAAATTAGCGGTATAGCAGGATTGAAGCGCTAAAAATCGTAAATTTTCAGGGATGTCTTTTTGATTGTAAATTGCTTTAAACTGTTCAATGAATGATGACAATTTATTTTTTAACAATAAATATTTATATAAATATAGCATGTGCATACAGCACAGCTGCCTACTTTTACGATTGAGTTTACGTCATTGCGTAAACAACTTAGCAACATTAGCAATCTAATGTTTTATAGTAAAAGTTAAAACAATATGATTTAAAATATTTCTTTAAGAGTGATGGTCTGCATTCTATCTTTTCCTAACGATATAATATTTATAGGTATTTCGGTTATTTGTTCAAGTTTCATAAGATATTTTTGAGCATTAACAGGCAAATCTTTAAATGTCTTTACGGCGCTAATTTCTCCGTCCCAACCTTCCGACTCTTCATAAACAGGCTTTATATCTTTAAAATCATCGGAACAATACGGGAGATGATTTATAATTGAACCATTAAAAAGATAACCAGTGCAAATATTAATTTTTTTTAAACCTGACAAAACATCAAGTTTAGTAACAACCATGCCTGTAATACCATTAAGATATTTTGCCGTTTTTATCAAATTAGCATCAAACCAGCCGCATCTTCTAGGTCTTCCAGTAACAGAACCGAATTCCTCGCCTTTATCTCTTATTGCATCACCGAGTCCTTCATTTAATTCCGTAGGAAAATAGCCTTCGCCGACTCTTGTAGTGTAAGCTTTAGTAATACCTATTACCTCATCAATTTTTGTAGGTCCTATTCCGATTCCTGACATTGAACCGCCTGCAACAGTATTTGAAGAAGTAACATAGGGATACGTGCCGTGGTCCACATCTAAAAATGTCCCCTGTGCTCCTTCAAGCATAATATTTTTACCTGCTTCTATGCTTTGATTTATAAATTCGGAAGAATCTATTAAATAATCCTTAAGTTTATTGCCATAATCAAAATATTCGTTAATTAATTCGTCCGGATTAAATATATTTTCTCCCAATACATTTTCAAATAAATAATTTTTTTCCTTAAGACTCATGATAATTTTATCATACAGCACGTCTTTTTTTGTAAGATCAATAGCCCTGATTCCAATTCTTGCCACTTTGTCTTCATAGGCGGGACCTATGCCTCTTCCCGTAGTGCCAATCATTCCTGTGCCTCTTAATCTTTCACGCGCTATATCCAATCTTTTATGATACGGCATAATAATATGGCATTTATGGGAAATATAAAATCTTTCTCTAATCCTTATGTTTATTTTTTGCAATGCTTCTAATTCTTCAAATAAGACAACAGGATCTACCACTACGCCATTACCGAGAATACAAATTTTATCTTCATTAAGTATACCTGAAGGAACAAGTCTGAAGACTAAACTTATATCGCCTGTAACCACCGTATGTCCTGCATTGTTGCCGCCTTGATACCTCGCAATTATATCAACATTTTTAGATAAAAGATCTACAATTTTCCCTTTTCCTTCGTCACCCCATTGAAGACCTACTACTATAATATTTTTTTTTCTCATAATTTAATATTTAATGTTTAATATCAATAATTAATTTTAATATTGAATCTAGACTTTTTTAATGTTTATAATATATTCTTTGAATTCTTTTAGAGAATAAAAATTGATTTTATTTTCATCTTTAATATTCTGATAAGAAATAATAAGTTTTTCTTTTTCGGCATTATTTTTGTCGTTATATATATAAACTAAGTTATTAATATAATTTTGCTTCATATATTCTATATGTTCCAAATAACCATAATCCATAAAATTAATTTCCGACTTAAATCCTGCATTTTTTAAGAATTTATTTAATTCAACGGAAATTATACGATCTGCCGTTTTATTGGCTATTAAAAAATCATCTGATTTTACGGTTATTTTATTTCTGCCGACAAATTCCGAAATTATGTCTAAATTAATGGCAAATCCAGCGCCTGCATAATTTTGCCCGAAGGATTCTAATAAATTGTTATACCTTCCTCCGCCTATCAGTTCATACCCGCTGCCAGGCGCATAACATTCAAAAATTGTTCCCGTATAATAATGCAATCTGCGAACTTCGCCAAGGTCAATAGTTATATAGTCGTCTAATTGATATGTTTTAATATAAGATATTATCCTTTCTATATTTTCTATCGCTCTTTTGGATCTGTTATTGTCAACCATATCCCATGCTTTTTTAATAATATCTTCTTCCCCGAACATAAAAGGCAGCTCTTTAATAATATCTTTTTTTCTATCGCTCAAATTGACATTTTCAAGAATATTAATTAATGAAGAAACATCTTTTCTTGTAACGCAGTATTCAATTTTTTTGCTTATATTTTCATCAAGATCCGAAATAATTCCTCTAAAAAATTCAACATTGCCTATGTCAACGTTAAAATCTTTAATTTTTAATTTTTTTAAAGATTCTATTGCCATAACGATAAGCTCTGCATCGCTCTCGGGCGAATCAGGCCCTATCATCTCAACGCCTGCTTGCCAAATTTCTCTATGTTTTCCGCTTACTACATCTATATTTCGCAATACGGGACCGCAGTAAGAAAATTTAAAAGGCAGGGCATTAGAATTTATTATAGTGGAACTCAATCGTCCAATTTGCAGCGTAAAATCGCTTCTAAAAGACAAAAGCTCTCCTGAACCTACGTCAACAACTTTAAATAAATTATTAACATCGGAATTTATCCTCAAAGTATCTATATATTCAATACTCGGAGTGATAATTCTTTTATAACCCCACTTAGAAAATTCGCTAAGCAATACTTTACCTGTTTCAG
This sequence comes from bacterium, assembly GCA_021845685.1. GTDB lineage: Bacteria > SZUA-79 > SZUA-79 > Acidulodesulfobacterales > Acidulodesulfobacteraceae > Acididesulfobacter. The sequence goes on from JAJZVN010000026.1 coordinate 9,409, forward strand.
TAATTATTGCTGCTTCAGAAGGCAAAAAATCTCTAGTTCCTGCCGGTGGCTGGGTTCCCAATTTTATATTTTTTTTATTCACTATAATTATAAATTATAATTCAAGATATTGCGCGCGTATAATATTAGGTTCGGCTAAAAGTTCATTTATAACATTATTATCCGCTTTTGAATCAAGCTGCAATATAGAAATAGCTTGTTCTTTATCTCTGCCGAGATGCATTCTTGCTATATTTATATTGTTTTTTCCTAAAATTTTTCCGATAGAAGCTATTACGCCCGGCTTATCAAGATTAAATATCGCAAGCATATGACCTTCAGGGATGGCTTCAATTGCATAATTGTTAATTTTAACTATCCATGGATTTTTTTTGCCGAATATCGCTCCCGTAATAACAAAAGTTTCTTTATCGGTTGCAACTGAAAGAGTAATTGTGCTGGCGTAATCAAAATTAGAATCCGATTTGGCTTCAACAACCGAGATGCCGCGTTTTTTTGCCGTTTCATTAGCATTTATGTAATTAATCTCTTCGCCAAGCAATGGATAAAGCAGACCTTTTATCGCATTTGGAGTGATAGCAGATATATTATGATTAGCTACAAGTCCGTTATAATCTATTTTAATAGATTTAATGGCTCCTGCAACTAAATTTCCCGCAAGTTTGCCTAATTTTTCTCCTAAAGTCAGATAAGGACCAACTACTTCAAGCTCTTCTTTTGTAACAGAAGGTACATTGACGGCATTTTTTATAGTTCCGTTAAGCAAATAATCAACTATCTGATTACAAACAGCCACCGCAACATTTATCTGAGCTTCCTCGGTAGATGCCCCTAAATGCGGAGTGACAATTAAATTGTCTAAAGTTAAAAGGGGATTATTGACCGGAGGTTCAACTTCAAAAACATCTAATGCGCATGATGCAACTTTTTTAGACTTTAATGCTTCATAAAGATCAGCCTCGTTTATTATACCGCCTCTTGCAATATTTAATAATCTCACGCCGTCTTTCATTTTTGCAATGGTTTCTTTATTTATCATACCTTTTGTTTCCTTGGAAAGCGGGGTATGCACGCTTATATAATCTGACTTTGCATAAATTTCGTCTAAATTTACATAGCTAATCTCAAGTTCTTGAGCTTTTTCTTTTGAAAGGAAGGGGTCGTATCCTATAACGTTCATTCCAAAACATTTTGCTCTTTTATTTAATGCTTGTCCGATATTGCCTAAACCGATTATGCCTAATGTCTTGTCATATACTTCAGTGCCCTGAAATTTACTTTTTTCCCATTTGCCTTCCTTAATAGATAAAAAAGACTGGGGGATATGTCTTGACATTGCAAGAAGCATTCCAAAAGTAAGTTCCGCCGTGGTAACTGTATTGCCTCCGGGGGTATTCATCACAACAATTCCTGCAGCGGTTGCGGCAGCTTTATCTACATTATCTAGTCCGCTTCCTGCTCTGCCTATAACTTTTAGGTTTTTAGCCGCTTCAATTATATCTTTTGTAAGTTTTGTTGCGCTTCTGATAACTATCCCGTGATATTCATGTATTATCAATTTAAGTTCTTCGGGTTTTAAGCCGACTTTGACGTCAACCTGAATTTTACCTGTTTTAGATAATATATCAATACCTTCTTTCGATAATTTATCACTTACAAGAACTTTAAGCATCTTAACGGTCTCCCCCATTATATAATATATTTTTAGTATAACTTAGTATTTAGTAGATGATATATTTGGCGAAATAAATTTGAACACTGATTTAATTTTAGCTGCCTTAGCTGCCGAAAAGAGCTTCCTGAGCCGCTTTCAATCCGGCGCCTGTTTCAAATTTATAACCAAGCTCTTTTAGTACGGCTTCTAAAGCAGAAATAGCAGTTATTACGTCAAAACAACCTGCGTACCCTAAATGAGCAATCCTGAATATTTTGCCTTTTACCGCATCCTGTCCGCCTGCTATAGTAATACCATATTTCTCTCTGATTAATTTAGTAATCTTTCCGGCATCTATACCTTCAGGCGCCCAAGCAGCCGTAAGCGCATTAGACGGCTCATCTACAGGATATAATTTAAGACCTAATGCCTGAACCGCCTTTCTTGTAGCGTTAGCTAAATTTGCGTGTCTTTTAAAAACATGCTCAAGCCCTTCTTCTTTAATTTCTTTTAAAATTTCACGCAATCCTACAATAAGCTGAACATTAGGAGTATATGCGTTTTGATTTTTTTCCAATGATTTTTTTTCTTTCTTGAAATTAAAATAATATTTCGGCAAATCTGACTTCTCTACAAAAGACCATGCTTTTTCATTTAATGAAGCAAAAGCAAGTCCCGGAGGAAGCATAAGAGCCTTTTGCGATCCTGTGACTACGACATCTATGCCCCATTCGTCTTGAGGAATATTTACTACCCCGAGAGCCGTTATGGCATCTACGATAAGTATTGTATTAGCTCTTTTTTTAACTATTTCGGCTATTTCTTTAACGGGGTGATAAACTCCCGTTGATGTTTCAGATGCCTGGATATATACGGCTTTAATTTCAGGATCTTTATTTAAAGCATCTTCTATTGCCTTAGGAGAAACAGCATGTCCCCATTCTACATCAATTGCCTGAACATTAACAGAGTATGCTTTGCAAATATCAAACCATCTTTCGCCAAATTTTCCGCCTCTTACAGCTACGGCGCGATCTCCTTTAGAAAGTAAATTTGAAACGCAGCCTTCCATAGCTCCAGTGCCGCTTGAAGTAAAAATTAAAACTTCATTTTTTGTTTGAAATAAGTACTTTAAATTATCTCTCACTTCTTGCAATACAACTGAATATTCGGGTGCTCTGTGATGAATAATAGGAAGCGCCATTTCCGCCAGTGCGCGCTCAGGAACTGGCGTAGGTCCTGGTGCCAACAAATACTTTTTCTGCATCTTTCAACCCCTTGTTTTTTAATTAATTTATTAATTTATTTAATTGTAGTAGTATTATTATATTTATATAGATTACTATGTATATTAATATTAATTTATTTATAGACTTACATAGGATTTGCATAGTACTATAATCATAGTACTATAAATATAGATTGTATTTATACCTTGAATAACTGTTAGAAATTTCTTTTTCCTGATAACTGCTTCGCTCCGGTTTATAGTCTCGTGAACATAAACGGCGTGGTTTATACTTCGGAACTTCCCTGTCTGCGCAAGAACGACTTTGTGAATGTTTAAATTTTAACCTATTCAGCGTCATTTCCGCGAAAGCCGGAATCAGGTATTTATCATATGTTGAATCAGTTTTAATAATTTCTAACGGCGATTTAAATTTATAATTTATAATATTAAATAATAATATTAATATACTGATTTTTATTTAAATTAATTTAGAAAATTATAAAAAATTATAATAATATATAATATGTAAATATTACTAAATCAAATTTTTCTTAAATTGTCAAGAATTAACATGAGCCCAAAATTGCCGAATCATAATAATTAAATATAATTAAAATTTGACTTTTTTTATATTATTGCTATATAATTTATAATCTATATTTATGTAAATGTATAAATAAAAAATATTTGCCGTAGATTAATCTATTATAATATAGATATAATATAGAATATTTGGGCATTTATTAATTTAATTAATAAATTAATAAATTTTTTTAATGGAAATTATGGAAATTATCAGGAGATTTTTCTATGAATTTAAGATTAAATGATATATTATTAAAAGTATTTACATCAAATGCTTTATTGTTGATATTTACTTTAGCTATTCTTTCTTATCTTTCCATTGCTTCTAATAATTCATACGGTGCGGCGGCAAAGATTCAAGCTGCTGCATCTCCTATAATTCAGATTAATTTTGACAACGTTTCTAAAATAACTTCTGCGAAACATAGCAAATCAAAACACAAAAAAAATTCTATTCTGCTTACGGTTACGCCGGATAAACTAAAAATCGCATATAATAATATTAAAAAAAGCGCTAAAATAAAAGCAAACAATATACATAAGATACATAAGAAAATACATAAAAAAATTAATTACCGGAAAATTAATGCTCATAAAATTAAAAATACAGTGCTGAACAATTCAGGTCTTTTAAGTAACAATAATAAAATTTCTACCAATACTTCTCGTATTTTCCCTATGATTATCAATAAAGAAATTATACATTATATTCACTTTTATCAAAATACGGGTAGAAACGTTTTTAAAACAATGCTTGAAAGATCCGAAAGATATATTCCTATGATAAAATCGGTATTCAAAAAACTTGGTCTGCCAAATGACCTTGCATACCTTGCAATGGTGGAAAGCGGTTTTTCTCCAACGGCTTATTCTTACGCAGGCGCAAGCGGCATGTGGCAATTTATTCCTTCAACGGCAAGAATATTTGGTTTAACAATTAACTGGTGGGTTGACGAAAGAAGAAATCCTATAGAGTCAACTTATGCGGCAGGAAAATATTTAAAAAATTTATTTAATACATTTGGATCATGGTATTTAGCGGCAGCAGCATATAATTCAGGTCAGATGACGATTGAAAGAGCACTGTCTCTGTATCCAGGCGGTAATTTCTGGACAATCTCTCAAAATAAACCTTATCTTTTGCCAGGACAAACAAGAAGATATGTTCCAAAAATTATTGCTGCAGCAATAATTGCAAAAGATCCTCAGAATTTCGGATTTAAAAATTTAAAATATAGAAAACCTATAAAATTTGCGCAGGTCAAAGTGCCTTTTTCAGTTAGCTTATACGCCCTTGCAAAATGCGCTGAGATACCGGAAAATAGTTTATGGAAGTTAAATCCTGACATATTAAGAGGATCTACGCCTCCGAATGACCCTAATTTCTTATTAAACATACCTGCCGATAAATTAAAAGTTTTTGTAAATAATTTTAAAGATATAAAACAATATATACCAAAAACTCCTAAAATAATCAGCGTATCTTATAATAAACCGCAAGGGCAAGGGTGGTATTATACTGTACAGCCGGGAAATACTTTAGATTCTATCGCTTTAAAATACGGAGTTCCGCTAAATACTCTGGAAGAAGCTAATCATTTAAGTTCCTATTCTTTAATTAATGTAGGCGAGAAATTGCTTATTCCCGGTAATGGCAATAATAATTACGGCTCAAACCATTCAAGTTTTTATTACACCGTACAGCCGGGAAATACTTTAGATTCTATCGCTTTAAAATACGGAGTTCCGCTAAATACTCTGGAAGAAGCTAATCATTTAAGTTCCTATTCTTTAATTAATGTAGGCGAGAAATTGCTTATTCCCGGTAATGGCAATAATAATTTTGTAAAACCAGTAAATTTGCAAAAAAAATATATAACGGTCAAACCGGGTATGACATTATGGAGCATTGCAAATACTTACAATATTTCGCTGCAAACAATTAAAAATATAAATAATATTAATAATAGTTCAAATATTCGCGTAGGAGAAAAAATATATCTTACGGGTAATTATAGCAATAGCTCAAGCACTTCCGCTTCTAACAATAAAAATATTGATAAAACGCTTATTGAATATAAGGTAAAATTTGGGGACTCCTTGTATGCAATAGCGGCTAAATATCATTCATCGGTAAAATCTATAATGGCTTATAATGATCTAAAAAACCAAAATTCAATTTATCCAGGCCAAGTTTTAAAAATAAACTAAATATAAAAATATATAAATAAATTATAAATAAATTTATGATTAATTTTGACGATGCTTTAAATATCATATTATCGACTAAAATTAAAATTAATACGTCTCTAATTACATCTTTAGACAGTATCAATAGAGTTTGCGCATCAGATATCAAATCAAAAATAGATTTCCCCTCTGAAAATAATTCCGCTATGGACGGATTTGCATTAAACTCGGATTTTATTAAGCAAGCAAATTCAGAACATGTAATAAAATTAAAAATAAATAAAAATACCATATATGCTGGAAGTTTAAATAAACATAAAATTGATACAGGTCAAACAGTTAAAATAATGACGGGCGGGTATATGCCTGCTAATTTTAATGCCGTACTTCCTGTGGAAAAATCAAAAATAGAAAATGATTTTCTATTTTTAGACTCATCTGTAAAAAATGGTTTAAACGTCAGATTAAAAGGCGAAGATATAAAAAGAGGCGACATTATTATTCCTAAAAATACGAAACTTTCATATACACAGGCGGCATTGCTTGCAGCCTGCAATGTAAAACAAATTAGAGCGTACGACAATATTCCCGTATCTATAATTTCAACGGGCAATGAAATTATATCTTTAAATCAAAAATATAAATACGGTAAAGTGATTAATTCAAATGGAATACTCGCAGAATCGTTTATGTCAAATAATGGATGCCGCATATTAAAAAATGTAATATGCAAAGATAAACTATCCGTAATAAAAAAGGAGATAGAATCTGCGCTCATTGAAAGCAAAATTATAATTACATCGGCTGGAGCTTCATTTGGGGAAAAAGATTTTACAGAAAAGGCTTTAATGGAAATAGGTTTAAAAATTAAATTCAGACAGGTTGCTATAAAACCTGCGAAACCATTTTCTTTTGGTCTTATAGATAAAACCCCTATTTTTATGGTTCCAGGAAATCCTGTAGCATTTTTTGTATGTTTAATTATTTTTATAAAACCTTTTATAGAAAAACAATTAAATTTTAATAATCCTTATAATTTTTTTACCTCAAGAGCAGTATCAAAAATAAGTTCAGATTTCAATAAAAAACATAAAAGAAGAGAATTTTTACCTGCAAGAACATTTCTTAAGAATGGATGCTTATATTCTGAAGTATATAAAAAAATAGGTCCTGCAATGATTAGCTCTTTCGGACACGTTAATTCTATTATCTCTATACCTGAAGAAACTACCGAAATTAAAGCTTTCGAAAACGTTAATATATACTTTATTTAATTAGTATTAATACTAATTAATACTAATAATTAGTAATTTGTTAATTTATTTTAATTTATTTATATGACTAAAAAAGAAAAAAGAATTTTAATTGTAGATGATGAAGAGAGCATAGTTTTTGTATTAAAAAAATTATTAGAAAATGAATTTATCATTGATACCGCATCGGAAGGACAACTTGCGCTTCAGCTTATAAACGAACACAATTATTTTACCATTTTTCTTGATATAAGAATACCTAAAATTAACGGCATGGAAATACTGTCTTATTCAAGAGAACTTGCAAATCCGCCAAATATCATTATAATGACCGCCCAAAATACCATGATAAATGCTATTGATGCTATGAAAAAAGGCGCTTATGATTATATAACTAAGCCATTTGATGTTGATGAAATAGTAGGCATTATTAAAAAAATACAGAAAGATGAAATAGATGCGTTGCCTAAAGACAATGCCACTGCAAAAAACATTGATATTCTTGATTCTTTATTGGTTGGAAAATCTAAAGTAATGCAAGAGATATTTAAAACTATAGGTAAGTTATCACATAATAGCTTGACTGTTTTAATTCTTGGGGAATCAGGGACAGGTAAAGAATTAGTCGCACGAGCAATACACTTAAATAGTTTGCGCAGCAAAAAGCCGTTCATTGTCGTAAATACTCCTTCCGTCCCTTTTGATTTGCTTGAATCGGAGCTTTTTGGCCATGAAAAAGGGTCTTTTACAGGTGCAAATGAAAGAAAAGAAGGGAAGTTTCTGCAGGCAAACGGCGGCACAATTTTTCTAGATGAAATCGGCGATATGCCCCTTGATCTGCAGGCAAAATTACTAAGGGTTATCCAGGAAAAAGAAGTTGAGCCTATAGGCTCAACTAATAAACCGATTAAAATAGATGTAAGAATTATTGCGGCAACTAACAGAAATTTAAAATCAATGATAAGAGAATCTAAATTTAGGGAAGATCTTTATTATAGGCTTAATGTTATAGAAATCACTCTTCCTCCTTTAAGGGATAGAAAATCGGATATCCCTATCCTTGCAAGTTTCTTTATAGAAAAGTTTGCTAAAGAATTAGGTATTTCAGGTAAACAATTAAATGAGGAAGCTCTACTTTTTTTGCAATCTTATAATTTTCCCGGTAATATTAGGGAGCTGGAAAATGCCATCAGAAGAACAATGATTATGTCTTATCATTCAACACTCACACCCGAAGACTTCTATGATATAATTAGCCCTGAAAACATAAACAATTTAAAATTTTCGGACAAAAAAAATACTGATTCAACTCCATTTGAAGATATAATAAGGCAAAGGATAAAAAATTATCTTGAAAAAATTAAAGATACAAATTTGACGGATGTTTATAAAACAATAATAGGCACGACAGAAAAAATAGTTATAGAAGAAATTCTTATTCTATCTAAATATAATCAAATAAAAGCTTCTAACCTGTTAGGCATAAATAGAAACACTTTAAGAAAAAAAATAAAAGAATTTAATATTTCAAAAAAAAATATTTAAAAAAATTTAAAAAAATAATAAGTATCGTAAGGCAGTCAAATAGGGAGTGTTCAATATTTTGTGTCAACCTGATGTGTTAAAATAACATTTTGTTATATTAGAATATAGTTTTAATGTTTTGTCAATATAAAATTTTATAAAATGTTTAATTTAATATATTTAATCGGCTCCGCTTGTTTTAAGATAAATTCCGGATGAATAATTTTTAGCTTCCATTAAAGTATCAAACAAAAGTTCAATATCAAACAAAAACTGCAGTTTTTCCCTTTCTATATTTAAATATTCTTCTGTTTCTTTAAGCTTTTTAATATTTTCATCTATATATTCAAGCTGCTCCCGTAATTCTTTTTTATCAAATTCATTTTCCGCTTCTTTTAATCTTTGTTTTCCTATTATCATAATGTTTTTAATTGAAGAATGATTAAATATATCATTTTCAATTTTAATTCTTTTTTCAATCAAAGTTTTATAATTTTCAAGATCTTTATCCAATTTTTTTGCGATATTTTTGATTTCGCTAATTAACAATTTAACTTGTTTCGAATCCATATGATTCCCTGCTTTAAGATCATTAAAAAAAATAGGGCAGTCGCTTTCTTTAATTATTTTTTTAAGATGCTCTTTATAAAACAAAAAATACTCTTCTCTGCCAAGATTGACAATTTTGAATATTTCTCCCTTTCTATTTTTTATTTGTAAATAAATATCCATTTTTGATGTCCTCTTTGCTATGTTATTATTTTATCTATCTATCTATTTATCTATCTATCTATCTATCTATTTATTTATCTACCTATTTATTTATTTATTTTTAGAAAATTATTTTATTTATTAAATTATTTAAATTAATAAAATAATAATAGATATACAGCTTACTTTAATACTAAAATAATTTTAATAAATAAAATATGATCTTTATCACTTTAAATAAATTTATCCATTAGATAGATTCCGTCAGTTCAAATAAATTGACATTAATTTATAAATTATATTTTAAAAAATTGCCGATATATTTATTTTTTGTCATAAGGATTTATATGAACCATAACATCATTAATATAAGGATTTGATATAATAAGGTCATTTTTAGCCGTCTCAGCGATATCATGCGCCATTTTTACCGTTAATGCCGAATCAACCTCTATATTAACATCCACATATATATACGGACCTGATTTTCTTACTTTAAGGTCTGTTATGTCTTCCACTCCTTTAACATTTATTATAACTTTCCTAATCCTTTTTACAATAGAACCGGTAGGGCTTTCATCCATAAGATTGCCTACCGATTCTTTAATCAATTTTATAGCTAATCTAAAAATAAATAAACTAACTATGAGACCTGCAATAGGATCCATAAAAGTATAGCCTAATCTTGCGAAAACTATACCTACTACTACCGCAGCTGATGCCAGCACATCACTTTTGTGGTCATAAGCCGTTGCGATAAGTCCTGTTGATTTTAACAAGTTCCCCCATTTTAACGTCCATAAATAAAGAATCTCTTTTATAACAATGGTTGCTAACGCTACAAATAAAGTATCAATTTCAGGTTTTTCTAATACACCGTAATACAATTTTAACGCCGACATGATAACTACAAAAAATGCAAAACCGAATAAAATTATTGCTACTATAAAAGTAGCTATCATTTCAGCTTTTGCATGACCGTAAGGATGTTCCTTATCCTGCGGTTTTTTTGAAATTTTAAAAGATATATAAACAACAAGACCTGCAAAAATATCTGCAAGAGAATTAAATCCGTCTGCAACAAGAGCTTCTGACTGGCCTGTAATTCCTACAACAAATTTTAATACGGTTAAAAAAAAGTTTATCGCAATACCTATATAAGATATTAAACGCAGCTTAATAAATACTTTTTCTCTATTTAAAAAAGCTTTCAAAATATATACCCTGAATAAAAAAATAAATTAATACAGCATTAAATAATAGCTATAACTATATATAATTAACATGACTTACAACAAAAAAAATAATTATTATAATAATTATAGATATTTGTTATAAGCGCCATGAAAAATTCTTTATAAATCTATTATATTATATATATTATATTAAATAGCTATAATATTAAATTAAACTTGATATAAAATAAATAGGTTTTATTATAGCAAAAAAATTATAACGCTGGCAACAACACAAATCATCCTTAATCCTGCGATAGAAATTTATTTTCTGGATTCCTGCTTACGCAGGAATGACTTAGCGAGGATTTAAACATTCACCCTTTGGGTGTCATTCCCGCCTAAGCAGGAAAGTTCCGAAAATAGAAACGCACGCAGTTTCTGTTCACGAGGCTGTAAGCAGAGAGCGAAGCGGTCATCTAATATTGCTTGTTATTGGAATATCATTGACAGTTTCTATGGAATGATTAAGTAAGAATTATAATTGTATATAATCCGAATTATAATTAAAATTACCGAAAGCTATTAAAATTAAAAAAGATAAGGAATGCCAGCAATTTTGGCTGGATGGGATGATTGAAAATGAAGAAATTATAAAGGTTAAAACCAAATATTTCAATTATATTCAAACAAAATATCTGATTAGCCGACTACTCTGTCTCTTCCCAATTCTTTTGCCCTGTAAAGATTTTCATCAGCAGATCTTAAAATACCGTTTAAAAGTGCCTCTGCGTCATAAGCGCTATCAATAACTTTTAGTCCAAGCAAATATTCTGCCGATGAAACACCGACAGATATCGTAATGTTTATATTAATATCATTTTCAAAAACATAAACCTTATTTTTGAAATAACCTCTGAGTTTTTCCATAAGATTTATCGCATTTTGTTTGCCGGTATCCGGGAGTATTATAATAAATTCATCCCCGCCGTATCTTGTAATAATATCCTGCTGCCTCATTAAAACATTTTTTAAATCTTTGGTAAATTTCACTAACATATCATCGCCGATTTGATGACCATAACTATCGTTTATGTTTTTAAATTTATCTATGTCCACAATTGCCATAGAAAAACCGGTTGAATTTCTGTATGCCCTTGCTATTTCCATCTTAGCAAACTCATACATATATCTCCTGTTATAAACCCCTGTTAACGGGTCGGTAATGGCAAGCTCTTTGTTTGTTTTAATCAATATTAATTTTGCGAAAACAGGCGACGCTATATTTATTATCTCTTTTATAAAACCGTTTATTTCATCCGTAAAGAAATCTTTATCTTTTGAGTCGACAGAAACCGTTCCGACAATTTCATTGCTAACTTTAAGCGAAAAACAGGTATAACTGCCATCGCTGCCCTTAAATTCACAATCGTTAACCACTATATCTATATCTATTTTACCATTTTTTATAAGCTTACAATTAGGAATATAATCGTCATAATTAATATTATTCGTATTGATGATAATTTTGCCCGGCAGCGTAGTATTATCATCCATTTCTTCATCTTTTACTGCGCACATTAAAGATGTTACGGTTTGTTTGTTTACGGTATCGAATATATTTATATGAAGCGAACTTATGGCGCCCCCTTTTTCATTTTTTACTAAATATAAACCCTGCGCAAATATTTTTAAAGCATATTCTAATGTAAAAACAGTGGACAATTGATTCGCGAGATCATATAACAAATTAAGCTTATTGTTCATCTTTTTAAGAGTTTTTATATAATTCTCCGAATCTGTAATATTCTCAAATATAAGGAGCCTTATAACTTTATTGTCTTTTGTCAAAAACAGATTAGACTTCATATTTAATATAATTCCGCTTTTAAGGTTGATTTTCACGCTTTCGATTGCGGTTGCATACATATTCGCTATATATGGCTGAAATATATCATCGGCAAAAGTATCATCCTCAAATTGGACTTTGATGCTTTCAAAAAACTCATTTAAACTTATATGGGTTAGAAACTTATCTATATTAAAAACCTGCGCAAAATAATCGTTATAAATGTTAACAGTTTTATTAGTTAAATCGATGGAAACAACCCCGAATGCAACCATTTTACTTATCAAATTTTCCCTATTCTCCAATAAGTTGAGTAATGTTTCAAGGTTTTCAAAAAGAATATTGACCTCGTTATACGATACAAAAAGGTTTATTGCATCTTTAAAAAAATCCATATCACCGCTGCTAAAGATCTTTCTCCTGTTTTTAACGCCTGTTACAGCCAGATACTTTATATCTTTAGGTCCTTCAAAAGCATAAATAATTATATCCCTGACCATCATATTTTTAAAAATATCCGTCGCAAATTCATCATTTTGGTAATCATAAGCATCAAGCATGTTATTTGCAATTTTTTTTTGTACAAATACGGTAGGAGCCGGGTCTATTGAACTCACGCCTATATTATTGTCCCACCCATTTGAAAACATGGCATCTTTTATTTCATTTTTTGCTCTGTCATATATTATAAACTCAACAAAATCAGTTTCCAGATTGTCTTCCATGCTATTTAGAAATTCCTTTTCATCAAAGGTTGTAAGTAAGCTTTGCTGATTTTCAACATCCTTTTTATTCTTTGTAATTATAGCAAGCATTATACTCTCAGCTATTTCTGACAAGATTAGCGACCTTGTAAATTTTTTTAAATAAGTCAATATATAAGCGACATAATTCGTTAAGCTAAGAATTGCTCCTGCTTTAATGCTGTCAAAAGCATTATTTTTAGCGGAATAAACGGCTAAAATACCAATTAAATCAGTGCCGCAAATTATTGGAAATGCTCCCAAGGATAAAAATTTATATTCTAAAAGCCTTTCTTTATATAAAGGAACGGTTAAATCAGTTTCAACATTGTTTATTACAGCGTAATTTTTAGATTTTATTGCCCTTGCAACTAAATTTTCTGAATATTTTGAGTTATCATATTTAAGGATAAGATTTTTTGCATAATTAGAACCGTTATTATAGGCGCTTATTATTTTTACCTCTTTATTAGATTCATCTAAAACACCAAACCAGGAGTAACTATAACCCATTTTTTCTACAATTAAATTTATAAGTTTAATGGTTAATGAATTTATATCGTCCTGAGTTGAAATGTTTTTAGAAAATTCATTTATGCTTGAAACTATAAGGTAATTTTCTTCTTGCCTTTCCATTATCTTGTCGTTTAAAGCCGTAATAGCTTTTGCGAGCCCATAAAATTCACTTTCTTTGTTTTGATACATATTTATCAAATCTAACTTTTGAGGGTTATTCGGATCTATTTTTGTAATAATTTTTAAAAGGTTATAAAACGGGTCTGTTAACTTTTTATTATAAAATATAAAAATTAGGGTTACAAAAATTAATAAACCTATAAAAAAGAGCATCGGAACATAGAACTTCGTAACGGACCAAAACCACCTGTATTTTTTTATTCCCACGCCTAAAATTCCTATTATTTTACCGTCAAAGTTTAAAATCGGCTTATTGTAAATATAAAACGGAATACCGCCTGCAATCGCCGATGTATAAACACTTTCCCCTTTTTTTAAAACCATATTCTGCTTTTTTGTGACCTTTTGACCTATACCTAAATATCTATTATTTAAAAATGTAGAAACTGCCGACCTCTCGGCTCCATAATAGACGCCTAAATTAGCAATCATATGGTTTTTTATGCGAATACTTCTTAAAAAATAGCTTGTGATTGTTTTGTTTAGAATAATTATAAAACCCGATTTTTTATGCATAATCCAATAAATTACTCTCAATGAAATAAGTTTAGCCGATTTATCTCTTCCAAACCCGCTATATATATGCATATTTTTTGCATGAATAATCTTATAAAATCTTATATTATCGCTTAAATTCATACTTCTGTCATATTTATTATATTTATGCTTTATTTTTTTTACAAAAATTATCCGCCCGTTTTTTAATTTTATCAGAATAATACTTGATATTTCTTTTGACGGAAATATCTTTTTGATAAAAGCGGTTTTAAAGTTATGTGCAACAATATCGTTAGCCTTTTTGAGCATAAATTTTCTATCGCTGTTAAGCTCTATCGTTGCCTTCATTAATTGCCACTTTAACCGCTCTTTCAGGAATTTTTCGCTATATATGGATATACTATGAATCGTTAAAAATATCCCTATTAAAAAGACAATAAGGTTTAATACGATAAAAAGAAAATATAATTTAAATTTTACGGAATTAGTATTTATTCTTAACATATTTTTTATAATTTGGATTATTTTGTAAATCGTATAATAGAAATTAGAAGCTTATATATGATATAATATTATATCATATATCCTGCAGTCACTTTGATAGTCACTTGGAAAACTCTGCCCGAAAGAAATTAGAAGCTTATATATGTTATAATATTATATCCTATTTTTTTCTTTGTCTATAATAAACAACATTGTTTTATCTTTAAATTAATAATGCCGTTCTGAAGTCAGCATTTTATCATTTATTAATTATTATTTTCAGAAAGAGATAAAATTCTAAATTCTATTTTAGAAATTCTGAAATCAGCATTTTATCATTTTAATTCTTATAGCAAATTTTTCATTAAATTTATACCGTGAGAACTTAAATAATAATAAATCATAGTATAACAAACAGTACTTACTATTAACGGTATATAGAAAAACAAAACATCATTTTTTCTATTTTCTACTAATCCTAAAATCAAAGAAATAAATAAAGTGCCCATAAATAATTGTCCTGCAAAAAAGCCGATATAAGCGCCTTTTTTTACCCATTTATCATTAATTTTATTCAATCTATTTTTGAAAAAATTAAATTTTCTAAAATATTGGGCAAAATAAAAAATTAAAATACATACAATAATCTCAGAAATTATTATGATTAAAACAGATAAAAAAGGATTTAACTTTGCGACAGTTATATAAGAAGCAGCCAAAAACTTACCGCCAAAAATCGGATTTATATTAATAAATATTAAAATAAAGTAATTTAACATAATATAATTTTATTTTATCAAATTATTTCAAAAACATTTTTTTAATTTTAGTTCGGTATTTTATTCATTACACATTTATAGCGTTGATAGTATTACTCGCTCGTGATATTTTATATATAATTATTATATATAAAATATTGTATAAAATACATCAAGTTTTAATATCACGTATATAAATATTATATATAAGTAAAAAGTAAGATATAATATATAAAAAGCGAGTTGAAAAAACTTTATCGGGATATTAAATAAAAATAAATAATAGATTAGTTAAAATATAATAAATTAAGATAAAGTAAATTAATTATAGCTAAAATAAATTATTTAAAACATATTTAAAACATCATATAAATATTAATTAAAATATATTAATTAAAATACAATAAATAAGGAGAAAACAAACCGTCTTTCTTGCTTTTAAATAAGCTTGTTAGATTTAATTTAATTTTACAAATTTACAAAATTTAACAAAATTAATCAAATTAACAAATTATGTTCACGATAATTACAGTGAACATTATACCAGGAGAAAAACTATGGCTAAAATTAATAATGTTGTAAAAGAATCATTAGATAAGACTGAAATGGTAGTATTAGGAACCTGCGGTACCGACGGCGTACATTTATCCGCAACTTGGGGAGAATATGTCAAAAATTTAGGTTTAATTGACGATGAGATAATTTTAATACCTGCAGGAGGGTTGGAAAAAACCGAAGAAAATTTAAAACTTAAAAATCAAATAGAAGTTTTAATCGGTTCAAAACAGGTTATGGGTAAATTTGGAACAGGGCAGGGCGTGAGTATTTCTGGAAAAGGCGAATTTATATATGCCGGTGAAATTTTTAATAAAGTGAAAGAAAAATATTCATGGATAAGAGCAGTTTTAATGATTAAAATAGGGTCATTTACGGTTCAGCTATAATGTTATTTGTTATTATATTATATAAAAAATAAATAACTATAATAATTATTTATTTAAAACGCAAAAGAAAAGACTAAAACTACTATATTAAAATATTAAGGTACAACTCCGAACTTATAATTTAGATAATGAGCTATAACGCACTTGCGTTGGGTTTTTCTATGCTCATATTCGGTTAGGAGTTGTACCTTTAGTAAATACTTTTAGTAAAACACACGTAAAAAACATTAATATTATTAAATTTTTAATATTATAAACAGCCTGCGCCCATTTTATTCAATTTCTTTTTTGACTTACTATTACTGCCTTTTTTAATTGAATTTTTTTTAGCCGTTGCTGCATGATTGCCTGCTAAATGAACAAGCGGATAGTTTCCGAATGCAATTTTATTTCTATGAAGCAAATCTATTTTTGGATTCCATGAAGACATACCGAATCTTAATATCATAACATGATAACCCATTACCTTTAACAGCGCTGCAGCCATTGATTCCCATTGACCCACATAGCATATAGATATTATCGTCCGATGTTTTGGAAGCATTTTTAAATATTTTGGAGTAAAAAGCACCTGTAAGGGAATATTGTGGGCGCCGGCTATATGACCCATATTTTTAAACGCCGCTTGCTCTCTGACATCTAAAAGATAATAATGTTTTGGATTATGGTTAACTATGTATTCTTTATAAAGAGCCGGCGCCATTATCTGCGGTACGCCGACCACTGCAACCGCGTTTGGTTTTGGACCGACATGATGAGGATTTAGCGATTCATAAGCCTTTTTTGCCAACACTTGGTTAAAACTCTCTGCGGTTGGTTTTTTAACAACATTCGCAGATGAAGTAACCGATTTAGATGATTTTTTAGCGCAACCCGACAAGACAAAAGTCATCCCGATTATTGCAATGACGGAGACGATGACCATAATAAATTTTTGCGTTAATAATGCAGCCTTAAAATTTTTCATTTTATCCTCCACATACATTAATTGATTTAATTGATTCACTCACTACAATTTTGTAATAATATTTTTTTTAATATTTTTGATCTAACCCACATATTATTGAAGTAAATCAGGGTACTTTTTGATTATAATTTATCCTTATTTATAAGTTATCTCAAAATACTAATATTGTCAACATTTTCTTTATATTTGTAATTATTATTTTGTATATTAAAATTAATTCTTAATTTGTCATCATATTACGTTTATTACTATTTTCTTATTTACTTTATGATAAATCTTTAATTGCATTTATAATCAATTAATCCGGTTGACTTTCATCATCCCCCCCCCCCCCCCCCCCCCCCCAAACCAAAAAAAAAAAAAAAAAAAAACATAAAAAATAAAAAAAAAATATAAAAAAAATTTTATTTTTTTTT
>JAJZVN010000103.1 GCA_021845685.1 bacterium
GATTCAGTTAAGCCTTTGTAGTCGTCATAATCGCCTAAAGTAGATTCGGCCATCGATTTTTTTACGTTAGCGTCTGTCCTTATATCGTTATATTTACGTTCTTGTTCCGGGATAAAAAAACTTACCGCAACCGTATATTTGAAAAAGTAATACTTAGCGGCAAAATTCAAAAGTTGCGTTATCCCAAACGTATCAATGCTCTTTGGCGCTTTATGCATATTTATGAATTTGTAATTTTTGTTTCCGACGGTTAGAGAGTTTTTTGAAACATAAACCGGCGAATATGATAAAAGCGACCTGAGAGTATATTTTTTATCCTCATCGTCATAAGACGGAGGTTCTATATCCCTTTCAGGATTTAGTTCTTTAAAAAGAAAATTAAATATTTCCTTATCTTTTAGTCTTGTAATTTTTATACCGAAACTAGAAGACAAAAATGAAAGATTCCTGGAAAAATTAATTAATTTTTCTATAGATTTATTATGATTTGCTATTGCGTTAGGACGTCTTTTAAAAAGACTACCTGCTTTTGTAAGCCAACTTGTTTGCAATACTGCGTCTAAATCAAAAGATTTTACAGTTGCGTATAAAAAAATATCGACTTTTCTTATAACTCTTGACTTTAAATCTTCTATTTTCTTATCTTTTATAAAGGTATAATCACGTGTAGGCTTTGCTGATTTTCTATAATTTTCAATAAAATCAGCGTCAGAATCGTTTATTTTATAAATAAACGTCAAAATAAAGTCTTCCGGTAAAAGAGATAAAAATAAATCGCAGATTTCTGCAACGCGATTTAGGGAATTATCGGTCTTAAGATAATAATCGAAGCCTGTAATTTTATAGATAGCAGTATGTGAGCCGTCTACCGATATTACCGAATCTTGTTCTATATTCAGTAAGTTTAGAAGGTTGTAAACCGCTTCGGTTTCATCTTTAAAGTTATAATTTAAAGCCGATGTTATCATTTTTTTTCTCGAATTTGTATGGAACAAAATATAATTTGCTCCGCAAATAATATAATATTAAGCTTTTTATGTACTGATCGGGTTTCCCAATTTTATAAAATTTCAGCGCTACAACGAGCATCGCCAATGAAAGCAAATCGTAAAGCATTTGAAAACCGGTATGAAAAATTTCAAACTCTACTATTGCAATAGCTAAAACAAAAAGCCATTCATAGAGCGAAAGCCCCAGTTTTAAGACTTTATTTGAAATATCGTAAACAGGATAGCTATTTAGCATATTAAACACCGTTACCGTTAACTATTCCTATAATTGCATTTACAATTGTCGGCGCAATCATTATTCCTGCGCCGGCGGCTCCAGTTATAAAGGCTTTTCTTGCAGCTTCAGGCCTGTGAAATTTTATATCGTATAAACCTTTTACAATACCCAGTACGGTAGTTGCAGGCGCCAGTCTGTAACAAACCCAAGTAACTGCCGTATTTAAAATACCTGTAGCGCCGGTATTAATACTGCCGACACTACTACTAGGATTGATAGGTTGAATGTAAGCGTGCGCAGTTGCCGTTAAAGTAAAATAAAAACCGATGCTAACGGCTAATAACGATAAAACAGAAATTAATTTATCGTGATTTAAATAAAACAAAATTAGCCTGTTCATAATTCCTCCTAATTTTTTAAATTAATTTTTCTGTCATAACAGGACTTACAGACGAAAATCTTTTTAGGCTTCTTTGAAGCCTCGTCGGTTTGAAACAATTCTAAAATTTCGTCTTCCTTGAAATAATTTTTACATTCAGAACATTGATAAATTTTTTTCGGCATTTTACCTCCCGTAAATTACTTTAAGTTCGTTAATCATTTTTTTGTCGTATTTGACCATTTTATACGCCATTACGCCGATTTTTTTTGAAAGAATCAAGCTTTTATCTATCGGATATAGCAGAAGCATTTCTTTCGATAGATTAAGCCAGTTTTTTTTACGTTTTTTTAGGTAAAATTTAGTTAAGTTTAGCCTGTAAATAACTACTTTGTTTTTTTTATCTTTTTTGTTCATAATTGCGCTAATCTGGTATTCATAATTTATGATACCTTTAGGTTTTTGCAAAAATTCGTAATAATCGGAAGCAAGAACTCCGACGGCAAATACGATTCCTACAAAAACAGCGACGAAATATATTTTAAATTTGCAAAATTTGTTCATAATTATAAAAATTTAATAAAAATGTTATATGCGACGCATATAATAGAAACTGCACTTATTGCAATAGCCAAAAACATGATACTAAGACTGTCGAAATTTCCTAATTTATATGAATATGACTTATATAACTTTTTATTAAACTTCTTGACAGGTATTCCTGCAGAAGTTGGCGCGTCTTCAAGAATATGCATAAATACGCCAAACAAAAAACAGGATACAGAAAAAATCAGTAAAGGGAAAAAACCTAAGTAGTTAAGATATAACCTGCTAACAAATAATAAAATAGCAAGCGGGATAAATATTGCTATATAAAATTTGTAATAATGCATGATACCCCTGTGCCCTTTAATATTTATAAAACCTTCCGGCGACGAACCCGGTCCGAATATTAAAATATCGTAATCCGGAAAATGAGCGCCTATTAGCGTTGAAAAGAATCCTATACTGAAATATTCAAGCGTGGCAACAGTATCATATTGAGCGGCAAAGCTAAATACCGCCGAATATATAGAAACTGAAGTTAATCTATGCTCCCACGCTTTCATTATCAATTCCTCTTTTTTTTATTAAGTGCGAGGAGTTCATCTGCTTTAAGTTTGCCGTTCGTTATTTTTTCTATTTTTTCTGCGACCGCTTGTGAGATATTATTTTTGCCGTCGATATAATTAAATAAGTGCGTGCCGGAAATTCCTATTTGTTTTGCAAAACTTTTAATTGGTATGTTAATAGAATAACAGTAGGTTCTGATTATATGATTATTAAAGCCCATTGCGACTCCTTTAAATTAAATTTTAGTTGATTTATTTTACTGCCTATTTATATAAATACAACTTTAATAAACATAAGTCAAGTTATTTTTTCAACTTTAATTTAATGAAATTATTTTTAGCTTATATTAAAGTTTTAATATGGCAAAAGAGAAAAAGTCTAAAGAGAAGAAATTTGAAAATGCAGCTTTGTTAAAGGCTATTGGTGATAAAATACGTTCAAAACGGGAAGAACTAAAATTGTCGCAGGGAGAAATTGCTGATATTTTAGAATTAAGCTATACACAAATATATCATTATGAGATTGGCAGGTCTGCTATACCTATAACAAATCTCCTAAAGCTTTGCGAATTCTTTAATGTTGATATTCATTATTTTATTAATGACATTAAAAATGAGGATCGAAAAAAACTTCCTATTTTTGTAAAATATTCTGAAAATACCGAACTAGAAAAAGAAATTATGATGTTAAAGGAAATATATAATTATAACGACGAGAATCTTATATATATAGCTAAAAACAATATCGAGTTGGCTTATGGTCTGTTAAAAAAAGAGAGGAGAATTAAAAAAAATGCAGGAAATCTTAAAAAGAAGATGGCTTAGAATAGTTAAATAAATATTATAAAAAGAGAATCTTTTGCATATATTGCAAATTTTATTTACCTTTTTTAACTGTTTTTCTAATTTTAATGAACCCTAAGTTTGCCTCATACGTGGTTTCACTGCCAGTTATATCCATGCCGTCGTCGGCGTTAAATACTATATCGCCTATAACCTCGGCCGCCTTTTCTAAGATATTTTTCTGTTCGGTCTCGTTTGCTTTCGGCAACTTTGATATGCTCCTGGAGAGGTCCTTTATTCTGGCATAGGTTTCTATTATATCAAGGGTAGTCTGTACCGCCTTAGGGCTTTTTATTATCGTGGCAAGCATATATAAGCCTTTTTCGGTGAAAGCCTTTAGATCAGCACTCGAATGCTTAATTTTATTGAACCGGTCGAAATTTTCGACCAGTTCTTTTTTCTCAGAATCCGTAAGTTTAAATATATACCCTTCAGGGAATTTATCCTGGTTGTTTTTGACCGCCTCATTTATCCTTTTGGTTTCAACGCCGTAAAGAGCGGCCACATCGCTATCAATTATAACTTTTTCTCCTCTAATGTCGATTATTTTGTCCTGAACGGATTCGAGTTTTATAATATCCATATTTATTGTATATAATTAGTTCCTGTCTTGAAGAATTTTTATAAAATTATCTACGGCATAATCTAAATTATCTTTAACAGTATTTTCCCATTTGATTTTTTTAAATAAAAAAATAACTGGAATGACATAGGTAGTGGATAAAATAAGCAAAAACGGTTTAAGCCACCACGGCTGCAAATATGTCCAGTATAAATATTTTTTATATCTTAAATTTTCTAACAGATATTTACGTGTAGCGGGATTATATGTAGCTATTAAATATTTGTCTTGTTCAGGAAACCCTCCAAAAATAACCCATATATTATGCCCTTTTCTAGCCGATATAACATCTCTTAATTCTGATTCATTTCCATTGCTATATTTAACAAAATAACGCTGTCTTTCGATAATATTGCTGCTGATGGTAGGGGCTGAAACATGGCCGCCATGTTCCGGATGAACATAACCGCCGCCACCGCTGGAACTTATATGTGTTTCTGTCCAAATCTGCGGCTCGCTCACGACTTCAGCTTTATATGCTAAAAAAATAAATTTATCTCCAAAACGACTGTGAGGTAGAGAGATTGATTTGGAAATTACCCCATTTCCATTATCAATGATTTCGTCATTTAATTCGACCATATATATTTTATTACCTCAATTTTATTTATAAATTGCCAGTATCCTTTAAAGCCAATTTTGCCGAGTTGCATCTTGTTAGATGTTTCTTATAGTAAGTAGGATTAGAACTGCATATTTTATATTTCTTTTCAGCTTGCTTAATATTGAATTCATAATTTGTTACTTCCTGACTATTTAAATGCTGATCTTCGGAAAACGAAGACATCATAGAACAACCGGTAGCACTTATAATCGAAATCAACAATAGTCCAAATAGCAATAATTTCTTCATACTTCCTCCTAATTATATCATTGAATTTTTACAATATTTATATTTATTTTATACAACTATTTTTCAAAAAAATCAAATAATTATAGAATCTTAATATTTTACTGATTTTTAAAACAATACCACTTGTATTTTAATACATAAAATAAGACTTTAATATAAGCTAAAATAATTTCATTAAATTAAAGTTGAAAAAATAACTTGACTTATGTTTATTAAAGTTGTATTTTTATAATTAAAATATTAAGCATCTAATTTTTAAAAAAAATAAACTAATGGAAACACAATTAA
>JAJZVN010000027.1 GCA_021845685.1 bacterium
TGCTTACGCAGGAATGACTTAGCGAGGATTTAAACATTCACCCTTTGGGTGTCATTCCCGCGCAAGCGGGAATCCAGTATTGCTTAGTATTAAACTATCTAAAACATTTTCTATCGCAGGATTAAAATATCACTATCCCAATATTGCCGATTAAAATTTTATACTAGATTCCCGCTTTCGCAGGAATGACTTTTAGAAAATTTACCGTTTCACCCGTCTGATTCCATTCCTGCACAAGCACTAATCCGATATTCTTAATACATTGCAGTATATTTAGCAATCTTTATCGGCAATTTTGAGACTGTATTACAATTTATCAAAATCAATTCCTGAAAATAACCCGTCATTTTTTTTATTAAATGAGTCGCCGTTTTGCTGCTGTATTCCCGGTGTTCCAATTTTATTTGCATTTGAAGACATATTATTGTTTGAAGAACCGCCTTTAGAAATCAATCCTGAATTTATATTTTGTTTTAATTCGTCTATATCTGAAGAACGCGAGTATGCTTCTGCTTCACTTATTATTCTGTTATTTACTAATGAAGCAAGTGCCTGGTTTAACGTTTGCATGCCGTATTTTTCCTGCCCTAATTGGAGCTGAGAATATATTTGATGTATTTTATTTTCACGAATAAGATTCCTTATGGCAGCATTAGGAATCATAACTTCGGCCGCCAATATCCTGCCGCGGTCATCTATTTTAGGAATAAGAGTTTGAGACATGACTCCTACTAATGATAATGATAATGACGACCTAACCTGAGATTGCTGATCGGAAGGAAATATATCTATTATTCTTGAAATAGTTTGCACTGCCGAATTGGTATGCAGAGTTCCAAACGTCAAGTGTCCGGTCTCCGCAATGGTTAATGCAGCTTCCATTGTTTCCATGTCTCGTATTTCGCCTATTAGAACTACATCGGGATCTTCTCTTAATATATGCCTTAAACTTTCTAAAAAACTATAAGAATCCTGACCTACTTCTCTCTGATTAACTAAACAGGATTTATGCTGAAAAATATATTCTATAGGATCCTCAATAGTAATGATATGTTCATGTCTTATTGCGTTTATAGAATCTATCATAGCGGCTAAAGAGGTAGTTTTGCCTGAACCTGTAGGACCTGTGACTAATATTAAACCTCTTGGCGATTTAATAATTTCTTTTATTATAGGAGGTAAACCTAGTGCATCTATTGAAGGTATCTCATGCGGAATAACTCTGAAAGCTCCTGCCACCGAACCTCTGTCAAAATATAGATTGCCTCTGAAACGGGATACCCCTTTCTGTGAAAATGAAAAATCAAGTTCATGAGTTTCTTCAAATTTTTTCTTTTGGGCATCCGTTATAACGCTATAGCATAAACCTTGTGTATCGGAAGGCGGCAAAGGCGGAAAATTAAGCGGAGCGAGCGAGCCTTTAAGTCTAATAACCGGGGGTGAACCCGCTGCTATATGCAAATCTGATGCTCCCATATCCACGGTAGTTTTTAATAAATCAGCTATAGAAGGCATTTTATGTGTCCTCAATTAAAAAATAAATTAACAAAATGAATTAATTTTTTAATATTTATATTAATTATTATATTTACTAATCATTGTAATATTATATATTATAATTAGATAAATAGTATTCATCATATAATTATATTATTATTTGTCTTAAGATATTGCAATATTTCCTCAAGAGAAGTTATACCTGAAGTAAATTTCTCTTTTGCCGATTCGCTTAAAGTAATCATTTTATGATTTTTAACAGCTAAATTTTCAATTTCAAATTCATTAGCATTTTTATAAATCAAATCTTTAATGTCATCGGTTAAGGTAAGCACTTCATATATTGCAATTCTGCCTTTGTATCCTGTATTCATACAAGCGGAACATCCTTTCGGCTTATAAAATAAATTGCGAGAAACGGTGCTGTCTTCAAATCCGAAACCTTTAAGAAGTATATTGTCAGGTTTATAAGGTTCTTTGCATTCATTACATAATTTTCTTATAAGTCTTTGTGCTATTATAAGATTTAGACTGGACGCCACAAGAAATGATTCCACTCCGACATTAATTAAACGGGAAATAGTTGATGCAGCATTATTTGTATGAATCGTTGAAAGAACTAAATGTCCCGTCAAGGCGGCTTTAATAGCAATTTCTGCAGTTTCAAGGTCCCTTATTTCGCCTACCATAATTATGTCAGGATCCTGCCTTAAAAAAGAACGCAGCGCTGTCGCAAATGTTAAACCTATGTCTTCGTTAATTTGAACCTGATTAATACCGTAAATATTATATTCTACAGGATCTTCCGCTGTAGAAATATTTACTGATTTTGTATTTAAATCACTTAATGCGCTGTATAAAGTAGTTGTTTTTCCTGAGCCTGTAGGACCTGTGACAAGTATCATGCCGTATGGTTTATGTATAGCGCTCTGAAAATCATTCAATTGATTTTCAGAAAATCCTAATTTACCCATATCAAGCTGAAGGGAAGATTTATCTAGTATTCTCATTACAATTTTCTCTCCGTACAGTATAGGGAGACATGATACTCTAATATCTACTTCTTTATTCTCCACTTTAACTTTTATCCTTCCGTCCTGAGGCATTCGTCTTTCTGCTATGTCCATCTGAGACATAATTTTAATTCTTGAACTTATCGCATTTTTTAATTGTCCAGGAACCGTCATAATTTCATTTAATTTTCCGTCTATCCTGAATCTCACTCTTATATTGTTTTCGTAAGGTTCAAAGTGTAAGTCGCTTGCACCTCTTCTGATCCCGTCAGCTAAAACCTTATTAACAAATTGGATAATAGGTTTTTCTGAGGAAGATTTTTGCATCTCTGAAATATCAATTTTTTCATTGGTATCTTCAATAGAAATAGAATCTATATAATCTTTGTGGTCCGTCAAAATAGTAGAAGCATTGTAATATGAGGATAAAGCTTGATTTATTTCAGATTCGGAGGCAAGCACTACTTCAACATTAAGTCCTGTATAAAACTTAATGTCTTCAAGGACGGTCACTTTTGTTGGATCGGAAACTGCCAGATATAAAGTATTGCCTTGGCGTTTATATGGAACAACGCGATATTTTAAAGCAGTGTCCGGAGGAATCAGTTTGATAACATCTGAAGGTATTTCAGAAGAAAGAAGATTAATAGTCGCTGCGCCAAATTCTTTTGATAAAAATGAAACAAGTTCGGAATCTTTAACAAACCCAAGTTTTGACAACTGTTTGCCGATGCTGCCGCCTGATAGTTCCTGCTCTTCAAGTGCCTGTTTTAATTGGCTTGCAGTGATTATATCATTTTTTACAAGTATTTCTCCCAGCTTAATATCTTGTAATTGCTGACCTTTTTTTAATCCGTTTCTTATCTTTTCCTGTATCAATAAAGCACTATTTACATCATCTTTCTTTGCTGCGCCATGCTTGATTAAAATTTCGCCAAGTTTTTGAGATTCCATAATAATATAATAAAAATATTAAATTTTGTAATTTTGTTATATAAAAGAATTTCTTTATATTTATTAATATTTATCGACGCAGGCCAAATGTATTATATTATGATGAATAAAATACCTGACTGAAACTAAACATAATGCCGATTTAAAACTAACTTTTTAAAGTAAAATTGCTGGGGCTTTACTTTATTTATTTATTAGATATCTAAACTAAAAAATAATTTAATTTTCAATATCTATTTTATAATATAAATTAAATATAAATCAAGCAGGTAAATACGGAATTTTATAAATTTTATTTATATATTTATAATTGTATAGCATTTAAGACAAAATTAAAATCAGGTTTTTTGTCTGTCCATATATAAAAACTTTCAATAGCTTGAAAAAGCAGCATTGAAAAACCATTGGCAGTTTTTATTTTATTTTTTCTCATAATTGCCATAAACGGAGTTTCGGGAGGGCTATATGAAATATCTATTGCATAAGAATTCTTGTTTAATTCGCTAAAAGGCAGCGATAATATTGTTTTGGCAGATTCTTCCGAGGGAGTTACGGTATTTACGATTAAACCGCACTCATTAAATATATTTTTAATTGTTTCGGATATAAAATTAGAATATGATAATGATTTAATATTCAGGTTAATATATTTATTCCATTCAGATGCCGTCTCAACTAATTGCGCAGCCTTTTCTAAATCTCTATTTATCAAATGTATACATGAAGCCCCTTCTTTTAGCAAAGAATATAAAATAGCTTTTGAGGCACCTCCTGCTCCAAGAATAATAATTTTTGCATTATTTAAATTAAAATTAAATTCATATTTAACGCTTTTAATAAAACCGAGACTGTCTGTATTATAACCCTTATAAATATTATTGTCTAATTTTACGGTATTTACCGCTCCTATAATTTCTGCTTCTTTGCTTAATTTATCTAAATATTTTACGACCTCTATTTTGTAGGGTTTTGTAATATTAGCGCCGTTTAGTTTTAGAGATTTAAAACCGTTAAAAGCTTCTGCAAAACAATCGGGACTCACATCAAATTTCTTATAACAAAGATTTAATTTTAAAATATTTCCAAGTTTATTATGGATAAGGGGAGATACTGAATACGATATGTTATGTCCGAATATGCCTAAAACCAAAGGGCAAACATATTGATTTTTAAAGTTTTCAGAAACAATAGAATCCATTAAACTTTATTTTATATTTTATCTTATTTATTTTTTATTTCTTATTTATTTATTTATTTTTAAATCATTTAATCCAAATCATTAATTTAAACCATTAATAACTGTTTAAGAAGATAATCTATTTTAGCAGCCTTTTTATCGTCAATAAACATATACACATATCTTTCTATTTCATTAACGAGTTTAGTAAGGGATTGCTTATCTGTTTTGACATGGCTGAAATCAACGGGTATTTTTTCGGCTTTTTTTCCTAATTGTTCATTTAATATTTTTTTAATAGAGTCTATAATGTCAACATTGGCAACATTAAGATTTTGTGGCGGGTCAAGATGAATGTATCCGCTTTGCGAAAGATTATATAAAGTTTTTATAATAAAAAAATCATTTTCAATGGAAAGCGCAATAATCTGACTTACAGTTCTTTTCCCGTCAATAAGAGATAAAACATTCCATATTGCAGGAGAAAGGCTTAACGGTCTTGCGTTTTCCGTTCTATTTGTAATAACATGCGGTACATATTGTTTTGAAGGTATTATTTTAGACATCACGGCCAATTCGTCTCTTCTTTTTTTAGTTTCTAAAAGAACAGGGATGAGATTTATCGGAGATGCAAAATTTATAACTTCTGGAAGAGATTTTTCATCAAAAGAAAATTCGCCGTTGGATAAAAATAGGATATAATTAATTGTCTCAAGTATATAGTTAGAAATAAAATCATTTTCTTTATCTTTAGGGATAACGCCCAATTTAAAAAAATATATATCAAATCCTGCCGTGGTTTTATAATAAGTTCTGTATTTTTCTATCATTTGAAAATAATCTTCTTTGCTGATGTCTAAAAATTTCATTATAAATTTTTCAAGAATAGAATTTTCTGAAATAGACAGGAAATTAAGCAACCCGTCTTTTATAAAAAGCTTAGCCGCAAAATCATCAAAGCGTAGATTTAAAACGCCTGTTTTTTTTGATATATCCAAAAATTTCAATACATCAAAGAGTTCTAAATTTGTTATATTTCCTTTAACATCCATGATATTTATTTGCGAACCTCTAATTCTTGAATTAAGTGAAATATAAATCTATTAACAACGGCTACAAATATGGAACCAAAAAATAAAACTAAAGAAATAAGAAAATAAGCCAGCTCCATGTTAGTTATATATGAAATAAACAAGAAACTTCCTGCTTCCGCTATAAAGAAAAACAACATAAACACAATCATAATAGCAAGCCATTTTCCTACAAAACCTCAGGGAACTCTCTTCTTTAGGGAAGAAGCAATAATCATATTAACCAGCATTATTAAAGCTCCAAATAATATGAAAACATAAAACAAATTTAATAAATTTAATGGTCCCATCATAAAATCCTCCAAACTTAATATATAATATTAAATTATTTATTTATTTATTTTAATTTATCGAAGGCATATTATATAACATATTTTGAAGATTTATCAAAATAAAATTAAGCTTTTTATTTATTATTATTATTTTTTAATTTATTTATTATTTATTTAATTATTATTTATACTATTTTTATACATTATATTACATATAAAATTTTATGCAATAAATTATTTTTTAATTTTTTTTATTTTATTATACACTATTTAATATTTCAAAATAACATCGCACAATATTACAATAACACAATTTATTAATAAAACAAATTAAAATTTCCTTAATCCTGTAATAGTAAATAATTACTTTTGGATTCCCGCTTTTTGCGGGAATAACTTAGCACAGATTTAAATTTCCTCACTTCAGGCATCATCCAAGCGAAAGCGTGAATCCAGTGCTATTTGGCGTTAAAATATCTAAAACATATTTTCACGCAGGATTAAAATGTAATTTGACGCTTTTAATTTATGAAATAATAAATTATAATAGATATTATAGATAGAGTAAAAGTATAATAAGTAAATATAAGTAAATATAAGTAAATATAAGTAAATATAAGTAAATATAAGTAAATATAAGTAAATAACAATAAATAAATATGACTATAAATATTAAAGATTTAAATAAATTGAGCTTTGAAGAAGCTTTAAAAAAGCTCGAAGAAAATGTTGCTAATCTTGAAAAAGGAGACCTAGGTCTTGAAGAATCTCTTAAAATTTATGAAGAAGGAGTTGTGTATTCTAAATATTGCATTGATAAATTAGACGCAGCCGAAAAAAAAGTTGAAGAATTAACGTCTGATAAAAACGGCAAGTTAAAAATAAAACCTTTAGACAATATAGATACTATAAATATTGAAACTCCTAAAAATGCCGAAAATGCAATCGGCAGTGACGAGATAAATAATAATAATGATAATATATTTGATGAACCTCCATTTTAATATCTAATTTTATTATGTTTTTAATAGAAAATTACATAGAAGAAAATAAAAACATTATAAATAATTTTTTATATGAGTATTTTCAAAAAAATTATAATTATTATAATGAAGACAATTTTTTAAAAAAAAATATTTCAAACGAAATATCTAAAATTAATAAAAATTTTTCAATAAAAGATGCGATGTATTATACCGTATCTCTCGGAGGTAAAAGAATTCGCCCTATTTTTTTGCTTATAACGGCAGAATGTCTCGGATTTAAAAATAAATCGCAATTACTTCCGTTTGCATGCTCTATTGAACTTATCCACTCATATTCCTTAATACATGATGATTTACCAGCTATGGACAACGATAATTTAAGAAGAGGAAAACCTACAAATCACATAGTTTTCGGGGAGGCCGCCGCAATTCTTGCAGGAGATGCTTTGCTTTCAGAAGCTTTTATAATGATTTCAGATAGCGAATATATAAAACATTTTAAATGCGATATTATATTAAAAATAATTCAAGAATTATCTTTTTTATCAGGTGCGGGGGGCTTAGTCGGGGGACAATTTCTTGATATAATAAATTCAGGACTGTCTATCTGCAATGAAAACCTGACGGAAATACATGATAAAAAAACAGCTGCTCTGATTAAAGCTGCCTGCGCTATGGGCGGAATTCTCGGAGGGGCAGACGACAGCCTGACAGCTTCTTTAAAAAATTACGGGACTTATATAGGACTTGCTTTTCAAGCATTAGACGATTTGTTAGATATCACCGGAAACAGTCAAATTACAGGAAAAACAGCCGGCATCGACGAAAATAATAAAAAATCCAATATTGCATCAATACTCGGAGCGGATAAAACTAAAAAATTAATAAAAGAATATACCGAAAATGGTCTATCATACCTTGATGAAACAAATATAAATTTTAATATGCTAAAAGATTTTTCATATTATTTGACAAAAAGAATAAATTAAAAATTTTCGTAAATATATAAATAATAATAATATATATAAATATTATATATATAAATAACAAATATATAACAATAAACCCAGCATGGTTATAAAAATAAAATAATGATACTAGACAATATAAATAATGTTAAAGATATAAAAAAAATCAACCTTGAAGAGCTTAATTTATTAGCAACAGAACTCCGCAAAGAAATTATTTCGGTATGCTCAAAAAACGGGGGACATCTTGCTTCAAGTTTAGGCGTAGTTGAATTGACTATTTCAATGTTAAAATCATTTGATATAGATAAAAACGACAAAATTATCTGGGATGTAGGGCATCAATCTTATGCATACAAGCTTCTTACGGGAAGACGCGATAAATTTAATTCAATTAGAAAATTAGGAGGATTATCAGGTTTTCCGTCTATAAACGAAAGCAAGTATGATTTTTTTGGAACCGGACATGCAGGAACTTCTATATCTGCAGCATTAGGAATGGCTGTTGCAGATGATATAACAAAAAAAAATCTCAATCTTAATAATGACGGAAGAATTATTGCCGTAATAGGAGACGCTTCTATTTCTAACGGGCTGGCATTAGAAGGTCTAAATCACGCAGGAGCAATGAAAAAAGACATTATTGTAATTCTTAACGATAACGAAATGTCAATATCAAAAAGTGTAGGGGCTTTTTCAAATTATCTAAATAAAATTCTAACCGGTGAAATTTATATAAAATTAAGAAATGAAACTGAAAAATTTTTAAAATCTATACCTTTACTTGGTTTACAATTTGCAAAATTAGCTTCTAAAATTGAAGAACTATTTAAAAATATGATAGGTCCAGGCATAATATTTGAAGAACTAGGTTTTACTTATATAGGACCTATAGATGGACATAATATTGAATATTTAACAGATACGTTTGAAAACATTAAAAAAATAAAAAAACCTATTTTACTGCATATAATTACTCAAAAGGGCAAGGGCTATAAACCGTCGGAAAAGAACCCGTCATTATTTCACGGTATTTCAGCTTTTGATGAAAACACCGGTATAATGCTTAAGAAAACCGGCAATATTACATTAGGGGAAACCGCAAGCAATTTTCTGATTAAATTAGCTAAAAATAATAAAAATATTATCGCAATAACCGCCGCTATGACTGAGGGCACAGGTCTTTCCAATTTTGCCAAATTATTTCCCGAGAGATTTTTTGATGTCGGAATACAGGAAGAACATGCGGTTACATTTTCAGCAGGAGCTGCTGCAAACGGACTTAAACCTTTTTTCTTTATTTATTCAACATTTCTTCAAAGATCGCTTGATCAGATAATCCACGATGTATGTCTGCAAAATTTACCAGTAGTTTTTTGCATAGACAGAGCCGGCATTGCAGGAGAAGACGGCGTTACTCACCAGGGAATATTTGACTTATCTTTCTTAGGTTATATTCCTAATTTAGTTATAATGTGTCCTAAAGATGCAGATGAACTGATAAGAATGGTTAAAAGCTCCATTTCTTATAATAAACCCGTTGCGATAAGATACCCTAAAAGCGAAATACCCTATTTTGAAATGCCTGATCCTGACAATATAGCTATAATTAAGGAGGGTGAATTTGAAACTTTAATTGATAATTTTGAATACATTATTGTAAGCATAGGCATACAAACAGCTATGCTTGAAAAAATATTAAATGAAATTAACACGGATAATAAAAACGGCAGCGGTATGAAATCCATAGGTCTTATTAATGCCAGATTCGTTTCGCCTATATCGGAAAACCTTATAAATAAAATAAAATATGCAAAAAAAATAATGACTGTTGAAGAAAATGTTGAGTTTTCAGGATTCGGATCAAAAATTATTACGCTTTTATCCGATAATTTATCAAATGATGTATTAAATTTTAAATACAAAATAGTATCTTTAGGAAATAATTTTATTGAACACGGTTCCAGAAAAGAAATGCTTTCTTTATCCGGATTTTCGGAAGAGGGTTTTAAAATAATGATCAATGAATTTTTCTTTTCCAAAAAAAAATTAATTGATATCAGATATTCTGCCAATTTATAATATTTCATAATTGTTTGTTGTAAAATAGAGAAATATATAAAACTTTACAAAACTATACAAAATAAAATAAAAAATTAAATTAAATTAAATTAAATTAAATTAAAAATATAATAAAACAAAATAAGTAAATTGACTGGTTTAAAGTTTTCTTTACTTGCTTTATTTTTATGAAGACAAGATAAAGTGAAAAAATTACGATTAGATATTCTGCTGTCTGAAAAAATCATAGCGGGACAAACATTAACTCGAAGCAGAGCATCATCTTTAATAATTGAATGCAAAGTCACGGTAAACGGAAAAATATGTTCTAAACCTGGCACATTAGTAAATATTGAAAGCGACATTGATATTATTAAATCCGATAATCCTTATGTATCAAGAGGCGGTATAAAACTAAAAAATGCTTTGAATGAATTTAACGTAAGCGTTAAAGGCTGCAGAGCTTTAGATGTCGGAGCTTCTACAGGCGGATTTACCGATTGTCTGCTAAAAGAAGGATGCGAATTAGTCTATTGCGTGGATGTAGGCTATGGACAGCTGGATTATAATTTAAGAAATAATGAAAAAGTAATAAATTATGAAAAAACTCATATTAAAGATCTTGAGTTTGATAAAATAAAAGAAAAAGTTAATATTTGCGTGATTGACGCATCTTTCATACCGTTAAAAAAAGTGCTTCCGTATGCGGTAAAATTTTTAAAAGATGACGGTTTAATACTTGCCTTAATAAAACCGCAATTTGAAACAGGCAGCAAAAAATTCCTAAAAAAAGGCATCATTAAAGATGAAAAGATTTATGAAAATATAATATCTGATATAATAGAATTTTCAAAAACAATAAATCTTATAAGTTTGGGAGTCAAAAAATCGTGCATAAAAGGGAAAAAAGGGAATACAGAGTTTTTTATCCATCTTGTAAAAATTGTAAAAACTGCGGTATAAGCACAGAATCAATAATAACGCAATTTTTAAGGTCATTTTTTATATTAACATTATTTATTAACACATTATCGGTATTTTTTTTATTAACTTCCGCATCATCTTCGTATGCATTCAGATCACCGGATATCCAAAAAATAATTAATGGCTTTATTTATGAAAATTACGGAAATTATAATAAATCTTTAGAAACCTCTAAAAATATATTAAAAAAATCCAATAGCGCCGTCGGATATTATTATCTTGCAAAATTATATTTAAAGAACAAGAATTTTAAAAAGGCAAAATATTATATTGATAAGACAATTAAAATCAGCCATAAAGAAAATAAGATTCATTACTATATTTTAAAAACTAAAATATATTTAAATGAAAATAAGATTAAAAAATCTTTAAATATTTTAAATTTTATTTTAAAAAAGGAGCCGTATAATAGACATGCATTATTGCTAATCGCAGGTATTTATAAATTTCAAAAAAAATATGCTTCAGCTTCATATTATTTAAATCTGCTTAAATTATATTATCCGGATAATATAGACTCTTATTATGAATTATCAAAGATTTATATTGAGGAAAATAAGCCTGCAAAAGCAATAAAAAATTTAAAAAAAGTAGTTGTATTAAATCCTTATTTTAAAGAAAGCTATTTCCAATTAGCCGCAATTTACACGGTAATCGGAAAAGAAAAGCAAGCATTAAACATTCTTAAAGAATATTTAAAATATAATCCGCATAGCAATTTTGCATTATATCAATTAGGTCTTATAAATTATGCCGTTAAAAATTATAAATTAAGCAGAAAATATTTTTTTAGATTGCTGCGTTCAATTTCTATCGGAAAAATCAACCTTAGAAATAATTCATATTTCTTTATCGGGGTTTCTTATTATTTTCAAAATAATTATCCCGAAAGTATTAAATATCTTTCAATGGTTAAATACGGTCAGCATTATGCAGATTCAAGGTTTCAGGAAATTGAAATATATTTGGCACTTAATAATAAAGCGCAAAATCATAAATATAATACAAACATTAACTATATCATTAATGAACTAATAAACAATAAAAAATTAGAAAAAAATTTAAAAGTTTATTATTTTTCCGCAATTTCATTAATGGAAATCAAACAGTATATAGAAGCCATGAATGTTCTAAATAAAGGATTGAAATATTTTCCTAAAAACACTGCATTACTTTATCAATTAGGTTCCGACTATCATTTTTTACATAATAACAAAAAATCAATAAAAACAATGAACATGGTGCTGGAAATTAATCCGATGAGTGCCGATGCATTAAATTTTAAGGGATATTATCTTACAGCTCATAAGAAAAATATAATCAAAGCAAAAAAATTAATCAAAAAAGCGCTGTCTATAAAACCTGACTCTCCTTATATTATGGACAGTATGGGATTTGTTTATTTAAGGCTTAAAGAATACAAAAAAGCTTTGCCTTATTTTAAACGCGCATTAAAAAAACTAAAGAATTCAAGCGCGGTATTAAGACATACCGGAATGGATTATTTAATGCTGAAAAATTATGGGAAAGCTAAAAAATATTTAAAATTATCCGAAAAAATTAAAAAATCTAATGAGACGCTAAAATATTTAAAAAAATTAAAAAATTTAATAAAGATAAAGAATGATTAAGATTTTAAACTTTTAATAGTTTCTAATTTTCTATATAATGTTTTAAGTCCTATATTTAATACTTTTGAGGTTTTTACCTTATCGTTAGAATTCTTTAGAAGAGTTTTTAATATAATCAAATTTTCTGCGTCTTCAAGATGCATATTAAACGGAATTTTTATAAAGTATTCTTTGTCTTCGCCGCTGTTTATTGTATTATCACTATGTTCTTCGTTTCTATTATTTTTATTATTAGATAAATTATTTTTATATTTTAAGTCATTTAAATAAGCAGGCAAAATATTTTCATTAATAATATCGTTATTTGCAGAAACTGCTACCATAAATTCAATTATATTTTTAAGTTCCCTTATATTTCCCGGATAATTATAATCTAACAAGATGTTTAAAACTCTTTCATTTACACCTTTAATATTTTTCCCCATTTCTTTAGAAAAATCTTCCGTAAATTTATTAATAAGCAAAGGTATATCTTCTTTTCTTTCGCGAAGAGGAATAATTTTCAAATTTATTACATTAAGCCTGTAATATAAATCCTGTCTGAACTCCCCTTTTTTAACTTTATCAGCTATATCTTGGGATGCGGCTATTATTCTTATATCAACCTTGATTGTTTTATTGCCGCCTACACGTTCAAATTCTTTTTCTTGGAGAACCCTCAAAATTTTAGCCTGAGTCTTAAGAGGAATTTCGCCTATTTCATCTAAAAAAATTGTTCCTCCGTCAGAAACCTCAAATCTGCCTTTATGGAGAGAATCAGCGCCGGTAAATGATCCTTTTTCATGTCCAAAAAGTTCGCTTTCTAAAATAGTTTCGGAAAGCGCTGCGCAATTTAATTTTATAAATGGTTTATTTTTTCTTTCGCTGCTATTAACGATAATGTTTGCAAGAAGTTCTTTACCCGTTCCCGATTCTCCCTCTATTAATACGGTAGAATTTGTATTAGATACGGCAATAGCAATATTTATAATTTCTATCATTTTTTTTGATTTAGTGATTAAATTTCCAAAACTAAATTTATCTTCAAGCCGTATTTTTAATTCATTTATTTCGCTTAATAAATTGCGTTTAGAGACAATTCTTTTTAATATAATGTTTAATTCTTCAAGATTAATAGGCTTTGTTATGTAGTCGTAAGCTCCTGATTTAATTGCCTCAACAGCCGTTTTAACAGAGCTGAAACCTGTTGTAATCAACACATCTATATCAAAATTTTTTGATTTTACTATTTTAAGGATTTCAATGCCGGAACCGTCGGGTAATTTAAGGTCGGTTATTATTACATCTATAAAATGAATTTTTTTGATATCGTCTAAAATTTTAGCTGCGGATTTAAAATCTTTAGCTTCGGTAATATTGTATCCTTCCGCTCTAAGATAATTTGAAAGCGCAAAAAGCGATGCTTCATTGTCTTCTACTATAAGTATATTCAATGCATAACTCATTCCCAAAATTGCCGATAGAAATCTTTAAAATAGCTTTAAAGTTATATGAACATTGGCAATTTTGAGTCATTTATATTAATTAAGGACATGGCTTAAAATAATGGATACTTTAGTCCCTTTACTCTGCTGCGTATCAATATCAATAGAAAACCCATGCGAATCAATAACTTTTTTAACAAATGCAAGACCTAACCCTATGCCGTTTTCTCTTGTCGTAAAAAAAGGTTCAAATATTTTTTTTAAATTATTTTTGCTGATTCCCATTCCTTTATCTTCAATTACTATCATTGCTTTAGAAAAATAATAAGATGAATATATATAAACGGAACCCGGCATTCCGTTATAAGAATTAATTGAATTTGATACTAAATTCATAAAAACCTGCTTCATAAGAGACGGATCCATTTTTACTATAATTTGTTTATCTATATTTAATTTAATATCAATATTATTATTATTAAAATAACTTAAATCAATATCGTTTATAGATTCATGAATTAGCGAATCTAAACAGACATCTTCAAAATCAGGTTTAAAAGATTTGGAAAATTTTATTATATTTTCCATTGTTAAATTTATTTTATCTGTTTCAGATTCAATCATACTGCCAATCTTAACGAAAGCTGACTTAATTTCCGATGTATTGTCAAAATTATCTGCATTATTATTAATAATATTTTTATCTGAATGAAAATTAAAATTGTTTAATTTGGAATTTAATAGCTTAGAATTAATAGACAATGCATTTATATTGTTTTTAATTTCATGAAAAATAAGAGACGGCACCTCAAGAGCATTTTTTTCAATTGAACTCAAACTCAGTTCTAGATTATCCTGCTTAATTATTAGCTTGTAAAAATATAAAAACATTAACGATACTATAATAAAAGATAATACTGCAGCAATTACAAAAAAAGTAAAAAAACCGCTGTACTGAAAACCGCCGAAAATATGGGGGGGCAGTCCGCCGCCGTATAAATTATTGCCGTTATTATAATTATAATATACGGCAGATGACGGATTCAGCGAATACATCGAATTTTTTTGAGTATTTGCAAAATTAAAAATTGAATAAACCGAATATGAAAGAAAACCGATAATTAAAAATAGACTGAAAGTTAAAATGCCGAGAACCGCAATCTTAAAATTTTTTTTCTTTGATAAAAAATTTATACCGTCGGAAATTTGGCCGCCTGATAATAATTTTTCTTTCAAAAAAAGTTTATTCGGTTTTAATTTTAACTTCAACATAGCTCAACTCAATTATCATTTACTATTATCATTTATTTAAATACCATTATAATATATTATATCATATTATATTATAGTTTTTATATTATGAAACAAAATAATTAAATAAAATAAAAAAATAATAAATTAAACAAATGCAATGATTGATTTAATTTAATAATTAATGTTAATATAGTTTAATTATAATAAAATTTTTTAAAAAAATAAAGCTTTTCAGTTTAAAAATATACATTAATCCGGTAATAGAATTTTATATTCAGCCAGTGCTATTTGGCATTAGAACTTATAAATAGTTTCTATTGCAAGATTAAAGATATAATTTTTACTTGAAAACTTCTTGTTTTTGGGATTGGAATATATATTCCGTAAATTCTATATCTTCTTTTATTTTTTCCTGCAAATCGTTAACTGAATCAAATTTAATCTCGTCTCTTATCCTTTCAACAAAATAAACCTCAATTTCTTTATCATAAATATCGCCGACAAAATTAAATATAAAAGATTCTATTCTGCGCAAATCTTCATTGAAAGTAGGATTTGAACCAATGTTGGTAATAGCTTTATAGTTTATACCGTTAATTTTAACAAATGATGCATATACTCCGTCTTTAGGGAACAACTCTTCTTCAGGTATAATATTTGCCGTGGGAAACCCTATTAACTTGCCTCTATTGCTGCCTTTGATAACTTTTCCATGTACAGAATAATATCTTCCTAGATATGCTTTAACTTTGAAAATTTCTCCTTTAACTATTAATTGTCTGATAAGAGTGCTGGATATAATATCATCCCCTATTTTTACTGGACTTACAACCGACAGTTCAAAACCTAATTCATTAGAATACCTGTCAAGGAGCGCAATATCTCCTTTTTTACCGTTTCCAAAACCAAAATCATGTCCTACAATTATTTTTAAAGGTTTAAGCTTTTCATATATAATTTCTTCAATAAAAGTTTCCGGCGGCATTTTTGCAAATTTCAAACTGAAAGGAATATAGATTAAATAATCAATGCCTAATTTTGCAATTAATTCAACTTTTTTTTCAAAAGTAGTGATTAAATGTATTTTCCTTTCCGGTTTTAATGTTTTCATAGGATGAGGATGAAAGGTAAGCACAATAGATTTTGAATTTATTTTTTCGGCTGATTCTTTAGTGAGTTCCATTAATTTGACATGTCCTAAATGTATCCCGTCGAAGCTTCCTATAGTCAAAACAGAATTTTGAAAATTGAAATTTAAATCATTAATATTATATACTTTCATAATAAAATATTTTAAAAAATATAAATCAATTATATATATTATATATTATGTATAGTTAACTAAATATTCTATAACTTCATTCTATATGTAGATGTAATATAAATATATCAAGCTTATTTGTATTTATTTTAAATGTTTTTAATAAAATATTTTAGCCCAATTATCAGTTGGTGAAATTAATTTTTTAGAACCGTTCTTAATAAAATGTTCTTAATAAAATATTTTAGCTGTAATAATGTAATAAATAAATATAATAAACAATACTAACAATACTAACAATACTAATAGTTGCAAGTCCTTTATATATCTTTATTTTTTATTCAATCCTTTTATAAGTAATACGAATAAGTACAGCATGCCTGCAATCCAACCGGCGGTTCCCATTGTTTCCATCCACCCCATTTTTGCCGAGCTTCCTAAAAACATTAAAATTGTAGAAGAAATTATTAGAGCAACAAGTAAAAGTCCAAGCACAAGCCGTTTACTGGCGTTTTCTATCTCATTAATGAGTCCTTCAAGACCTTTATGGATAAATTCTATTGAAAAATTATCTTCAGACATTTTACGTAATATTTTCTCACCTTTTTTGGGAAAATCAGCTATAAAATCACCGTAATCTTTTAATTTTTCAAAAAATGATTCTTTTATAGATTTAACTTTTTCTTCATTTGAAATTTTTCCTTCTGCGAAATCATAAAAATTTAATCTGCCGAATGTAAAATAAGGATCTAATATTTTAGCAATAGATTCAATTGAAAGAAGCGCTTTAAATAACAATGAAAGTTCTGAAGGAACAACTATCCGATGTCTTCTTGCAATTTTTAATGTTTCTAATAGTAATTCGGAACTATATAATTCTTTAAAAGGCGTTACTGACACGCTGTCTATAAACTCCATCAAATCATGCTTAAAATTTTGTTCTTCCTTCTCGCTTAATTCAGCCAAACATATTTCCATAAAATCATTAGCCGCAAGTTCATAATTTTCTTTCAAAAAATTGATAAGATAATTAAGGGCTTTTTGCCTTGTCTTCTTAGTTAAATTGCCTACAAGTCCATGGTCTATAACGCCAATAGTATAATTATTGATGACAAAAATATTTCCAGGATGTGGGTCCGCATTAAAAGAACCTATTAAAAAAATCTGATTAAAAAAATATTCCAAAAAAATATCAAGAATTTTTTTTAAATCATATCCTTTATTTACTAACTCATTTTTATCAGAAATTTTAATCCCTGCTATGAATTCTTCTACTAAAATAGATTCCGTAGAATACTCCCTGAATATTTTAGGTATAGTAACGGTTTCCTTGTTAATATTTGAGTTTCTGATTCTGTCGGTATATCCTGCTTCCTGTAAAAAATTCAATTCTGTTTTAATGTTTTTAGAAAATTCATTATATAATTCATCTATATTGTCTATATAAAAAAGTTCTTCAACCGGTTTTCTTATAATTTTTAATATAAAATAAAGAACATCAAGATCTTCTTTTATTATTTTAGCTGCACCGGGCTTTTTAATTTTAACGGCTACTTCAGTTCCGTCTTTAAGAACAGCTTTGTGCACCTGAGCAATGGAAGCCGAAGCAATGGGAACTTCATTAAATTCAAGAAAAATATCATCAATATTTTTCTTTAAATCTTTTTTTATAAGTTCTTTAATCTGAAAATTTTCGGCATAATTTAACCGAACATTATCTTGAAGGTTTTTAAGTTCATTTATATATTGGGGCGGCAGCATTGAAATTTCCTGGGAAGCCATCTGACCGAGTTTTATAAAAGTAGGACCTAATTCTTCTAATACAAATCTCAATCTAACTTCAGGAGGAGCTTCTCCTGTATCTGAAGTAGAATACGCTCTTTTTAAATACTTTTTAAAAATAAAATATCTTGAAAGACCGATAGATATAATAAACTGATAAAATCCGTGCTTAATAAAAATAAATGAAACTTCTCTGATTCTTTTTACTGCTTTAAAAAACTTAAAAACTTCTAATATTTTCATTATTATCTTTTATTATTCGTCTTTGTTATTCTTCGCTATTCGTCTTTGTTTTGTTTTTATTTTTTTATTTTGGCGGCTTTTTTGCAATAATTTATTTTCTATAAGTCTTAAATCTATT
Organism: bacterium; assembly: GCA_021845685.1. Classification (GTDB taxonomy): domain Bacteria; phylum SZUA-79; class SZUA-79; order Acidulodesulfobacterales; family Acidulodesulfobacteraceae; genus Acididesulfobacter. The sequence goes on from JAJZVN010000027.1 coordinate 18,717, forward strand.
TCTCTTTTTAAAAGATCAATAGAATATATGCCTACTTCAACTTCATCGCCTATTTTAAATATTTTGCCGGAATGCCTTCCTCTTAAGATTTTGGTATTATAATTATATTCATAGTAATCATCTGCTATCGTAGATACATGCACAAAACCTGCAATAAAATATCCCGTAATTTGAACAAAAAAGCCAAAATTAGTAACACCTGTAATATAGCCGCTATATATTTCCGCCGCATTTTTTTTTAAAAACTGCATTTTTTTAAATTCGGCATACTCTCTTTCTGCTTCGGTCGAAAGTCTTTCTCTTTGAGATATGAAGCCGCCGGCTGATTTTAAATACTCATTATTCCACCATGAAGAATTATTATTTTTAACGCTGCTATCTGATTCTGTATATAATTCTGAATATATAATAATCTTTAGAATCCTGTGGACAATTAAATCAGCATATCTTCGTATAGGCGATGTAAAATGAGTATATGATTTGAGAGCTAAACCAAAATGATGAATATTTATATTAGAATATACCGCTATCTTCATTGATTTTAGGAATGCTTGCTCAAGAAAAGGGGATATAGGCTTGCCTTTTAGCGAATCTAGCATTTTCTGGTAATCTATACCTGAATCTAATGATTTTGTGGAAAAATTAAAACCAAACGGTTTTATAGTTTTTAAAAATTCATTTATTTTTTCTTCATCAGGTTTTGCATGTACCCTATATAAAGAAGGTGCATTTTTACTTTCAATTAATTCAGATACGGCGCAGTTGGCAGTTATCATAAAATCTTCTATTAAATCATTTGCAAAATTTCTTTCTTCCTGCACTATTTTTTGAACATCTCCTGATTCGTCAATAATAACTTTGCTTGATACCGGATCAAAATTAAGACTGCCGCTTTTAAGTCTCTTCATTCTTAATATATTAGACAATTCTTTCATTTGCAGAAGCATATCTTTGATGGGGTTAAGTTTTAAATAAACATTATCTTTTATTTCTGCTTCATTGTCTAAACCTGAGATAAATTCAAAAACTTCGTTATAAGTTAGTCTGCCGAAAGTTTTAATAATACCTTCATACACTTTTTTTTCAAGCAATTTGCCGTGCTTGTCTATGAGCATTTCGCAAACCATGACAAATCTTTTTGTTTTAGGGAGAAGACTGCATAAATTATTTGATAGTCTTTCCGGAAGCATAGGATAAACTTTAACAGGAAAATAAGTTGAATTACCTCTTTTATATGCTTCGATATCAATTTTGCTTCCATATTTAACAAAATAAGAAACATCGGCTATAGCGACATATAATTTGTATTTGACTCCTGTATTGCCCTTTTTATTAATTAACTCCAAATAGATAGCATCGTCAAAATCCTTAGCATCTTCTCCGTCTATGGTAATAAAAGGAAGATGGGTCAAGTCTACCCTTCTTGCTTTGTTCTCTTTGTCATATAAATCGCTTTCTTCAAAATTTGCAGGAATTAAATCCGATTCTTTTAAGGTTTCTTCGTCAAAATCTTTATATAAATTGTATTTATTAATTATAATTTCTTCTTCTATACCGCTGCCGTCTATATCGCCTAATATTTTTTCAACCGATACTATTCTGGAAGAAAAATCTTCGGGGTTAATTAATTTAGCTTTAACAATAATCCCGTCTTTAATTTGTTTTTTATCTTTAAATCCGTGCAAATCAAAATAAAATAAATCCGTAAAATTGGATGAAACAGGTATGAGCGTGGCTATATTTTTATCTAATTTTACCGTAGCCATGAAACTTTCCAATTGTCTTTTAACAATTCTGACGACGCTGCCTCTGATTTTTTTATTTGATTTTGAAATATTTTTTAAATAATGCGGACTGTCTGGAATTACTCTTAACAAAACAATATCTTTCGGCAGCGCTCCTGCTAAATCAGAATTTTTAACATAAATATCTGACCCGCCTGCGCTATTTCTTACAAATGAAAAATTATCTTTTTTTGAAACTACTTCGCCTTCAATTAAATGAAGTTTTTGAGGTAATGCATATTTCCCTCCTTTAGTAAATATAATATCTCCGTTTTTTACCATTAAATCTAAAATTTCTTTAGCTTTTGCAAGTTTTATAGGAGAATTAATATTTAATTTATGTTTAATATCTAAAAGGGATAAGGGTATAGATTGTTCTTCAAAAAAAATATTGGAAATTTCTTCTTTAGATATGACTTTATTATTTTTAATGAAATTTTTCATTATATTTATTATATTTATATTTAATATTTATATTTATTTGTATCTATATATGATATGTAATGCTATGTAATGCGTAATAAAAAATTATAACCGTTATAAAATTGCAAGCAAAACATTATTTATTTTTATCTATAATAATCCTGTATGAAATAAAGCAATGTATATAATGTAATTTGCAATTAATTTGCAATTAAAATAATTAAAATTAAATTAAATTAAATATTAATATTCTATCATATATAATTAAAATATTTATAAATAATTATTCCAAATTAAGCTTAATTTGGTTATAATGAATTAGTATAATAAAAATCACTAATAATTAAAAGAATTAATAAAAATATACAAAACCTGCCGGGATGGCGGAACTGGTAGACGCGCACGGTTCAGGGCCGTGTAAGATTTATCTTGTGGGGGTTCGATTCCCCCTTCCGGCACCATTTATATATATAATTTAGTATATAAATTATATATATATTATTCTACATAATACTGTCGTCAGAAATAATTTCGTTAACGGCAGTATTATTTATAATTTTATATATTAATTTTATATACAAAATTAATATATTGCTTAAATAACATATTATTAATATATATAATTGTATATTACGGCATTATTATGAAATAAAATTCTCTTTAATAATAAATCAATAATAAATCAATAATAAATTCATAAATATTAATTTTGAGGTATTTACAATGAATATCAGTTTTAAAAATCGTTCAGCCAGTTTGATTTTAGACTATCCGCAATTAAAATTAATAAATAAAAAAATAGGCATCAAAATATTTATTTTATTTGTTTTTATGTCTTTACTATTTACCAATATATTTTTGCCAAAAAAAGTATTTTCTTATCAAATAGCCCATGCGGATGCCAAAACTAACATAAACAGCAGCAACAGCATAGTTAAGCCAAAAAATATTAAAGCTGCTTCTTCATCAATTACATTGTTAGACAGCACAAATGAAAGAATAACTTCTAAATTCAAAGATATTCTTGTCCAGCATGAAAAAATTAAAGTTATCACAAAAAAAGGAATAAAAAAATATTCCGAACTTAGTTTTCCGTTTTCTATTAAAAATCAAAAATTAAAAATTTATTTTATCAAAATAATAAAGCCTACCGGAAAAATAATAACTATTAATTTAAAAAATTTAAAAACGGTCACAGCTCCATTTAATATGAATGATCCAATATTTTCAAACCGATTGTTAAAAACTATCCGCCTTCCTAATATTTCAAAAAACTCTATTATAGACTATAAATTTAAAACGACTACTATTAAACCTTATATGAAAAATAGTTTTTTTACGGAAGATTATTTTGGAGGTTTGTCCCCTGTCAAAAAATCTGTTTATCTGCTAACAATACCTGCAGGAATTCATTACAAATACGCTGAATATGGGCTGCGCAGCAAACCTGAAATTAAAAAAACAAATAAAACCGTTACGTTAAAATGGATAGTAGTAAATAGAAAAAAAATAACTCCTGAAAATTTTGGTCCCGGCGGATCATTTATAGTGCCTCATGTTATGGTTTCTTCAGTTAAATCATGGAATGATGTTGCAAAATGGTATTCAACACTTACGAATAACCAAATAATGCCTGATAAAAAACTTAAAAATTTCATTAAAAAATTAACACATTCAAAAAAAAGCGAATCATACAAAATAAAAGCTATTTATAACTTTGTAGCGAAAAAAATTAGATATGTCGGCTATGAATTCGGCATTGGCGGATATAAACCAAGCAATATTAATAAAGTATTTAAAAATAGATTTGGAGACTGCAAAGACCATGCCACGCTATTTATGTCAATGCTGCGTTCAATAGGAGTAAAAGCTTATCCTGTTTTAATTCCGACGGTTATGATTCCCGATATGAATCCTGCATTGCCTACTCCATTTGTATTTGACCATGAAATAACCGCAATAAAAATTAAAGGCGATACTAGTAAAATGATTAATAAATTAATATACACAAACACATCTAAGATTTCATTTAACGATAAAAATTTTTCTCCCGTTGTAAAAGTTAACGGCAATTTTTTCCTGTTTGCCGATACGACTTCTAATGTTACCACATTCGGAGATTTACCCCCTATGGATCAGGGAAGAAATGTTCTTATAGTAATACATAATAAAGGATTGGTTTTGAAAACACCGATATTTCCTCCTGCATACAACAATATAATATTTAAGGAAAATGCTTCAATAAATGGAAATGGTACTCTTACTTCAAAAACAAATGCCGTATACACAGGTGCTTATGATATGTACAAAAGATACGTTTTCACTTCAATCTCTAAAAGACAAAAACTAAATAAGATATTAAAAAATATTAATTCTATTACTCCTAAAGCAATATTGCTCCATTATTCTATAAAAAATGCAAACAGCATGGACAAACCTTTTATTGAAAATATTACGTTTAAAGCTAAAAAATATGCTGCAGAGAATCAAAAATTTTTTCTTATCAGACTTCCTATTAAAATAAGAACAATACTTTCTAAAATTGCCATTTTAAAAAGCAGAAAATATTCTTTAAAATTGGGATATAATTTTTCGGAAACTAATATAATAAAATTAAATATTCCCAATGGATACACTATAGCTTTCAAACCGCCGTATATTAACTATTCCAATAAAATAGGCTCTTTTTTTGCGGACTATAAGGTAAAAAACAATCAAATATTTTTTCATAGTATTTTTAATGTCAACGGATATAAAATATTAAAACAAGATTATCCTTCTGCAAGAAAATTATTTAATAAAACAATTAAATATTTATCTAATCAAATACTTATAGCAAAAAAGTGATTAATTTAATTATATTAATTAATTATATATGGATAAAAATACAAAAAAAAACGATAAAAAATGTGATTTAGATAAAGATTTATCTATTCACAATAACTGGTTTAACGATACTTTAATCTCAGGATTTGAATTAGGTTTAGTTCAAGTTTATACAGGAAACGGAAAAGGCAAAACGACTGCTGCAATAGGACAGGCATTAAGAGCCGGCGGGCATAACCTGAAATCGGTTATTATACAATTTCTCAAGGGCGGTTCTTATACCGGCGAGTTTAAAATTCAAGAAAAACTTCAACCGTTTTTTAAAATATATCAATTTGGAAATCCTTATTTTATAAATAAAAACTGTATCAGGGAGGAAGATTTAGAATTAAACAGAAACGGTTTTAAATTAGCTCTTGAAATTGCCACGCAGCAAAATGATATTCATATATTAGTCTTAGATGAAATTAATGTTGCAGTTAACATCGGAATTATAAAAATAGATGAAATTATGAATTTAATAAAAAATAAAAGAAAAGATATGGAATTGATACTGACTGGAAGATATGCTCCTCAGGAAATAATAGACGCGGCAGACCTCGTAACTGAAATGAAAGAAATAAAACATTATTATAATAATAATGTTACTTCAAGATTCGGAATAGAAAAATGAATAAAAATAAATAACGGTTTAACAAATATTCTTGATTTAAAATATTTGATAATATATAATTAAAACTCAATTTTTATATTTTATATCATAATAATTTAACAATAAGTTTATGTATATATTTTAGAAAATGGATATAAATGAATATTGAAATTATCTAAATTAACATAAAAAAACAATATTATAGATTAAATATAAATTAAATTGTGTATATATCATGATAAAAAAGCCATTTTTAATAATAAAATAATTTTATTATTAAAAAAAATAATTTATCTTTGTTAATTTTTTATTATTATAATATATTTAGTATTACTGATTTTTATTTAAATATTTTATTTATACCTTAAATCACCGTTAGAAATTTCTTTTTATGGATTCCTGCCAATGCAGGAATGACTTTGCGAAGGTTTAAATTTAACCTGTTTGGTGTCATTACCGCGAAAGCAGGAATCCAGTATTTATCATATATTGAATCAGTTTTAATAATTTCTAACGGTGATTTAAATTTATATAACAATATTATATTTTATAAATAAAAATCAGTAAATTCAAAAAATAAAATCGGGGGTATATTTAATGAAAGTCAGTATTATAGGAGCAGGGAGATTAGGAGCTACTCTTGCATATACATTAACGCTTAAAGATATTGTCAGAGAAATAACATTAATAGATATCAACAAAGACCTATCTAAAGGAGAAATGCTTGATATATCACACGGTATTTCTTTAACAGGACACACTAGAGTAAAAACTGACGATTATGAATCCGTAAAAGATGCAGATATAATTGTTATAACTGCAGGCATACCAAGGAAACCTGGCGAATCAAGACTTGATTTAAACAAAAAAAATGTTCATATATTAAAACAAATTGTAGAAAATATTATAAAATATAATACAAATTGCATATTATTTGTAGTTTCCAACCCTGTAGATATAATGACTTATGTTGCATATAAAACATCCGGATTTGAAAGAAAAAAAGTTTTCGGAATGGGGACGATGCTTGACACAACCAGACTTCGTTCAGCCATAGGTTCTTATTTTGATCTTAATCCTGAGGATGTAGATATAATGTTCCTTGGTGAGCACGGAGACAGTATGACGCCTATTTTTTCTCTTGCAAGTATTAACAGTATTCCTTTGAGAGATATACCCGGGTATAATATGGAAAAACTCAAGGAAATAGCCGAACATTCAAGCACATGCGCTGCTGAAGTAATTGCATTAAAAGGCGGAACAATCTTCGCTCCTGCGGTAGTAATGTCGGAAATCATTGAATCAATGGTCAAAGACAGGCGTCAAATTATGCCTCTTTCGGTTTATCTTGAAGATTACTATGGAATAAATGGCATATACACAGGGGTTCCCGCTATATTATCAAAAGACGGAATAGAAAAAGTTATTAAACCTGAATTAACGGAAGAAGAAATTAAAGGATTAAATAAATCGGCTTCTGTAATAAAAAATGCAATCGACGATTTAAAAAAAGAAGGTTTAATAGAATAACTAATAAATTTTAAAAATGACAGATTAAATTTTTTTTAACTTATATTTATATAATACCTTAAATCACCGTTAGAAATTTCTTTTTCTGGATTTCTGCCAACGCAGGAATGACTTTGCGAAGGTTTAAATTTAAACCTATTTGGTGTCATTCCCGCTAAAGCGGGAATCTAGTATTTATCATATATTGAATCAGTTTTAATAATTTCTAACGGTGATTTATATAAATTAATATATTAATTTATATAAATAATTAAATAATTTGTGCAATAACAATAATATTATATTATTATTTTAATAAATTCTTATATTTTTTTATATTTTTTAATATTTTTTAATTATTAAACAAAATTTATTATTTTAAATTTTTTTTATTTTTAAGCAATTATATTAATTTTGTTATTAATTATTATAATTGCTTTTCTTATTTCTTATTTTTACTTACGAGCAAAGTTTTAAATTTATCCTTTCCGACCCTGATTAAATAATTTATTTTAAATCTGCCTGTAAATATTTTATTTTTATTCATATTTAAATAAACTTTATATCCCGTTAAATTATTAAGACTGTTTAAAAAATTCTTTTTATAAATAATCAATCGCAAATACACTCTTCCGTCTTTTACTATAATTGATCTCAATTTGCTTTTAGGAAATTTATGAATGGAAATTGTATATAAAAGATTTGAAATATTAATTTGATTATATTTAATATTTTTAAAAAAATGCAGGTTATTTTTTAATTTATCTAAAAAAACCGAATTATTTTTTATATGAATACTTAATAAAGATAATTCTTTATTATATTTAGCAATTATTTTATTGCTTGCAGCATAATTAATAAAAAAAGCAAACCAAATTATAATTAAAACAAAAATGTATAATAAAATTATTATTTTCTGTTGTTTTTTATTTTTTCTATTATTATTGATTTTAGTATTATTTATTTTCTTAAAAGAATTATCCATATCTAATAAATCAATGTCATTGCCGTCGCCGTAATTATCATC
>JAJZVN010000104.1 GCA_021845685.1 bacterium
CGATAAGCTGCACGAGTTCGACCTGGTCGTCTTTAATATCCCTTACTATTACCTGCGCTTTTGTTTCGCCTAAGAGTTTTAAGGCTCTTAATCTTCTTTCTCCGGCTATTAAAAGAAAGTTCTCGTTATCGCCGTCTATTTTTTTGACCGTAAGGGGACTGATAAGGCCGACTTCTTTAATCGAATCCGCTAGTTCCTGAATGGACTCTTCCGCAAAAGTTTTGCGGACCTGCTCTTCGACTATAATTCTTTCAATTTCTAAAAATCTCGCTCCGGGAATATCCCGTTTTAGTATTTTGTCTTTAATTTCATCAAGCGGATTTATTCCGTTTTCGAATTTGTGCTTTGCCATAATAATTTACTCCTATTTATTTAAATTTAATATTTCGACGGCAAGATCGCCGTAGTCTATCGAGCCTTTCGAATTTGCGTCGTAAGAATCTACTGCTTTTCCGGCAAACGGAGCTTCCGATAATTTGGAGTCTATTCTTATACCGGTAGAAAAGAGTTTTTCCTTTCCGACGGTCTCTATTAATTTCTTGATAAAGTGGGACGTGATAGAACGCCTTTCGTCGATATGCGTAATTAAGACTTTAAAATCTAAATTTTCGTTAGCGGACCGTATAGTCGAAAAGATGTCTTTAAGTCCCAATAATGAAAAAAAGTCGCCTGATCTAAGGGGAAGTATAGCGAAATCTCCCGCAGTAAGGGCATTTATGGAAAGCTGGTTTAAAACCGGCGGACAGTCTATTAAGACGAATTCGAAATCTTCGCCTTCCATGATTTTTTTTACGTGGTCATTTTCGAGCCGCTTAAAAGAAAGTTCTTTGGAAGAGGGCATAATAGACAAATATTCGGAAATTTCAATCTTGGCGAATGCGCTTTCTTGCGGCGCTATTCCAAAGCTTACCGTCGCATTCGCCTGCGGGTCTAAATCGACCAGCAGAGTCTTATAATCCATCTTTGCAAACCTTGAGGCAAGGTTCACGGCGGTCGTAGTCTTGCCTACTCCGCCTTTTTGATTAATACATGATATAATCATAACTACCTCTTTTTTATAAATTTTGTTATAATTACTTTATTTTAAATTGGTTGATATATGTTTTTTAGTCATAATTTGTTATTACTAAAAATCATACAACCTAAAAAAACATTTGTCAAGTATTTTTTTAAAATTATTTTTGGGGGTAGTTATGAGCAGGCCGAAAACGGGAAAAACTTTAGACGAAAAAGCTTTCAGGGAATTACTTAAAGATTATAGGATTAAAAACGGATATTCGATGAATAAGCTTGCAAAAATCTTAGAGATGGACCAGAGTTCTTTAAGCAAGTATGAAGCCGGCAAAATAGAATTTTCGGCGAAAAGAATGCTCAGTATTGCAGAAAAGTTGGATTTTAAAAATAAAATAATAAATCCTTTGAATTTTTCAGACTTAAAAAGTCAGTCCGTAAAAATATTAAGGATTCCTATTTTAAATTCATATCCGGGAAACGAAAAAGAGCTTGAAGAAAACGAAAAGAAAACGTCTAAATATCTTTTTTTCGATTTATCTTTTTTTCCTTCAGGAAGTTTCTACGCCGTAGAAAATACGGAAAACCTGACAGACGCGGAAAAAGGCGAATACATAGTAATAAATCTAAAAGATAAAGACGTAAAGGAATTCGACAGCGCGTTAGTCAAAAAAAACGGCAAATTTTTTATAAGGAAGCTTATGAACGATAAGTCGTTCGGCGGCTCTAAGGAATATCCCGATTTCCCGAAAAAAGAAGCGGAAATAATCGGCAAAGCTATAATGGCGGTGAAACTCAAGAAGCTATAATCTTTCAGCCAGAACGTTATTTACGTTATTTACGAATTCCCAAACTTTATTTTTATCTGCTTTTATGACTTGCAGCGCAACGGAAGCTCCAGAGGTATTTTGAATAACCAGAAGCGTTTTAAAGCTATTCAGTATAGCTAATACTCCAAGCAGTATTAAAAAAATACCTAAAATATCCCTTATCGTAACAAACCCGCCGACAAGTAATAACAGTCCGATTAAAAGTTCTTTAATATTAAAATCGGTATCTATTCTTACTCCTGAAACCTGATTTAACGGGTAGGTAATTTGATTTTTTCCCGTAGGTATTATCCATAACAATACATTGACGAAACCGCCCAAAATTCTTTTATTCGTCAGCGTAAATTCGGATTTAGGAATTAAAGGAATATATGATTCGCGGAAAACTGCCGTTTGTATTATATTTTCGTCTTTAATTAAAGAAACGTCCATAATAACTCTCCTTAAGAAAGTTTTTTAAAGTATTCGGTTAATAATTTTATATTATCCAATATTTCTTTATTATTTTCAATTAAAAATCTATCGTCGAATTTATTTGCCGTATCCGTTTTATAAAAAACGGGATCGTCTAAGTTAATATAATATAAATCTGCGGTTCCAGCACGATTTTTTTTAATTAAATCTTTTTTATCTTCGAAAATTTTATTAACTGATACGAAATACCACGTATTAAATTGCAGTTCTCCGTTAGACACGGCTAAGAATACGGGAATGGAATACTGCTCCTCGAGATTAACGAAATTTTCAATTTCCTTTTTATTTATGCTGAATTCGTTGTGTTTATTTATCGAATAATTTTTAACGTCCACGAATACCTTAAATATCTTATCCAATATTAAAATTAAATCGGGTCTTTTTGATTTACTAAAGCGTAATGCGCCGCACATGCTGTCTTGATTATTGTCTATGTAAAAAAACGTCTTATTGTTATTATTCAAATACTCGATAAACTTATGCTCCGCAAATTTTCCTTTAACCTGATTAAGAATATTATCGCTTTTTTTATTATTTTCGGATATTATCCCCTTTATTAACTCTAAAAAATCAACAGAATCAATAGATTTATATATTTTTTCCAAAATATCGACATTATATTTATTGCAATTACCGTTATTTTCCACGGAAGTTTTAACTTCGAGAGCGGCTCGTTTTATCTTCTCTACGGAACTTTTTATATCTTTAAGGCTTAAATTATTATTTAAAACATCCAATCCGAAATCCAAAGAGATAATTTTATTTAATTCCTCAAATTTATTCTTTACGTTAAAGTCTATATTTTTATCCGATAAAGCAAACTTAATTAATTCAAACCACGGCACGTAAGAATTTTTAATAAGTTCGTCGTTAATTTCTTTTATATCCCTAAGAACATTATCATAATCTTCTTTGGCGGTATTCAAGTAATCTTCTGTTCTTTCCAAATCGGAATAAGCTTCATAAAGTTTTTTGATGTTATATTTAGACATATTATTTAAAATTTCTGAATTACCCATTTTAACCTGCCAATAATAAATCCGTCGGACTCAATGTCTTTAAACGGAATTGATATATCTGGAAAATTTTTATTTTCTGACCTTAAAATTATATTATCTTTCATAACATAAAGCCTTTTTATAACTGCTCCTTCGTAAGGCAGCCAAACTGCATAAATTTCGCCGCTTATGAATTGCCGGTCATTCTTATCTATTCCTATTATTGCTCCGTCATAAATTAACGGTTCCATGCTGTGTCCGCTTATTTTAACAAGCACGATAGAATCGGAATAAAACATTGCTGGAATTATTATTGAGTCAATAGGCTGATATTCGGTTAAGTCAATAAAATTGCCTGCGCCTGCAAAAGAATAAACATCTGCTTTAAGGAATTTTTCGTCAAGATGAATTAAATTATTACTTGTAATATTTAACAACTCCAGTATAGTTTTGGCGGGTAGATTAAGTTTTTTTACATATTTTTCTAATTTATAAATCGGAAGTCCCCTGGCCCCGTTTTCATAATTGTAATATGTTTCTTTGGTTTCGTCTAATAAAGTACTGAATTCTTCTATAGTTAATCTTTTTTCATCCCTTATTTTCTTTAATTTATTACCAATAAATTTATTATATGTATTTTTATTTTCCATAATAATCTAATACTACAAAACGGCGGTATTTATTGCAATATTCAAAATGAAAATTTTTTTCAAAAAAATACTTGACATATTTTCAATTTGAATATATTATATTTTCAGAATGAATATTTATTAACAAAATGGAGCATAATTATGAAAATTCATCCCTTAAAAATATACTGCTTGAAAAATAGAATTAAACAAAAAGAATTTGCAAAATTGAGCGGTATTTCTGAAATAACAATTCATAGAATAGTGAATTATAAAACTAAGGCATCAAAAACTTCTGTAAAAAAAATCTCTAATATTACCGGCATACCGATAATAGACCTTTTATATCCGGAGGAAGAAAAATAAATGGAACTGGTCGAACTCAAAAATAACGAAATTTTTTTATTAAGCAAGGAAGATTTAAAAATACTTTTGACGGACTTATCCGTCAATAAAAAGTACCTGTCTCTGCCGGAAGCGGCGGAGTATCTGCGTATATCCGATAGAAACCTAAGAAAATTAACAAAGAATAATAAAATTCCTTTCTACAAGTTAGAAGGAAAAATATTATTTAAAATAATCGAACTCGATAAATATATCGAAAAAAATAAAGTAGAATCGCTTTCTGAATTAATTCAGAAAGCTAAGAACGGAGGAAGGTAGAGATGGAAAAACGCAATTACTGGTTAAAATTAAAAGAAGATTTTTTTTCGCAACCTTACATAAAAAAGCTACGCAAGATAGCTGGCGGCGATACATACACAATAATTTACCAAAAAATATTATTGCTTTCTGTAAAAACTAACGGCTATATTGTCTTCCAAAATATCGAAAAAACCCTCGCCGAAGAATTAGCTTTAATTTTAGACGAAGATGTTGACAATGTTACGGTAACTCTCGAATTTATGAAAGCTAACAAGCTTATCGAACAAACAGAGAACGAAAATGAATATTTACTTCCAGATATGCTTTCTTTAATAGGCTCTGAGTCTGAAAGCGCAAAATGGGTAAGGGCTTACAGGGATAGAAAGAGAAAGGAATTACTAATTGCATCTGAAAAACAAACCTTACAATGTAATGTTGATGTAATTAAGTGTAATGAAAATGTAATTATAGATATAGATAAAGATATAGATAAAGATATAGATAAAGAAAAAGAAATATATAAAGAAAAAGAAAAAAATAATACCCCCCATTCCCCCCAAAGGGGGGAATACCTTATTTCAAAAGACGTTTTAGAAGTTCTTGATTATTTAAATCTTAAAACAAATAAAAAATTCAGCATTAAAAATAAAAATAACACTAAAAACATATCGCAAAGGCTTAAAGACGGTTTTACGGTAGAAGAGCTTAAAAGCGTT
>JAJZVN010000028.1 GCA_021845685.1 bacterium
ATTAAATAAATATATAAATATATATAATCTAATAATTAAATAAATATATAAATATATATAAACTTATATGTAAATAAATATATATATAAAAATATATATAAGCTAATAATTAAATTACTGAATATATGTTGTTGGGAGCCCACGTTTCAATTGCAGGCGGTTTAGAAAATTCTTGTGTTCACGCTGTACAGACGGGTTCAAATGCTATTCAGATATTTACAAAAAATCAAGTAAGGTGGAATTTTAAAGAATTACATGAAAAAGATGTTATAAATTTTAAAAATTGCATCAATGAATTAAATATAACGCCTATATCTCATATATCGTATCTTATTAATTTAGGAAGCGCAGATGAAAATGTTGAACGAAAATCTTATAACCTTTTTATTGAAGAAATAAAACGATGTCGTATTCTTGGTATTAAGCAGCTTGTCTTTCATCCCGGTTCCAATAAAAATTTAACCGAATATGAAACAGTCAAAAAAATTTCTTTTAATTTAAAAAAAATAATAGAAGAAACAAATGCGCTATACGGCGACGACGATGTATTTCTGACGATAGAGACAACGGCGGGGCAGGGCGCTGCAATCGGTTATAAATTAGAGCATATAAGAGATATGATTAACATTATAGCCAGTGATAGAATGAAAGTTTGTATAGATACCTGTCATATATTTGCGGCAGGGTATGACATAAGAAGTGAAGACGGCTATAATAGTTTTATGGAAACATTCAGCAGATTAATTGGACTTGATAGGCTGAGCTCATTTCACCTGAATGATTCCATGAAAGATTTAGGCTCTAAAATTGATAGACATGTTGGTATTGGAAAAGGTTTTATAGGTGCAAATACATTTAAATTTATTATAAATAACAAAAGATTTGACAGCACGCCTATGATTGTTGAAACTCCGGGGAATGACGACGAGCATAAGCAAGATATAGATATTATAAAAAGCATGAAAATATTATAGAAAAATTAATAAAGTTAATAAAATTAAAATTAAAATTGAACACCCCCTTAAAATTAGAATTTTATAATTGACATACTATAAGAAATATATTTAAATATAAAAATATACGTTGTATAAATTATTTTTAATATTGTGCTATCATTTTTTAAAATATTAAAATTTTTATTAACTTTATTTTTGTTGAGTATATATTTTTATAATAGTATTGATTTTAACTTCGGGGCAGACACTATTTTTTTATTGCTTTATTTTTGTTGAATATATATTTTTAATATTATTGATTTTAACACTATTGCAATCTTGTATTTATATCTGTATAATAAACATAATATACGATGTACATTAAAGTTATGCAGTTACATTCAGTTACATTAAAGATGTATATTAAAAAAGATGTATATTAAAATAAATTGTACAGTTAGTTAATACTCTGGATATTTTTTGTTGTTTAATTTGTTATAGATTTGCGGGAATAGCTCAGTGGTAGAGCATCACCTTGCCAAGGTGAGGGTCGCGGGTTCAAGTCCCGTTTCCCGCTCCATTAAAATTAAGGGTTTGCGGGTTCTGCAATCCCCTTCTTCTTCAGAGGTAAGAAAAAGGTAAGACTTCTTATTAAGAACACTCACGGCATTTTTAATATGAGCCTGCGATAAATGAGGATATCTTACCCCAGCTTCACCGCATTGCTTATAAACTTAAAAATAAAAACATTAATAAATCATGGAAGACTATTAATTTAGAATTATCTACTCATACCGTTAATACGTTATCTATGAATTCTAAAGATAAAAAAATATATATAACCGCATGCTCCGTGCCGGAAAGCACTCACTTAGAAATATATTCTGTTTTAGGATTAAATCCGCAACCAATCTCCAGAAAGAAAATAATAGTTTGAAAATAAAAATATAATATAAAAATATAATATAAATAATTATAAATATATAATCTAATTAATTTTATATATTTTTTGCAAAATATCGTGTAGTTCCCATAGAAAAAATGAGATATAGACATATCAATAGTTTTTTGGTTTTAACGGTGAAGTTGTGGGTTAAGGCAAAATTAGAAGAAAGATTACAAAAAACATCTAAGAGAATTTCTAATGACGAGGTCATATAAATAAAAAATTAGCTATCGGCACTTTAGCTATCGGCACTTTATATGATATGGAATTTTAAAACAAGTAAAAATAGACATCAATAAATTTAACGACATTTGAATAATATTAAACAAGACAACAAAACAAGAGCAAGACAGTCAAATGCAGTATATATAAGACTCGTCTTGCTGTCTTGTCCTGCCTTGCTATTTTTTAAAAACTTTTAAATAATAAAATAATAATAGTAAAATGAAAAGATATTATAATAAATCGGAATTATGCACTTGACAAACCGAGATTGCTTCGCTTCGCTGGGCTTCGTCCGCTATTCTCGCAATAACTGCCTATTCCGTCATTGCGAGGAGCGATAGCGACGAAACAATCTCGTAGTTATGTCAAATGCTGGAATTGGTTTGTCAAGTGTATAATTCCGTAATAAATTTATACTATAATAAAAATAATAAATATATTTTTTACTGTCACACGGCTGTCGCACAAAATATCCTAAAGCGCAAGAATATATAGAAAATATCGTAAAATACATAATGTTTTATTAAGTATTATTTGTCCTATATGTTATAATGTAATTATGAAAAGAATAAATTATAAAAATAAAGACGAAATTATTCAAATACTAAAACAACACAAAGAAGAGCTTTATAATAAATACGGCATAAAAGAAATAGGTTTGTTAGGTTTTTTTGTAAGAGAAGAGGAAGCGGCTAAAAGCGATATTGATATTGATATTATAGTAGTGTAAATAATAAAGGAGAACAAAACAATGACGCTGCATGAGCAAATAAAATCCGACTTTTTAACTGCAAGGAAAAATAACGATAATATTAAAAAGAATATACTTACGATGATTCTTAGCGATGCGTTAAAACTTACAAAAGAAAAGAATCACAGCGATACCGTAAACGACGACGATATTATCAGAATAATAAAATCATGGATTAAAAAAACGGAACAGTCTATCGAAATACTAACGGCTAATAACAAGGATACATCGGAGCCTTCCAAGGAAAAAGAGATACTTTTATCGTATATTCCAAAAACATGGTCGTATGAAGAAACCAGATCGCATATAGAACGGATTTCCAAAGAAAAAAACAGCAAAGAAATCAGCGTAATAATGAAAGAGCTTAAAACTAATCATAACGGTTTATACGACAACAAAACCGCGTCCGAAATTATCAAGAGTTTATAAAAGGGAATATTTATGACAAGCATGTATTATGCGAATAAAATATCTAAGCCGCAATTAAAAATATTCGTATTTGCATTTATCCTCTTTTTTCCGCAAATATAGCTTATACTTAGACGCTCTACGGCAATTACAATAAATCCGATTCTAACTTTAACAAACTTGCTATATAAGGGTTATTTCTGTTGATTTTGATTTATGTATTGCCTTAATTGCAATATTTTGCATTGTGTTATGCATTAAATTTATATTATTAGTAGAGCTGAATCTTAAAAGAAAAATTCCTATTATTAAAGAATGAGGAATATTTTTTAATATTATTTCTTTCCGCAATCCTTTGTAATCTCTATCGGCAATTTTGGGTTATAACCGCCTCTATTAACTTTTATTCCTCTTTTTACGCTAAACTCTAATATTTTATTGACAAATTACTGTTTACCGTATATATATTATAAATAGCTGTAAAACCTTTATTGTTTAACGGTTTTAATAACAGTTTCACAAATTAATTAAACTTAATTTAATAACAGGAGGAGTTATCATGACAAAAAAAGAATTAGTAGACGCTATGGCAAAAGAATCAAAGCTTTCTAAAATTGACAGCGAGAAGGCGTTAAATTCATTCGTAAATGCTGTTACCGGCGCTCTTAAAAAGGGAGATGAAGTTAAAATGATAGGTTTCGGAAATTTCAGCGTTATGAGCAGAGCCGCAAGAACCGGCAGAAATCCCCAGACAGGAAAAGCAATTCAAATTAAGGCTTCTAAAGCGCCTAAATTTAAAGCTGGAACGGCTCTGAAAGATGCAGTTAATACCGTTAGCGCAAAGAAAAGCGGTAAAAAATAATTTTATTTTATATTTAACGATTAAGTAAGTCGTTAGTTAGACGACTTAATCGTTAAATAGTTTTAATCGTTTACTCCATATTATATTATTCAAGTTTATCTAGATTAAGCATATTTGTTCTTGACAGTAAACGAACGTTCACTGTATAATACTGAATCATGAATACAAACTTTTCCTCCTTACGGTTTTTCTATAAAACTTTTAGGAAGAGTAGAAGCAGGTTTCCCAAGCCCAGCCGAAGAAGAGCTTTTAGATATTATTGCTGATATGATTTTTATAGATAAATTATTAATTAAAAATCCGGTTTCTTCTTTCCTTCTTAAAGTAACCGGCGATTGATTCTATGACGGGAGCAGGTATAATGCCGGGCGATTACGCAATAGTGGATAAATAGCTAACGGCGGTAGGCTGTTATTTTGCGTATTCTGTGTCTTTCCCGCGGGAATAGAACGCAGAGCCTACCAAACCTCTTTTTGAAACAAGGATATAAATGTTTTTCTCAATAAGTTCCGCCATGGCTAATTTAACGGCATATGATACGGTTTCTATCATCGTTGTTTTTGAAATGTCATATCTTTGTTTAACTTTTTGAATTTTCTCGTAGAACGCTATATAATAAATATGACATTTAAATGCTTCGCTATCGATAATTTTAGGCTTAAACGATAAAATGTAACTTTTTATTCTACTTTTTAATCCAATTATAAGACTGTTGATATTCATTTTATTTTTCCTCTTTTTTAATAATAATTAAAATGCAATAAATATACCAGAATTTACGAGACTTATTTTTTAGTTCTTCGAAGATGCTATTTGTTTGATATTATGCATTTAAAGGACTAATGGACTTATTATATATAATAATATGACAGTATATTTGTAGTGTCTATTTTACAATTGTCATAATGACATATATATTTCAACCGCTCGGATCAAAATCTCCGGCATATTTGCAGTGTCTATTTTAAAATTGTCATTAATGACGCTTAAACATCATTATGATTATTTTATTGTCATTATGACAATAAATTTAATTTTTTTTTATTAATTTTTTTCGTAAAGTTATAGCGGCGGGGATACAAAAAAATTTATTAATTTTTTATATTTAAAGTATAAAAATATATATTGATAATATTAGTATTTTATGATATTTTACAAATAAAAGAGAAAAAATTATAATGAATCCGTTGTATAATATATGTATTATATTTAAATATATATATAAATATAATTATAAGGGCAGGGCGGGAATATTTAGCCCATATTTTTTAAGACATTTAAGACATAAAGTTTATTAAATTGTTTTTTGATGCGGTATAATTATAATAAGGTATAATAATATAACTAAATAAATAATGCAGGAGGAATAATTAATAATGAGTATAAAAATTAAACTTATATTGATCGAACTTATTTTAATAGTCGGTTTTGTAATAATCCAGATTTTTACATATACCACAACCTCTGCAATATCAAAAGATATGAAAGAAATGGCTAATTACAATTTACGTTACGGAAAGCTTCAAGATTTAAGAGGGTATATGTACAAAGTTGCGGCGGCAAGCAGGCAAATTATAATAATACCTGCTAAAAAATTGCCGTATAAACAATATGTTAAGGCTACCGACGGAATTGTAAAATTATACCCGATTTTAGACAAACTTCCGGGCGGATTAGTTGTAAAAGATTTATTTACTAAATTTATTTCACATACAACGCAAGCAGTCGATTTTGCAAGAGAAGGGCATCAACATATAGCAATTCACACGGAATTATTAGCTACCGCTCACTACTGGATTTCTATGAGAAGGCATTTGACAAAAATACTCAATACGGAACTGGGTTATATAACTTTAATTCATAAAAAAGTCAATAACGAAGCTGTCGTATTAAATGAGACAATTTTTGCAATGGTTGTAATATTTGCCCTAATATTAGTCTTTATTATAACATTTTTAAGCAGAGGGATAATTAAACCGATTGAAAAATTAACAGAACATGCTACTCAGGTATCATTGGGGAAATCTACCGATGATTTTATCGTTAAATCCAATGATGAAATCGGTAAACTTACTATCGCATTTAATAGGCTGCAAAAAAGTTATTTAAAGGCGGTTGAGATGCTTACAAAAGCAAATCAAAACAAACCCTAGGATCACTATCCGATTTATTTTATCTTTTACTCCTTCCTGTATTTGCAGGTTTTTATTCATCGATAGAGTCAAAGTGTGATAAAAATCACATACAAGGGTACTTATTCTATTTATAATAATAATAAATATTATACTACACTATTACTATAAACATAGGTACTATACAATAGTATACAATAGATATTAAGATATTACGCCAATTTTGTATTTTGCAATAATTGGTAATTCTGTTATGCTATTATGTATGAAATAAACGCAAATTTAAAATATGAATAATAAAATAATAAAATAAAATAATACGATGAGCAATAATATTAATAATATAGACTGTTTAAATATATCCGATGAAGATATCAGAATAGCCTTTAAAGAAACAATAAATTATATAGATATTACCGAAGAAGATTTTAAACATATCTTTCAGTTGGCGTTTGAACATGCAAAAAAAAGATTATTAAGGGTTACGGTCGGCGATATAATGATTAAAAATGTCATCTCGGTAAATGAAAATTCAGACATTGATGACGCTATTCGCTTATTATCCGATAATAAAATAAGCGGGATGCCTGTTTTAGATGATAATAATGCGGTAAAAGGATTTATTTCCGGTGCTAATATACTTTCTATGACGGGTATGGTAAAGAATCATACATTTAAAGATATACTAAGGCATCTTCTCGGCGAACCATTTCCGCATGCCAATGTTAATAATGCAAAAAAGGTTAAAGATATAATGAATTTTCCAGCCATTACTATATCTCCCGATATTGAAATCAAACAAGCTTCACGGTTACTGCTTGAAAAGAGAATAAAAAAATTGCCAGTTATTGACGCAAACAATAAGCTTATAGGAATAATTTCTGCGGCAGATATAATTAAACATATAGGAGAAAGATGAATATAAAAGAGTATTTTAGGAAAATGAGGGGAGGGGCAAAAAGTCCTCCCGGCGTTAAATTTTATGAAATACTGTGGGCAGGTTTAGGGTCGGCGCTTGGTATATTTATGTGCGGGTATCTTTCTGCAAAATATTTTAACCCAATCGGTTTAACTCTATTTATAGGTTCTTTTGGAGCATCTGCCGTTCTTGTTTACGCCGCTATAAAAAGTCCTTTGGCTCAACCGAGAAATCTTATCGGCGGGCATATCATTTCCGCTGCGGTCGGAGTAACTTGCTATCAGCTTTTCGGTCATTTTATTCTTATTGCCTCGTGTCTTGCAGTTTCTTTTGCTATTATGTCTATGCTTGCGACTAAAACCTTGCATCCTCCGGGAGGCGCTACGGCTCTCATAGCTGTAATAGGCGGCAGCGGCATTTATAAATTAGGATACCTTTATGTCTTAATTCCGGCAGGATTAGGCGCCGTAGTTCTATTAATTATAGCGCTTATAGTAAATAATTTATCCGAAAATAGAAGATATCCTGAGTACTGGCTATAAATGCCGCCCCAGCTGTCACCCCAGCCCCGCAATATTTAATCTGCAGATATTTTTTATTAGCAGGCACGCACAGGCTTGTTAATGCAAATATGATTTTCCACGATATTTTAATTTTAAATTTTAATATTATCTCAACTTCACCGCTTTTATTATTATAAAATTATAACTTATTGATATTGTTTGCATTTTATTTTTTATTTTGTAGTCCCCATAGACATTTTTATTATCCCCATAAATTAAATATAGTAATGTTAATATGCTGCTGGTAATTATGGTTAAGTTGTATTATGGTCTTTATACAAACTTTTTCCAATTTACGGCAATAATTTTAATACATATATGCTGGATATGCTATAATTTAATTTAAATTTAATTTAAATAGACACTCGGTTAAGATTATATTAAAATAATTAAATTAATATAAAAACATTACATGCGAGACTAATTTTTTAGCTTCTTAAGGTATGTTTTCTTCATTTTTTTAATTTTACAGCACAATTATCGCACGGAGTAAAAGAGTATTTTTATATGGATAATAAGCATAAAAATAAAGCCTTTTTAATTAAACTTATCCCAAAAGTCATACCTATAGGTTTATTAGTGCTAATTTTATATGTAATTATCGCCTCATTAGTTTATATGATTTTGCAGATAGAAAGCGGTTTTTATATTAAAAGATCTACAAATCTTGCGCTTTATACGACCAAACTTTCAACTAACTTAAATAAGCTAATTATGCAGTCTTCATTTATCATAAAATATTCAAGATTAAATGATCAAAAAAGACTTAAAGCAACCTTAGATACGGCTAAATCTTTAATTATTTCCACAAATGCGGACTTTAACAATGTGAAACACTATATAAAAGATACACGAATTGGATCAAAAACAATTTTGCCTTATATAAACAAATCCTATTTTAATTATATAAATATTATAAGACCGATAATGCTGAGGCTTATAAAATATCACAAATTAATCGCAAAAAAAATACTTTTTATGCCGATAGAACTTGCCCTTTATAAAGAATCGCCTATTTTTTCTCCATTTGCCATAAAAGCTATTGAAAAAACGATAAACCGTGAAAAAATATTACGATTTTATTTTGGTATAGTTTACTTAGTAGGTTCATTGTTAATATTTATCTCCATATTATTTTTTATTATTTATTCAATTAAGAATAACGAAGAGATAAAAAGGCTTTATACCAGATTTAATTTAATTTTTGATAATATATATGATTTAGCTTATGTAACGGAATTTACTTCCGATGCTGTTCCTAAGCATTTTATAGAGGTAAACGACAGGGCTTTAAAAACATTAGGCTATTCTAAAGATGAATTTTTAAAATTAAACCATCTTTCTATCATTAATGCAAACAAAGAAGATATATTAAAAATGATGCGGCTATTATTTAAAAATGAGTCCATGACTTATCCCGCCGAAATTAAAACAAAAGACGGAAGAATAATACCTTTTGAAGTTACCAGCCGTATATATAAAATTAAAGATGAATCTCCAATAGGGGTATGTATTGCAAGAGATGTAACCGAAAGAATTAAAATGGAAGAAGAACTTAAAAGATTATCGGTAGAAGATTCTTTAACCAGCGTATATAATAGGAATAAATACAAAGAAATAATCGGAAAAGAAATTAAAAAAGCAAAAAGATATAGATACCCTCTCTCCGCCGTAATGTTTGATATTGATTTTTTTAAAGAGATAAACGATAGATATGGGCATATAACCGGTGATGATGTATTAAAAGATTTAGCTTCATTAATAATGAAAAATATAAGGGAAGAAGATTATTTTATAAGATGGGGAGGCGACGAATTTCTAATTATAACCCCTTATACTTCTATAGAAAGCGCACGTATGTTAGTCGAGAAATTGAGATTGCAGGTGGAGTCGCATAATTTTGTTGAAAATATAAAGATTACTTCAAGTTTTGGCGTTACAATGCTTCATAAAGAAGATAATGATGTATTTTTTATAAAAAGAGCCGATGATGCCTTGTATAGAGCAAAATCAAAAGGAAGAAACAGATGCGTAATTTTGGATTAGCGTATATTAATTATAATATTACGTTACGTAATTAAAAGTGAATTGATACCATAATAAAAAACAATGATAGTTTTTTTATCAAGTATCAAGCGAAATATTTTTAAGTAAAATTAAGGTTCATTATATTATGCAATAAACATATACTTCTGTATTATACGCACTTGAAAATTACAAAAACTGTGATATTCTTAAAATAAATATAGGAATATAATTATTATATTATAAATATTATGCAGATATTTAATATTGTAATTTAACTAACATTGCCCATTGCCGAGAAGTCCATTCCGTAAGGCAGGGGTAGTTCACTATTATAATTGTCGTATGATTAGCAATGGGTAATTGTAATGCATAACTATAATTAATTAAATTATTATAATAATCGGTATTTAATTAATGTTTAAAAATAGAGCGGAAGCAGGAAAATTGCTGGCAAAGAAATTATTGCAATATAGAAATGATAAAGCCGTTGTTATTGGACTTGCCAGAGGAGGTATTCCAGTAGCTTTTGAAATTGCATATGCGCTGTGCGCTTACTTAGATGTTGCTTTAGTTAAAAAATTAGGAGCTCCCATACAAGAAGAACTTGCAATAGGTGCGATAGTTGATGGAAAAAATCCTCAAATATTTCTTAATAATGAAATTATCGGACATCTTAATATTACAAAAGATTATATTGATGAAATTATTAAAATTAAACTTTCAGAAATTAGAAAACGTGAAAAGATTTATAGAAGCGGTAAAGATAGAATAGATATTACCGGTAAAATTGCAATTGTTGTTGATGACGGTATTGCAACAGGCGCATCTATTAAAGTAGTAATAAAATCTTTAAAATCAGAAAATCCAAAGAAAATTATTGTTGCCGTTCCTGTTGCTCCTATTGAAACAATAGCGGAACTAAAAAGAGAAGTAGATGAAGTCATTGTTTTATCGGCTCCGGAAAATTTTTATGCAGTCGGTGCATTTTATGATGATTTTAGCCAAACATCTGATGAAGAAGTGATTAGCCTTTTAGATAAAGCAAATGAGAATTTATGTTTTATAAAGTCATAGATTTATATTAAATATTAAAGCTATCCGATTTATTTATCTTTATACTCCCGTCTGCATTTGCACATATTTTTAACCTCAACGCAACATAAATTTAATCTGTTTGCAACATTTACGTCATAATACTTCAACAATCGTTATGATATTATATTTTACACAGTTATATAGCTATATATTTCCATAGTTTTACAGTTTTAGATTTATAAAGTTATATAGCTATATATTTTTACAATTTTACAGTTAAACAGTTATATATTTTTATAGTTTTACAGTTATGCAGTTATATATAGTTATAAGGTTTTTCTTTTCCATATTGAAAATATCTATTTGAATGTTATAATAAAAAAAGGAACGAGTATAATGGAAGAAATTAAAAAAAGTGAAGATTATATGAATATGAGTTTATCAGTCTCCCCTGAAAAATATTTCGACAGCAGATTCGACGGTCAAGAAAAACTCTTTACCGAAAAATTTAACGGGCAAAAAGCGCAGTTCGACGAACGTTTCAACAGCCTTGAAACAAAGTTCGATACGAGGATTGACAGTCTTGAAGCAAGAATAGACAGCTTAGAGATTAAGTTCGATACGAGGATTGACAGTCTTGAAGCAAGAATAGACAGCTTAGAGATTAAGTTAGATGCACGGATTGACAGTCTTGAATCAAGAATAGATGATGTAGATAAAAGGCTTTCGTCTAAAATAGATGATGTAGATAAAAGACTTTCGTCTAAAATAGATGATGTAGATAAAAGGCTTTCGTCTAAAATAGATGACATAGATAAAAGGCTTACGCTGGGGTTTACCTTAATAATGGCAGTTCTTGCCGTTTTGGTGGCACTGCACTTTTTGCATTAATGCATTAACGTATCTGATTTATTTTATTATTTACTTCTTGTTGCGTTTGGTAATATTTTAAATAAAATAAAATTATTAAATTTAACAAATATTTTTGTGTGTTGAGTCGCTTGCCGGTGATTTTTTATGTTCTTCATTTGTTTTATTTCCTTCAAATTTATTACCCGCCAATGCTTTTGAAAAGCGTATTATATCTGAAATTAAGATATTAGCCATATCGCGGCTAAAATTTTCTTTTACGACTATTCTTAAAACTTCAACATCTTCAGCATTCTTTGGCAAATTATATGCAGGCACAATCCAGCCTCTTTCTTTTAATTTAGCCGATAATTGAAAAACATTGAATCCGGCATTTTTTTTAATAGATACGGTTATTATAGGCAGTTTTATATTTTCAATTACTGGTTCAAAAAAATCTATTTCTTTTATTTTTTTCAAAAGATAAACCGCATTTTTAAAAGCGTTTTTCATTACACGATTGTATCCATCCTTGCCGAGCATTAACAAATTATAATACTGAGCAATCATCATCGAACTTCCGCGTGAAAAATTAAGCGTATATGTAGCTTCTTCGCCCCCCAAATAATTCACATAAAATATCAGATCTTCAGGCAAATCAGTTTTATCTTTAAATATAAGCCACCCTAAACCCGGATAAACAAGCCCGTATTTATGACCTGAAACATTTATAGATCTTACGTGGGAAAGTCTAAAATCCCACTTTAAATCAGGATATAGGAAAGGAACAATGAATCCGCCGCTGGCGCCGTCAACATGAATAGGAATATCCCATCCTTTTTCATTTTTTACGTTTACTAACATTTCATTTATTTCTTCAATAGGGTCGAGTTGTCCCGTAAAAGTCGTGCCTAAAACTGCCCCGACGCAAATTGTATTTTCATCAATATTTTTTTCAACATCATTTACATCTAATATATATTCCCCTTTTTTCATAGGAATAATTTTCATTTCAACATCAAAATAACGTGCAAATTTTTCCCATACTACATGCACATCCGCTCCAATTACAATATTTGGTTTACTGCTGTCTTTGCCCAGCATCTGCATCTTTTTTCTAAAATTCCATTTATGAGCTAAAAGTCCGAGCATTATAGCTTCTGATGAACCCACGGTCGCAGTTCCTATATATTGATTGCTATCGGGAGCTTTAAATAACCGTGCAAGCATATTAACAATACGCTCATGTATAACTCCTGTTTGAGGATATTCATCCTGGTCTACAAGATTTTTGTTTATAGTTTCTATTATAAGTTTTTCTGCATGCGAATCCATCCAAGTGGTAACAAAAGAAGCTAAATTTAAAGACGGATTTCCGTCAATATTCAGTTCGTCGTGAATTAGCTGATATGCAACATCAGACCCTATTCCTTTATCAGGTATGTCATATTTAGGTATAGCATCGGAAAAAAATCTGCCGGCATAAGTCGGAGTAACATTATTATTAGAAATAGTATTTTTCTTTTTAGAAAGCATCTTGCATTTCCCTCCAATTTAATTTAATTTTTTAGTATCTAATATTTTACATTAAAAAGTTAATTTTAAATTGGCGTTTTTATTAGGTATTGTTATCTGGGAAACTTTCGTAAATTTCTTTAGCAATTATTTTAAAAATTTTTTCTATTCCAGAGTAAAAACTATGCAAATTTAATGCAGCGCTATCTAAATTATGATTATAATTATATATATAATTGATATAAATTAAAGCTATATATTTTTAATAATAATTATAATCATAATCATAATTAATGTTCTAATATCTTATATATGATGCTGCTTGACAGGCGGTTTTTGCGACTGGCGCGGTCTATCTGACTGCTGTCGTCCGCTATTAGCTTGCCTGTCACGGTCACGCTGTCTTGGATTGAGCGGCTGATTGCGATTATTATTGCCCGCACCTGAGCCTGAGGTACGCTGCGCATCAGTTCTTTTTTGTACACGCTGTTGTTGCGGCGGACGCGGAGATTCAGCTGGAAGATTGGTCGGCGGTACAAAACTGTCGAATGCTACTTTTGGAATCTCGTGTTTAATCAATCGCTCAATGTCTTTGAGATACCGAAACTCTTCTTTATCTACAAATGAAATTGCTATGCCGCTGCTGCCTGCACGCCCTGTACGCCCAATGCGATGCACGTAATCTTCCGCCACATTCGGCAATTCAAAATTTACGACATGCGGCAGTTGATATATATCTAATCCGCGCGAGACGATATCCGTAGCAACCAGCACAGGAAATAATCCTTTCTTGAATTGCGCCAATGCCTTGGTGCGTGCGGGTTGACTCTTATTGCCGTGTATGGCGGCGGATGGTATGCCGTCTGCGATCAGCTTTTCGGTAAGCTTATTAGCGCCATGTTTCGTACGGGTGAACACTAGCACCTGCTTCCAATTATTATGCTTGATCAGATGCGAGAGTAGGTGACTCTTGAGGCGCTGCTGCACTAAATGGACGCTTTGCTCCACCAATTCGGACGTGGTGTTGCGGCGCGCCACTTTGACAAAGACTGGTTTATGCAGCAAACCGGCGGAAAGGTTTTTAATTTCTTCCGGAAAGGTTGCCGATAGTAATAAGTTCTGTCGTTGTTTGGGCAGCATCGCTATAATTTTTTTTATGTCGGGCATAAAGCCCATGTCTAGCATGCGGTCAGCTTCATCCAGCACAAGGATTTCTACGCCAGACAGATCCAGCGTTCTTCGTCCGACGTGATCAAGTAGTCGCCCTGGCGTTGCCACTAATATATCTACATGCCTGCGCAATGCCTTCATCTGAGAATCAATACTTACGCCGCCGAACACCACCGTTGATTTCAGCGGAAGATATTTGCCGTAAGTCCTCACCGACTCTTCTATCTGAGCGGCTAATTCACGCGTCGGCGTGAGAATCAAACAGCGCGGACGACCTGAGCGAAAAATAGAAGCCGGTTTTTCGGTCAGAAGATGCAATATCGGAAGCGTGAAAGCGGCAGTCTTGCCTGTACCCGTTTGCGCAACGGCAAGCAAATCACAGCCGGTCAGTACCAGCGGAATTGCTTGCGCCTGAACCGGTGTGGGAGTAGTGTAACCCGCGTCGGCAATGGCACGCATTAAAGGTTGAGCCAGATTTAAGCCGGCGAAAGTAATTTCATTATTAGATTCATTATCAGACAAAGTAAATACTTCTTTAGGCAAAGCAAATTCCTCTTTGGCTTCTTTAAATTCTCCTCTTTCTTTAAATCCAGCTCTTTCTTTAAATTTTGAATCGTAATTCTTTCTGTTCTTAAACATTTTATACTATTCCTCCATTACGGTTTTAACAGATAACTATATGACTATGCACATTAACGCTGTATATAGTTATTGGGGAGTGCTATATTTATAATATATAATACGCCCCTTTTGTCAATATAATTTTTTTATATAACTTAATAAATCATTATAACATAATAATATTTTAAAGTTATACTTATTAATTATTTTATTTTATTTTATTTTGTTTTATTTTATTATCAGAAGGGATATAGTATATATAAAGTTCTATTACAGGCATTGAGGATGGATTATTATATTTCAGATAAATATTTAATAATTCTTATTATGTCATATAAAATATATATTATCGCAATCTAATTTATTTTCATCTGCTAAATTAATTACTAAATTAGTATAGACATAGCAGCTACCTGTCCTGATTCAGCAGGCTGACTTTATTTATTAAAATATATGACCCGCAAAAAATTATAAATAAAACCGCAATAATTGCTCCGATTTCAGAAAAGCTGAGATGTAATAAGGCTCCTATAAGCCCCTTTTTGTAACCCAATTCCAAAGCTAAAACCTGAAACCATTCAATTGTTCCTATTATTAATGCAAGAACAACCGAAAGGCTTGTAAGAGATATGTTATACTTAATCTTTCTAACAGGATTTATAAATGCCCATTTGTATGCAAAAAGCATTATAACGCTATCCGTAGAATCTAAAAACATCATTCCCGAAGCAAATAAAAATGGAAGAATCAAAACAACTAATATAGATTTTTCGTTTAAAGCAGCTGAAACAGTTATTCCTAACAGCAAAATCTCTGTTGCGGTATCAAAGCCGAGTCCAAAAAGAACACCTACAGGATACATTTGAAAGCTGGAATTTATTGAATTATAAAATTTTTTAAAAAAACGGTTCATAAAACCTAACTTAGACATTTCTTCTTCAATTTCTTTATCTGATGCTTTTTTTATTTTAATATCTCTATATGTCTTTATTATGCTTATTAAAACACTAATATTCATTAATGCAATAATATACAAAAATAAAGCCGAAACAGAAGTGCCCAAAATTATGCCGACATGACCGAACCAACTAAGATTAGCCGAAATAAAAGATGCCGAAATCACAAAAATAATAGCCATTATCAGCACTATCGTGGAATGCCCCAAAGAAAAGAATAAACCCACTCCAACCTGTTTTTTTCCATCATTGACAAGTTTTCTTGTAACGTTATCGATTGCCGTAATGTGGTCTGCGTCCATAGCATGTTTTAGACCTAAAAGAAAAGCAAGCAAACCTAAGGATAAAAACTGTATATCATTATAAGAAAAATAAAAAAGAATAGTCCAGCAAGCAATAATAAAAAAAATAAGGAAAGAGTATAAAAAAATGATTTTAAATTTTAAAGGTTTAGGGCTAAAAATATTTTTTTTATTAAACATTTTATTTTATTAGACATTCTGATAAATTTAATCTAAATTTAATGAATTTAATTTCGCGAAACCTTTTTTTATGGATTCTTTACTTTATATAAGATATAAGCATATAAGATATAAAGCTAAATTAAGAATTAAGACCGCATGTATTTTTTATTCTTATGAAATGAATATTTATTTTCAGGGTTTTTAAAATTTTAAAAAACATTGTTCTTATATTATGTTCTTATATTATCGTTATTTGCCGCTTTATTGCATGCAGCTTATAAAATTATCGTATTAACTTATAATTATCGTATTAATATGAATAAGGGACGCGCTTATTGATAAGGGACAGATATAATCCGCCTTTAGCTACATCTCCTATTAATTGCACGCCATTTATACATTTATTTTCATCAAGGTATATTTTTTTAATTCCCTTTGAGTCTTGATGTTTCAGCATCTTTAACCCTCTTTGGATGCCGATAGAAAGAACCGATAATCCAAATAAGGTTACCGCATTCATATCGGTAAAAGGAACGGCATATCTATTTTCATGACCTATCATATTTAATCCAGCAATTCTTCCTCCTTTTACGGCGTTAAACCAGATAGGATTAATTTTTTTCTCCCCTCTAATTTCCATTTCAGCTACATCGCCGGCAGCATATATATTTGGTATATTTGTCCTCATGTATTCATCTACAATAACTCCCTGACCGATTTTAACAGCATTATTCTTTATCATCTCAAGGTTAGGGGCTACTCCTGCTGCTATAACCGCTAATTTACAGGGGATTATTTCTTCTTTCGTGATAATCCCTGTAATATCTCCATCTTTTCTTTGTATTGCCTTTACTTCTTTTCCCGTCATTATTTTTACGCCTTTTTGTTCCATGCGGCTTTTTATAAATTCTGCCATTTCATCGTCCAGCATTCTTGGCAAAACCCTGCTATCTCTTTCTATTACGGTAACACTACTAACTCCTTTTTTTATAAATGCCTCTGCTGCCTCCAGCCCTATAAAACCAGCCCCCATAATTACAACCGAATTTGCCTTTTCAAGCTTTGAAATTATACAATGGACATCTGAAATAGTTTTAAAGGAAAACACCCCTTCGCCTTCAATATTTGGTAATTTAGGAATAACAGAATTAGAGCCTGCTGCTATAAGCAGCATATCATAAAATTGTTCGCTGCCGTCAGAGAGCCTTACATTCCGATCTTCTGTTTTGATGTCCGTAACGGCATTGCCTAATATAGTTTCTACCCTTTGTTCATCATAAAAACGATTATTCTTTAGATAGAGTCTATCCTTTGCAATTTCTCCGCTTAAATAATTTGCAATAAAACAAGGGGTATAGAAGGGTTCGTTTTCCTTTGATATTATTGTTATCTCGCAACTTTTGTCTGTTTCTCGTATCGCCTCTACGGCGCTTATGGCAGCGGGACCATTTCCTATAATAACTATTTTCATTTTAAATACCTAACTCCGTTCTTTTATGTTTTATGTGCGAAATAATTCCAGCCGCTGCCTTTATAGGATCTAATTCAACATACACTTTACCGCCGGTAATATTTTCTAAATCCTTTGTTAATATATTTGTAGCGACCGGACTTCCTAAAATTCTGGGACTTGGCGCTATGTGCACAAGAAGCCCGAGAGCAAGAAACCATGTCCCTATAGATATAGCCTTCTCTTGAACAAGCTCGGGCGCGGATCCTGCAACAGGTAATTGACTTATTTTTACGCCTATTCTATCTGCCAATGCACCAAGCAAAGTTCCAATCCTTGCGTTATCAACACAAGAGCCCATGTGCCAGACGGGAGGCAGCGGCACATCGAATCCTGCAGCCTTTCCAAGCGCGTGTAATACGGTTTTTAGTCCTTCCCCGCAATATTTATCAGTGGCAGATGAGTCCATTAATCCTGCCTGAATACATATTTGAGCCGTACATCCCGTAGTAACGACAAGCACATTATTTTTTAAAAGCTCTTTCGTCATCTTTTCCGTCATAAATGTATCTCTGAGCTTTATACTGGGACAGCCGACAAAACCGACCACTCCATAGATATTTCCATTGACAATATTATCTACTATAGGTTTTAGAGGATCTGACGAATCAATTTTTTTAAGCATACCGACTATTGCTTCTACTGAAAACCCGACAAAGCCGACGGATTTTTCTTTTGGTATATGCACATCCTCCCCTTTTCTTTCTTTAAAAGAATCTATAGCCATCATCACGATATTTTTTGCCTCTTCATCGGCATGTTCAACATCAAAAGGCACATGAATAGCGCCGGGTATTTTTACAAAAGGCTCGGTAGTAATAAGTTTTGTATGAAAACATTCTGCTATCATTGCTAAAGACGGCCATATACACTGCATATCTACAACCATGGCATCTACGGCTCCCGTGATAAGAACAAGCTCCGATTGCAAATTATGCGCGGCTAAGGGAACGCCATGCCTCATTGTAAGTTCATTGCCCGTACAGCAAACGCCGACGACATTTATATCAAGCGCGCCTCTTTTTTTAGCTTCTTCTTTCATTTTAAAAGCCCATTCCAATATCTTTTCCGAAAGCACGGGGTTATGCCCGTGTATAGCTATATTGACCTTATCTTTATCTAGAACGCCTATATTTGCTTCTACGGTTGTAATCTGAGGCGTGCCAAACAAAATATCATGAAAATCCGTTGCCATATGAAGCCCTGCATAGCCGTCTACAAGCCCCATTTTAAGGCAGGCAAGGAGCAGATTAACAGGGTCGGCGTCATTGCCCATTGATGTCCTGTGCATTGCCTCTTCAATTTCATTATGGGCATTAGATATTAAAATACCCTGTTCTTTCCACATCTCAAATTCCCTGCTTTGCGCACTTAATTTAAGCCAGTTCATTGGTTCCCCATTTTGATTGGATATATCTTCCAATGCTTTACCGACTATTTCCTTACCGATCTCAATATCGGACTTATCCTCAGTTTTAATTCCAAGTCTCGAGGCTATATCCATCAACTTATTTCTGTCCGTTATTTTGTATCCCGGAGCTTTTCCTTCCAGCATTTTTTGAAAAGCAAGTACCACATGCCTTGCGTGACCTACATGTGATGCCGCACCTCCGACTTCTTCTCTTAATAGATTCCTGCACACGATAACATCGGCAGTTGCTCCGCATACGCCTTTTGAGGCGCCATCTCCGAAAGGGTCTATCCTGCAAGGACCCATATAACATATACGGCAACAGGAACCGAGCTGACCGAATCCGCACTGTGGCAGCTGAGACTCTAACCTGTTTATACCCGTTTCTATTCCCATCGCCTCTGCTCTATTTATCAAGCTTTGTGTAACCGTATCAAAAGTTTTCATTGACATTTTATTCCTCCTTTTTAAATATTTTCTATGCTTCTTAACATTTCCAGCGGCGTAACTTCCTTATCTTCCTGAACCAAAACAGCTTTTGCAACTCTTTCTGCCGATAACAATCTTTTTGATTTAAAAAGGTCTTTCATCTCGCCAAAAGTAATGGTATTAGTGGGACATGCCTCAACACAGGCAGGTTTTCCTCCTTC
Source organism: bacterium (assembly GCA_021845685.1). GTDB lineage: Bacteria > SZUA-79 > SZUA-79 > Acidulodesulfobacterales > Acidulodesulfobacteraceae > Acididesulfobacter. Next base: position 19,951 of record JAJZVN010000028.1, read on the forward strand.
TTTTAACCTATCGGGGCAGAAATCACACTTCCGTGCCGTCTTCACTGCGTAATCCGGAATAATTGCGCCGAAAGGACAGACCATCGCGCACATCCAGCACCCCATACATTTATCGTTATTAACGACAACGCTTCCAAATTCGTGATTCCTATGCATTGCGCCCGTAGGGCAGGCTGCTATACATGCGGCATCTGCGCAGTGCATACACTTGACAGGATATGAAAACAAAAAAGCTTTTTCAACATAAACCCTTTTTACAGGTAAAGGATTTTCAAAAATGGCTGAAAAGAGATCCTTAGATAAGGAATGCTCGACTGCACAGGCAATCTCACATGACTTACAAGCAGTACATCTTTCTATATCAATAAAGATTTCTTTCATTCTAAATCACCCTCCTCTATTTTTGTCTAATTATCATTGTTTATTTCATAATAAAATTATTCCATTATATTAATTTCAAGTAAATAATTTTTTGATAAACGGTAAATTATGTTTGATAAACGGTTTTAATTATGTAATCGGGGTTATTGTTACAAGACTATTTTGATAGCCACATAAATTATATAAATCATGCAATACTAAGAATATTCTTTAGCGCATGCATCTTTCGGCGACTTACCGGAACTAAAGGAACAGTGCTTTTATCGAAGACTATCTTCATATGTCCATGAAAATCCTGTTCTATTCTCTCAATATGATCGGTATTTACGATAAAACATTTATGCACCAAAAAAAATTTATTGCCTACGTACCGTTTGAGAATATTTTTTAAGGTAAAATGAAGATGAAACCATCTGGTTTCCGTAAATATTTTGCAATAATTTCCGTCCGACTGAATAAAATATATAGACCCTATATCTAAAAACTGAAATGAACCTTTGCTTATAACCGGTAATTTCTTTAACTCCATTAATCCCGATTGCGGACTTGTCTTTGCCCCTACCTGATCGGTTACATCTAAAAATGACATGACATATATAGGCTCTGAAGAAGGTTTTTCCTGTATAACCTTGCAAACATTAATCATTAATACCTTACTTAATACATCAATAACCATTGTAGTAGAAATATCGGATTGATGCATTTGGGATTCATCAAGGACACCTTTTATTTTTAGCTGGCTTTTACGAGAATGATATTGAAATACATTTTTATCGAACCCTTGCATTGCAGGACCTAAAATATTTCTGGCAAAATCGTTCATGCCGACAACTTTAAGATCTGATGAAAGTAAAACTAATCCAATATTTGAAAAACTGCTAATAGTTTCCATTTATTTACAAAAAATAGATTAAAAAAACTATATATAATATATATTTTATATAATTATAATAGATTAAAAAAAAACTATATATATATTTTATATAATTATATATGTATAATAATGTATAAAATATTACAAGCGAATAATACAACATTAACCCTTGTACAATGGACATATTATAATTTAATATATATTTTATAAAATTGTAAGGGCGGCATGGACGAGAATATTTAGCCCATACAAAAAAATAAACTTTTATAATTTAAATTTTTTTCTTATCAATATTATAATACTATAATACTTATAATACTATACTATAATACTAATATGACATTAAAATATTAAATTGGGCAAACCAAAGTTTTTTTATACAATTGTTTCAAACGGCGCAGTAGAAAGTTTTAATCCTTCTATAGAAATTTATAGAAATTTATTTATGGATTCCCGCGAAGGCGGGAATGACTTAAATAAAATTTATCGTTTCGCCAGTTGGGTGCCATACAGTACAGGTCATATTTTATTCCTGCGAAAGCATGAGTCCCCCGGAGGAAACTTCTTGAGGCTCTAAGCCAAGAATTAAACGGTTATCCGGTATTGTTTATTACTGAAATATCATTGACGGTTTTTACTGGAGGATTAAGATATAATATCCGCTTGTTAATTAAATCTAACTAAAAAAATGCTTTTAGAATAATTTGAAATAAATCGGTGAGATAAAATTATATTATGTTAAATTATATTATGCTAATATTTATTAATATTAATCCTTTTTTCGGCGGCAGGTTGTTAGCTGTTTCTTATATAACTATTGCAAACTTAAATCCTTTATTATCTATTCTGGTTATAATAATTTCCGATATTCTTATATGTATCTTAGGTTTTTATTTTGCTCAATATTTAAGAAAATTTAATTTTATAAATAAAAGATTGCGTAAAATTAATAGTAATGGTAAGTGGATAGAACACGGCGCTTATATCGGTTTCTATGTAGGACAATTATTTATAGGCACTTTCTTTATTTCTTTAATTTTAGGATTAATACAAAATAGAAAAAATGATATTTTATATTTCTATGTGCCTTTAATAACAAGTATTATTTTTTATACTATTATTTATTATTATCTCAGTCTTCACAGTATAAATTTAATGAAAAATTGGCTGTAAAATAATAAAATAGGGTAAATTATTTTAAGATAATATTATTTTATACATAAATAAAAATCAATATAATAATGAAAAAATAAAATAGGGTAAATTATTTTATAATCCTTATTATTATTAAATTTACATAAAAGTATACCAAAAACTGTTTAAAAATCATCGTCTCGCGACTAAAACGTATTCTATTAATTATTAATTATTAATTATTAATTATTAATTATTCATTTTTTAAAGTTTTTTTCATATCCTCGTATTGTTCTTTTGTTATCTCACCTTTTGCGTATCTTCTTTTGAGTATGTCTATATGTTCTTCATCGCTGAAAGATCTAAAATGATGGCGGTTATTGCCTCTATGTTTATTATCAAATAGCCATACGATAAAATAAACAAAAATAATAACAGGCAAAAACATAACGGCAATCATAAATATTAAACCTAAAATTCCCAAACCGTAACCAAATCCCATCATAGGCCATCCTCCATTTCCTGCCCATCCCAAAATCATGATATAATACCTCTCATTTTTAAATTTTAACAAATAAATTTTAATACAAGCATTTATCTCATTTACCTATGGAAGCGAGTAAAAATTCCAAAAACTTCCAAGAGCCATAATATTACGACTATTACCACGACGGCATTCAGTATCGTCTTAATAGAAGACGCCATAGGTATAAAGTTATTGACAAGCCAAAGAATCACTCCAACCACTATCAGTATCAGCAATACGCTAATTAAAGGCGATGCCATCATAATAAACCTCCATATTTTCATTAAAATAATACTTAATTTCTATTTAATATTTAAGCACAGCACAATTGAAATTTATAATTACAACATTTTTTTGCACACACTTTGCGCACACAAAGTTAAGTATATTTTATTAGTTTTTGTTTCAAAAATTCTTTATATAATCTATTAAACTAAAAAAGTCCAAATCAGAAACCTTTCCTGCTCCCGTAAAAAATAATTAAGCTGCTAACATAGCAACTAACCATGTATCTTTGATATGATATGTCTTTCATAGTATCCGTGTTTATCCGTGAGTTCCCGTAAGAAATAATTAAACTGCTAACTTAGCAACTAACCCATATACGATTTATACAAAATTTCTAAAGGGTGCATTACCTTTTTCCCCGTTCCCATTTCTATCTGATCGGAAGCTAATGGACAATCTGACACATAATAATTAACATCCGTTGAGTTTATATCTTCAAACAAATTTTTACCGACATTAACGGCATAATCAAAAGTTTTTTTCTTCACTCCAAATGTGCCGTCGTGTCCGGAACACTTTTCAATGACTGTTATCTCTGTTTGAGGAATAAGTTTTAAAAGCGATAATGCCCTGTATCCTATATTCAAAGATTTCAAATGGCAGGAAATATGATATACAATCTTGCCCATAGGTTTTTTAAAATCCATATTAAATTTTCCGTTTTCATATAAATGGAATAAATATTCATGCACATCATAAGTTTTATTTGCCACCGCAATAACATCATCGTCATCAGGGAGTAAAAGAGGATATTCATGTTTTATTTGCATAGCGCATGTCGGCACGGGAACGATTATATTATATCCTTCATTCACATATCTTTTCAGGCTTTTCACATTGAATTTAGCTTTTTGAATAGAACTTTCAATATCGCCTATGTCATAATAAGGAATGCCACAGCACTGCACATCGGGAAGTTCAATATTTATGCCGTTTTTCTCCAAAACTTTTATTAAAGCTATGCCTCTATCCAAAAAATTATAGTTAATCATACAGGTATAAAAAAGAACTGCCTTGGCGCTATTATTTGTATTATTATTGCTTATATTATTGTTTGCATTATTATTGCTTATATTATTATTGTTTGCATTAACGCTATTATTACCTTTATCGTTATTATCTATTTTTAGATTTATTTCATTATTTATTTCATTATCAATTTTATCATAACTGCCACTAATAGTTTTTACTATGTTAGGGTTAGAAACATCGTTAAAGCCCAATGAACTTGATGTTTTTTTATAATTATCGTAAAACCATTTTTCGAAAGTAACTTTGTTAAATGAAGGAACTTTTGCCCTTTTGTCAATCCCCATTATAGGTTCTAAAAGTGAGCGGAAAAGCGGAAAATTATTAAGTTTATTAATCACGGGCGATAACGGAACAGACCTTTTACCCATTTTATCTGTGTCAAGAAGTAACCTGTCTTGAATTTTAGCTCCTTCTTTTTTAAATCTGAAAACCTTATATCTCAAAGCCAGATGAGGAAAATCTATCCGCCATTCATGCGGAGGGGTAAAAGGACACTTAAAATAGCACTGCTTGCAATAAAAACATAAATCAAGCGGATTAGTTAGCTCATTATCGGTTAAAGCATTCATATCGCCGTCTTTATTGTCGAACGCATTAAAAAGAGCCGGAAAAGACGGACAAAAACCTATACAAATCCTGCAACTAATGCATTTTGAATAAACTCTTCTAATTTCATTAAAAAGATCTTTTTCATCTAAAAAATTTATATCTTTTATTTTAAATTCATAAATGCTTTTTGGATCCAACCCTTGTTTAAACATATAATCTAATCCTCAAAGTTAAAATTACCGTTCAGCTAATAATAATATCCTCTACACTCAAATAAATATTATTTACATATAATATCGTATGTATTTCTCTAATTAATCAGAGAAATACATACGATGAAGTTTCTAAAAAGTTACATTGCCAAAATCATCAAATTATTTTAAGTTATCAAGCACTTTCTGAAATCTATCCGCATGTGATTTTTCTACCTTAACAAGTGTTTCAAGCCATACTGCAATATCATCAAAACCTTCTTCTTTTGCAGTCTTGGCGAAACCGGGGTACATCTCGGTATATTCATAAGTTTCACCTGCAACGGCTGATTCTAACATTTCTTTTATAGTGTTAATGGGTTTGCCTGTTACGGGATCTCCGCCTTCATATTTCTTTAAATAATCAATATGACCAAATGCATGTCCTGTTTCAGCCTCTGCCGTTTCTCTAAAATTATTGGCAACATCAGACTCTCCGTTTATATCGGCTTGTTTAGCAAAATATAAATATCTTCTGTTTGCTTGAGATTCACCTGCAAATGCAGTTTTTAAGTTTTCTAAAGTTTTTGTACCTTTTAATGATTTAGACATATGCCGCCTCCACTGAAATTGAATAAATTTAATTATTTTTAGTATAATAAATTAACTTTTAAAATTATTAATTTATTTTGCCGCCTCTATTTATAACATAACTTTTATAACTTTTTTAATTTAACAATAATGATGATATAGTTAGATTATATCTTTAAAAATTTTTAATTCAAGCGATGCAATTAAATATTTATTCTTTAATCCTGTGTTAGAAAATAATAATATAGATATTTGACCTTCCCTTAATGGGAGAAGAGCAGAGGTCTAAGGGAAAAATTTCGGGTTATTAAATTAAATGGAATTTCTTTAAAAATAATTAAAATTAAATTAAGATGTTTATTATTAAGTTGTTAAAACGGGATAATTGAATAAAATTGAATAAATCGGATACAATCAATTAAAAAGCTTGACGATAATAATATGATAATAGTATTTAATAATATAATATAAATATACTATATGGTATTATTTAAATAAGGAGGCGTAAGAGAAATTATGAAAAAAACCTATATTTCCGTTTCGGATGAAATATTTGAAGAGGCAAAGAGGTATATCCGATAATTTTAGCTATACCGTTTCCGAGGCTTTAATCCAATATTTGCAGAAAAAAGAATAGCAAAGGCAAAAAACAGTTTTGGCAAATGGCAAAATAGGACTAAATCTACCGAAAATATAATAAAAGAAATAAGAACAGACAAAGGGAGAAATTATATTGAAGGTAATAATTGATACCGATATAGCGATAAATTTCTTAAGGGGAGATAAAACCGTAGGAAATATTTTATCAAAGCTGCGGGAAAACAATATAACCAATATAAGCATCTTATAACTAATGACTAATTATCTGACATAAATAGCGTCGTTGAATATAGCAGGCGGTAAGAAATAAATAGGAATAAAATAAATCAGATGCATTAATGCAGGGAGTGTTCAATATTTTGTGTCAACCTGATGTGTTAAAATAATATTTTGTTATATTAGAACATAGTTTTAATGTTTTGTCAATATAAAATTTGATCAAATTTTAAAAGTTTTTCGTATTTATATA
>JAJZVN010000105.1 GCA_021845685.1 bacterium
TAATGTTTATAAAATAAAATTAATTAATAATTATAAAAATAAAAAATAATGTTTATAAAAAGGCTGTATTAGTGATATGATTTTTATTGCCAAAAATTTTAATAATTAAATAAATTAAATAAATTAAATAAATTAAATAAATTAAATAAATTAAATAAATTAAATAAATTAAATAAATTAAATAAATTAAATAAATTAAATAAATTAAATAAATTAAATAAATTAAACGCATAAAAATTCTATATTATTTTTTTAAAAAATACAACTATTTTTTATTGACATATAAAATTTAATTATATAAAATTGAAAAAGTTAAACATAACTTAAATATAAATATAAATTAAATATAAAATGTGTTTTTATTTTAATTTTGTATTATTAAGGAGAATAAATTATGTCGGCAGCCGATGATGCAGCACATATAAATAATATAAATATATTAGATAATAATCCAAATTTATATTTAAATAAAACAATAAATAAAACAGAAGATAAAGAAGATAATATGTTAAATTTAAAGTTAAGTAATTATACTAATAGCAACAATAACAACTGCGGCAATGATAATACGATAAATCCGGCGTTTATTGAAGAAAATATCATCAACGGAGTTGATGATATAGCAATTTCCGACATATTAAATTCAATGGACGAAGCTGTTATAATTACCAATAATGAAAATAAAATATTATTTTGCAATAATTATTTCACAATTAATTTTAGTATTAGTTTAAATAATTGTTTAAACAGAAATATTAAAGAAATTAGTTTTTTTAAATATTTATTTTCCGATGATTTAATAGTACCTTCAGATATTAGAGACTTAGCCTCAGGGTATAAAGTGACCAATATACATGAAATTGACAATAAAAATCATTATTTTGAAAACGACAGAATACCTATTTACGACCATAGCGGCGAAACAAAAGGAATTATTTATTTAATCAGAGACATTACAAAAGAAATAAAATTTGAACAAAAATTAAATATACTTGCAAAAACCGATAGTCTTTCGGGATTATATAATTCAAGATATTTTTACGAAGAATTAGAAAAAGAAATCGCAAGATGCGCAAGATATGATTGCGATCTTGTTTTAATGTTTATAGATATTGATAATTTTAAAATGTTTAACGACACATTTAGCCATAAAGCAGGTGATGAAATAATTAAATTTACCGCTGCCACTTTAAATAATTCCGTAAGAAAAAAAATTGATGTTATCTGCAGATACGGCGGAGATGAATTTGTCGCTATACTTCCAAATACTGATGCAAATCGTTCTACTATTGTAGCTAACAGGATATTAAATTATTTTAATAACGGTTTAAACGATAAATTAAAGAATATTATTGGAGAAATTCAAGAAAAAGAAAATGATTCAATAAATGTGGCAGAAAATGATAAAATTAACATCAGCAGTCATTTAGTCCGCAGCGGAAATAACATTTTTGATAATAAAAAAATAAGCTTATCAATCGGAATAAGCGAATATAAAAACGGAAAAAAAGCTGAAGAACTGATAAACGAAGCAGATGGCGCAATGTATAAAGCTAAACAGCAAAACGGCGGGAGATTTTATATTTATAAATAAATGATTAAATATCATTTGTATATTTATTTTATGAATATATATAATATATTTGACGTATTTGACGCAAAGAAAAGGCTGCAGCGGTTTTTTATACCTGTTCTATAATAATATATACGAATATATATGCTATACAAGAATTTAACCCGACTTCACCATAATTAACAGCAGCATATTGATATTACTATATTTATGGGGGCAATAAAATTTTCTATCGGCAATTTTGGGCATATACCGTAGAGTCTTTAATACCTGCCTCTATAAATCCGTTTTTTCTTAATATACAAGAATCGCAAACTCCGCATGCAAGTCCGTTTATGGGGTCATAACAGCTGTGCGTAAGCTCTAAAGGGACGCCTATTTCATAAGCTTTTTTTATAATATCTTTTTTACCCATGTTAATTAGCGGGGTATGTATTTTAAATTCTAACTCTCCCGTTACAGAGACTTTTGTTGCGATATTTGCCATTTGTTCAAAAGCGAGAATATATTCCGGTCTGCAATCAGGATATCCGCTGTAATCAATCCAGTTAACCCCTATAAAAATATCTCCTGCATTATTCACTTCGCCGACTGCTATGGCGTATGAAAGAAAAATAGTATTTCTTGCAGGAACGTAAGTTATAGGTATTGAGTTTTTTTTATTATCATTTTTATTATCATTGTCATTGTCATAGTTGTTATTATTACAGGCATTAATTAATTTAATTTGATTTTTTGGAACATCAACTTTTAAGTCAACTAAAGCAGAACCTTTAATCTGACTAAAATCCAAATTAATTATTATATGATTTTTAATCTTAAAGTATTCTATGATTTTTTTGGCATGGTCAATTTCGGTTTGATGCCTTTGATTATAAAAAAAACTTACTGGAATAATATTATATCCTTCATCTAAAGCTATTTTTAAAACTGTTGAAGAATCTAAACCGCCGCTAAATAATACAATTGCATTTTTTACATTTGATTTTATTTCTAAACTTTCTAAATTATTTAAATTTTCTGAATTTATCATATTATTTATTGTTAGACACGATATTGATATATTGATATATAGATATAAATATATGGCTGTTAAATTTATAACCGTTAAATATAATAATATAATTAATATAGTTGTTTAATACAGAACTTTTAAATATATAGCCGTTAAATATAATAATTATAATTAATATAGTTGTTTAATACAGAACTTTTAAATATATAGCCGTTAAATATAATATATAGTTATTAAACAAATTAACATTTATACATTTATATATGATATATATAATAGCATTTTTTTAATTTTTTTAAAATTAATATTGTTTGTTTATAATTCACAAAAAAAATCCGCATAAAAATAAAAATAATTACGTTAAAAAAAATTTAAAAATAAATAATAAAATAAATATGATGATAAATATAAAAAAGAAATAAATTTAAGATTTAATTTAAAAATAAATCATATATTTACTTTTTTTAAAAAAATTGTATTATATATTTTCATATTATATTTGATTATTTTTATTTATTATATTAAATAATATATATATGTATAATACACTTAAATAAACAATGGCAAAACAATATAGTAAAATAAAATAAAATAAATTATGATATTTTCCGAAAAATTTATTGTGTTAAAATTTTTAATTTTTTTATTAAAATTAGTTAAATGTTATAATAATTATGAAATATTTTAAAAATTAAAAAAGATAAAAAATTAACTTTATATTTATTTTATTTCTCAGTCTGCATAAAAAGCAGGAGGAGAAAAATTAGGAGAGAAAGTATGTTCTCTACATTTAAATCAAAGCTTTATCTCGGGGCAGTATTAGTTGTAATTTTAGTGTTAATAGGTAATTTAGGTTTAACATTTTATCTTAGCTCTATTTCAAAAACTTACGGGAATATGAGTCTAATTAATAAAACTTCTTCAAAAATCAAGACTTTGCGGGCAAATTTGCTGGAGATTCTTTATTTGTCAAGAATTAAAAATTTAAAAATAAATGCAGCAAAAAGCAAAAAACAAAAGTCGGCAATATTAAAAAAATATAATGCCGAAATTTTAAATCTTGCAAATCGGTCTAAGCCTATTTTTGCCAAGATAGCTGATGTTTTAATAGGCTATACGGAAGGATTTGGCAAAGTTCCTTTAAAAAGAATATTCGGTATAAATAAAAATAGTTTAACGAATTTTTCAAGTCTATCAACCCAAAAAACTATAAATAGTCTTAAATCAAAATATTTTATTTTTAAACCTATAACCCAAAGAGTTTTAACTTACCCTCTTTTGCTCGGCGGCGTTATGAGTCCTAAATATTTTAATACTCAGCTTAAGCCGATTATTAAAAATTTAAATACATTAGATAATTCATTGACTAAATCAATAAATAAAAGAATAAAATTTTTAACCTATGTATCATCTATAGCTCTAATTTTTATTATAATTGTAGTGATATTAATAGTTTTTTATATTAAAAAATATTTTATAAATTATTTAGATATTGTTTCAAAAAAAATAAAAATAATAGCTTCAGGTGATTTAACCTCTAAAATAAATTTAAAAATTTCGTCTAAATCTGAAATTGGTCAATTAATAGAATATGTAAATCATTTAGTAGATACTTTAATATCAAATATTAAATCAATCTTAGATGCAACTAATTCATTAAGCTCTCAATCCGAAGAATTATCGTTTTCTTCTAAAGAATTTGAGCATACTATAGAAGAAATGCGCAGCAAAGCTAAAAGTATCATTGAATCTATTAAACAAATGTCAATTGCTATTAATGATGTAGCTAAAAATTCCAGTTCTTCAAAAAAAGAAGCAGATGAAACCGAAAAAGTGGTCAAATTAGGCACTGTCGCAGTTCAAGATGCAAATAATGAAATGAAAAATATCGTTGAAACAGTTGATGAGACTTCAAAAATAATTCAGGAATTAGGCTTGTCATCTGAAAAAATAGGTGAGATTATTTCAGTCATTAATGATATTGCCGATCAAACTAATCTTTTGGCTTTAAACGCCGCTATTGAAGCGGCAAGGGCAGGCGAACAAGGAAGGGGCTTTGCTGTTGTTGCCGATGAAGTAAGAAAATTAGCCGAAAGAACAACAAAAGCTACAAAAGAAATAGAATCAATCGTGATGAATATACAAGGACAAACATATAAAGCCGTTAAATCAATGGAAAAAGGGAAAGTTGACGTCGGCAACGGAAGTATTAAAGTCGGTAAGGCTTCGGAATCTATTGCAAGCATTAATGTTTTGACGAATAAGCTTAAAGAAATGATAACAGGTATTGCTACGGCGTCCGAAGAACAATCTATGGTTTCGGAAGAAATATCTAAATCATCGGAAGCTATTCTTGTTGCGCAGGATAATGCAAGGAGCGGTTCAAAGCAAGTAGCGGCGTCTAGTGAAGAACTTGCAAATCTTGCCGTTAATTTATCAAAGCTTATCGCTGTATTTAAGGTTTAAAAAATATAATACAATATAAAAGGGAGTGTTCGTCAAGGTAATTTTGGGTCTTTAATCCTGCGATAGAAAATGTTTTAGATAGTTTAATACTAAGCAATACTGGATTCCCGCTTGCGCGGGAATGACACCCAAAGGGTGAATGTTTAAATCCTCGCTAAGTCATTCCTGCGTAAGC
>JAJZVN010000106.1 GCA_021845685.1 bacterium
TGCGGTCGTGATTTTTCTTATCCGGTTTAGGAATATAATAGCCTTTTTTTTTAGCTATTTTTATAATGGTAGGTATGGATACGGAGGTATCGTATTTTTCGCTTATGATATTTTTAATGTAGCTGTATTATTTTTATATCGATAAAACTTATGCTATAATAAACATAAGTATATAATTTTATATAAAAATTAATTTCAAATTAATTTCAATTTCTTTTTTATAGATTCTAAAGTATATTTAGATTCTATATATTCTAAAAATTAAATATAACCATAGATTCTAAATACTAAATATACTATATAACCGGTTGTCAAATATGTCCGACTCGGATTTTAATTTCAAATACGACAGAACGCTTAAGGACATATTAAAAGCGGTACCTAAAAAGTTTGTAGAAATATTGACCGGCAGAAAAGCTCTTGATTTTTTAGATACAAATTTTCCCAAGGTAGAAGAATTAAAAGCCGACCTCTTGGTTAAACTGGAAGACGGCGGCATATTCCATTTAGAATTACAGACTTCAAACGACCCTAATCTGCCGTTAAGGATGCTTAAGTATTATACGCATCTGTATTCTACCTACAGGATAGAACCTATCCAGACGGTACTATACATAGGACAAGGTTCAATGTATATGGGTTGCGGTATAGAAAAAAGCAATCTATCCTTTAAATACATGTTAAAGGATATAAAAGATATAGACTGTTCCGAATTAAAGGTATCGGATTTATTTATTCCCGAAGTAACAATTAAAATTAATATTTAAAGAGGTCTAATTCTTGGACTGCATCGCATCGATTTTTTTGATTTTTGATAGGATAAAATCTTGGCTTTCTAAACCAATATTAAAAGTTACTTTCAAAGAATCTTCAATTATTACCGACAGGAACTATGGCAACATTCCTCATTATAATTTTGCTTTCAAAATTGAAAATACTGGCAAATCCACATTGGAAGACGCCGAGGCTTTGGTTAGCGATATTTGGTGGCAAATAGACGGAAACAGGGAAAAAAAAGTAAATCCTGTGGAGTTTAATTTAACGTGGAAAGACCACGGCGGTACTACCATACCAAAAATTCCCTCGAATACATATAAATTTTTTAATTTTGGAGACATTCTTGAACCCTCTTTATTGCCTGAAGGTAGTTCTTGCAATTTTCATCCACCGGCTTCGGTTGAGTTTAGATTTACAGATACAGGAATTATTTTAAAATCTTCTGAATATTATAAAATTAAAATTATATTTTCCGCCAACAATGTTAAGCCTCAAATAAAAATTTATAAACTTAAAATAAGCAATAAATGGGCAGATAAGCCCAATAATTTAAAAGAAATGATATCAATAAAAGAATTGAGAACCTGAATCTTGCTTTGCTTAAATTAATGTAGGATTATTGTTAAATTCAATGTAACCCCTAAGAGATAAAGCCGTTACCTTAAAATCTGTTATGATTGGAGAAACGAAAAAACATAAATTCTTTATTAAATAAATTTAAAAATTAATTATATATATATATATATTGAGGGCGTTGAAATGCATCCCTTAGATATAAATGATCTAAAAGGAAAAACGCATATGTTTTTTAACAAAAAAGAATTCAAAGAAATTTTAAAAACAACGCCGGGATTATATAAAGATATCAAAATTCATTTACATAATGCGGAAAGATTATTTAAAGCATCTAAAAAAATATCAAAAAATAAAAAGAGTCTTAACATAGCTACCTCACTCCTAATTATTAGTTTTGAAGAGGCTGTTAAGTCAGTATGGATAATTAATCTTCAATATAATAATTACATAGCACCATTACTCCATACTGGAAAAAATCTAGAAAAAGAAGGATTAAAAATGTTGCCGGAAAATTTTACTGGGGCATTAAAAAATTACCAAAATATATTGTCGTCATTTCAAAAAAATCACCTTAAGGAACATGACAAAAAATTTGGGTTTATTTATTCTCATTTAAATTTAATATATCAAATTTCAACAATAGATACAGAAAAAATCTTTAAAGAAATTGAAGGTATTCTTCTTAATTCTAAGGCAGAACTTAATAAAGCTATAAATATATTAAAAAAAAATATAAATACTCAATCGAATGCAGAACAGATTATTTACTCTTCGATGGAAGAAATGATGGGAAAAATGGAAAGTTTATTAGTAAGGTATGAAAAAATTATACAAATTATAGAATCTTTTTTTTCAAGTTATGTAAAATTTTATAAAAAAACTTGGGATAAGATTTTTAAAGACATTGATATTAAGGAAATAAAAAAATTTACGGAAATAAGGAATAGGGGATTTTATCTTGAAGACCCTAATTTCAATTACGACGAATTTTTAATACACTGGCAACACATTATAGAAACATTTATTAAAGGATTGTTGGCTCAGTTTGATTGATTATGTAATTTATATCTTTATTATGTAATTGAATGGTTAAATTAAAAAATATCTATTTATTCTTCACTCCTAACAGCGTTTGACGTGGCGAGATTTTTTTGTTTAATAAAATAATGTATGAAGTGTGAACACTGTCGAAAATAATTATTAACGCTCGAGTACTGCCTTTCTAAACCCCTGCGGTCAAGCTGGCATCAGCTTGCGGGTTCGGGCAGAGCCCGATGCAATGCTATCAATTAAAGGTGTCAGATTTATTTATTCCCTTACTCCCGACTGCGTTTGACGTGGTCGGGAGTTTTTGTTTTGACTTTTATTTTAGATTTTAATAAAGAAAAATTAATGTTTTATTCCGCTATTGACATTTGCGGAAGAATAAGATAATTTAGAGTTTAAATACCTGATTAATGAAATTGAAATGAACTAGATGAGCCTGTTTCTTCTGCGAGAAGGCCACATTATATTTAAAATTATACAGAGTCTTGTGTTCTGGATGAAAATATTTATACACATTAACTAAACTATTCCCGTTTGCAAGACATTTTTTAATAAAAGTGAAATATCTTAATTTTAATTTATAACTTTAAGAGGACTTAATGGATTATTCTAAACTATCTTTTGGTGCTCCAGCAGCCGAGCGGGATATAAATAAAGGTCTCGCAGAATATTTTGTTGAATCCGAGGCTTTCTTAAGGGTTATGCGCGGCGAGAAATCTATAATAATAGGAAATAGGGGGTCGGGTAAAAGCGCAATTTTTAAAATTATTGCAGAAAGAGAGAAGCGTGCAGGAAGAACAATAATCGAATTATCCCCTGAAGATTATTCATATGAGATGTTTTCTGCTGTGATGAAAAAAGAGAAAGAAGGTTCTTGGGCAAAACAGGGAGCTTATGCGGCTTCTTGGAAATATATTCTTTTTGTAACGATTATGAAAGAAATCACAGGGGGGTGCGGATTAAAAAAAGGACCAGCTGCACATATATTTAAATATTTAAATGCAAATTTTTCTGGACATCAAGGTAATCCAATCGACTTACTGTTATCCTATTTAAAACGATTCGAAAGATTAAAAATTGGTACTTATGAAGTAGCTTTTCAGGCACGTGAATTAGAAAAATTATATAAATTGGAAGACATTAACTCATTAATTCCAGATGTAATCAATCTTTGCAAACAAAAGAAAGTTATGGTTCTTATTGATGAGTTAGACCGTGGCTGGGACTCTTCGGAGGATGCTAAGGCTTTTGTTTCAGGCCTATTTCAGGCTGCTATTAAAATCAACGAATATACACCTGATTTACGAGTATTAATTTCTTTAAGGAAAGAACTATATGATAATATCCCAGTCTTATATGAGGATGCTCAGAAGTATAGAGATATCATAGAATATATTCAATGGGATGAAGAGTCACTACTAAATATGGTAACTAAGAGAATTAAGTATAGCTTACCAGAATTGAATAAAGACTCCATAGAAGAATTTTGGGATGCAGTTTTTGCTGAAACGCTTGATTATAGAGGGGCAAAATCCTTCAATTATATGGTTGACCGCACTCTTTATCGTCCTCGTGAAATTATACAATTTTGCACAGAAACATCAGAAATAGCCAAAGAATTTTCCTCTTGGCCTATAAACTATAACGTTATAAGCAAGGCAGAAATAAAATATTCTGAGGAACGAACAAAGGATATTGCTGCAGAATATAGATTTCAATATCCAGGGCTATTGGAGGTATTTGAAGTATTTAGAGGTTTACCATACAATTTCGACCGCAATGCTTTAGAACTTTTATGTCTTAAAATTACACTTAAAGAGTGCGGAGTTGGTGAAGCGGAAAGTTGGTGCTATGGCCAGTCTTACGATTTCCTAATAGATGTATTATGGCGAGTTGGATTTTTAAGAGCACAAGCGGTGGGTGGTGTCAAAGCTATTCGTCGAAGTGGTAGTATATATCTCGGTTCACATCAAATATCAAATCTAAATCTTAATAATATTTCGCGTTTCCACGTACATCCCATGTTCCGTGCTTTTCTTGGCATGAAGGAATCAAGAAAGTAAATATTACTAAAATTTCATATATCACCAATTAGAACCTTTCTATTTTATTTTAAATTATTTCCCTACCTTTTAAAAAATTAAAAAAAAGGTGTCAAAAAAGGTATCTGATTTATTTATTCCCTCACTCCCGACTGCGTTTGACGCGATCTGGAGTTTTTGTTTTTACTTCTTGTCCTACAATTTATAATTATGTTAATTATTTCAATTATCAAATTGTATTGATTTTATTTTTTATTTTATTTTGATATAATAATATAAAAAAATAATTTAATATGGATTTTAAATTATCAAAATATTTTACGGATAAGGTTTTAATTAAAATAAATTAAAGGTGTCATAAATTAAAGGTGTCAGATTTATTTATTCTCTTACTCCCGACTGCGTTTGACGCTGCCGGGAGTTTTTATTTTTTCTGTTTAGGTTTTAAAATGAAGTAGGAGGTTATTGAGTGGAAGAAAAAGAAGAAAAACCCCAAGTCGTTTTTTTATTGGGTGCAGGCGCTTCGATTATGGCGGGTGTTCCTGATACTATAAAATTCGTTGATGAATTTAAATAAATTAAAGGTGTCAGATTTATTTATTCTCTTACTCCCGACTGCGTTTGACGCGGGCGGGAGTTCTTATTTTTACTGTTATTTTAAATTTTTAAATAAAGCAAGATAAATGCTATGGATAAATATAATAATTTTACAAACG
>JAJZVN010000029.1 GCA_021845685.1 bacterium
AAGGGGGGTGTCCCCCCTTGACCCCCCTTGAAAGTAATATATATAATTAAATTATATAATAATTCTTCGCAGGAGGATTAAGGTAATTATCTTGATATTACTATTTTTTCTTGTGCTTTAATACCCTGTTGCGATTTCGTATAGCATTTCTTTGCTGCTTTAATATTCTGTTGCGATTTCGTAAAGAATTTCTTTGTTGCCTTAATACCCTGTTGCGATTTCGTATAGCATTTCTTCTAAAAATTTTTCTCATTTTAGGTCTATAAGAAGGATGGTTTGCATAAAATCTACCGACATGTGAACGCCATAAATTATAATGCCTTAAATAAGCATGGTGCCTTACCCACCAACCCGGATGATTTGTTCTATACCATGGACCGATGTTGTTTCTCCACCATATAAAATAAGGTCTGTAAGTAATAATAGGAGGAGGAGGACCGTAAAGCAAAGGAGCAGGAAGATATACTGTAGGAGGTAACGGAAACCATGGTCCCGAGTAAGCGCTTGCATAAATCCAGTTGTTATTATACCATCTGTAATAATATCCGTTATATCCATAAATATAAGTTTGAAAAGGAGGATAATAATATGCGTTTACTCCATCTCCGAAAGAAAAAGCAAGATTAGGGGTTGAAACGCTTATAAAACCTGAAGAATAAGCATTAGGGATAGAATATGTCGCCCATCCGCTCAGATTAAATGCAAACAACATAATAACGGCAAAAAAGATAACTAATTTTTTATTTTTAAATAAATCCTTGCTGCTTAATTTTAAAATTTCTAATAAAATCTTGTATACGGCTAAAATCATGTTATTAATTTGTTTCATGATTTTTACTCCTGTGAGTGTTTAATTAAATTATTATATTATTATTACGTTAAATCACCGTTAGAAATTTCTTTTTATGGATTCCTGCCAACGCAGGAATGACTTTGTGAAGGTTTAAATTTTAACATATTTAATGTCATTCCCGCGAAAGCGATAATCCAGTATTTATCATATACTGAATC
Organism: bacterium; assembly: GCA_021845685.1. GTDB lineage: Bacteria > SZUA-79 > SZUA-79 > Acidulodesulfobacterales > Acidulodesulfobacteraceae > Acididesulfobacter. Next base: position 1,012 of record JAJZVN010000029.1, read on the forward strand.
AGTTCTAATAATTTCTAACGGTAATTTTAATTATTAATATTTAAATAAAGTTTTTTACTTTTACTTTAAAATAAAAATTTTTATTATTAATGATCATTAATAATAATATCATAACAAATACTATAATTAATTTACTATAATTAATGTTATATTTATTAGTATAACATATTTATTTACAGATGAGAAATAATTTAGGTGAAATAATTGTCTTCTTGTTGCCCAAAATTGCCGATAGAAAAATTTAATTATAGATGTCCGCTTTGCTCTCTAATTATAGCCTCATGAACAGAAACGGCGTGCGTTTCTATCTTCGCAACATTCACGCTTGCGCAGAAATGATTTTGAGGAATTTAAAAAGTTCAATATTAGAGTGTCATTCTTGCTTATGCGGAAATTCATAGTCATTAATTCATTTATGTATATTTAATAATCTCTATCGGCAATTTTAAGTATTGACCCGTATTTATTTATCTATTTATAAAATTATATTATAAAATTATATTATTATATTTGCTATATTAATAAATTATATATAATATTTTTTTGAGATTGTATTATAATACATATTATAATACAATCTATTAATTAATATATAATTAATATAACTAATATTTATTTTAAATGGAGGTTATTATCATGTTTAATTATAAAGGTATAGTTTTACAAAGAATTGCTCATGACTGTTTTTTGGTTTCAAACGGTAAAATTAATTTTTATTTCGATCCTTTTAAAATAGAATCTGAAGAACTTCCAAAGGCAGAATATATTTTTATAACGCATGAACATTTTGACCATTTCTCAATAGACGATATTAAAAAAATAGTTAAAGAATCCTCTGTTTTATTTATGAATGAGATGACTAAAAAAGAATTAGGATCGCAGCTTACGAATAAAGTTGTAACAATTAAACCCGGCGATTCAATCGATTATAACGGAATTCACATTAAAGGAGTTCCAGCGTATAATATTAATAAATTTAGAGAACAAGGGATTGTATATCATCCTAAAGAAGATAAAAAATTAGGATTTATAGTAACGTTTGACGGTATAAAAATTTATCATGCCGGTGATTCCGACAACATTTCAGAAATGGAAAATTTAAAAGAAGAAAACATTGATATTTTACTTATACCTGTAAGCGGTACTTACGTCATGACTCCGCAAGAGGCTTCAGAAGCAGCAATTATAATTAATGCGAAAGTTGCTATTCCTATGCATTATGGAGCGATTGTAGGTTCAGATGCCGATGCGCAAGATTTTGTTGAAAAAGTGAAGAAAAAAGGATTAAATGCTGTTTTGATTTAATATTATATTTATACTCTCACATGTGAGGGAGGAATATATTTTTTTTATATTTTATTGATAACCCAAAATAAATATATTAACTAAACCAAAATAAAAAACAATAAACAAATTTCACTAATTTAAATTTTATTTATATGTTTATGTTTTATATCGTATACATACACTAAATGCAAAAAGAAAATTATTTACCGATAGTAATAGAAAGTCTAATTTTCGGGAAAAATTCGGATTATCCGTTATATATTAAAACATATGAAAAATATGTTCTTTACAGATCTAAAGCTTTGATATTTTCACAGAGCGATGTTTTGAGGCTGAAAAATAATGGAGTCAATAATCTTTATATAAGGCAGGAAGATAAGAAAAAATACGATGAAGATATGATTAATCATTTAAATGGTATTATATCGGCTAACGGTATAAGTTCTGAAGATAAAACAGTCAGTATTTATAATTATTCAAAAATATACGCTCAATATGTTATAACTACGGGCAATCTTAAAGATACAAAAGAACAATTAAAGCAAGTTATTGAAACTATCATTGAATATATTCTTGTAAGCGACCTTGCTTTTATTAATATTATCAATCTGTCTAAATACGATGCAAGTGAAGTAGGACATGGAATAAATGTCAGCATTTATGCTATGGCGCTTGCAGGCAGATTAGGATTTACAAATAAATTATCTCTTTACGAAATAGGATTGGCAGGATTAACCCATGACATAGGAAAGCTAAAGATTCCAAAACAATTATTGCAAAAAAAAGATTTAACTGAAGAAGAAATAAATGAAATAAAAAAGCATCCTATTTATTCAAAAGAAACTTTAATAGAAAATGAATTTGACAATAGTAATATAATAAATGCCGTCGTTGAACATCATGAAGCTTCAAACGGAACAGGATATCCATATGGTAAAATTGAAGAAAATATTTCTACTTTTGGCAAGATAATTATAATTGCCAATAAATTCGATTCTTTAGCAAGAGATTTGCCGTATAGAATTAAATTAGAAAAAAAAGATGCATTAAATAATATGACGTTAAACAAAGAACTGTATAATAATGCATTTTTGAAAGAATTTATATTACTTATAAAGGAATCGGATGAAAAAATGCCGATAGTTAGATAGTTAAGTTAAATATTTAAAAATACTAAAATTATTTCTCAATCCCTTTGCTGACCGAATAAATTTAAAAGCATCAAAAAAAGATTTATAAAATCAAGATAAAGAGTTAATGCCCCTAGCACGGTCTCCTTTCTTTCGTCAAAAGATCCGCTTAAATAAATCTGTTTTAGCTTTTGCATGTCGTAAGCCGTTAATCCTAAAAATATTACGACTCCGAGTATAGAAATAATATACATTAGAGTGCTGCTGTGCAAAAAAAAGTTTATGAACATAGCTACTATTATTGCAATTAGACCCACCATCATAAAATTACCCATAGATGTCAAGTCTTTTTTAGTAGTGTAGCCGATAAAAGCAAGTAAACCAAATGAGAAAGCAGTTAAAAAAAATACTAATCCTATGGATTGAGACGTGTAAATTAAAAAAATTGTTGAAAATGTAATGCCTGTGAGAGCTGCATATAAAATAAATATAGTTTCGCTCAAGGCGACAGGCAGTTTGTTAATGCCGAATGAAAGCCCTAAAACGGCAGCAAGTTGTAATCCTATGAGCAGATAAAATAACAATACATGGGTACTAAGAAATATCACCATAGGTTTATCGGAAGATACAAATTCGGCAACAATGCCTGTAATAGCGAGCCCCAAAAGCATCCAAGTAAAAACGCCCCTGAAAAAATCCGACAGCCCTTCTCTTTCATTTGTGCCGTAGGCAGATCTTACAGCCTGATTTCCAAAATTCATTTCAACATACCCCTAAAAATAATTATATTATATTATATTATATTATATTTAATTAATAAATAATCCATGCATATTTCTTATTAATTTTAAATACCCGTTAAAAATTTTTATCGGCAATTTTGGGTATTAAAATATTTTATTTTTATAATTAAATAAAATTAAAATAAAAGGTATTATTATATTTTTTGTAAATATTTTTATATTTTATTATAAAAATAAAATGAAATCAATCTAATTTAAGCTTATATCCGTTATCCTTAAGCCATTTAATGCTGATTTTGTAATCAGGGACAATAAAATTGATATGGCTCCAAAAACTTTGAGAGTGATTTTTATGTATAGTATGCGATAATTCATGGATTATTACATAATCAATAATATTTATCGGAGCCATTATAAGTCTCCAGTTTATTCTTATAGAATTCTCAAAAGAGCATGACCCCCATCTTTTCTCGGCGGAAGATAATTTTAATTGTTTGAAATAGAAATTGTTTAATTTTGAATGCAATTTTACTCGTTCCGATATTAATTCAAATGCTTTTTGTTTATAAAAGTTTTCAAAAAATAATTTAAGATTATTACGCTTCGCGTCTGGTATATTTAAATTTTTATTATTATTAATGTTATTTGTATTATCATAAACCGTAGATTCATTAGACATTATTTCCATGTTTATGTTTTCATTATAACTTTCAACGGTTTTAGAATATTCACTAAATAAATATATTTTTTGATTAATTTCATCAAGTGTCAGACAATAATATCCTGAAACAAATTCTTTTTTAGAAATGCCGCCGCGTATAATATTATTATAGTCTTCTATATTTTTGATGATTTGAAGCTTATAATTTTTTCCGAGGTATAAAAAATCGTCCCCGTCTATAAAAGTTTTTGACTTAAATAAAGTTTTTCTATTTTCCATTAGTTCAATTTTTTCTTTCAGCCATTTTTCATTTCTTTTAATAACGCCTGGGATTTTAGATTCTGCAAAATTAATCGGTAATCTTAATATTAAAGTGGCTGAAGGGGTGACTTCTAATGTTACGGTTTGTCTTCTGCTTTTTATAACTTTCTCAATCCTATTTTTATTTATAATAGAAGAGTCAAAAGACATATTTTTTATTTTATCGGGGTCCACTAATTTATAATTATATTTATTTTTAGTTTTGGTAAATATGCCGAGTATGCCGAATTTTTTTTTATTTTTAGTCATGTTAAGAATGGGTAAGATAAGTTGCAGCTTATAAATAATTTGAAGAAATACGTCAGATTAAAATTTAATGAAGATTCTGATTTACTTAAAAATACTTGGTTAAATTTATTTAAATAAATAAATGGTGCCGAAGGCCGGAATCGAACCGGCACGGAAATTATCCACCACCCCCTCAAGATGGCGTGTCTACCAATTCCACCACTTCGGCATATTAGAAGAACATCTTAAAGAATAAAAATAAAATAAGAGGTGCACTTGGGTTAAATCAATTCTATTTTTTGCTTAGTTTGTTTATTGTCGAACTTGCTGCCGATATTGCATTGCTTTTTACAGGCGCATTAGCTGTTTTATTAATTGCCGTCGGTTTTTTAGCATGATTTATAGCATTAGCTTTTTTAGATGCATTTTTATTAGCTATAGAAGTAACTGCAGAAGTAGCTGCGGAAGTTGTTTTTACAGGTTTTTTAAGATAGTGTTTTATAGCTATAGGGCTAACCTGTTTTGCAGATATATAGCTGATTAAAAATGCGGAACCGAGAAAAATAGCGGCAAGTATTGCGGTAGTTTTTGTTAAAAAATTTCCTGCCCCTGAAGCTCCGAACACGGTTTGCGAACTTCCTCCGAACACGGCCCCCATTTCTTGACCTTTGCCCTGCTGCATTAAAATCACGATAATAAGAAAAATAGCCGAGACTATTAAAACCACTGTTAAAAATGCAATCATAGTATAATTATTTTTTATTAAAATTAATTAAGTTAGTTTATTAAAATTGTATTTATAATCATATCTAACAATAAATAGCTTTCTTTATGTTTTTGATGATTAATAATTAATATTTATTATTAAATATATGTAATATATCGGTAAATATTAATATTATAAAATTGTAGCAAAAAAGTCAATTTTTAATTTTTTCAAAATTATATCCGTTTATTTTTTTAATTTTTTTATAAATTATCAAGGTAAGTTTAGCAAAACAGTATCCTAAAATTCCTCCTGCAATTACATCTAAAGGATAATGTTCGCCGTCGTATACTCTGGAAAATGCGACTATTGCAGCTAATATATAAAATAATTTGTAATGTTTAGGAAAAAAATAAGCCATAGCTACGGCTAATGAAAAAGCGGTTGTTGAGTGGCCTGACGGAAATGAATATTCAGTAAGGTGTCTTCCGAGAAGATCAATATGCACTGTTCCTTGTTCTATCATTTTATGCATAGCAACAATAGGCCTCGGTCTATTGACTAATCTTTTCAAAATTATATCAAATATTCCGGGAACTAATTGGGTAATAAGCAATAAGAAGAAAGATTGTTTAAAATTTTGTTTATTATAAATATAAACAAACAATAAAACTATCCAGTAAACAACCCAGCCGTTTCCAAGAAATGTAACAGCCCTCATATTTTCATTAAGCATTGAAAAATGGAAATTATTGTTTATTAATAAAAACAATAAAGTATCTAAATGTAATATGTAAGACAGCATAATTTTTTATTAAAATTTTTTTATTTTTTTTGAATATTTTTGAATAATTAAGATATAATTTAAACATATGTTAAATAACTTATCATATTTCACGCAATAAATAAAATAAAAAAAGGAGGAAAATTAATCTATGCAAGCTGTTATTATGGCGGGAGGTTTTGGAACAAGACTTAAGCCGTTAACTAATAATACTCCTAAACCTATGCTGCATGTCGCCAACAAGCCGATGATGGAGCATGTAATAAATCTATTAAAAAAATATTCAATCAAAGACCTTATAATTTTACTTTACGTCCAGCCTGAAGTTATAACAAGCTATTTTAAAGACGGAAGCAAATTCGGAGTTAATATTAAATATATTTTAGCCGAAGAAGATTACGGGACTGCGGGAAGCGTTAAAAATGTGGAAAAATTTATTGAAGAAGATAGCTTTATGGTTATAAGCGCAGATATCATTACGGATTTTAATCTTCAAAAACCGATTGATTTTCATAAAGAAAAAAAATCAGATGCGACGATAGTTTTAACTCGGGTTGAAAATCCGCTTCCTTATGGAATAGTTATTACCGATGATGAAGGAAAAATTAATAAATTTCTTGAAAAACCTTCATGGTCGGAAGTTTTTAGCGATACTATAAACACTGGAATTTATATCTTAAATAAAAATGTATTTAAATTTATTCCTGAAAAAAAAGAATTTGATTTTTCTAAAGAACTTTTTCCTTCTATTATGAAAAATAATATGAATTTGTATGGATTTAATTCCGACGGTTACTGGAAGGATGTAGGTACGCTTTCTGAATACAGGCAAAGCCATCTTGATATCATTGCCGGAAAAGTGCATATTAATATAGACGGGGGACATTTAACAAAAAAAAATATACATATTGCAGAAGGTACAATAATAGATATAACTTCAGATGTTGAGGATTCAATATTCGGCAAAAATATTAAAGTAATGCAGCACTGCAAAATTAAAAACTGCGTTATAGGAGACAATGTAATTATACATGAAGATACGTCGATAAGCGGTTCTGTTATAGGCAAAAATTCCCGCATAGGCAGTTCATGCGAAATGCAGGAAATTATATTAGGATATAAAACCCAAATAGGAAATAATGTTTTTGTCGGCACAGGCGGAATTATTTCAGATGTTTGTATAATCGGAAACAATGCTATTATAAATCCCAACGTTAAAATATGGCCGTTTAAAAATGTAGAAGATGGGGCAATACTCTCGGAAAGTTTAATATGGTCAGATAAATGGAGCGCAAGAATTTTCGGTCAATATGGGGTTACAGGTCTTGCTAATTATGAAATTACCCCTGAATTTTGTTCAAAATTAGGCGCTGCTTTTGGAGCATCTATAGGCAAGTCTAAAACAATATCATTTTCGAGAGATAGCCATAAATCCTCCAGACTTTTTTCGAGAGCTATAATGTCGGGAATTCTTTCTGTAGGCGTTAATGTAAATGATTTTAGCGATACTCCGATATCTATCGCAAGATATCAAGCGAGACAGTATAAAACTTTCGGCGGCATTCATGTTAGAAAACATCCTTTTGATAAAAAATTGATAAATATTAAATTTTTTGATTCGGAAGGGTTAGATCTTTCTCCCGCAAATGAACAGAAGATAGAAAGGCTATTCTTCAGGGAAGATTTCACAAGAGTAGGTTCGGAAGATACGGGAGAAATTTTTTATCCGACACATGGAACGGAATATTATACGGACGGATTTTTAAAAACAATAGATTTAGAAAAAATTGCTAAAAAAAATTTTAAAATAGTTATAGATTATTCTTACGGTTCTTCCAGTAAAATATTTCCGGCTATAATCGGCAAGTTAGAAATTGAATCTGTCCATCTGAATGCTAATCTTGACCAGACTAAAATAACCAAAACAGACAAAGAATTTAAAAAATCGCTGAAAGATCTTTCAAGTATTGTTAAGTCTATTAATGCAGATATCGGTATATTTATGGATAATGGCGGTGAAAAAATTTATATATGTGATGAAAACGGCGATATAATTGATGGCAACACCGCTCTTTCGCTGATGAGTCTTTTAGTAATGAAGACTGAAAATCAGAATAAAATTATTTCGGTGCCGATAAATGCTTCGTTTAATATAAATAAATTAGCAAAAGAATATAACTTTGAAGTAATTCCCGCAAAAAATTTTTCAAGCGCTCTCATGGAAAAAGCCGCAAGTTCTCAAATATGCTTTACTGGAGACAATGAAGGCGGATACATATATCCCGTATTTCAGCCGGCATTTGACGGAATGTATTCAATCATAAAACTTTTAGAAATGCTGGCTACATTAAATACCTCAATTAAAAATGAACTTAGATATATAGAGCCGAGCCATTTTGAATATACTACGGTATCGTGTCCTATAGAATTAAAGGGTTTTATTATGAGAAAATTTTTAGAAACATATAGAGATGAAAATGCATTATTTGTTGACGGAATAAAACTTTTCAAAAAAGACGGATGCGGATGGGTTTTATCCACTCCCGCATCGGAAGGAGCATATTTTGAAATTTATTCTGAATGTAAAACTAAAGATGAAGCGCTTGAACTTTTAAATCAATTTAAAAACAACATAGAAGAATGGAAAAACGAAAGAGCATTCACTTTTCAATCTTAAGATGTTTAAAAGATGTTTAAAAAAATAAAATTTATTGGAAAAATATAATATAGCCTTAATCCTTAATCTTAATAATGTTATCTTAATACTCATTGATTCAGCGATAGAACTTATAGAGGATCAGTTCAATAATTAAGCAGTATATTTATATAATTTATATTGGAATGTTAAATTAAGTAAATAATAAATTATCGGGAGATTAAAAAATATGGAGATTGAATTTGGCACTTCAGGATGGAGAGGAAAAATTGCTGATGATTTCACATATGAGAACGTAAAAATTGTCTCTCAGGCAATATGTAATTTCCTAAACGAAAAAAGTCCTATTCAAAAAAATGATTTTAAAAATAATCTTACCAGAACTATAATTATAGGATATGATACCCGCTTTTTATCGGAAGAATTTGCAAAATGCGCAAGCGGAGTTTTTTGCGCCAACGGTTTTAATGTATTATACTGCGAAAGTTTTACGCCGACCCCTGTTCTTGCAATTGCGATATTGAAAGAAAAAGCTTTGGGAGCTATTAATATTACGGCAAGCCATAATCCTTATAATTTCAGCGGCATTAAGTTTTCGCCCGATTGGGGAGGACCGGCTCTTCCTGAAGATACGACGATAATTACAAAAATATCAAACGAACTTCTTAAAAATCCGAATTATAAATTTATTGAATTTAATGAAGCAAAAAATAAATTTTTATTAAAAGAAGTAAATTTTATAGATTATTATATTAATTTGATAGAAAATAAAATTGATTTTAATTTAATTAAATCAAATGGCAATATTTATATTTTTTTAAATTCGATGCATGGGACATCAAGCGGGGTTATAGACAAAGTACTTAAAGAAAACGGTATAAATTTTGATATTTTAAATACTCAAAGAGATGCTTTTTTTGGAGTCGGGAAAGCGCCGGATCCTTCCGATAAAAATTTAACGGATCTTAAACTAAAAATTCAAGAATATAATAATAAAGAAAATAATAAAAAAAACGACAGGGATAAAAAAGTAGCATTAGGACTTGCAACCGACGGTGATGCGGATAGATACGGAATAATTGACGAAGAAGGCAAATTTGTGGAGCCTAATATTATTTTGCCTATGCTGTATAATTATTATATTTCAGGGAAAGGGATTAAGGGCGATGCGGCAAGAAGCGTTGCAACATCGGCACTTATTGACAGAGTTGCAAGAAAATACGGATTTAAAATTTATGAAACTCCCGTCGGTTTTAAATATCTCGGAAAATTAATCTCGGAAAAAAAAGTTATTATGGCAGGCGAAGAATCCTCAGGGCTTACCGTTGTAGATCATACGCCGGATAAAGACGGTATATTTACCTGTCTTTTAATTTTAGAAATGGTATCCTTTTATAAAAAACCGTTAAATATATTGGTAAAAGAATTTTTGGATGAATTCGGACCTATCTTCACAAAACGGATTAACGAACCTGTTGATAAAGCTAAATTTAAAGCAACGATAGATAATAAAATGAGTTCGTTCCCTTCAAATTTTGAAGGGAAAAAAGTAATAAATAAAAGTTTCGTTGACGGATATAAAATATTTTTTGAAGATGATGCATGGCTTTTAGCAAGGCTTTCAGGCACGGAAGATGTTATGAGAATATATGGAGAAGGAGATACTCGGGATAATTTAAATTTATTAATTGAATCATTTAAAAATTATTTGAATAATTAATCGGTTATGGTATTATAATTAAATTACGGAATTATGCACTTGACAAACCGAGATTGCTTCGTCGCTATCGCTCCTCGCAATGACGGAATAGGCAGTCATTGCGAGAGTAGCGGGCGAAGCGAAGCAATCTCATAGTTATGTCAAATACTGGAATTGGTTTGTCAAGTGCATAATTCCGTTAAATTATAATAATTTATAATTATAATAGGAGTTATATATTTATGAAATATTTTACTATACTTTCTGGACCTTTTGAAGTAAATACATATCTTATATATGACGATGAAAACAATGAAAGACTTGGATTTATCATTGATCCCGGAGGACAGGAAAATAAAATTGATAAATTAATTAAAGAAAATAATATCAATTTGCAATTTATATTAAACACCCATTGTCATATTGACCATGTAGCTATGGTTAATTATTTTAAAAAAAAATACGGCATTCCGCTTTATGCGAATGAAGACGAGCAGCCGATTGTTGACAACTTAAAAGAGCAGGCCGAATATCTGGGATTTGATATTGCGGATAATATTACAATAGATAAAAAGCTGAAGGAAAATGAAGATATAAATATCGGGAATATTAATATTAAATCTATTTTTACGCCGGGACATTCTCCTGGAAGCACATCATTTTTAGTAAATAATAATTTTCTTTTCAGCGGAGACACCTTATTTAGACAAACTATAGGAAGAACCGACCTGTTCGGAGGTGATTTTGATAAAATAATTGAGTCTATTAAAAACAAGCTTTTTAAATTAGATGACGATATTATAGTTCATCCCGGACACGGAAAAGATACTGCTATAGGATATGAAAAGAAAAACAATGCGTATTTGATGTGAACTATTAAATAAAATTAAATAAATTAAAAATTAAAATAATTGATAATTAAGTTTTTTAGATAAATATTAATAACTTATAATAAATTTATAATAAATTATTATTAATATTTATTTTATAAATTATCAGGATCATATTTCTCTTCAATTTTTAGAGATTTGTAAATTATAATAGACGCTATCCAAACGGCTATAAATAATCCTACAATAATACTGCCTAATTTATAAAAAGAAACAGTCTGCAGCGTATAAAAAATTCCGTTATTTAAACCAAGTTCCATAGCTATTACCTGAATCCATTCTAATGTTCCTATGCCTAAAGCCAGCATAATTGATAATGTAGTAATAGTTATATTATAAAAAATTTTTCTTACGGGATTTAAAAAAGCCCAACTGTAAGCGAATACCATAAGCACGCCGTCTGTAGAATCTACTATCATCATTGTCGCCGAAAATAATAAAGGCAAAATCATAATATCTATAAAAGGATGACCCGAAGCAGCTAATCCCCCTGCAATAGCCAGAACAGCGGCTTCCGTTCCCGTGTCAAAACCTATGCCGAACAAAAGACCTACGAAATACATTTGATAACTATGCCTTACTAAATTAAATATTTTATAAAAATATCTATTCATAAAGCCTCTTTTTTGTAATTCCTGTTCCATTATTTCTCTGTTGGTCTTATAATTTTTAGCTAATTTTATGATGCTAATTAAAATTACTATATTTAAAATAGCTATTATATAGAGAAAAGCGGCAGAAACTCCAGTTCCTAAGACGCTAGCCAAGTTTTTAACACTAGCAGGTAAAAACTTATCGAGGTAACTAGCAGTTAAAGTCATAATGCCAATAAGGAAGAAAACAGAAGTGGAATGTCCGAATGAAAAAAACAAACCTATTGTGACGGGTTTTTTGCCTTCATTCATAAATTTTCTTGTGGTATTATCGATAGCGGCAATATGATCGGCATCAAGACCATGTTTGGCTCCTAAAACCATAGCTAAAAAGCCTAAGCTCATAAATGCGGGATTGGCATGAAGCCGAGCAAATAATATAAATAGCGAAATAACTAAAAAACTAAACAGGAATAAATAAAGGAATGTGATTTTTGTTTTTAAATTTCTCATTTGACCTCCCGCAAATGTTTATATGCTTTTGTTAGATTAAACATATTTAAAAGCAGGTCTTCCGGCTTGAGGATATAGACATTCTGCCTTCCCGGTGCTCTTATTGATTTATCTCACCAGTGGCATAAATTGAACGTCCTTAAACGCCTCTTACGGCTGCGGGTACAGCACAGGACTTTAACCTGTTTCCCTTATTCTTTTAAATACAAATACTTTAATAATTTATTTAATTATTAAAAATTAAAATATGCTTAGAATATTTTAATTTAATTTGATATTACTAAATTAATCAATTTAATGTCAAGTAAAAAATGGAATAAAGTCAATAACTTTTATAATGTCTATTATAAAATAAAATAACTTTAATTTTGTCTATTCTTTAAAGAAAAATAATAATAAAATAGCGGATAACATCACTAACGCAAATTAAAGAGTATTTCGCTGATATGAAACAATAATAATGATTATTCTGCAATTATTATTTCTTCGCTTAAAGGTTTATTAATTTTATCAGGCATCAAATAATTTTTTATATCGGTAATATCTTCTAAATTATTGCCTTTTACGGAAACTATCATATATGAATAATAAGGCCAGGAAGCATTTATATCAGTGTTAGAAGGAATCGCAGGATGATTTGGGTGAGAATGGTAAAAACCTAATACTTCAATATTGTCTTTTCTTGAAAGTTTATCTATTTCCAGCATATCTTTAGGTTCAATTTCGAATGCATCCCATGCTATTTTTCTGTATTTATTGTTAGCAGGAAAAACTTTAGTTATTTTTTTATCATTTCCGTCTATAATCCCCAGCATAGCTCCGCAAGCTTCGTAAGGAAAAATTTCGGCAATATGTTTTTTAATAATTTCTAAATCTTGTTTTGATATTATTAACGGCATATTATATTCTCATATTAATTAAAAGTTAATTTTTATTTAGAAATATCAAACTTAATAAATTATTATAGTTCGTTTAGCAGCGCTTCTGCAAGTTCGGTCTTATCCATTCTTTCAAATCTTTTTATTTCTAAATTATTATCGCTGTCTTCAATCCATCTATTATTATATCTATTATATCCTTCATTATTGTTTTTATGATTTTTATAGGTATGTATAATTTTTTCGCCGGTATTTTTTGTTTTATTTATAATTATATCTGAGCTTTTATTTATTTCTTCGTTCGTATATATATGATTATTGTCTTCATAAATAATGTCTCTATCATTTATATTTTTATTTTCTTTATCTTTCTCAGACATTATTTTTATCAAATATCCTTCATTTTCGCTGCTGCCGATTATATTTTTTGTAACATCATTTACAAAAATATAATCTAAAGATTTCTCTTTAAGCTTATTCTGCGCATTTTCAATTATATTATCGGTTTCTGCCGCAAATCCGAAAACTATCTGTTCATGTTTTTTATTTTTTGCAATTAATTTCAGAAGATCGTCGTTTTGAACCAGATTTAAGTGAATATTTGTATCATTATCTGAACTGCCGGTTATTTTTTTAATTTTTAAAGAACTTTTTTCTTTTACGCCAAAATCCGAAACGGCTGCCGCCATTATTAAAATATCATTTTTAGGAAATTCATTTATAAGATTTTCTTTAAGATCATTAAAGCTTATCGCCTTTATTAATTTTATTTTTTTATTTATGTATAAATTTTGTATATCTATGCTGCAAGCTATTAGTGTTACTTCCGCACCTAACTTAATCGCTTCGCAGGCAAGCGCCGTTCCCATTTTTCCGCTTGAGGCGTTAGATATAAATCTCACAGGGTCAATGTATTCTCTCGTCGCTCCGGCAGTTATCAATATTTTTTTATCTTTAAATTTCTTACTTTTAAAAACGCTTTCTATTTCAAAAACAATATCTTTAGTTTCAGGAAATTTTCCCTCTCCGAAATCGCCGCAGGCAAGTTCTCCTTTAGCCGGGTTTACAAAATAATATTTTTTTTGAGCCAGCAGTTTTTCTATGTTTTTTTGCAAAATCTCATTTGAATACATTTTATTGTTCATCGCAGGAACTATAATACAGGGCTTATCGCCTGAAGCCGAAACGGTAAGGGTTATCAAAGAATCGGCAATGCCGCAAGCTATCTTATTTATAGTATTATATGTAGCAGGGGCAACAACTATAGCGTCTGCGGTTTTTGCAAGTTCTATATGCGCAAGAGGAATTTCAAAAGCATCGTCGGCATAAACTTCTTCTCCGAAAGATTTAAATATATACGGAGAAATAAATTTAGAAGCAGACGAACTTAGTATAATGGTAACGGAAGCGCCTTCTTTTTTTAAACTCCTGTATAATTCAATTGATTTATAACAAGCAATTGAACCTGTGATACATAAAACAAATTTTTTGTTTTTTAATGTCATATAATTTAAAATTTAATATTCTAATTACAGATGCCTTCGTTTTTAATTGGTTAGTTAAACATTAGAAATAGAAATAGTTTAACGATAATTAATTTTGGGTAATTGAAAACTTTGCTTTATTTTTTGTTTTCATTTTTTTAAATGTAATTATATAAAGTATCTCGTCTGACGGGAATTTTTCCTGCCGATTTTATAAGCGACACAATATCGCTTTCGCTAAGATATTCGCCAAAGTTTCCGCCTGCGCTTTTTGTGATGCTTTCTTCCATTAACGTTCCGCCAAAGTCGTTAATTCCGCATGCAAGAGATTGAACGGCAAGTTCAGCGCCTATTTTTGGCCAGCTTGTCTGAATATTTTTGAAATTGTGAAGATACAATCTTAATATCGCATAAAATTTTAATATTTTTTGCCGATCGGTATTAATATCTATTTTAACCTGATGCTTTAAAGAAGTTTTATGCGAGATAAAAGGCAGAGCGATAAATTCAGTAAAACCGTTTGTTTCATCCTGTATCTTTCTTATTAAATCAAGATGATAAACTATGTCGGTATTTGATTCAATGTGACCGAATAAAATAGTGGCAGATGACTTAATATCCATTTTATGAGCTGTTTTGATGATTTCAACCCATTTCCCCGCAGGTATTTTATCTTTACATATTTCTTTTCTTGTTTCAGGGGATAGAATTTCCGCAGCCGTTCCTGGCATTGAATTAAGCCCGTTTTTTTTTAAAATTTCAAAAACTTTTTCATACGAAAAGCCTGTTTTACAGGAAAGTTCAAAAATTTCCTGAGGAGAAAAGGCATGGATATGCAGCTCTGGAAAATTAGCTCTGATAGATTTAATTAAATTAAAATAAAAATCAGGGTTAAAATCCGGATTAATTCCGCCTGTTACGCAAATTTCATTTATCCCTATTTTATAACCTTCATTTATTTTTTCAATAATTTTATCAATTGTTAAAGTAAATGAATCTTTAGAATGAGCCGTTCTTTTATATCCGCAAAATTTGCAGTTCAGATAGCAGATATTTGTAAAATTGATATTTCTGTTTACGACATAGGAAACTTTATTTGAGTTAATAGATTTATTAATGCAATCTGCAGTTTGTATAATTTCGTTAAAATTTTCACTATCTTCATCTTCAAGCAGACAGAAAAGATCATAGCCGTCAATATGCCGTGATTGACTAATTTTATTAAAGATATAGTCTAAGTTCGAATTTTTGTTTACATTTAAGTTTATCATTGATATAAAATACCATAAAATATCTAAATTAAAAAAAATTATAAATTTTTGTTTTATTTATCGCACGCACTCATATAGCTATATACATATAATACTAATACTTAAAAGCTATAAGATAATAGTCAAATAATCTAAATTAAAAAAAATTATAAATTTTTGTTTTATTTGTCATATATATTCATGTAACTATACATATGATACTTAAAAGCTATAAGTAAGATAAATAAGTTATAAAATAATAGTCAAATAATCCAATAAATTATTTATAATATAGTTAAAACACAATTCCTTCCATTTGAGTAGAAGCCGAAGCGTAAAGTTTCATCGGGATTCTGCCTGATAAAAAAGCTAACCTTCCTGCTTTTACGGCATAATTCATTGCAATAGCCATATTTAACGGATCGTTAGCTCCTGCTATCGCAGTATTCATTAGAATTCCGTCAATTCCTAATTCCATAGTTTTTGCGGCATCCGATGCGGTGCCGACCCCAGCGTCAACTATTACGGGAATAGACGCCATTTCTTTAATTATTTTTAAATTATATGGATTTCTAATACCTAAACCCGAACCAATCGGCGAAGCAAGAGGCATTACGACAGGGCAGCCTATATCTTCTAGTTTTTTTGCAATTATAGGGTCGTCAATAATATAAGGCATAACGGTAAATCCTTCTTTTACAAGAACCTTTGCAGCTTTTAAAAGTTCTTCATTGTCAGGATAAAGGGTTTTAGGGTCGCCTATAACTTCTAATTTTACAAGGTCGGTTTTAAAAATGTCAAGTTCACGCGATAATCTTATCGTGCTTATGGCATCTTCGGCGGTAAAGCATCCTGCCGTGTTAGGCAAAAGAGTATATTTATTCTGGTCAATAAATGAAAGCATATTTTCTTTTTGATTAAAATCAATACGCCTTATTGCAACCGTAATAATTTCAGCTCCTGAAAGTTCTATTGCTTTTTGCATAGTGGTAAAATCAGAATATTTGCCTGTTCCAACTATTAGTCTAGATGTAAAAGAATATTTGCCTATTTTTAAATTATCTTCAAAATTGTCTGTTGAACTGCTGCTATTAGATATGGTAGTCATAAATATGCTCCTGGTATTATGTTCACTGTAATTATCGTGAACATAATTTGTTAATTTGATTAATTTTGTTAAATCTTGTAAATTTGTAAAATTAAATTAAATCTAACAAGCTTATATAATCTTATAATTATAATAGATTTAGATACATAAAATAAAAAATTTTAATATAGTTTTGTAGCATAGCTAAATTAATAATAATCTTAAAAATATAATAATTCAAATCTAAATATATACCTTAATCTTGTGATAGAAATTATTAAATATACAGCAATATTTTAAGAACTCTGGATTCCCGCTTTTGCGGGAATGACACCTTATAGGTTAGAACTTGAATCTTCTTAAAATTATTCCCGCTTTTGCGGGAATCCAGAAAAATAAATTTCTAACGGTGATTTATCCGCCTGGCGCTATTGTTACAAGGTCTAATCTGTCTTTATCTTTTAGAATAAATTCAGAATATTTTGCCTTGGATATAATTTCTTTATTAACTGCAGCAGCTGTACTCTTAACGTTAAGGTTAAGAGTTTCTACAAGCTGTAATAAAGTTAAATTTGTATTAAAATTAAATTCTTTATCGTTTACATAAATAATCATAATAATTTATATTTTTTAATAATAATAATCATAATATTAATTATTTTTTATATAATTTAAACACAATCCGATTGATACCAAATGTAATAAAACCAGATAATTTGGTAATATTAATAATTTTTATATAATTTAATAATATTATTAAATTATAATATTTAATAATACATAACAAAAAAGCTCTTAAAACTGAAGTATATAAAATTACCAGTTTTAAGAGCTTGTAAGTGTATACTTAATAAATTTAAAATTAATTTTAAAACATTATTGCTTATTATATTGAATAAATAAGACCATTTAATATAAAATTAAATCATAAAATTAATTTCAAATATCTATTAAATAAACAAATAAATAAACAAATTAAACAAACAAATTAAATTTTCAAGCTTTCCTTCGCTGGTATTGTCCATATTCAGGTTCAAAGGGTTTTGAATAAATCCAATCTCAGCCTATTATGATATATATTAGGCACCCCTAGCATTTTAATTATTTTTTTGATTATAATATTTATATCTTAACGAGTATCTTAATTTAATCAACTTATAAAATATATATTATCATATTGGCTTAATTTAGTCAACTTGTTAAATTAACCCAAAATTGCCGATAGAGATTATTGAATATACCTCAATGCATTAAGGACACTGGATTTCTGTTTTCGCAGGAATAACATCTTACGGGTGAACTTTTAAAATCCATCAAAGTCATTCCCGCTAAGGCGGGAAAGTTTCGAAGATAGAAATGCACGCCGTTTCTGTTCACTAGGCTATAAGCTGAGAGCGAATCGTCCATCCAGAATAAAATTTTCTATCGGCAATTTTGGGATTACTGATATAACCCGCAAAATTTTTTACACATTTATAAAAAAAATGATTATATGCATTAAATAAAATATATTATTTATTATGATGTTAATTTAAAATTTTTTATAAACAATAAATAATTAATATCAATCAATTATAACATTTCTCGAAAGACAAGGGTTGATAAATATCTAGAGCCGGCGTCAGGCAAAACCGTACTATAATTTCCTTTGTATTTTTGGCTAAGTTTATGAATTCCGTATAAATTAGCTCCGGAAGAAAAACCGCATAAAAGACCTTCTTGTTTTATAAGCCGTTTAAGCATTAAATAGCTTCCTTCCGTATCTATTTTTATGTAATCATCTATAATATCGTTATAGTCAAATCCTTGAAAATTAAATGAATAATTATATTTCCATCCTTCTATGCCATGCATCGGATTATCGGGTACGACGGCAATGATTTTAATATTTTTATTATATTCTTTAAGTCTTTTTCCTGTTCCTAGAATAGTGCCGCCTGTTCCTATGCCGGTTACAAAATAATCAATATTACCGCCTGTTTGGATAATAATTTCTAATGCCGTAGTTTCATAATGAGATACTGCATTATTTGGATTATTATATTGGTCGGGCATATAATAAATATTATTTCCGCCTCTTTTATATTCTTCAAGAGATTTTTTAATAGCTCCGTCATGGCTTTCTTCCGCAGGAGTCAGAATTAATTCTGCGCCGTAAAGCTTGATTATCTGTTTACGTTCCTCGCTCATGTTTGATGGAGCGTAAATTTTTACTTTTATGTCTAAGAATGCGCCTATCATAGCGTAAGAAATCCCGGTATTTCCTGAAGAAGAATCAATTATAGTCATATTTTGTTTAAGGATATTTCTGTTTATAGCATCTCTAATCATATAAAATGCAGGTCTATCCTTAATTGAACCGCCCGGATTTTGAAATTCTGTTTTAGCATAAACTTTAATGCCGTCAGAACCGTTAAATAAATTATTTAATAAACAAATATCCGTTTCGCCGATTGAATTAAACAAATTTAAACTTAAGAAATTTAATTTATATTTTAGTTCGCTTGCCGTATCATTTTTACCCATTTTTATTAATTCCGTATTTTTATCTCTTTATTTTTATTAAACGATTGTTAATTTATTAATTAATTATTATAATCAAGTCATTAGGCAAATATTATAATTTAACAATTATTTCTTAAGTCCATTTTTTTCGACTATTATTTCATAATCGGTATCGTTTATTTTATTAATTGAAAGCACTTTATGACCCTGCTCTTCCATAGAACGCGGAACATTTCTTATGGCAGGTTCATAATCTACTATTATTCTTAATATTTCGCCCTGTTTTATTTTTTCTAAAGCAAGTTTAGACCTGACAAAGGTAAAAGGGCATATTTCGCCTTTAATATCTAATTCGCTCTTATATTCAGCCATTTTCGCATTTACTCCGCAAATATTAAATATATTAATTAAGCAAATTAATCAATATATTTAATTAGATTAAGTGGATAATTTAATTAAAATTAAATATTAACAAGCTAATTAAATAAGTTTATTAATTTAATAAGCTATATAAGCAGATTAAACAAAAAAGTTAATTAATTAGATTAAGTGGATAATTTAATTAAAATTAAATATTAACAAGCTAATTAAATAAGTTTATTAATTTAATAAGCTATATAAGCAGATTAAACAAAAAAGTTAATTAATTAGATTAAGTGGATAATTTAATTAAAATTAAATATTAACAAGCTAATTAAATAAGTTTATTAATTTAATAAGCTATATAAACAGATTAAACAAAAAAGTTAATTAATTAAATAGATTAAGTGAAATATTTATTTAACTAAAAATTAAATAAATATTTTTTATCAATTTCTAAATTCGCATGATTCTTCATATTCTATTAAATCGATTACCGAAGGATTTTCGCCGCAAAGCGGACAAGTTTTATCCTGTCTAAGTTTCATTTCGGTAAATTTCATATCTAAAGCGTCATATATTAATAATCTGCCGTTTAATGTCGTGCCTATGCCGAGAACTATTTTTATAGCTTCATTAGCCTGTATAGCCCCTATTATTCCCGGCAGTACACCTAAAACGCCGGCTTCCTGACAGCTTGGAACCAATCCTGCAGGCGGGGGCGTAGGAAAAAGACATCTGTAGCAGGGTCCTTTATCAGGCATAAAAACAGTTGCCTGACCGTCGAATCTAAAGATAGAACCATATACAAGAGGTTTTTCGTAAAAATGGCATGCATCGTTAATTAAATATCTTGTCGGAAAATTATCGGTAGCATCTATTATCACGTCATAATCTTTGATAAGTTCTTCTATATTGGCAGAAGATATTTTATCTTTGTATGTTATAACTTTAACGTCGGGGTTAATTCTTTCAATTGAATCTTTTGCCGAATCTACCTTGTATCTCCCGACGTCTTTATTGCCGTGCCATATTTGTCTTTGCAGGTTTGAAAGATCAACCGTATCAAAATCGGCAATTCCGAGAGTTCCTATGCCTGCCGCGCCGAGATATAATCCGCATGGCGCTCCTAAGCCGCCCGCTCCTATTAAAAGAACTTTAGAAGACAACAGTTTTTCCTGGCCTTCGCCGCCTACTTCGGGCAGTATTATGTGGCGAGCATATCTTTTTATCTGTTCTTCCGTAAAATCCAAAATAACCTCCGTATTCAAATAATCTTTTTAATCAAATTTTATTAAAAATTAAAGTTAAAAATCTTCATTCAACAATATCTAATACGATAGGTTCAACGCTTACGCCTTTAGATTCTAAAAATTTTACCGCTTTTTCAATATCTGAAGATTCTCCTTCAATTTCAAGAGCAATTATGCCTATATCGTTAGAGATACTGGCACTTCTTATGTTAGTAATTATATTATAATTTTTCCCTATTAAATATATTAGCGGATCTTTAATTACTTCTTGAGGATAATTTAAATAAAATTTTTTCTTTTCGGGAGAACCTCCTGCAATAGCAGGAATAATTGAAATTGTATCCCCGTCTTTGACCGATGAATTATTATTATCTATAAATCTGATGTCTTCGTCATTTAAATAAACATTGACGAATCTTCTAACCTGATCATTCTGTTCGCATATTCTTTCTTTTATGCCGGGATAATTTTTTTCAAGGTCGTTAATTATTTCTAAAATATTAGACCCTTGAGTATCAACTTCTGATTTTCCGCCGGTTAATGTTCTTAAAGGCGTAGGTATTCTAACAGTTATAGCCATTTTTCCTCCAGACTATTATCAATTAATTATATAATTTATTATATAAATATAATTTATTATATAATTAATTGTGTTTATGTGTTTATTATTTTATTTTTTTTCTCTTATCTTTTTAAGTACTTCTTCAAATTCTTCAAGATTAGGATTAATAACGGGAGCTTCATTTAATTTTCCGTTAAGCGCTTCTAAGGTTTTCAATCCGTTTCCTGTAATTGCAAGCACGGTAGTTTCATTTTTGTTGATATAGCCTTTTTCAATGAGTTTTTTTGCAACTGCAACAGTGACGCCGCCGGCAGTCTCGGTAAATATTCCTTCCGTAGATGCCAAAAGTTTCATGCCTTCCACTATTTCATCGTCCGTAGCATCTTCGCCGAATCCGCCGCTTTTATGCATCAGGTCCGCAGCGTAATATCCGTCTGCAGGATTGCCTATTGCGAGAGATTTTGCAATAGTATCGGGATTTTTAACAGGTTTAATAAATTCTCTTTTTTCTTTAACGGTTGATGTGATAGGATTACATCCCGTAGCCTGCGCTCCGAATATTTTAGTATCGTGCTTTTCAATTAATCCGCAATACTCAAATTCTTCAATAGATTTTCCGACTTTTGTAATTAAAGAACCGCCGGCCATAGGGACAACAATATTATCAGGAGCCTTAAAGCCAAGTTGTTCAAGGATTTCAAATGTAAGAGATTTTGAACCTTCCGCATAATAAGGTCTTAAATTTATATTAACAAATGCCCAATTATGTTTGCCTGCTATCTCCGTGCAAAGTCTATTTACTTTGTCGTAGCTCCCTTCTATCTTAACTAAATTTGTCCCATAAATAAGGGTGCCTAAGACCTTGCCGACTTCAAGATTTGACGGAATAAACACAAAACTTTCAAAACCCGAAGAAGCCGCCAAGGCAGCCGTTGCATTTGCAAGATTGCCTGTTGAAGCGCATGCGATAACCTTAAAACCAAATTCTTTTGCTTTAGCTATGGCAACAGAAACTACTCTATCTTTAAAAGAAAGGGTGGGAAAGTTAACCGCGTCGTTTTTAATATATATATGTTTAACGCCTAAAGCCCGAGCAAGGTTGTCAGCCTTAACCAAAGGGGTAAAACCGACATCTTTGCCTATTTCTATATCGCCTTTAATAGGGAGCAATTCTCTGTATCTCCACATATTCGGCTGGCGAGATTTAATTTTTTCTATGCTTATATTTTTTTTGATTTTATCATAATCATAATCTACTTCTAACGGTCCAAAGCAATAATCGCAGACATAGAGAGCGCTGTCCGGATATTCTTTTCCGCATTCTCTGCATTTTAGTCCTTTTACAAACATTTTGTCTCCTTGTTTTATGAATGTGTTATATAAATTATTTGCAAAAAAAAAGCCTTTTCTTCCGGATAAAATATGAAGAAAAGGCTTTTAACGCTTATCTTCTTATCTTCCAGGCATAATTTTGTTTAATTCTAATGATGTTATTATGGCATAAATGCCATATTCCTGCGGGAGTTAGCACCGAATGAATTAAATTTTAAAGATAAATTAAAATTTAAAATTTCGGTTGCTGCGGTTTCAAACGGGCCCGTCCCTTCACCGCTCTTGATAAGAAATATCAATTTATTGATTTTTTGAATTTAAAAGAACAATATCATTGAAATTGTAATAATTACAATTATATAATTGTAAAAATTATATAATATAATTTTATTTATGTCAAATTATTTATTGCTTATATTTATTGCTTATTAATATATTAAATTTTTTCTACCACTATTCCATTATTAATAATATAATAAATATATAAAAATATATAATCTTTTGGCAATGCAAGAAATATTTGAACACTGTAAAATTAAGTTTTATAAATTATAAATTATAAATTATAAATGAAATTAGACTTATTATTATTACTATTAAATTATAAATGAAATTAGACTTATTATTATTACTATTAAATTATAAATGAAATTAGACTTATTATTACTATTAAATTATTTGTCAGAAAACAAGTTTAGAATAATAAAGACGGGGATAATTTTATTTTCTATACTGTCAATTCCCCTTTTTTTCTCGGGATGCGTACCTTATATAATTGGCGGATATCGTCCTGAACCGAAGTATACAAATAGTTCTCAATATTATGCGCCAAAATTCTTGCCTCACAATATAGAAGAAGGCATTGCATCATGGTATGGACCTGGATTCCAAGGGAGACCAACGGCAAGTGGGCATATTTACAATATGTATGATTTAACCGCGGCTTCAAGGACGCTTCCTTTGGATACATACGCTTATGTTACAGATTTAAAAAACGGCAGAAGCGTTGAAGTGTATGTTGACGACAGAGGTCCATATTACGGAGGTAGAATAATGGACCTTTCATATGCTGCAGCAAGGGCTTTAAATATGCTTGGACCTGGCACCGCTCCTGTCAAAATACAATATTTAGGACCTAATCCTGCTGCAAAAGTTGAGCAGAATGAAATTAACGGATTCGGAACAAAATATTTGCCGCCTCTTACGGGATATACTCTTCAGTTTGCCGCATATACATCTAAAGATAAGGCTTTTAATAAAGAAAAAGTAATTGCAAATTTAGTACCGGGTGTGCATATAATAACGAAAACAGTGCGTAATACCGATTATTATTGCGTGGTATTAGGAAAATTTGATAGTTTGAATAAAGCATATGTTTTTGCAAAAGTTATTGCAAAAGAAGGCTATGATATATATATTACTAAAAGAGGGTAAAATTAAAATAATTAAATTAAATTAAATTAAATTAAAATAAAATATGGGCGGGGATAAATGAAAATAGCTGTTTTAATACCTGCAAGGTTTGCTTCTACAAGATTTGAAGGAAAACCTTTGGCAAAAATTATGGGTAAACCTATGATTCAGCATGTATGGGAAGGCGTATCTAAATCTGCAATAGTTTCTGAAATAATTGTTGCTACGGAAGACAAAAAGGTTTTTGACGCTGTTATTGATTTTGGAGGTAATGCCGTAATGACTAAAGATACCCATGTATCGGGCACTGATAGAATAATTGAGGCATCAGAAAATATTGATGCGGATATTATTTTAAACATTCAGGGAGATGAACCTTTAGTGAATAATGAAATAATTAATGCCTTAATTAAACCTTTTAAAGAAGATGAAAGCATAGTTTTTACAAGCGTTAAAACTCCGATTTATTCTTTTGAAGAGTTTACGGATATTAATAATGTAAAAGTGGTAACGGATAAAAACGATTATGGAATTTATTTTTCAAGAAGTCCGATACCTTTTGACAGAAACAACTTTGATTTAAAATTTAATTTAATAAACAGCGGCTTAAAAAATAAAAATAATAATAAAAATAAATTATTTGGCTATAAACACTTAGGATTCTATGGATATAGAAAAAGTTTTCTTAAAATTTTCGGGCAATTGCCCCCTTCATATTTAGAGCAGAAAGAAATGCTTGAACAGTTGAGAGCTATTGAAAACGGTTATAAAATAAAGGTTGAAACCGTAAATATTTCAACAATACCGGTTGATGTTCCCGCCGATATAAAAAAAGTTGAAAGTTATTTATTAAAATTATATAATTAATCTCTTATTAATATAAAAATATAAAAAATTATAAATATAGCTATC
>JAJZVN010000107.1 GCA_021845685.1 bacterium
CATTACAATTACAAACATAAGGAAAATAGTTATGAGTCTGAATTGCCATTAACAGATGGTATTACACAAATTATAAGAGAATTTCCAGCAGAAGAAGCTGATAATATCAGCGAATTTTTAAATAAACAAATTCAGTTATTATATCCAAACGATAGCAATAATAAAAAAAAATACTTAATAAAAGATAACTTTAAGTATCTTGAACTGATAAATATTCCAAAAATTCAAGAAACCTTGAAGCTTTTTAAATACATATCACCTGATGAAATTAAAGAAATTCCCCTAAAGCTTGATTTTAAAGAAGAAGATAAATTAATTATATATTTATACATCGCCGAATATTTCCTCCCGCCGAATCGATATGTAAAAATATTTGAACTTAAACGGAAAAACACCGCCAATAAAAATTATAGAACCCTTTAAAACGCATTTGTGTGCGTTTTTGGGCTATTTCCGGCGATGCCACCGCCAGGCCTTTATTTATAAGCCTCTGATTTGCGGCTAATACAAAACCATTAATAACCCTGAATAAACGACTTTATCTTACCGCTTAAAAGGATTTTAAGCCAGTTTAGGATATAACCTATCCTATATGAAGTCCCGGATTATAGCCGGCGTTCCTGATAATACTTTTAACGCTTTCGATATTGATATTATTATCGGTTATGATATAGACGGCATTTTCACTTAAAACGGCGTCAGCCATTTTTACTCCGTGAATATCTGAAAGCCTGCCGTTGATTTTATTGACATCACTTTCGGACATCATCCCTGTAACATCGATTTTGAACATTTTCATAAACACGCCCTCTTAATCTTTATTTAGGTTGATTTACCGCTAAAGCCTGTAAACATCTGTATTAGCGGTGTGTGATGTTAATATGCGTGAATATGATTGTTAGGTCTTATTTTTTTACGATGGCGATAAAGCCTATAAAAATGCCTAAAAAACGGCTTATTTAAGTCATATTAGCCGATAATGCAAGGCTTGTATCCGGCATATTTGACCGAAAAAATCGCATTATAATTCACATAAACTTTAATCCGCAGAAAAAAAATTACAATGGCGCAAAATCTTAATTAATATAGCAAAAATAGAAATCACATTAAGTTTTAAAAATGTCAAATCGGATGGTTTAAGAGCATCGTGCATTAAGGGGAAAGGTTTTAGAGAGTCGTGAATTTATTATTTTTTTATGACGCAGGGGGCGTAAAATGGGTAAAAAGACACCTGAACTAACTGCCGTTTCCTCACGTGTCCCCTGAAAAGGGCGTGAAATAAGGCTTTGCTGGCATAGGGCTTTAAAACTTAAATGCGTGCGTTTTTAGGCTATTTCTTGCGATGTCGCCTGAAAATACTTATTTGATAAGGCTTTCGTTTTAATCAAATGTTTTTATATTCGTTTAGCTTAAGAGGGCTTTAATTTTAGGAATTTGAAAGGAATTTGTAAATTATTTTCATATACACTGACACTAAGTATTTTTATAATGAGATTTTATCTTAAAAGTGCTATAAGTCTTATTCCTTTTAATACATAGACGAATAAAATTTTTTTGTTATGTCCTTGTTTTTTTCCAACGACGGTATATGCACCATAAACTTCTTTTGCTTTTCCGTATCTATTTGTTTCTTCTATTACTTTTTTTATTATAGGCTTTATTGTTTGCGGCAATGGTTTTTTAAGAGCATTCGCATTTGTTATTTTGGTTTCCTTAACGATGCCGCTACATACCTTAAAGTTTACAATTTTTTTTTGATATGAATTTTTATTCCATCTCACAACGCTAATTATTTTACAGTCGGATAATGTTTTAGTTATAGGTAATGCACTATAATTAAACTTTTTGTAATGATAAATGATCAAAGGTGAATCTGTTTGATATGCTTTTAAGGCAAATTTTTTAAAATAGTGGTAAGAAGTATGCTTTGCTGTCGATAATGTTTGCAGAATGTTTCTCATTGATTGTTTATGTTGTTTTTTTATTAATGAAAGCATGCCAATATTGACGCCATTGGGATTGATAATTATTTTTCTACATTGAACCGGAATATCATCATTTATGACATTACAAAGTTTTGCTTGATTCCATATTTTATAATCTGCGCCTGTTTCTTGATCTGTCCAACCGCTAATACCAAATGTCAAAAAATCTAAAGGTATATCAGTTAAATCTGCAAAATTATTATTAACTACGTAAATTAATAATTCAACTGTCTTATACCCTTTTTTAGAAAATATAAATGTTTGATGTGTATTTGTCCATTGAAAATGCCAGTGATGTATTAAGTTTAGTGACAGAGGGGTCTTGCCTATTATTAAATTAGGGCTATTTAATGCAACATTTACATGTTCAGGAGTAGTATTTATTATAAATCTATGAGGCGTTTGCCCCATCATTGTTCCGCATCCTGAAAAAAATAGAGGAAAAATGGTTAAAACAAAAAGAATTAATAAAATATAAAAAATTTTATTAAGTATTTTCATATTTTTAAAATAATTTTTTTTACGCTATATTATAATGATTTTTATATTAAAAAGAATATCCTAATCCTATACTATATATTATTTCGTTAGTTACGCTGTTTGGTTCGGTGTAACTATTGTATAAATATTCAACAAAAGTCCCGTTATTATATAAACTTGTCGGCGCTAAATTGACAGTAGATGACTGCCCATATTTAAATCTTTCATAGTTTACATCGGCAAAAATATGAAACTTTTTATAAAATCTATAATCTAATCCGGCTGAAAGATTATAAATAGCCTTAGAGCCTAAATCAAATGTTATGGTATCCTCATTAATTCCAACAGGTAAGCAAGTGCTTAAATCGCCGTTTTGACAATAAATTGCGCCGCCGCTTGCATTATTATCTTCTTTTGCTTGAGCATCAAAGGTCGTTCCGTAGCCAAAATCTATATCTCCCACAAGCTTTGGAGTAAAAGCGTACTGAGTTAATAAGCCGACCATTGCGAACCAATTAGAATAATGTGCGTATTGAGATGTGTTGTCGCCCCTTTTCCATATATGCCAACCCAAATCTCCATAAGGAGTTATAACAAATTTATCGGTAATAGGCAACATATATCCGATTTTCCAGTTGAAATTATATATTTTACTGCTGCTTGTTTGTTTAAAAGGTTGATATGAAAATTGCAAGTTTGAAAGTGTTCCGCTATATTCCGGAATATATCCTGTGTATGTATCGTTAGATATATAATAACTAAAATTTTCTTTTGAATACAAATGTTTATAAGTATTTTTTAGACTTATTGAAAAACCGTTAATAAAGCCGTTATCTGTATCTAAATATTTATTGTTAATGGAAGAAACAGCACCGTCGTTATATTCTCCGTAATTTAATCCCAAATCGGAATAAGAAACGCTTAACATGTTATTTACCGAAAGAATTGCCGGATTGATGCGATGCGGAAATAATCCAGAGCTTGAGTTATTAGAAATGGAGGAAACGGAATTATTTTGCGTTGTATTTTTTAAAGTATTAACTGTTTTATTAGGCTTATAGCCTTCAGGATATCCGTATTTTGACATTGTCTGTGCATAAACATTAACAGTACTTAGCATAAATATGGCGATAATTATGGCTAAATATTTTTTCATAAATTCATCCTCCTCCTTAAAGATATTAAAAATTAAAGCACATATTATCAAAGCAAAGTATTAATTAAAAAACATTAATTTAATTTTATTAATGATTTTATATCTTTAACTTAAATATGTCAATAAGTAATTTATGTTTAAGATTATAGTATTTTCTTTAAATTATCTTAATAATAGTAAATATTTAAGTTAAACTTAAAAAAATATAATAAATTTATGCCTAAACATAAAAACTATGAATTATTTAAGTATATAGGTTTAAAAATCAGAATTAAAAGGCGTGAGCTTAATCTTTCTCAGGAAAAATTAGCCGAGATGCTTAATGTTGCATATACACAGGTTTATAATTACGAAACAGGCAAGTTTAAGATTCCATTGGATTACCTTATGGAATTAGCCGATATCTTTAAAGTTGATTTAAATTATTTTTTGTCTGATTATAATGCAGGAACAAAATTAAAATTTGAAAATGAAAATAAAGAATATAATAAAACAATAGGGATGGTTAAAGAAATTTATAATTTAAACGACGAAAATTTAATATACCTGCTAAAAAAAAGTGTAGAATCGATATATAACATAGTTAAGGCTAAAAAATAAAACAGCTTAAAAATTAAAATAAATTAATTTTAACATTCTAATTTCAAAAATAGTTTATAAATCATCATGGAACGCATTCCTATAGAAATCATAGAAAGTAAAATATATCTAATAAGAAACCAGAGGGTTATGCTTGACAGCGATATTGCCGAACTTTACGGCGTTACTACCAAAAGATTTAACGAGCAGGTTAAAAGAAATATAGAACGTTTTCCGGAAGATTTTATGTTTAAACTGACTGATGAAGAATATAAAATCTTGAGGTCGCAATTTGCGACCTCAAATATTATTCATGGCGGCAGACGTTATACTCCTTACGTATTTACTGAACATGGTGCAATTATGGCGGCAACTATTCTTAACTCTTCAAAAGCCGTTGAAATGAGCATCTTTGTCGTAAGGGCGTTTGTAAAGTTAAGAGAGATTACGTCCGGCAACAAAGAACTTGCCCAAAAATTAAACGAACTTGAGAAGAAATATGAAAAACACGATAAAGATATAAAGGCTATAATAGATGCCATAAGGCAGTTGATGACCCCTCCGGAAAAAACAAAAAGAAAAATAGGTTTTATAAAATAAAAAATGTAGTTTAATTATTTGACATAAATAAGACGGCAAGACTGCGGTAAGACAAAAATATATAGGATTTTCAAGGCTTGTCTAACCGTCTTATCCTGTCTTATCTATTTTTTTAAATTTATAAATAAATTATTTTTAAAAAATTTTAAGACAAATATAACTAAGTTACTAATAAACCTGCCTATAAAAAATGAGCCTATAAAAACTATAGCTAAAATCAATATATCGCATATAAAAATAAAATTAATATGATTAAACATAAGCCCTTAACCGCCGCTTGATTATTTTCATTTTTTTAAACTTTTTTTAAAAAAATTTATA
>JAJZVN010000108.1 GCA_021845685.1 bacterium
AATATATAAAAAGGGAGGTGATAAATTAATTTTAAGCGATTTTAGTCGGTGAAAATGGTATTTTTCGTTCGGCGTTTTTGTTACTTTTCGTTCGGCGTTTTAGGGAATTTTAATTCGGTGTTGACAGTAATTTAAATTTTGATTTAGCCGCAAGAGCTAATTTAACAGGAACATTAGGCTATGCTTATTTAGCTAATGAAGTAGATTCTAAAGTAAATATTCCTCCATATCCTAATTCTACAGGAACTTATGTAGGCACTGTTAATTCTAATGTATTTAGTGGAGATGGTCAAAATATTAATTTAAGTTTTACCGCTAATAATACTGAGCCATCAATTTATATTAAAGCTCCAGATCAATATGGTTATTGGCTTATAAATATTAGTTTTCTTCTTAATTCATATGGTTATAACGGCTTAGATAATACTTCAACTGATTATTTAGATACAGTTGAAAATGGTGGCGGTTTAAATATAATATCTCAAGGGTGGTTTGCAAACTGTCCGTCTTATGCAGATAATGTAACGAGTAATGTAATTTATAATGGACGCTTATATCAAAATCCATGGTATGATTTTCCTGATGATGTGGGTCAAGCTATGTATTGTTTCCCAGCTTATAAAGATGAAGTGGAGTCGATAAGTATTACTGTTCCTTTGCAGTATTTAGATTTAAATTCATATGCTGTTATAAATGAAGCTTTAAATGGTAGCTCTAGTAATAATTATGACAATGGTTTTGGTGGAACCCCTATAAAATATTTATACTCTGGCGCTAGTTATGTATCGGATTCTAAAATTAAAGGCTATGCTGACTACCCTACTTATGGCATAGAAGGTTTAATTACTATTAATGGTATTGGTTCTTTGCCTATGTCTAATTCTGCTGATTTTATGCCTCCAGCTCCAGCTTACTCTTTTTTAGGCGATTCTGGGTTTCAATTAAATTTAACTAATCCTTCTGGACAGACTGTTGTTTATCAAATTGCGGCAGCAGAGTATTCAATTATTACAGGTCCAGGTTGTTATGACAGTACTTTAACCTCTGAATATGATGCTAAATATGATAGTACTTTTCAAGTTTATATAAATGCTAATGCTTCTGGTAATGCTTTTGCTGGTGCTGGCGTAAATAATTGTGGAGATTCTGGACAAAATTTAGATTCGATAGGCAGCTATGCTGCTGGTTGGGTAATTAATATAAATCCGTCAAATCCAGATAGCTACACTTTTGGTAATGATTCCGATGTTGGAACTAGTGCCAGCACTTTTCCTTATTATGAGGATTGGTATAACGGTAATTATTATAGTATTCCTTTAACTGCTGATACAAGTAATGTTTATAATTAAGGGGTTTTTATGATAAAAGATGTTTTAGATATAAGCTTAGACATTAAAGCGGATGAGTTCGTTAAATTCTATTTAAAGCTCGTGAATCGTAATTTAAATCACTTAGGGACGCATTCGGAAAATACGGCTTCGGTTTCCTTATCTTTAGCCAAAAGCATGGGATATAAAGCGGCAGATATTAAGCTTCTAAAATACGGTGCGCTTCTCCACGATATCGGGAAGCTTTTTACTCCGGCTGAGATTTTAAATTCTTCGAGAGCTTTGACCGGTATAGAATTTGAAATCATAAAAACTCATACTCTTTTCGGGTATGAAGTTTTAGATAGCTTTAAATCTTTTCCGGAAGAGATAAAATATTTTGCGGTTAAGCACCATTATCGGCATGGTTTCGGTTATCCTAAACCTTTAATATACGATAACGGCGTGGAAACTTTAATCGATATTTTGACTGTAGCCGATTCTTTTTCGGCAATTATGGAACCGAGAGTCTATAAAAATAATGTAACCCCTGAAGGAACTTTTGAAATAATGAGCGACGAAACGAACGAGAAAAATAAGGGGTTAAATAAAGACGTTATGGGACATTTAAAGTATTTAATAGACGATAATAAGATAAATTTAAAGGGTTTTTTCTAATTTAAGATATTTTTATATAAATATCTTTTTTCCGGAAAAATTTTACAGGTTTTGTGAAATTAATTTCGAGGAACCGCTAAAAATGAAAAGACGTTCTTTTAAAAATCAATTATTTAATCGAATTGCTTAATTTTTAGACGGCTTGAATTTTAAAGAAATTGTATGTGAAATGAAGGGTGATAGAACCGTTGCCGGTTGAGCCGGACATAGATTTTTGTGATTTTTATTAAAAACCATCGTTATTTTTATTCCAATTTTCAAGTTCGTATTCCCTGCATTTTATTACATTTACAGGCTTTTTGCCTGCAAATTTTAAAATTTCTTCGTCTGAAATATCTCCTATAGCGAAGATGTTATTGCCGTTTTTTACGAGCCAACCCAAAAAAGACGGCATTGGATTATCCTGGTCGGGCTCATAGACTTCTAAAGTTTTTTTGTACTCTGAAGAAAACCGTCCTTTATTTTTATACGAAGAGCTAAGACCTTCGTATAACTCATCAATGGAAACATCTATTCCCTGCGATTTCAAGAAATCTTGTATTCTAATCGCAAGGTCTCCGGAAAGTCCCTTAAAGCCGTTCTCAATATGAGAAACGGCCATTTTTGTAATACCTACCGCCTCTCCGAATGCCCGCTGAGAGAGCCTTAGACCCTCTCTTATTTTTCTAATTTTTGGCTTCATGCGCAATCACTCTATTAAAATTTTTAAAACGTAACCACATCCCAACCTTCTTCACCCCTTCTCCAAACAAAAGTTAAGATGTCTAACTGTCCTATATTATCTTTTATGTATTCCCCCGCCGATGGCGTAAAATCAATGTCTTCAGGGATTTTGCCATCGAAATTCCTGAAATCATATTTAATGTAATACTCGCCATCGAACTCTCTTTCGATGCCGACTTCTTCATTTTCTAAAAAATCCTTAAATAAATCTTTCATCTTGACCTCCTTGATAAATATTAAAACATCTTATCTTCTGTTTATAGTATATCGAACGATATACTATATGTCAAGAGAAAAATTAAAATATTTTTATTTTTTTTAAAAATTCTTATCCTTCGATGATTTCTGGGTTTGGTAGATTTTATAAATTCGTCTTCAAACATGCCGTCAAATGTTCCCCGACGTAATACCATAAAGAAATATGTTACGAATTCTATGTCTGCGTATTTGATTTTTTCATTATAAGTATAAAACGATTAATCTTTTTTATCGTCCTTATTCCACACATCGTCAACGGCCTTACGTAAAGTGCTTGGGACTAAATGCGAATATCTTTTCGTCATCTGCGTCGTACGGTGTCCCAGGAGCTCCCCCGTAATAAATAGCGACGTTCCGTTCATTACCATTTTGCTTGCAAAAACATGCCTTAAATCGTGAATGTGCATATCCTTTAATCCGGCATTTTTACACGCCGTATGAAAAGAACGCTTAAAATCGGTCAATTTTGCCCCGTTTCGGTTAAATACGTATAAAACGTCTTGGACTTTTTCAATTCGGCTCAAAAGCTCTTTTAAGGGCTTTGATATCGGAATATACCTATCATACTTTGTCTTAGTCCCTTTTATAGCTATGACGTCGTTCTGCATGTCCACGTCGTCCCATTTAAGGTTTAAGGCTTCGCCTTTGCGGCAGCCGGTATAAATTAAAAAGGTTATTAAATCCCGTGTCAATTTATTCGTGGCGCCAAGGGTGAGCTTCTCGATATCGGAATCGGATAAAGTTTTAAGTCGGGATAATTCGTTTAATTTTTTAATGCCTGCGCAGGGGTTCTTATCAATATAGCCTTTTTCTATACAGAAATTAAAGAAATGGTGCAATGTCGTAATTTCGATATTAATCCATCTGAAATTTATATCCTGCTCCCTTTTTCCGATATTTTTTTCAGAACTTATAACTTCGAGTTTCCGTTGGAGCTGATAAGCTTTTATATCGCTTTGCAAGATTTCAGAAATGTTTTTATTATAAAACGTAATATGTTTATAAACTAATTCTTTATTTTTAATATTGCGAGGGGTATTATTAAGGCTTTTAATATATTCTTCCCAGACTTCCGAAAAAACTTTTTCGGCTTTATATTTCGCAGGAATATTGAATTTATTTCGGACGACGTCGGCCTGCAAAGCGGCGGCGACTTCTTCGGCGAGCTTCTTATCCTTAGTCTTAGTGGACATCTGATAACGCTTGTTACTTACTATAAATTCAGTCCAATAGATATTTCCGCGCTTATAAATTCTCATAAAAAAGTGTAGGGGTTTTTGTAGGTAAAATTTTCATAATTTTGCATAATTTTACCTATTTTTTACATTTTTGTCAAATGGAGTGGATTACGATGAAAGGCTTAATTTCAGTGTTTTTAAGTGGTCGGGATGACACGATTCGAACGTGCGACCCCCTGCTCCCAAAGCAGGTGCGCTACCAGCTGCGCCACATCCCGTTTTTTTTGAAAAATTAATTACGTATTTTATTTATTTTATCATTAATAGGCAATGCAGGCAATATAATTTTTCAGCGTTGTTTTTTTAGGTATAATATATTTATATTATTTTGCCCGTGTAATGCGCGGTATAATCGCTGTATAATTTTGCATAGTATTTTCACTTTATGTTTTTACGCTTTGCGCATTCACGATTTCATGCTTTTATTCATCAGCCAGTAAACTATTCCAAGCACAAGTACTAGGAATCCTAATATTGCGACCTCCTTGGATTTTCCGGAAGCCAGAGAAAAGATTAATATTTTCCTTAAAAGCGCCGCCATCGCAAGACCTATAAAAGCGCTTAGCGCGAATTTATGGCCTTTCAGCTTTTTAACTTCTTCTTCGAGCAGTTCTCTTATCGCCCAAACGATTAACATAGCGCCGAGAATATCGACTACGGTGGATTCAAAAGCTCCGCCGCCGAAGGCGAATTTGTAAATTTCAAATAAGAACATCAGAAAAACCATAATGGTCGCAATTATTAGAGATATTACAAGCGCAAGATCGAGCATATAAGAAAATTTTGAACTGAATTTTATTATTTTAGTTTCAAATTTTGTAGCCGCAATGTAAAATTTTCCTTCGCTAATGTAGGAACTTATAATTATATCTAGATTAATATCTATTATTT
>JAJZVN010000109.1 GCA_021845685.1 bacterium
CAATATTAAAGACGGAAAGGTTGAAATAGAGCCTGTTAAAGAAATTGCCGGTTCTCTTAAGAAATATACTAAGAACGTTAAAAAATATTCTTTCGCGGAAGAAAGAGAAACGGCTTGGCAATCCATTTATCAAAGCTCTTGATTGCTATGATATGTATAACGATTTAAGCCTAATCGATTGTTTTATATGCGTAAAGTCTAAAAAACTTAAAATAGATATATTTAGTTTCGATAAAAAATTAAATCAAAAATGCAATAAATAATACAACTTTAATCTTGCGAAAATTATTATTTTTTGAATGAGACAACCGGCAGCGAGACGACTCTTGAATTAAACCTTGCGGTTATAAAGGTAAAACATACGGTAAAGAGGAAAAAGAAATAGAAAAGGGTTATCGCCATGAAAGTCTATGAATTAATCGAAGAACTTAAGAAATATCCGCCGGAGATGAGAATAGTAGCGCTCGGATATGAGGGAGGCTGCGACAATATAACGGGAACAGTTAAAACGGTCGTGGAGTTCGACGTTAACCCTGAAGAATGGTACGGCAGGCACGACGATAAAAACGATCCGGCAGTTGGAAAAAAAATCCTTAGGAACAAACCGCTTCGGCAGAAGCCGTAATGCTAAAATCTAACCGGCGGATGTAAACATACCGCAAATAAGAACATAAATAAATTAAATATAATGATATTAACCAAAGAAACATTTGTTATCTCGGATACTCATTTCGGAGATTTAAATTTCCTATAGAACAGTTAGAGGAAATATTTATTAAAAATAAATTTGACATTAATATACACGGACATATTCATAATAAAATAAAACTTTTCGATAATCTCGTAAACGTTTCTCCGGATAATATCGGATATGCGCCTGTAAGGTTAGGAGAACTTTTATCGTTAAAAACGCACCATGATAAAAAATGAGACGAGATTTCTAACAAGTGAATAGAGCCTAAATGATATTTAACCGGCCTTAAAACGCAAATGCGGCGGTTTTTTGTAACGCCGCGTGAGACAGGCGACTGGAGAGAGCGATTAAAATATGCTATAATACAGTTATGGAAAAGGAAAATACAAGATTATTTATTAGAAGATGAAGATATAAACGAATTTATGAAATATTTTAATATCATGCTTAGCTTTGCACAGTCGCAAGAAAAAAATATGCTTCTTAGGTGGCAAGATGAATTTGTTAAATGATAAAATTATGGAAAAGATAATAGATAAAAACATTAATATCGCAAAAAAAATCATTACGGAAGAAGTTAAAAAAGCCGGCTATCAGGTTGAGAGGATAATTTTATTCGGTTCTAGGGCAAAAGGAGATTATAATGAAAATAGCGATTATGATTTTTTTGTGGTTTTAGAACAAGGTGCATCCCATAAAGATGAAAGCAATATGCTTTTAAAGATTAGAAGGAAGATGGCGAAATTAAAAATTGATAATGACATAATAATTAGTTCATCGGGTGAGATTAAGAAAGATAATAATGTTGGCAATATTACTTATTATGCGCTTAAATATGGGGTTGCCGTATGAATGAAAAAACTGTAAAAGAATGGATCAAATTAGGAGACGAGAATTTTAACGCAGGTTTAATTTTATTTGTTTAACTTTATTTCGGAATAATTCTGAAAATTTTAAGAATATAGTATGTTACAATATGCAGCAGGCTGTCGAAAAATACCTTAAGGCGTATTTAGTTGCTAATAATATAGAAATCGATGATAATCACCGCAAACATCACACACACGATATAGCAAAATTAATTGAAATATGCAAAGGAATAGATAATGATTTTAGTAGTCTTCTAATAAAATAAAATATGTTAAAATTTCTTAATTATTATCTAATTATATAAAAATTATATAAAAAATAGTTATGTGATTCTCTAAACTATCGAGTGTATATTCCGGTCAAATTTTGCGGAGATTAGCTTATTTATTCTCCGCAGATTATGCGGAAGTATTGTTTATATTATTTATATTTTCTTTAAAATAAGACTCAATACGGCTATAATGATTCCGATAAAAGAGCCGGTTATCGCGCCGTTTATTCTTATATATTGTAAATCGTTGCCGATTTTATCTTCGATTTGGCCGACTAATTTATCTTCGTCGAGATTTTCTAAATTTTTTCTTATAAGTTTTCCTATCGCAGAATGGTTGATTTTCATAAGATATATAATGTTATTTTTTAAAAAAGCATCTATTTTATTGATGTTTTTCGATATTTCATTCTCTATGAAAATAAAAAAATAATTAAATTTTTCTTTAAACAATTTTTTATTCACTATATATTCTTTGTTGTTTTTAAGTATAGAAACAATAAAATTTATTATTGCGTCGCGTACTAGGCTTTTAAACCGGTCTTTAAAGCGGACTATAATATTTAAACCCTCCGAATTAATAAAATTTGAAAGTTTGTTTTTAATCGTTTTTTTCAGTTCGTCGTTGTTTAAATAATTTATTATGTAATCTTTTATTTTATCGGCATTTTCATTTATAGTCGTTTCTACGGTATTTAAAATTTGAATCCTTGAAGTTTTGTCTATATCGTTTAATGCGCTTAAAATATAATCTTTTATATTTAATCTGACGTCGTTATTTTCGTTGTTTTTTATATCTTTAATAAAATCTATAATTTTTGCTATAATTTCGTTGG
Source organism: bacterium (assembly GCA_021845685.1). GTDB lineage: Bacteria > SZUA-79 > SZUA-79 > Acidulodesulfobacterales > Acidulodesulfobacteraceae > Acididesulfobacter. The sequence goes on from JAJZVN010000109.1 coordinate 2,672, forward strand.
AAAGCCTATCTATGTCCAAAATATTTGTCTTTTCTGCTACAAATATCAGTATGTTCTTTACGGTTGAATTGCTTTTATATTTTTCGATAATATCGGCTATCTGTTGTTTTAAATATGGTCTGTTTTCTTCTATGTTTAAAATAACGAAGTCGCTTAAATTAGATATAATGAAGGCGAAATTTTCATCTATTATTTTATTTCCCGCAAATTTTATAGATTTTATAATTTCATCCGAATACGCGTCCGTGATTTTTTTTGACAGATCGTCCGCATTATACGTTTTAATATAACCGCTTATATAGTTAATTAAATTATCATAAATATAATCCGAATCTTCGGATTCCAAAAATACGGTTAATTTGCTTATTATATTTTTGGATATATTGTCATTGGATAGCGTTTTATCTAATGCTTTATCGATATTTTTATTTAAAAAATTATTAAAATTATCCGTTTTGGCATAATTAATTGATTTTAAAATTAATTTTCTTAAAGATAACATTAATTTATTTTTGTTTTTATCTTTTTTGATAATATTTAGCAGGATATTGGAAAAATTTATGCCGCTTATTTCCGATGTAAGATAGTTTTTGCCGAGCCATATGTCGTTGACGGTATTGCTTATCGAATTAATAATTTTTTCTTTGTTGTTTTTAATGGTATTTGTATGCGGAATATGAAGTCCGAGCGGATATTTAAATAAAGCCGTGACGGCAAACCAGTCGGCGATGCCGCCTATAAGCGCCGCCGCAGAAGCCCTTTGCAGTATAAATATCCAGATATTATGGACGCGTATAAGGTAAGATGTTAAAAAAATTAAAAAAGCAAATAAAAGAAAGAGATTTGCGATAATTTTATTTTTGGCTTTTAAATCCATATTTTTAATTTTATCATTATTTTATAATATTGACATAATTTTTTTGCTTGACAGTGAACGATTGTTTACTGTATTATAATATGTATTCTGTTATATTTTGTTATATTTTGTTAACGTAAAATAATTTCAATAATATTTAAAATAATTTAATAATTTACAATTTAAATTTCGCCGTTAATTTCACTAATTATTCTATTCTAAATATGGATATAAAACTTAAAGACAGACTCGATTCTATAAACGGTTTTTACGCAGAAAGCAGAAGAATGCCGACGTATTCCGAAATGACCGATTTGTTAGGGGTAAAATCAAAAAATGCGGTTTTTAAAATAGTCGGTAAACTCATAGAAAAGGGTTTATTAAGAAAAGATTCCAAGGGGTATTTATTGCCGGTTTCCGGCGGTGCTTCGGCAGTGCCGCATAATGTATCCGCCGTTTTTGCGGCGGCAGGCGCAGGCGGCGGTCTTCTTAAACTTCTTGGAAGCGTAGAGGCTGGTTTTCCTAGTCCCGCGGAAGAAGAGCTGTTAGACAGCGTCTCCATCGATAAGTTTTTGATAAAAAATCCAAATTCTTCGTTTATGCTTGAAATTTCGGGAGATTCTATGATTAATGCCGGTATTATGCCGAAAGATTTTGTAGTAGTAGATAAATCGCTTACGCCTAAAGAAGGAGATATAGTAATAGCGCGAGTGGACGGGGACTGGACCATAAAATATCTCAGAAAAGAGAACGGCAAATATATACTTGAATCGGCAAACCCTAAGTACGGATTTATAAAGCCTAAACAAGAATTAACGGTTGCGGGAGTTGTAGTAGGCACTATAAGAAAATACAGGTAACAAAGGTTAAACGCATATCCGCCTTTAATTATTTAGCGGAGGTATAGGCAGACGAAAACCAACGAAGCGAAGAGCAGTATTAATTCATAAATAATGGGGCAGCTGATATAAAGATGAAAATATAAAGCATCAAACATATAGTATAGATAAGATATATATAGATGGTATAACAAAGGTAAATTATGTCCAATTTTTGTGTACATTCATGGCCGAAGGCTATCGCGCACATAGATGCCGATGCTTTTTTCGTAGCATGCGAGCGTGCGTTAAATCCGTCTTTAAACGGAAAATGCGTTGCTGTCGGAAAAGAGCGGGGCATTATAACGGCTTTAAGCTATGAAGCTAAAGCAAAAGGAGTAAAGCGCGGTATGAGGTCTTTTGAAGCTAAAAAAATATGTCCCGGGCTTATAGTAATAGAATCTGATTACGAAGCATACTCTCTTTTTTCTTTACGTATGTTCAACATAATAAAAAACTTTTCGCCGCAAGTAGAAGAGTATTCGATAGACGAGGCGTTCGTTGATTTAAGCGGATTAAGAAGAGTGTTTTCCTGTTCCTACGAAGAAATTGCTAAAAAGATGCAGATTGCGATAGAAAAAGAGC
>JAJZVN010000110.1 GCA_021845685.1 bacterium
ACTGTTTCAAATGAATTTCATATATGTTTTAAAAAACATTAAAACAAGCAATAAAATTTTTTAATTGTTTATAAATTCAATCAGGAGTGGAAGATAAAATAAATCGAATAAGTTTTTAATTTTGAGTTTTAACTTTTTAGATAACTTTTTAGACGATAATAAAGATAAAAATAAAAACGTTACATTATTATATAATAATGTAACTAATAAATTTTATATAAACTTGTATAGTTTTATACATTGCCCCTACTATTTATTTACTACTTAAAAATTAAAAAAATTATTTGTATAAGATATTGAAGCGGCTAATTAAAATATATACTTAAACGAACGGATATATACTTTTTAATAAATTTAAAATATTCTAAAATATGAATTTGCAATTTATAATTCAAGATTTTATTAAAAATAATTATGTTTTTTTTCATACTTATGGTTATTTTGCTGCCTTTTTTTTAATAATGATTGAGGATTTTGGTATTCCATCACCAGGAGAGATTACTTTAATCGCCGTCTCTTTAATAGCTTCTAAAGGAGAATTAAATATATATTTAGTTTTATTTTTAGCATGGTGCGGTGCAGTAATAGGAGATAACATAGGTTTTGGCGTGGGTCATTTTGGGGTAGAACGTTTATTTATTCGCTATGGAAATAAATTTGGGCTAACGCAAGAAAAATTTGATAATGTAAAAATATTTTTTAATCGTTATGGCGGCGGTTTTGTTTTAATTGCGCGATTTATTGAGGGTGCGCGCCAGTTAAACGGAATAATTGCAGGAAGCGCCCGTATGCACTGGTTAAAATTTATTTTGTATAATTCTGCAGGCGCTGCTATATGGGTGTTGTTCTGGGGATATGGGACTTATGTTTTAGGCGATAGATTTTTTAAATATATTCCTGTAATGCAAAGTTTTGGCTGTTATGGTTTGATTTTAGTAATTGCTTTATTGCTTATTATTATATTTTGGTGGACATGGAAATGGAAAAAAAGAGAAAAATAAAAACTATTAAATTTCATTAATCGATTTTTCAATCATTTTTTTTATTTCTAAAGACTTTTCTTTTAAATTTTCTACATTAATTAAATTAAGCAATGCAGCAGGGTTTATTGCATTAACTATAATGTTGCCATTTTTGTCCTCGTATATGCAAACATTACATGGAAGTAAAAGTCCTATTTCATCGTTTATATTTAGCGCTTCCATAGCAACTTTCGGATTGCACATACCAAGAATAATATATTTTTTAAAATCTGCATTTATTTTCTCTTTTAATGTTTTTTTAACATCTATTTCCGTTATTGCTCCAAAACCGTTTGCCTTAAATATTTCTTTTACTCTCAAAACAGCATCGTTAAAATCTAAATTCACAGTTTTTTTAATGCTTATATTTTCAGTCATATTTAATTCTCCTATGTAATTTTTATTTTTATTTTTATATTTATTTATATTTATTTAATATTATTTAATATATTAATGTTAATAAATAAAACGTATTTTATTGCTATCTTGCTTTAATATTTTAATATATTGATATATATAATATAAGAGAACTGCGCATATGCGGATTATTTATTTGTTTTAGCAATATTTTTAAATAATTTAAAGTGGATTAATTTTATTTTTTATTAATGTTAATAGTTACCTTTGGAATCTTGCTTATTACGGTATTAATCGTTTGATTTACCTTGTGATTATGCGGTACATAATATAAATATATTTTTATTACAACTATGCAGATCAAAATAGCAAGTGCAATTGCAATTATAATTCTGAAACCAATTACTATTAATGTTATTATACCTATAACAATAAGTATGGATAATATTATTGTAAGATAATGGGGACTATTCATTTTTACCTCTTTTATATACTATATATAATATCATATGTTTTTATAAAAACATAATTAATTTTTTGGGCAAGAACTGAACATTATTGACATCTATAATAATATTACAATTTCAAAAAAGCAATAGAAAAACATGTTAGAGAAGATTTAAGACGATATAAAACAAAATATTTCAAAAAAGATTTAATGCTTATTCCGCATTTTAATATTTCAAAGAAAAAATTAAATAAATCTGTTAAAATAATTAAATAATTAAATAATAAAATAATTAAAATAATTTTATGTTTATCTATTTATATATATCATTATCTTTTCTCAGTCTGTTAATTGCAATTAATATTGCTGAGTATTTTTTCTTATTTAAGAAACTTGAAGTAAATTCGGTTGATTTTGAAAATAAGATATTAGAATTTATATCGAAAAATAATGAAATAGTTTTAACGCTTAAAGCAATAGATAACAATAAAAACAATGAATATTTTCTAAATATCAGTAATAAAAATAAATGTATTTTTATTATTTATAAAATGGATATGAACAAAAGGTATCCCTGAGTTCTAATGTTTTTTTAGCGCATGCCGGGTTCATCTGTGCAGTTTTTAAATATAAAATATATAGTCGAATTTATCTGAATTTTTATTTAACTGGTGGAGCTGATCGGAGTCGAACCGACGACATCTTGCATGCCATGCAAGCTATAATATATTATAACTTATTAATATTATTGGGTTATTTAACCTGCTAAAAATTCAATGTATCCGTTTTTGTATTTTTTAATGCCACACGGCTTTCGGAATGTTAATTGATAATATAAGTATATCATATTTTCTTTTGGCCGCCAAGAAAAAAAAAGAAATATGCGACCAGCGGGAGCAGGCACAACAGCAGGATTGGCACGGTTTTTACCCCATTCCCGATTTTGCTGGGGGTTTAAGGGGGTAGCTTTGTTCGGACAAAGCGAACCCCCTTAATGTATTTGTCTAAATATATATAAAAAAGCCGGCGCAATTGTTTTTTCTTTAAAACTGAAAGAGCGAGCGGCGGCGATAAAAAAAGCCCTTCTAAAACGTCGTTTAAGGCGTTCCAAAAGGGCTTTAGGATATAAATGTATAGGCAGAAAATTACATAACGGTTAATTTTTTATCAATTGTCGGAATTATTCTTTATGTAATTTTTAATGAACGAATGGAGAGAACCTAAACTTATTTTTGTATTATGGGCTTTAGTAAACTGCTTTTTTATTTGTCTAAAAGAATAGCCTTCATTTACCATTTTTTGAATTTCAGATTTATAAATAAATAACTTTTTAAATTTCCTGTTCCGGTTATCGCAAAATTTCTTTTGAACGTCTGCATTGGTATTCATTTTATTTACCTTTATTTAAGATATGTAAGGGTTATGTCCGGCCTGTGATGTCCCATTTCTTCCGAAACTTGCCTTAAAGCTTCGCGGCTTTCAATGCCTGCGTTAACTTTATCGATAAATGAGTTTTGGGCGAAAGTATATCGGAGAGAATGCGTTCCTTCGTATTTTACGCCGTTTGCTTCAAATGCCGCCTTTAATTCTTTTTCGTATGAACTGCGGGAGATTGAAAAAGAACCGGTATTTACTATGTAGTTTGCTATTTTTTCATACATTTCTTTACTAACTAAGGCATCCCTGTGAAAACCGCCTTTGCCTTGAATGTCTATTTTATCTGAAACCTGCCAGCTTTTTATTTTAATCGCTTCGCTTTCTCTTAGTCCCGCCCGCAACTGCAATGTAGCGGCAATTTGGGCTTTTTCGTCGGTTATAGAATTTATAATTTTTTCGGCTACGTTATTATTTAAAGCTCTGTTGACGTGGATCGCTTTCCTTGCAGTTGGGCGGAGTTCTTCTTTTATCTTGATAAGTTCTTCTTTTGTCGCGAATTTGCTTTCTCTATGGTTCTTTTCGGCTTCTAAACTTGAAATAGCAATTGAAAGCTTTTGGGCTTCGGATACGATATTTGAGACGACTTTTTGGGTTATGCCTTTGCCATCGCGCCCGCCGTTTAAGATTTTATCTTGCAGGTAAGCTTTAAATGTTTCTCCGGTTAAGGTATCTACTCTGATAGCGGAGTTTTGAAAGCCCTGCTCTTTCGCGAAAGAGCATAAATCCGTAACAAAGTTTTCAAAATTACCTTGAGAACCGAAACTATGGTTTTTATCACTGTAATTTCGGTTGTTTTCGCTTGTAAGTCCTGTTTCATTCCTATGCTTTGATTTAGAAATTCCGATACCGTCGGTAGCGTCCATTACGTCGTTTATGGTTATTTTCTTCATATTATGTTTTACTCCTTTTTTCTCCAGCGAAGCTGGGGGGTGTGTCGGTTCATTGTTAAAAAAAGATAAAGCTGTCGCAAGCGACGTGGTCGGCTACGCCGGCGCCCAGGTTTGTATTTGGGTTCTATCCTGAAAGAACCGGTAAGATCTACGGTCTGATTTTTGGCGGGTTAGACCGTCCCGCATGTTCTAATTTGGCCTAAATCGATTTACGCAAGTTTGGAGATTTAAAAAAGCTTATTGATATTTATCAATAATCTTTGGCGACGATTTGGCAGGATTAAATTAGTAAACCTTAGAGTTTGAAAGTTCAGCTATATTATATATAATCCGCTTACGCGGTCCGATTTTCCCGATTGTTTACGGGCGTATTTAAAAGCGATTTTAGAGTTAGAAACGATAAAATCGCAATATGCCGCCCTGTCATTTGTTTTTAGGCAAATGCCAGTGGCTACGGCGTTTGATGGGTATTTTTTAAAACTGATTTTGAACGGTAAGATATATTCTTAAAACTAAAAGCTTTAAAAATAAGTAGTAGGAATAAACTGAAGATAAGATATTCTTAAAACTAAAAAGCTTTAAAAATAAACGGTAGAAATAAATAAAGGGATAGATAATCGAGTTTTAGGCAAGATTCGTCTTATAAGTAGAATTTAATAGGCAAGAATTACCTGAAATAAAAGAATTTGACTTGTTAAAATATAATAAATTATATTTAGGTAAGTTTGAAAGTTTTAGGTATTATATTGTCAGTATAATACTTTTGTAGATATTATCCAATTTGGCTGAACTTTCAAA
>JAJZVN010000111.1 GCA_021845685.1 bacterium
AGATTAGTTTGATCATAATAATGTGTTGCCTCCAAATGTAAATTTATTAGATATTAGATTAATATTTAATTGCAAAAATGCTTCTTTTATAAGATTACGAACATTTAAATCTTATAAATTCAAATTACATGCTAAACGGTTAGTATGTATAATTATATAATTTATAAAATTTATGTCAAGTGTTTTTTATTATTTAGTTTTTTAATTAAGTTATTAAGGAGGGCTGAGGGCTCGCCTCCAGTGCCAAGAGGCGCAAAAAAACCGAAAACTCAACCTTGCGTGCAATATTTTTTGCGCCGTTATCATTGCCGGCCATTATTATTTCAGGCAGTTACCTTGTTTTGCCGAATTTTGAAAAACTTTCCGAATTTATGTATAGCAAATAACAACAGTTAATATTACAATTTCGGGTCTACAACCGTAAAGTCTTTTATCTCGTCCGTTGCACCGGTGCATATTACAAGAGCGATTGTTTCGACAATATTTAAATTAATATGGGGATGACCTTCAGGGTTCAGTATATAATCTCCGGGGAATGATTTTTGTCTGCCGCTTTTGTCGCAAAATCCGCCTTCAAGTATATAAACATGCTCGTCCGAGCGGGCAACCGCTACCGTTCTAAGCATCTTGTCCTCCGGAGGAATTAATTTAATTAAATAAGCTACTCCTTTCCCATATTCTAGCCTGTTGCTTAATTGCTTAGTGAACGCTATTTCTTTGCCGTTATATAAAGCCCCTTCGCCCCTGGCGGAACTGGCGGGCGTCCAGCTTTTATCATGCTTTATAAAAACAGCATCGCAATACGGCAAATGTTTTGACTTTCCGCATACGCAAATGGACAATGTTTCATCTGTCGGTTCTAAAACGGCAGGGGAAACATTTTCGGAAAGGGTTTTGTGAGTTTCATCGCAATACGGTAAATTTTTTGATTTGCCGCATTGGCAAATATAGGTTTTTTCTTTAATTCCGTTTAAAATCAGCGGTTCTTTTTCCATAGTTTTTCTCCTTATTCATTTAAATTATTATAAAATTTCAATTAGTTGCAGACTTGGGGCAAATATATTTTATTTAATTTAATATTCTGTTATTATAAGTTATGCGTAATTATTAAGTAAAATGAATAATATTTATATAATATGAGAAAAAACTAATGACATTAAATCAATTAACGACTTTAATCAAAGTTGCTGAATTGCAAAGCTTTTCCAAAGCGGCGAAAGAACTTTTCATTACTCAGCCTGCGGTAAGCCATCAGATATTGGATTTGGAAAATGAATTGGGCATAAAGCTTGTAGAGCGTGGGAAAGATGGCATTAGTCTTACGGAAGCAGGCAATAAAGTTTTAAAACACGTCCGCGTTATCACGGAAAGCTTGGAAATGATAAAAGAAGAAACCACCTCCTTAGGAATAGAATTAAAAGAATTGAAAATAGGAAGTTTTGGAAGCATTTCCGCTAATTTTCTTCCGGGAATAATGCGTCTATTTAAGTCGGAATATCCTAAAATAGATTTAAAGATATTTAAAGGAACGGAAACCGAAATAAGGGACTGGATTTCATCCCGCACGATAGACATGGGATTCGTCACATTGCCGTGCAATAACCTCAAAACCGTTTCAGTCATCTTGGACGATATGGTGGCGGTTTTATCAAAAAATGATGCTTTGGCTGCTCAAAAATCGATTAGCTTCGGACAATTAACCAAATATTCTGAAATGATTACATGGAACAGCAACTGTCAGGTTCTGGTAAAAAAAGCGTTTCAATCTTTAACCGGAAAACTTCCGCCTTGGAAATATAACGTAAGCAATATGGGAACAATGCTTACCATGGTTAAAGAAGGTTCTGGGATAGGAATTATACCGAAAATTTGCATGCCGGAAAATATACCGAATGTGCAAATTTTAACGCTTGAACCTGCATTAAAGCGCGGAATAGGTCTTGCGTCGCTAGCGCCGTTCGCGGATTTACCTCCTCCATTTCGCTTTTACGGAAATTACCAGAAAATGGATAGAAGATAATATTGCGAAAATAATTTTTTAGTTAAGCCGTTTTTATTTTCCCCGCCAGCCATAACAAAAACTTTGTTTTAAGAATGTTATATTATATTTATGCCGCAGATTTTCTGTGTTTCAAAAGTCCGGCTTCGAGCGAAGCGAAAACGTATGCGATGACCACCGTTGCGGTATATTTGTTGAGATTTTTTAAATCTGCGTCGGATTCGGATATATATCCTTCCTCTTTAAATTTTAAAATGAGTTGTTTTTGCCTGTCCGTAACGGGATATTTCTTGCCCCATTTTTCTTCTAATTTTAATAGTTCGGATTCGGCCGTTTCTTTGTTTATAGCTTTATAAACGGGCTTTAAATCCTGAATAAACTCCTTCTGGTTTTTGGAAGCGACGTATTTCAATGAGTTTCTTATCTGGTGTATTACGCATAACTGCACTTCTGTTTTGGGCATAGCCAAAAAATTGGTAGACGTGTTTTTCACTGGAAACGTGGCGCAGGAATTGGAAAACGAAATATTTGACGCGGAAATGGACTTAAATAATGCATTAAGGCGGTTAAACAAGCTAAACGGCAAGGAAAAGCAAGAAAGGGGCAGGATAGTATATTATGCGGGGATAGTAGCTGCATTAAAGACGGTGATAAGAAATTTTATTTACGCCACATAGTTCGGTATGCTCTAAATCACTCCTGCTAATTTACTTTTGTAGCCCGTAATGTTACCATATATATGATATATATAAATAAATTTGTTATGCATTTAAAAAAAATGAAGACAATTATTGCAGACACCAATGTTTGGTATAATCTCTCTGGAAATAGAAATAAACAGAAGTTATTAAATTGTATTACTTCTAAGGGGAATTTATTTGCTACGCCAATTTCCTTTTTAGAACTTGTTTCAAAGATGAATATGTCGTCGGAATTTAGTCGAAGAAAAAATGCGGTGCATGCCGTAATAAAGTATGCAAGAGGCTGCTTGCCTACGCATGAGTTTGTATTAGCGGGATATTTTGGGATTTTAATAAAAGATGGCATAAATTGGATGGATAGATTTAGAACAGTTAATTCAATAAAAAATTCCGATGAATTTAAAAATAAAAAGGTAATATATACTAAAGAACGCGGCTTAAACAGTTTAGAATTAGTGTCGGTTGATATTAATCAAATTTCAGATTGGAGGAAAAATTTATATCGCAATTTTAGCAAAAGTGTGGTTAACGCAATAACTTTAAATATAGAGCCGCAGTATGGGCAGCAAGTAAAAACTGGTAACATTATACCGATTAGGGATAAAGATAAGCTATTAATGTTAGATGAAAAGAAAATGTATGAAAGTATAATGTCTGTATTATTGTATCGTGTGAAATTTGTCGTCAAAAACCAGCAGGGTGAAGATGTCGATTTTAATAAAAAAAAAATAATAAATAAAGCAAGAGGTAAGGTTGATTGCTATGCTAAAATGTATATTGAATATATAAAAGATATATTGAAACGCGGAAGCAAACCTGATAAAAACGATTTAGGCGATTTTGAAAATTTTATGTATTTACAAAACGATGATTATATCCTTGCAACAATAGACAAAAAAATGATAAATATTTGTCGTAAGGTGTATCCTAATCGCATATTAGATTTAAACCCATATATAAAAAAACCGGTTTGATTAATTTCGAACGGTCGCTCGAAAAATTTCTTATGGACGAAAAAGGCGGCGTATTGCTTAAATCCTCCGCCGAAAAGACGACGCGTCTTGTAAATGAAGAAATGCTCTTTTTGGAACTTGAAGAAAAATAGTCCAGACTTCCACTTAATGAATTAGAAAACAAGATAGCAACCTTTAAAAACTTTATTCGAGAGATCTCAGGAAAAAATAGACGGCGAAAGACTGCTTTTTGCGGAAGAAGTCAAAGAACTTTAAGAAAAAATATTATGGGACACAAATTAATAATTAAAGACGCAAGACAGAAAGCTCGTATGTTTGTCGGAAGGCATTGCGCCAAAGCTGATTACGATTTTTCTATGCGCATAGAAAAACTTGTGCGTAATTATCGTATCGATATGACCAAAATGATTGGCGCCATACAAACCGATGTTCTTAAATCTCCGGAAGCCGGTATCGCTTCGAAGCAAAATGCCGCCTTTGAAGCGGAAGATATTGAAAAGCGACTGAGCGAAAAGATTAAAGTTTTAAAATAAATCGACGAATCTTTGCAAATTCCAGTGCTATGAATTCCATACTTATTGCAATAACCATAATAATGATTATCGTGTTGATAATTGCGGTAATGGTCACTCACCACTGCATCTGGAAAGAAGTTTTGAAATATTCAAAATTCAAATGTAAAAAATGAAACTTTAATATTCCATGCAGATTCCTTTCTTTAAGGTTAGATTATGACAGACTGACACGGAATTTAAACGGCCTCAAAAAGGATTATTTTGTAGTTTTAGTATTCAATTTAAACGGAATACGCAGGTATAGTATGAAAAATAATATAGCGGTTCTAAAGTATATAGTTTGCATATTGTTATCATTATTTATTATCTTATCGTTTTTATTGATAATCCACTATTATATGCTTTTCAATGAATTAACGACGATATCTCAAATCGTTATCGCCCTTATGGCTATAGCTACTTTTATACTTTATTTTTTTGCTATGGGAAGGCAAAATGAGATAATAGAAAACGAGCTATATATGCCTGCCCGCCAAAAACATTCCGAGGATATAATAGAAAACGTTATCGAAAAATTAAAATATATAATAAAAGATGATATTAGTTTTTTCGGAAATATAAACCAATTTAACTTAAATAAGAACTTGAAAGATTTTCTCTGCGGAGGCAAACTTCTTAATTTCAAAAATTACTGTATAGAAACGCTTTTTAATGATTA
>JAJZVN010000112.1:0-1689 GCA_021845685.1 bacterium
ACCTGTTGCCAGCTAAACGCAATAGTGCGCAACATTGCAATCAATGTTGTTGGCGTAGCAAAAATTACTTTATTATTCATCCCGTCCTCGATAATGGTTCTGTCGAATTCGAGGGCTGCGCCGAATGAGGATTCTATTTGCAAATACATTATAACATAATCTGGAGAGTCTTCAAACTGACTCCAATACGCTTTTTCGCTTAATTTTTTAAGATGATTTCTTACAGCTACGGCGTGTTTGCTAAAAAAGTTCTTTTTTTCGTTTTCATCAGTAGTTTCAAATGCTGCCATGTAGGAGTCGAGAGGGACTTTTGCGTCGATTATTATTCGTCTTTCTCCCGGAAGTTTTACTATGAGATCAGGTCTTAATCTTCCATCCTCGGTCATTACGGAAGACTGTTCCTCGAAATCGCAAAATTCCGACATGCCTGCAAACTCTACTACCCGTCTTAATCCTATTTCTCCATATTTGCCTCTTACATGGGAAGTTTTTAATGCCGTCACAAGAGTATTGGTTTCTTGTTGAAGTTTATCCGTTGTTCCTTTTATGTTTTCGACTAAGACTTTCACTTCGGAATAAGCGCCCTGTCTTATCTTTTCCATTTCCTGAATTTTTCCGTCAAGTTTTGTTAGGTTTTCGCCTAACGGTTTTACCATTGAATCGATTGCTTGCTGTCTTTTTTCCATATCCGTTTTAGATAGATTTATATGTTTTTCTAGAACAGGAGCGGCCATTTGCAGAAAGGATTCGTTATTGCTTTTTAACACATCGGAAGACAAGGATTTAAATGCTTCTCTTAAATTTGTACTAGAATCAGATACGAATTTCTTTTGATCTTCTATAGCTTTCAGAGATTCTTGATATTTTGCTGATAAGTCGGCATTTGTAGTTTTGATCTCGGTAATTTGTTCCTGAAGCGTCGATGTTTGTCTTTTGTATTCCTCGATATCTTTGTTTAACTTTACTATTAAATTTCTGGCTTCAGTTAATTCTGTTTCAGCTTTTGTTTTTTGCGATTCTGTGCGTAGAATATTTTGGTTGACTGCTAATAGTTGTTCCTTCAATTTTTCATGTTCTATTTTTTGAATTTTTAATTGTTCATCGGTTCCGGTAAATTGTGTTTCAAACCTTATTTTTTCGTTTTGTGTGTTTTGTAAATCCTTGCTTATTTTATTTAAATCATTCTGTATTTCTGATGATATTTGTCTTTCCTTTTCAAATTGGGTTTGGAGTTCGTTAATTCTCTTGTCGGCTTTTCCTTTATATATCTTATAGCCAATAATTAATCCAATTGCCAATCCTGCCAGCCCGATTATAATTGATATGGCATTCATAAAGTTATCCTCCCCCGTTTATTATATGGCTATTAACATCACTCATACATTTTGCCGAACAAAGACGGCTTTATGAATTGTAAAAAGCAATATATTGCTTGCCACTTTTCGCATTTTCTATTTTATATTTATAGTCGTTTTCGTTCCGCAAGCACTGCAAAATTTATTATTTTTAGACAGCTTGGTGCCACACTGGATGCAAGCAACATTTTCGTCAAGGCCTGCAACGTAATCAAAAAAAGCAAGAGTATTTTTATATTTCAATTCCGAAGAAACTCCGATTAATCCTCTGGAAGAAAAAGATTCAAGTAATTTTTTTCTCGATTTTTGAAACATTTTCTTGTTTTTATTTACA
>JAJZVN010000112.1:1789-4881 GCA_021845685.1 bacterium
GATAGGGTGAGAGAAAGATAAAATTATTGTATCCGAAAAAGCTCTAACAGAAAGGGCAGGAAAATCGTAATCATCGTCTCCTCTAAATTCATCTGATGTTTCTCTATATATTTTTTCTTCTTTACGGAACGCTTTCAAGACATTTTCCCAGGATTTTATATAATCTGAAGGATCGTTTCTACTCCAAACAGTTTTAGTCCCTACCGCATCTAAAAAAACTACAACTCCTTTTTGAGGAATTGCGACACCGTTATTGGCTTTATTTTTAAGCTGTACAGGTTTCATAAAATTAATTATCCGAATTATTTTTCAAAAAGTCTTTTATCGCCCGCCGTGTTAAGGAAGATATTGGAATATCGTTTTTAATGGCTATTTTCTTAAGTTTCCTTTTCTGTTCCGGGGTTGCAGAAACTATGATTTTTTCGGTAAACCGTTTTTTTAAGTGGCATATATATTTTAATAAATTAATCAATACATAAAGGTTTATTGCTCATGACTTTAAACCATTGAACCTTAGTAATTGTTTTAATATCTGACACGGCGTTTTTTGGTATAAGATAAGCATTTTGCCCATATCCCTCTCCGTAAACGCATATCTTAATAATTTCCTTGTTATTTTTATTCCATCCTTTCTTAACAATACTTTTAATATTAGCAAGCGAAGTGATTCTAATTTCAGTTAAATCTTCGCTAACAAAGGCTATTAAAAATTTACCGGTGTCTAACCCCGTATTTTCACAAAATCTTATCATGTTTCCATAAACAGGTTCTACATCAAGATAATAACTTAAACAACCATATTTAGTTATCATACTGCCTTCATTTGTTTTGCCTCCGCTTATGGTTTTTTTAAATTCTTTAGACTTTAACTTTATTTCTATAAAGAGGTATCTTTCTACATCCAAAAATAATGTAACGATATAATCGGGCGAACCCTTAACCCATTCATTATCTTTTATGCGATATTTTTCAAAACATTTTTTATCGAGGCGATCGTATTCAATTTTGTCTATAGAAATTCCGCAAATATAGGAAATATTATCGATTATCTTTTCAATGGCGAGCCGTTCTTCCTTATCCGCCATATTCCAACGTTTTTCTTTTTCTAAATCGTATAGTTCTTTATGTGTAGGTTTATTTTCTTTAGACATTTAATATTTTATAATTATTTAAGAATTTGCGTAAAGAAATGTCTCTGCCGTCGCCAAACATCTTCCACCACTTAAGGGCGTCTCCATTATTAAAAACTTTTATAATGGTAATCGCCGCTTCTTTCGGAATATATAATTTTTTCCATTTTGTAGTTATTAAAGGCGGCTCTTCGTATTGAGCCGCCAATTTATATCTTCCCGTTGTTCTAACCCACAAAAACGTTTTTTCGCCAAGGGTTACATCTCGTATCTTTTTGTCTAAATTTTTCTGCTTTATATAAAAATCAAAGTCTGATACATCTATTTTAGGGAAAATATCGGAAAAATCATCATAATTTATAGAAACAAATTTATTTTCCCAAATCTTTATTCTCTCTCCAGCCTTATGTCCGATAAAACCGGTAGTATGATATATAAATTCTTTTGACTTTTTAGTAGCGTTAAATATGCTAATTCTTTGTTCTACTTTATCAAAAAGGGGCCTTGGCCTTATCTCATGATGCAAGGCGGTAATGCTTCCAAAATTGTTTTTAAGATTTTTTCTTATATTTTTAGTTCTATCTGCACTGCAAATTGAGACGGGAACTATTAATCCTAAGGCTTCAACATTCTTACTTGATGAAATTTTTTCGGCAAAATCTATCCAAATATTTTTAATATTTTTTGTTTTGTCCTCTTTATATGGCGGGTTAGCTATAACATAACTGTTAGCAGGGATGTTTATATCTAAAAAATCGGCGCAAACGATGTTCTTCATTAAAATGCTTTTCGCCATTTCCTTTTTAATCCCGCCGATAAATCCCGATAATCCGTTAATAATGTTTTCAATAGTTTCATTATAAATATTATATGAAATCTCCGCTCCGTGCAACAATTCTAATAGATTTCCGTCTTTTAAACCGTTTTTAATAGACAATACCGTTCCTGCGGCTATAAGAAGGCTACCTTTGCCTGCACAAGGATCAAATATAATATCTTTTTTGTAATCGAAATCTTTCAGGAGTTGATAAGCGGTGTATAGAGCGACGTCTATGGGAGTAAAATACTGGGCGAATTGTTTTTTATCGGTTTCGCTTGCAGGTTCCTGCATTATAGCGTTAAAAATATAATTGCCGTGTGCTCTTTTTTTCTGCAAATAATCAACGGCATTGATAAACAACCGAGAAAATAATGTATCTTTATCATTTATCCATTCCATAAATTCCCCCTTTCATATTCTAATGCAATAATCTTGCCAAAACCAAATTAGAAGACAAAACCTTATGTTTACTTACATTTAATTATCTTTGTAAGGAGTCGGAAATTTGACGCACGGAAAACTTTTCCGTTTACTTTTGACGCTTCATCCTTTATTTTAATGTTTTATATATACCTAATAACAATAACCGCATAGTCAATTTTAAGTATGTTATATCACAACCTCAATTAAGGGGCATCTTTAATTTTATAAACTACCTTGCAAGGTTTTGACGCAAGTTTCACCACCTTCTCCGGAGAACCTATATAAATCTGCGAAACTACTTTCGGCTTGCCGTCGACACGGGCAATCTCCCTTACGTATAAGTAGGGTCTTCCTTTTTTCTTTTTTATATGAAAATGTGCCATAAATATATTATATAAAATAGGGTCTTACAAGTCAATAAAGAAATGTAATTGTCTTTATATTTCAAAGTTTAACGAGATTAACGGATGGCTCTTACTGAAAAAATATTAAAACATGGATATGTTTTATGTCCGTAAATATAAGTAAGCCAGAGGGGTTTTGCCTTTATAAGCGCATGATTACTTTAAATAATTAAGTTATACCTATTTCGTCGAAATAGTATACTTTGAACCGCGCTTTTAATATTAACAGTTTTAATGGTATAGGATTTAATACCTATTAGTTCTAAAACAGCTTTTATTTTTAAAATTTATGTTTATACTTGACAATTGGTGCAG
>JAJZVN010000113.1 GCA_021845685.1 bacterium
AAGGCGATAGCGACGGGAGGAGCTTCCATTCCTGCCGATATGGTCAAAGACGGTTTGAAAAAAGGAGTGCAGGAAGCTACTAATTCAATAAAAGAGCAAGGCGGAACGTCCGCAGGGGGAATAGCGCCTGGAGCTTCTACTAAAAGAAATACTCAAGCATAGAGGGTAAATATGGATAACAAAAGACTTTTTAATGAAATATGGGGTTCTTTGAAGTTAGAGAATCTCGGTTATAAGATTTTAGCGGGAGCGATGTTTTTAGTAACATTATCGTCGCTGGCTTTATCGTATTACGTTTATTCGATAAACAGAGTTCCGGTAGTGATAAGGGTTAACGAAGCCGGACGAGCTCAAGTGCTCAAAATGACGGCTTTTAAGCATCCGGCCGGCACCGGCGAGATATATTACTTTACTAAGTCGTTTTTGCGTGAAATGGTTGGGTTTAACAGTTTCACGGTAAGAACGCAAATAGCGCGGGCTTTAAATAAAATGAGTCCTTCTTATGCTAAATCTATGGATGAAACGATAAAAAAAGATAAATACGTCCAAAATGCGGTTGCGGCAAACGTAGATTTCAGGCTTGATATAAAAAAAATAGAAATAAGAAACCAAACCAAACATCATGTTGTTTTGCGCGTTATATTAAAAATAAATATTATTGCAAATCAAACAGGCAAGATCGAGGAAACGGAAAATTATATGGACAGAATTATTCTAAAAAGAATAAGCAGATCAATAGATTTCCCCTTCGGTCTCGAAGTAGTAAATTTTACGGAAACTAAACTATGATATTTAAAGACAAAAAAATCAAAGAAATAGAAAAACAGCTTAATAATCCTAATCTCAGCGATGAAGACAGGGCTGAATTAGAAAAACAACTCGCAACTCTCCAGTCGCAAAAATCGTCGCATTGGGGTTGGATTATAGCAATTGCTGCTATATTTTTAATAATTATTTTTTCAAAATTTATAGGTTTCTTCGTGAACAGTAAAAAAATGACAGTCAAAAAAAACAATAAACAAATTAAGAAACAGGTTCATTATACTGCAAATGATTTTATGACAATTAAGAAAAAGAAACATCATAAAAAACTTGGTTATTCGAAATTAACGGGCGAGATTAATGTTTTGAAAAGCAAATTAAAAAATCAAAGGGTTACGCGCTTTAATCCTTCAGTCGCTGCCAATGCGGTTAATAGTACTGCAGGTTCTCATTCTATTTCAGTATTTGTAAATCCGAAGTATTTACAAAAAATCAAAACTTCGGAAGGATATAAAAACCCTGTCCAAATAGCAAGTGCCGCATTAAAATATACAAATGTCAACAGAGCGTATAATCCTTATTTAAACAAAAACGCCGTCAAATCAAGCCCCGATATTTTAGTCCCTGAAGGCGCCGTAGTTTCCGGATATACAAAATATAAACTATATTCCTACAATACCAGCGTGCCGGTTGTAGCTGAAGTTTCGGCTCCTTATAGCTTTAAAGGCAAAGTAGTTATACCTGTCGGATATGAATTTATGGGCTCTGTTGCAGGACATACAAAATCGAGATTAGATATTAAGTTTACGCAAATTATAAATCCAGTCAACGGAGAATCTTTAAGCGTAGATGCAGTTGCAGTTATGGAAAACGGTTCGGCGGGAATAGTAGGTAATGCACATTATCACGTAATTAAAAACGTTCTTGCAGGTATAGGTTCGGGAATATTAGGTGCTGCAGCGATGTTTGCAGGGGGCGGTTCAGCCGTTAATTCAACAGGCGCTTATACTTATCAGGATACTTTGCGTCAGAATGTAGCCCAAAACGAAATATCTTATGCACAGAATAGTCTTAATAATGCTCAGCAAAGCGCAAATCAGGTGGTTATTACTTTACCGGCTAAGACGCCTATAAAAATAATGTTTTTAAAACCGCTCACGGAGAAATAATGAGTTTAGAGAAAATCAATAAAATTAAAAAAGAACTTGATGATTTCTATGTTCAGCGCACGGAAACCATAGATATGATTTTATTGGCTGTTTATTCGAGAAAAAATGCTTTTTTGATAGGAGAACCCGGACTTGCCAAAACTGATATTTTAAAAGCGTTTTCGGAGTCGGTCAAAGGCTTTAAGTTTTTTGAGTACCAAATGAGTTTCTCGACTAAATTAGAAGATTTGTTATCTATGAACGTTCAAGGCGGTATAGGCATAGATAACTGTCATATAGCTTTAATAGACGAATTTTTTAAAGGAAATCCGTCGGTGTTGAATAGCCTTCTTGCGATTCTGAACGAAAAGATAATATATGTGCCTGAAAAAAAGACTATACCGATGCTTACTGTTTTTGCCACGTCAAACGAAAAACCCGATGCGACGGAGGGAACGTCTATGCTGGCGCTTTACGACAGATTCTTATTAAGGCAGGAAGTTATGCCCTTGATAAATGAATCCGATTTTAAAAAACTTATGCGGATAAATAAACCTTTTACTCCGTCTCCGGAAGCAATTTTAACGCTTGAAGAACTTGAAAAGGATTATAAAGACATACAAAATATTGATGTACCCGATGAGATAATAGATATTCTTTTTTTAATAAAAAAAGAAATACTTATAAGACAGGTACACGTGAGCGACAGAAGATTTAGGGATTTAGTCGCTATACTTAAAGCTTCAGCTTTTTTTAGGGGAGATAATGAGGTTAAGAAGGAAGATATTTATAATGTTAAGTCCAGTTTATGGACTTATAGTTCTGATATAAAAACCGTTGAAGTAATAGTCAATAAAATATTACAAGCGGTTTAAAAAAAATAGTCAGGAGGAGTTTTATGTTTAAAAAATTTGCAGTTCTTATAATTTCAATTATAGCGATAATGTCTTGGGGAGCAACCAACGCTTTCTCGTTGGGGTATTCTAATTTAAAAAATTACAGTTATTATAGCCGCAAACAGGTACATAAGTTGGCTATTAACAAAAACGTAGTTTATGAACTTAATGTCGCTTACGGTTACGTTTCAGTTGTAACGCTCCCAGTAACGCCATTGTTTGTTACTGTAGGCAATCCTTCCGACTTTTTATATAAAGTTTTAGGTCCACAGATTTTTGTTCAAGCGCAGGCTTATAACAAAAAAGTTTCTACTAATATGGAGATTTTAACTAAATACGGACTAATCAATGTTGAAATTAAAATTACGTCGAAAAAAGACGTAGCTTTCGATTTAGACCTGGCTAAGCCGGGAAATGGTATATTTTACAAGAATTATTTAGCTCATAGACTAAATATTTTAAAAACAAAACTTAAGAAAAAATATTTAGCAAAATTTCAAAAACTTATTGCGATGAAAAATCAGATAGCAAAGAACAAGACATATGTCGAAAAGTTGATATTGTCGATAAATAAAAAGAATATAAACGCATCGTCGAATAAAAATAACGTATCCTTCACGATTATTTACAAGTCTGAAATAGGTAATAAATATTATCTTAAATACATGGTATCGAACAGCACTAACGATTATATAGTAGTTCACGACTTGTACCTTTACGATACAAATTCGTCATGGTACGGTTCTTCGTCTAAAAAAGAAGTAAGGATATTAAATCCTGTTTCGAATTTAAAACTTATGCCGCGCGAAGTCTATAAGGGATATATCGTTTACGATAATAAAAATGCAAATGATGTTTCGGTTCATTTGTATCTTAACGGAAAATTAACAATAATTAGAGTCCAAATATGAAAAAAAATATAGTTATCGTATTTTTAATATTATCGCTTCCTATAATAGCGCTTTCGGGGTGCGGATATAATCAGTATTACCTCGCCTCCGGAAATTACGGTAAAACCTTAAGCGCAAACCAAGCGGAGAAGTTAAATAAAATAATTTTTGCTTATTTAGATATACCTATTGCCAAGTTTGCAGTCGTAACTCCCCCGACGGTGCCGGGGAAGGATGATAATAATTTTTATCAACCGTCCCCGGTTATAATGCATACAACAACGACAAATTCTAAAACGCAAAAACATGGCCATGGCAATAAACAGTTATATAACGCGGTAACGGCTGATAATAAATTATTTGTTCAGGTATTCAGCAAAGCAACGGTCAGGATAAATAAAACATTGAATATTGAGCAAGCGGTTGTTATTACTATTAAAAAAATAAGATACGATAAAGGCTACGAGGTTATATCTATGTCTATCAAAAACTTAGGAGACGAAAGGACGGTGACGGAGAACTTCAAATACTCAAACGCCGGAAAGATGTTTAAGATTAAAAAGTTTGAAGTGATTCAGAATTTAACGGTTGCCGAAAAATATAAACGAGGTATGATTTTATGGCTAAAATTTTAATAGCGGTTATTATCGGTATAGCGGTATCTACGACAAGCGTTTACGGATATTCTTATAATAAAATCATAAATGCTGTTATCGAATCGTCAAGAGAGTTTAATATCCCGACAGGGCTTATTCTGTCGGTTATGCGCGAAGAAAGCGATTTTAATATAAATGCCGTAAGTCCAAAGGGTGCAGTTGGTTTGATGCAACTCATGCCATCCACGGCTGCAAGTATAGGCGTAAATCCTTACGATCCGATTCAAAATGTTATCGGCGGCGTTTATTATTTAAGGTATTGCCTAAATCTAAAAAACGGCAATATTGCTCTTGCTTTGGCTTGTTACAATGCCGGACCGTCCGGCGGTATACCAAGTTCAACATATACATATATTAAAAATATAGCAGCGTTTTATAAGGAGATATCAAGATGACGAAAAAGAAAATGAAGAAGAAGTCTGAACCTACTTCTCCGGCTTTAAATTTTGTTAAATTATTATTTTCTTTTATAGGTTGGCTTTTAATATTTGCG
>JAJZVN010000114.1 GCA_021845685.1 bacterium
GATTTATTTTTTTTTTATTTTGTATATTTTTAATGTTTAACTTTCATAGAATTTTTTAAAGCCTTTGCTTTACCGCTTCATTCGCTTCATTATTATTAAATCTCACAATGATTTATTGATAAAATACCTAACAATATAGGTATTGAGTGAGATGGTAAGCAAGGGTTAAATGATATTAATTTTTAAAATATAAAAAAACACATAACTGTTGCTATGTGTTACTAATTTAATTTTAATTTTCCTGGGAGTGCCTAGGAAAAAGGAGACGATGCTATGAAAATTTTATTAAATGGAATTAATTATTATTGGGAAGACTATCACCCGGAAATTTACGGAACGTATGCTGTCCAATGTTGGAAAGAAATGAAAATAAGCCGTATCCCAAGCATAAAAAAAGCCCAGAAACTTTGGGATAAGCACGTTAATCATAAAAACGCAGAAAGTTCACTTCTCGAAAATTTTGTCATCATTAGTGACGACAAAACCGTCGTTTATGCGTATTATGACGGCCATCGTATTTATAGGTTTAACGAACTTTCGGCCGAAAAATGTAACGAATTAATATCCCAAAAAGATAAAGTTAAAGAGCTCTATTTACAAAGTTCTATTGAATCAGGATGGGATAATTTTTGCACTGCAAGAAACTTACAGGCGAAAGCTGATAAACTGAAAAATATGATAGCTTTAGCTAGAACAGCTTTAGCTTTTAATTATTCAGTTAACGCTAGTTGTATCTAGGTTTGTCAATCACCTGTCTCACAGACGCGGCTTGTCGGTGACGACAAGATAACCAATGGCTGTCTAGTGCTTAAGTATCGGGAATATAACCGATAATATGTTTAATTTTTGTTAAGTGTCTTTTAACCCGCCAAAGGCGGGTTTTTTTGTTTCCTTTGACATTTTTATTCAATTATTGTATAATATAATAATTAAATAAAATTTAACAAGGGCTTGCCCGTTGATTAAAAGAGGTCAATATTATGAAAGATTTTGTACATTTACATTTACATACCGTTAACAGTATATTAGACGGTATGTTACCGATAGACAAATTATTTGAAAAAGCTAAAGAATTTAACATGCCTGCTGTCGCAATGACAGACCACGGAAATTTATTCGGAGCCGTAGATTTTTTTAGCAAGGCTAAAGAAGTAGGAATTAAGCCGATAATAGGTATGGAAGCCTATATGGCCGCCGATAGTATAAAAAATAAATCAAAAGAGTCTATAACCCATCATTTAGTTTTATTAGCTAAAAATAAAACCGGATATAAAAATTTGTGTATCCTGATGACTGCGGCTTATAGAGACGGTTTTTACCGTTATCCCAGAATAGATAAAGAATTATTAAAACAACATCATGAAGGATTAATAGGTCTTTCCGCATGTCTTAAAGGAGAAATCCCGTATAATATATATCAACATTATCTTAATAATGACGACAGCTTATATATTGCGGAAGAAAAAACTATGGATATGCTCAATATTTTTAAAGACGATTTCTATTTAGAAATACAGCATAACAAAATCCCGGAACAGGATATAATAAATAGCGGTATTATTAAAATAGGCAAAAAACTAGGTGTCGGGGTTGTAGCTACAAACGACTGTCATTATCTAGAAAAAGAAGACAGTAAGGCCCATGATACATTACTATGCGTTCAAACTAAAACTACTATTTATGATACTAAAAGATTAAAATTTAATACCGACGAACTTTTCTTTAAATCAAGAGAACGGATGGAGGAAGATTTTAAGGATTATTCTCAGGAAGTATTAGATTTACCGGTAGAAATAGCTAAAAAAGTAGATTTTTCTTTTGATTTCGGAACTTACCATTTCCCTGCCGTAACAGATACAGATAAGGATATAAACGATGTTTTTGAAAAAGCGGTAAGAGACGGTTTCCAAAAAAGAGTAGAAACAAATGAAAAAATAAAGAATAATATAGACGTTTATAAAAAGCGTTTAGACATGGAAATAGACGTTATAAAAAAATCGCAGTTTGCTGCTTATTTTATGATAGTGTCTGATTTTATGACATATGCTAAAGATAACGGAGTAGAAACAGGTCCAGGTAGAGGATCCGCAGCCGGAAGTTTAGTCGCTTATGCTATGCGTATAACCGAAATAGATCCTATCGAATATGATTTAATGTTCGAGCGGTTTTTAAACCCGGAAAGAGTAAGTATGCCGGATATAGACTGCGATTTTGCAGACTATGGAAGAGATAAGGTTATAAAATACGTATCAGATAAATATGGCAAAGACAATGTAGCGCAGATAGTAAGTTTTGGAATGATGAAAGCTAAAAATACTATCAAAGACGTTGCCAGAGCAATAGACGACAAAAATAAAATAGATTTTAATACCGATAAAGATCCTTTATCTTTTCAAAACATGAATAAAATAACTAAGCTAATAGACGATGCAGAAATGTCTATCAGCGACGTTATGAATGAAATGCCGGAATTCGTTAAAGAAATAGATAAACATCCGGAATATAAAGAAGTAATAGAAATATCAAAAAAAATAGAAAATTCTAAAAGACATCCGTCGATGCATGCTGCTGGAGTAGTTATAGGCGATATGCCTTTGCAAAATCTTGTTCCGTTTTATATAAGAGAGAAAAAAGATATCGATAATAAAGTCAAACAAGTTAATATGGTCGCTTATGATATGAAGGCCGTAGAAAAACTTGGATTAATAAAATTCGATTTTCTAGGTATTTCTACTCTTACGGTAATAAGAAGAACTGCTGAATCTGTAGGTCTAGATATTAAAAATATACCTATCGACGACGAAAAAACAATGGAGTTATTAAGAAAGGGCGATACTACTGGGGTATTCCAGCTTGAAAGCGACGGAATGAAAAATCTTGTAAAAGCTTTACAACCTAAAACTTTTAAAGAAATAATTCCGCTGGTAGCGCTTTATCGTCCAGGACCATTAAACAGCGGTATGGTTGATATGTTTGTAAAAGCTAAAAATAGCACCGATGGAAAAATAGAAGATCCAGAAGGGGTATTATCTCACGAAAAAATAAAACCGATAGTATCAGATACATACGGCGTTATGCTATACCAGGAACAAATTATGCGTATAGCAGTAGAAGCCGCAGGTTTTTCTATGGGTGAAGCTGATAAACTTAGAAAAGGTATAGGCAAAAAAGATATGGCTATGATTGAAAAAATGGGAGAACACTTTATAAGTGGATGTAAGGGTAATAATATAAGCGAAGAAAAAGCTGAAAAACTTTTTGGAATGATTAAAAAGTTTGGGGAATACGGTTTTAATAAAAGCCATTCCGCGAGTTACGCTTATATGGCTTATATAACGGCCCATCTTAAAGCTCATTACAGAACACATTATGTAGCCCAATTATTATCGTTATGGTCAAATAATGCTCAGGATCAAGATAAGGTAACAAAATTATGGATGGAAGAAAAAAATAATATAAAGTTTCTTCCGGTTAATATTAATATGTCTGACAAATATTTTACCGTACCGGGCAAAAATACTATCAGAGTAGGTTTATTGGTAGTAAAAACGGTAGGCGAAGATTTGGTAGACGCTATTATAACTGAACGAAATAAAAAACAATTTGATTCAGTATTCGATTTTGTAAATCGTATGCAAAAATTTAAATTAAATTCAAGAGCAGCAGTAACATTAGCTAATGTAGGCGCTTTCGATTCTTTTTATATGTTGCCGTTACATGATAGATTATTAAAAAGAACGGAAATACAAAAAGAAATATTAGAAACATTAGAAGTTCTTAAAAAAACAAGAACTAAAGAGAAAGCGGCGGCAACAAGAAAAGCTAAAAAAGAAAATCAACCTGATCTTTTTGATGGTGATAATGATGAATGATATTAAAGATTTACTTTTACAGATAAAAAACGAACGCGACATGTGCGGTATGTATTTAACCGCACATCCGTCCGACCTAAGAAAAGAAGATATTAACGATGTTATTAAAAACAGATATAAATCCGGAGAAGATTATATAGAATTATTATCTGTTAAACAGGCTTTAAATAAAAACAAAGATTTTAAATCTTATGTAGATGTTTATGGTACTGTAGAAAATAAATATAACGGAGTTACTAAAACAAACAAAAGTTATTTAAGGTTTGATCTTTTTTCGGATAATAATTTAATTACGGTTTTCTTTTGGGAGCCAAGTAAATATTCTCATTATCCGCAAAACGTAAAAGATGCGGATAAAATAATCAATAAATCTATAGTTTATGGAGATATTGCTATTTTAAGGGGAAAAATAAGATTTCCTAAAGAAGACAGCGAAAAATATTCAGATAGAACGTCCCCATATATATTTAATGCTGAAACTGCATTAGACATATTAGAATAAGGGACCTATAATATGTATATAAATATATTTCAACAAGCAAAAAACGGAGAAATTTTCATTAATAAATATAGGGGTAAAGATTTTAATATTGCAAAAAGTAAAGATTTTTACGGAAATATGTGCGATTATAAAGTTTCAGATGAAATGTTTATTGGTGTATACCAAATAAAAAAATCATCATGGAATGAAATATATGATGAAGCAAAAAAAATAATAAATAATCACAAAAATTAATTTAACCCGCTTCGGCGGGTTTTATTTGATTTTTAAGATATTAGCCGAGAATTCTCTCCTTTAAAAAGGAGAGATGAAAGGCGTAATTTATGCTAGCGCTTTTTTACTTGACAAAAATATATTTTTGATATATAATAATACATATGATTAAAACATACAGATATCGGTTATATCCAACAAAAAAGCAA
>JAJZVN010000115.1 GCA_021845685.1 bacterium
TATTGTTACATTTTATTTTTTATTTTGTAGTCCCCATAGACATTTTTATTGTCCCCATAAATATAATAATATCAATATGCTGCTGTTAATTATGGTGAAGTCGGGTTAGTTATTTTCGTTAATTATCGTTAATATCTCACTCCTTGTTTTTAATTTATTTTAATTATTAACTTTTATTTTTTCTGTTTTTTGTATAAAATAACATAATATCAGAGAATTATACAGGCAGCTAATATACGCATAAAAATATATCAGATTAATATTCAGTTAAAATAATAATAAATACCTAACTTTTCTATCAATTTTATACAGGACATTATAACTATTAGATATTATTATGCTGCTTATTTTATAAAATAGATAATGTCCTGTATATTGATATACAGGACAAATAAAAATAATATAAAAATATTTAATAAAAATAGGAAGTTCAAATGCCCTGCATAAAAAATAAGGAAAAACTAGGTAAATAATAAATAATAAATAATAAATAATAAATAATAAATAATAAATAATAAATAATAAATAATAAATAATAAATAATAAATAATAAATAAATAACTTTAAAAATTTTAACTTAAACTGCAAATGACGGAAACATCGGGAAATATTTTTAAATCAAATTTAATTTTTCTAATTTATATTATTATAATAAACAAAGAGTTAGTTGAAATTGAAACTGATAAAAATAGTGCTAATTTTAATATAAAATTTGATTTAGATAAAATTAATACGCTTGAGATTGAAAAACTTATTAAACTTCCGCCTGATCCGTCTTACGGAGATTATTGCATTCCTTCCTATTATTTAAAACAAAAAGGTTTTACAGGTTCGCCCGAAGATATTGCAAATAAAATAGTCGGTTTTATATACTCATATATAATTAATCCGTTATACGATATAAATAAACTTGAAAATAGTTATTTACAGGATTTATTTAAAAATTTTACGCAATATTTCACTTTTGTTAACGCTAAGGGAGCTTATATCAATTTTTATTTTAATAAACAGAAGTTTGCCAATTATATAATTACAGAAACTTTAACAAAAAAAAACAATTACGGCAGAAATTATTCAGGAAAAGACAAAACCGTAGTAATAGATTTTTCTTCGCCTAATATAGCAAAACCTTTCGGTGTTGGACATTTAAGGTCAACTGTTATAGGCATGAGCCTTGCCCGTATTTATGATTTTTGCGGATATAAAACTATAAAAATAAATTATCTCGGAGATTTCGGAACGCAATTCGGAAAGCTGATAACCGCATTTTGCCGTTTTAAAGATGATGATATAGATATAGATAATAATAAAAATATAAATAACGGCGACAATACCAAAAATGCATTTAATTTAAATTCGAATCTGGCAGAATTTAAGAATGATCCTGTAAAATTTTTATATAAATTATATGTCAAATTTCATTCGGAAGCGGAAACCAATCCTGAGCTTGATAATGAAGCCAGAATAAGATTTCAAAAACTTGAAAAATCTATAATTGAAATAGACGATGCAGTTGAATTATTCAATGATACTTCAGATGATGAAAATAATAATATTATTATTAACGGCAATATATATGATTTTTGCACAGAAAATATAGCAGAAAATATAAAAGATACGCAAGATAATAACAAGGACAACGACAGGGACGATGAAATAGTAAATACGGAATCCGATAATTCCGATAATACTGAATTAAATATTATAAATAATAATAAAAAATATAATAGCATAAAATATCATAATATAGAATCCAATGATAAAATTAAAAAAGAAATTCCCGGCGAATTATATTTATGGAAAATATTCAGAAAATTAAGCATACAAGAATTTAAGCGCATTTATAATATAATCAATGTATCTTTTGATTTTTATGAGGGAGAGTCTCAATCTTCAAAATTAGCCGTTAATTTAGTCAACATATTATTAAAAGCGGACATAGCCGAAAAAAGTATGGATGCGGTTATAATTCCTATGGAAAAAACGCCTGCTTTAATTGCAAAAAGCGACGGGACAACCCTTTATCTTTCCCGTGATGTCGCTACGGCTATATTAAGATTTGAGAAATTTAAGTTTGATAAAATGCTTTATGTCGTCGGCTCTGAACAAGCCTTACACTTTAGTCAGTTATTTAATATATTTAAAATTTTAAAAGAAAATGAAAGAAAACTTATAGAATCAGAAAAATTAAATATGTCCTGCAATAGTGATGAAGATAAAAATAATATTAACTATATAAATACAATAAATAAAGAAATAAACGATAAACGGAATAATAATGATATAAATATAAATTTGAATAAAAAAATAGACGTTAATTTATTTTCCAAATATGCTTCTGAAATTGCAGGCAAATTATATCATATAAAATTTGGCAGAATAATAGGAATGTCCACAAGAAAAGGCAATCTCGTATTTTTGGAAGATTATATAAATGAAGCAAAAGAAAAAGCGCTGCTAAAACTCTCCGAAGATACTAAATTTAAATACAATAAGCAGCATCCTGACGGGCTTAATAATATTGTCTGCGATTATTTTAATGATGATGAATTAACCGAAAAAAAAATTAAAAACATTGACGATACCGATAATTCAAATAATAAAAAAGATGAAAAAAATTTAATAATTAATATTAATAATAATGATGATGATGCCGAAAATCAGGTATTTGACGTAGATATAGATGAAATAGCGTTAAAAGTCGGTATAGGGGCAGTTATATTTAATGACCTTAAAACACGCCGCAGTATAGATATTAATTTTAATTGGGATAACGTGCTGTCTTTCGAGGGTCAAACAGGACCTTATCTTCAATATTCGGTTGCCAGAATAAATAGTCTTATAGAAAAATTGGCTAAAGAATATTCGTTTAAAATTAAGATAGAAAAATTATATTATTCTGAAATGTTTGCCGACACTGATATAGAAATAGAAAAAAAAGATTTTTGTAATGTGCAGGACGATGATTTCGAATTAATATTTTCTATTGTTAAACATTTGTCTTTACTCGAGGATATTGTAAAAGATGCTGTTTCCAATGACGAACCTTCTATAGTCGGTACATATTTATTAGACCTTGCCGCGCTCTTTAACAATTATTATCAGAATTATAAACTTATGGGTCTAGAACCAGATTTTGTATATAACAGGATACTGTTTTTAATTTCAGTAAAAATAGTTTTAGAAACGGGTTTAAATTTATTATCCGTGCCTATCTTAAAAAAAATGTAGAAATTTATATTATTTAAATATTTAAATAATATAATAATAAAAAATAATATTATTATATTGCCAAAATAACAAAATAACAAAATAACAAAATAACAAAATAACAAAATAACAAAATAACAAAATAACAAAATAACAAAATAACAAAATAACAAAATAACAAAATAACAAAATAACAAAATAACAAAAAATATTATTATTATATATTATTATATTGTAAAAATCATAAAATCATAAAATCATAAAAAAATAAAATTATCATAAATAGCATATATCATAATGAGTTTAATCGTAGACGATTTAACCGTAAAACTTTATACCAATTTTAAAAAAAAAGAATTTTTCAATGTAGCAGATTCTGTTTCTTTTAG
This sequence comes from bacterium, assembly GCA_021845685.1. Classification (GTDB taxonomy): domain Bacteria; phylum SZUA-79; class SZUA-79; order Acidulodesulfobacterales; family Acidulodesulfobacteraceae; genus Acididesulfobacter. The sequence continues at coordinate 3,600 of JAJZVN010000115.1, forward strand.
TATTCAAAATGGTGAAATAATTGCTATCGTAGGCGAATCAGGAAGCGGCAAATCCTTCTTAGGCTTATCGTTAATGAGATTGAACCCGCCTTATATATCAGAAATTTCATCGGGAAGTATATTTGTATCAGATCCTGAGAACTCTGAAAAAATAAATATAGCGAAATTAAAAGAGAATAAATTAAGCGATGTAAGAGGGCGTTTAATTTCAATGATTTTTCAAGATCCGAATGTTTCATTAAATCCCGTTATAAAAATAGGAGATCAGATAATAGAGGCAATTTTGGCGCATAAAAAAATGAAAAAAAAAGATGCAGCCGATATTGCTATGTATTACCTTGAGCTTATGCGGATTGATGGCAAAGCTCGTTTTAATTCTTATCCGCATGAACTTTCGGGAGGAATGAGGCAAAGAATTATGATTGCAATGGCTATGGTGCTTAATCCCGCTGTGCTTGTGGCTGACGAACCGACTACCGCATTAGATGTCAAAACATCTCTTCAGGTTCTTGCTCTAATTGAAAAAATGCGGTTTGAAAAAAATGTCAGCGTAATATTTATATCTCATGATTTAAGCATCGCAAGAAATATTTCAGATAAAACAATAGTATTTTATGCAGGGCAAATTATGGAATATGGCAAAACCGAAGATATAATAAATAATCCGGTTCATCCATATACAATATCATTAATAAAATCTGTTCCTGCTTTATCAAAAGATTATGTTCCGCGCGAAAAACTTTTTGTTATCCCGGGTTCATTAAGTCAGAATGATTTTAAATCAGGAAAATGCCGGTTTTACAGCAGATGCTTTAAAAAAACCGAAGAGTGTTTAAATAACATTTCATTATTAAAATTAAACGGTGAAAGATTTGTAAGGTGCATAAATATAAAATAATCTACAAGCATAAAAATATATACCTTAAATCACCGTTAGAAATTTCTTTTTCTGGATGAGCCGCCTAAATACCGGCGGCTTTAAACCGTACCTGTCAACGCAGGAATGACTTTGCGAAGATTTAAATTTTAACCTGTTTGATGTCATTCCCGCGAAAGCGGGAATCCAGTATTTATCATATGCTGAATCAGTTTTAATAATTTCTAACGGTGATTTAAATATATTATAAATTATATCCTTTATATAATAATTCTTCGTAAGAGGATTAAAGTATATATTATATTATATTATATTATA
>JAJZVN010000116.1 GCA_021845685.1 bacterium
TAGAATTATTTCCGAACTTGGAATAAAATATTTCATAGACGATTATAATTTGGCGATTCACCATATAGAGTTAAACTGCCCTGATTGCAGGCCTTACTGGCTTAACAGAGGATACGGAGATTTTAGTTTGCCGGAACCGAAGAATAAGATAAATAGTTTGAGGGAATTTTTTAAATTTAAAAAATATGAATAAAATAATCATAAAAATATTTATATTTGCACTTATTTTGTTTTCTGCAAATAAGGTCTTTGCTTTCGGCATTTTCAATATCCCCTACAACCAGTCCGACCCTAACTTTAATAAACTTGCAATGCGGGTTTATAATTCCGGCACTCCTTATACCTATACTTACGGAGCTTATACCTATAACGCTTTGCCGTTAACGACGACTATGTCCGGATGTAAATTAATAAGCATAATCCGCAGGACGCAGGGCTTTCCGAAACAAGCATACTGGACGATAGAAAATTATAAGATTTGCTCCGGCAATATAGCCGAAGTTAAAAATACCAATATGGCGGGTTGGGATAATTTGCCAAACGGGATAAAACCAGTTATAAATAATACTATTCAAGAGGCAAGGCAATACGGCAAAGCAAGCGCCGATTATTACGGATACGGGGTAATAGCAAAGACCGGAGCTAACATCGGAACGGTATTTGTTTACGTGCTTAACGGGATAAAGTTAGAGGCGATGATGAGGTTTTAAAGAATTATAAAAATATTTTTAAAAATAAATTATTAAACATAAGATACTTATAATTTATAATATAGATGTTATGTATAGTAATTATTTTAACCAGGGGAATTAAATGAATAGCATATTAGAACCACTAAAAAAGTACGGAGAAACAGTTAAGGAAAAATATAAAACTTCTATTGCAAATGAACATACATTTAGAACAGCACTAGAAAATTTATTAAATGAAATAAAACCCAAAGAAATTAAAATAGAACAAGAAACTAAAAAACAAGAATTTGAGTTAGGTACCCCAGATTTCAGAATATTTAAACAAATTGATAGCAAAGAAAAACTTACTTATCCAAATTTAATAGGTTATATAGAATGCAAAAAACCAACCGAAGATTTAGATAAAATAATAAATACTGCCCAAATTAAAAAATATCTTGAAGTATCGCCAAATATTATTTTAACAAACTATAATCGTTTTATATTGCTTTCATTTGATAAAAAAATAGGTGATATTACGCTTTTCCCTTATGGTCTTGATGATGATAATCTTTTTTCAGAACAAAATGATATAACAGAAAAAACAGTATTTAGCCTGGAAATAATTTTAAAAGAATTCTTTAATGCTACATCAAGAACTATAAAATCAAAAAAAGAATTGGTAAAAGTTTTAAGTTCGCAAGCCTTTTATGTGGCTTTTAAAACAATGGAATATATCCAAAACAAAAAAAACAATAATTCAAAATTTACAAGATATTTTAATAAAACATATGAATCTTTTAAGGAAGCGGTAAACTATGATTTTGAAATAGAAGAATTTTGTGATATTTTTGGTCAAAGTATTGTTTACGGATTATTTGTTGCACATTTAGAGGCTAAAGATAATAAAAAAAGTATAGACGAAATTGAAGATTTTATAAGCTCACTTCCGAATGAGTTTTCTTTATTGTCTGAGTTTTTATATTTTTCTGCACCATCTTTTAATATTCCAATTGAAATTAGTTACGCAATAGCAAATATTAAAAAAACTATTGCACTAATTAATAAAGAAAAAATTGCTGATGATTTAAACACAGATATAGATGGAATTAGTATATATCTTTATGAAGATTTTTTAAAATCTTATGATGATTTAAAGGGTACTGAAAAAAGAAAGGAAGGGGGTGTTTTTTTTACTCCTGAACCAATTGTCAAATTTATTGTTGGGTCAATTAATAATATTTTAAAAGACAAATTAGACATAAAAAAGGGTTTTGGGGGAAGCAATGTAAAAACATTGGATTTTGCTACGGGTACAGGAAGCTTCTTGGCTGAAGTTTTTAAAATAATAATAGAACAGGAAAAAACACCTGTATTTAAAATATCAACAATTAAAGATAAATTTTTAAAAGATATTTATGGTTTCGAGATAATGTTTGTACCATATATTGTAGCACATCTAAAATTATCTAAGATATTGAAAAATGAAGGGTTTCATGATTTTAACGATGAAAATAGATTACAGATATATCTTACAAACACTTTAGATTTAGATCAAAGAAAATTTATTATGTCTATGCCGCTATTGCTTTTAGAGGAAGAATATGAAAAAGCAAATCATATAAAAAACAAGGAAGAAGTGTTGGTTATTATAGGAAATCCTCCATATAATGTAAGATCGAGGAACAAAGGCAATAAAATTTTACAGCTTTTACAAACATATAAAGATGGGCTCAATGAACGAAAAATAAATCTGGGTGATGATTATATAAAATTTATAAGATTTGCTCAATGGAAATTATTAGAACAAGGACAAAAAACACTTTTTGATGAATCAAAAACAAAAAAAGGGATTATGGGATTTATAACAAATAACTCTTTTTTGTGGGGCAGAACACATAGGAAAATGAGAGAAAGCTTATATAAAGCGTTTGATGAAATATATATATTAAATCTTCATGGAAGCGATAAAGACCCGCAAGATGATCAAAACGTATTTGATATTAAAACTGGGGTATGTATATCATTATTTATAAAACACAATTTGAGCAATGTAAAAAAATCTGTAAAATATTTTTCTACATTAGATAACGGAATTAAAACACGAAAACAAAAGTTTGAAGAACTCACTAAAAAATATACTGAAATTAATTGGAAAGAATTAGATGTAACTGAACCATATTATTGGTTTATAGATAAAAATTTTAATAATGATGAATATGAAGAATTTTTTCCTTTAGATAAAATTTTTAATATTATCGGTAGTGGAAATAAGGCTGAAAGAGATATGCTAACTCAGCAATTAAATCTAACATTGATTGAGTCGGTAGTTGAAGATATGAGAAAGCTTAATGCCGAAGATATTAGAAAAAAATATTCTTTAGGTAAAGATAGTAGAGATTGGGGAATAGAAAGAGCAAAAAATGATGTTATAAATAATAATGATGATAAATATTATACTTTGTTATCTTATAGGCCATTTGATATAAGATATACATATTTTACTGGTAAAAGTAAAGGATTTTGGGGTACTCCATCATCTAAAATCTCTCCTCATTTTTTATATGGAGATAATGTAGGATTATTATTTACAAAAAGTTACGATAAAGATTTTTATGATGCTCCTTTTGTTACTAAAAATATTGCAGATATTCATCTTTCGGGTGGACAATCATATATAGCGCCTTTGTATCTTTTATATTTTAATGAACTTGAAAATATAATGACTGAAAGTAAAAATTTTACAGATTCTAATGAAATGAAAAAACTTATAAATTTTACAGATGACTTTGTAAAATTTATTAATTCTAAACCATATAAAGATGCAACACCAGAACAAATACTCGGTTATATATACGCTATTTTGTATTCTCCATCTTATAGAAATAAGTATTATGAATATTTAAAAATAAATTTTCCAAAAATTCCTTTTACCAGTGAAAAAGAAACATTTTTTAATATTTCATCTATTGGTCAAGAACTTATTAAATTACATTTAATGGAGATAATTCCTAATTGTAATGAAATATATTTAGATTCCATAGGTAATAGTACGAATCAGAAAGAATTATTTACTATAATTAAAATCAACAGCAAAAATAGGTATAAAGAGCAAAAGATATATTTAAATAATCACTTATATATAAATGGTATTTCTGAAGATATTTGGAATTATACAATAGGCGGCTATCAGGTTTTAGATAAATGGATCAAAGCTCGTATTGATTATGAATGTTCAAAAGATGAATTAGAACATTTAGTAAATACATGTAAAATTATAAAAAAAACTATTGAATTACAACAAGTGTTACTAAAAATAGATTTTGATAATTTTATATAAAAAAACAAATAGTGCCACTTAATTCTCTTGAATAAAATAAAAAACAAAAGAATATTTATATTGCCGGTTTTAATCACGGCCGCCGGTGTCCTTATCCTTTACGACTTTTTTGACAGAAACTTTTTAGATATTTATCATATTGCCGAAAGGTTTATCTTAAACAGACGTTTAATTATCCCTGACGTATTTAATTTAAAATATCTCGTTCTTTTCTCCGGATTAATTTTAATGTCTATTACAGATATGCTTTTTGAAAGAATACATAGGTTTATTCCCTTGTTTTTAATGCTTGCCGGCGTGTTATTCGCCTATATGGCAAATAAGCCCCTTATTAACGCTTTTGAGGCGTTAGGAATAGGTTTAGGGATATTTATCCTAATCGATATTTTAAGGCTCGGTTCATACGCTTTTGGCGATATTTTAACGGCGGGGGCGATAGGGATTTTCGTAGGCATAGAAAATATTATAATAATTTCGGTTTTGGCGATTATTTTAGGAAAGCTGATAACGCATTTCAGCGCCAAGATAGACGGAGTATTCGATAAGTCCAAAGTTAAAGAGTTTCATATGGCTTTTGTGCCGGTGTTGTTTTTGGTTGCGGCGGGATTTTATTTAATTAAATAAAATCAAATTTTACTTTTTCATTATTGTATAATATATAGTATAGTTAATTAATTTATA
>JAJZVN010000117.1 GCA_021845685.1 bacterium
ATACTATCTTATCAGTTATTAGTGCAATTCATAACATTATTCATTCTATATTCCCCGATAGCTCAGCCGGCAGAGCAAGTGACTGTTAATCACTGGGTCGATGGTTCGAATCCGTCTCGGGGAGCCATTCAAAAAGCCTTTAAAACAGCACAAATAAGCCATTATAAGATAAGCAATGCCCATTTAAAAACTTGCCTTGCATATTATCTTAAATTTAATAAAATTTATGTAAAATTAATTAAATTTAGATACAAAAATCCCTACAATTTTTATTAAAAAAGTTCTTTAATTTCCGATACAGCAATGGTAAAATGAGCCGATAAGTCGGCTATAAACCGTACATTTAGATGTGCCTCCTCTTTAAAATTAATTAATTAAAATTGAAAAGTTACAATTAATATTTTATTCGAGGTGCATCTTTTTTGCCATAATGAATTTACACAATTAATTATATACTACCGGAAATCTATATCGGTATCCGTGGGGTTTTTATCGGGTTCTTTATCGTGTGTTTTATTAGTAGAAATATCTTTAATTTTATCAAGAACGAAAGGCCTAACCTGTTCCGCAATCGATATAGCTTCCTTTTCATCTTCCAAGGTTGGAGGTTCTGAACCTGGATAACGTGAACGTACGGCATATTTGGTTAGTTTAGTAATATTTAAATCATAAAGAACATTAAAAGTTTTATCACATTCTTTACTCCATTCTACTAATTTTGCCATGCTATGGTCTTTACGATCAGGTTCTATATCAATATTATTAGCAACTAAATATGCTTTGAGATATTTTTCTACAGATTGTTGCATATGAAAACACACTAAAGTTTTAAATTTTTCAGGGCTATTCCCGAAGAGTAATTTTCCGCCTTCTAAGTCCTCATTTGCATAATTGATCCATTCTTGTACACTTTCTCTATTCATACGGCAACCCCGTGTTTAAGCGCATAGTAGGCTATATTGCCGACATTGTTATCTTTCTTAAGTTTGTTCACAGAAGTCAATATTATATCATTGTCTATTTTCAACTCTGCCAGTAATCTATCTAATTTAGAAAGTAGATAATTTTCATCTTCGTGAAGCATATCTTGTTTTGTTAAAACAAAAAAATCATAATCGCTGTCCTTTCTGAAATTCCCTCTCGCCCTGGAACCGAATAAAATTATCCTCTCAACCTGGTAACCGGCTTTCTCTACTTCATAAGTTATTATATTTTTAGCTATTTTTATGTTTTTGTCTAATATATCCATAATAAGATAATTTAATTATAACATATTTTATTTTTTTATCCTTTTTGATTTGAGGATATTTTATCGCTCCCTATATTATTATATCTTAAATATACAGCAACATGGAATTTTTGCCTTTTTGCCGAGAAAAGACCGCCGCATTTGCTATTTAAGGCCGGTTAAATATCATTTAGGTAGTTTCTAACCAGTTAGAAACTCCGTCTCATTTTTTATCGTGGTGCGTTTTCTGATAATAGTTCCCCGGTAATTATTTACCTTTTTCAAAATCCCAAAGGTCATCGGTTAGTATCACGGCATCCGTAACCCCGCCAGTTTTTTCAGGTGGTAAAACAAAATGCACCTCTTCTTTTAAATCCGCTTCATAATTCCTTTTTATCTCATGATTGCCGTAATGGAACATATTAAGGCAATTCAGTACAATAGGTTCCTTTTTTACGGCAATAATATCAACGTAGCCTCCTTCACAATAAGGAATTACTGTCCTTGTCTCCGGCGGATATTTCTTAAGTTCTTCGATTAATTCATAGACGGTCATGACGATAACCCTTTTCTATTTCTTTTTCTTCTTTACCGTATGTTTTACCTTTATAACCGCAAGGTTTAATTCGAGTGTCGTTTCGCTGCCGGTCGTCTCAAGAACTCCATCGAGTATATCTCCCAGGACGTCGGCCGCTTTTTCCATATCGTCTTCTGTTAGGCTTTATCGGCGGTCGGTAGTTTCGACATACTTCTTGATAGATCCCTCATTTTGGCATATGTTTCTATAATGTCCAATGTTGTCCGGACCGCCTTAGGACTTTTGATTATGGTTGCAAGCATATATAGGCCTTTTTCGGTGAAGGCCTTTAATTCGGCGCTCGAATGCTTTAATTTATTGAACTGGTGGAAATTTTCCACCAGTTCTTTTTTTTCCGCAGCTGTAAATTTTATAATATATCCTTCCGGAAATTTGGCGGATTATTCTTAACTGCCTTATTAACATCTCTTGTTTCAATGCCGTAAAGAACAGCCGCGTCGCTATCCATGATAACCTTTTCTCCCCGAATATCGATTATTTTGTCCTGAACGGTTTCGAATTTTACTATTTGGTTCATAAGTGCACCTTAAAGAATCAAAGAATTATTTATTGTATGATAAAAATTTAGTTATTTTTTTAATATCCATTGCGATATTTTTTCTTCTAATTCCTGAATGATTGTCTCATAATATAAGTTTGGATTTTTTATACTATTTAAGCTTTGTTTTCTTTCCAATGAAGCTTTATTGTTTAAAAAAACCTTAATAGATTCTAAACATTTCTCATCTATAATTTTTTTGTAAAAATCTTTAAAATAAGTTTTATGTACATCGTTAGCAAAACCATAGTTGTTTATTTCATATTTGTTGTAAGTTTTGAATGCAAAAGTATCAATTGGCATTTCGTTGATTAAGCTACAAAGACCCTTGTCGCCAGTAAATAAATATGGAATAGTGAAATCATAGTTGTCGTCTAACACTAGCATACATCTTTCCATATACATCAATAAATTTAAATCCCAAACAACATTTTTGATAGGTTCTTTAAAATTTTTTGTGTTTTTTTGAGGATTAAAAAACCTATTGAGCGAATTTTTATAATCTAAATTTTTAAAATCGTTAAAATAACTTGATGATAAAAATATTTCCCTAATGAAAAGAGCATTGATTTTATTATGTAAAAAATCAAACAAACTATAAATTCTTTTACAATAATCTGCAATGGTTAGCTTAAAATGCGTATAATAGAATAGCGTAAAGTTTATTGCCAAATAAAAAATAATCTTCTTCGTACACATTTAAGTTTTGTCTAATATTTTCAATTTCTTGGTCAACTAATTTATCAGAGAATTTTTCATTTGGTTCTAACTTATCTTGTTTTTTAAAAATTTCAACATTTGCATTTTCCAATAACGTTATTCCGTATAATGCATTTTCGATTTTATCAAGGTTATTTTTTCCTTGTTTTAAGCTCTCAGTTATATAAAAATCTGAATTAAATTTTATTCCTTTATCAAAAAGCAAATATTAAAAATTTTTTCACATTTTCCATTCTTTGACATATTAACGGATCTTTTCTATCCATTTTGAAAGCCTTACATTTATCAGAGTCTAAATAATTAACATAGGCACAAAGGTAAGTTACTGCATTAGAGTCTAAAATAACTTCGTGTCTTATTTTAACTTTGTTTAATTTTGAAGAAGAAACATCATCCAAGAGTTTATTATATAAAAAAAGTGTATTATGGCTATTTGAAAACAGACTTTTAAGATATAAATCAGTCTTTTCATCGTCGGTATGAAAAGTTCGATCTAATTTCAATTCAATATAATCAGAAAATCTATTATCTGCAATAGATTTGATTATACGCAAATTATTATCGTAAATTGGGCTTTCTGAGTATGTTTTGTATAAATTTAATATACTTTCAAAATCAGAAGCAAGAGATATTTTTTCTAAGAATTTTCTTTCATCTTCTAATAATCTTTCTATTTGCATTTCTAATGGGTGCTATTTAATGCGTTTTTGTATGTAAAATTCATTAAATTTACATAAATTTTATTAAATTTTAGACAATATGTCAAGGTGGGTTTTGTAGGTGGGTTTTGTAGGGATATTTGCTTTAAACGCTTATTTATTGCGGTTTTACTATGCTTTAAAATGTCTCCCCCAGACGGATGACTCCCTTCGGTCGTGATCCCATATTTGAATTTATCGTTTATCTTAGAGTGTAAAATAACGATGCATTTAAGTGGCTCCCAGAGACGGATTCGAACCATCGACCCAGTGATTAACAGTCACTTGCTCTGCCGGCTGAGCTATCGGGGAATATAGATGAAAAATATTAACGTAACAATCGATAGATGGTATAAATAAAAATCGCCTTAATGTCAATATTTTTATTGTTAAAAAAACCTGCCGGAAGTAGTTGATAACCGGCAGGTTAGGAGGACATTACATCGAGGAGTTAAGATGAAAACATAAAACCTCTCATATTTAAATTATAAAACATAAAGTTCAAAAAATCAAATTTTTTAAAAAAAACTTTTACACCGTCTTAAACATCCTTACCATATTTGACAAATCCAAAGCCATTCTCCCAAGTTCTTCCGAAGAGGCTATAACCTGCCTGGAACCGGCCTGCGCGTTGTCCTGTGCTTTAACGATTTCTTCGGATGAAAGAGATATCTCTTCGCTAACCTGCGACTGCTCCTCGGAAGCGGTGGCAATCTGCGTTATCATCTCTTTAAGTTTGAGCATTAAAGAGTTTATGTTGGAGATGGCTTCGGCAGACTTTCCTGCAATCTCGGCTCCTTTGGAGACTTCCTCTTTTCCTTTCTGCATAG
>JAJZVN010000118.1 GCA_021845685.1 bacterium
AATTTATTTTATAGCCTAATTTTTGTATTTTGGAAAGCGTCCAAAACTTTATATTTATCTGAGGATATCCATAATCGTACTTATTATAAATACCTCTATTAAATTTAAAGTCATCGGATTCGGTTAAAAGAACCGCAATATAAAGTTTCCTAAAGTCTCTTTTAACTGATTTACTCATTAAAAGAACGGCGCCCGGATTACATAAATATTTATTGTAGCCGCAAACCCTGTTATTTATATCCTTAAGGGATTGCGACTTAATAATTTCTTTTAAGTCCGCTTTGCGGACATGGCAGACAACGTTTCTTTTTTTAGTTATTTTTTTGGCTTGTCCGCTTTGCAAATAACCGGCGTAAAAGCCTAAAGATAAAGTTATTAAAATAATAAATGCGAAGAAAAAAGTTTTTAACATCACGATTCCGTTTCTTAAATTTAAATTAAAAGAAATAACTTGATTTTATTTTAAAATTTCTGGAAACGATTCCTTTATTTCGTGCAAAATTATACTGACCGTTTCGGATATTGAATCGGCAAGATAATCGCCCGAACCGTCTAATAAATGATATTTTAGCTTTGAAAATTGTTCGTCTGTAAGTTTAGTATCAAGAAAACTCTCGAAGTGGCTCTTGTCGAACCACTGAGGTATGAATAAATCTTTATGTTTTTCGTTTAAATCCATTTTTTTATCCTCCTTTTTGTCCGATAACCAGACAGGTTATTTGCTTGCCTTAAATATAAGCCGCCTGTTTTTCGGCATTTACAAGCACGAAAAACGGCTTGCCGAAAATATCGTAAAACTCCCCCGTCTCGAAAGCTTTTGCTTCGCCGTTCTCATATGCGAAATATACCTCGTCGTCCTCGATGTTTTCAACCGCCCTGCCTAATAAAATAAAATTCCCGTTTTCGGCTTTTTGATATATTTTATACCTCATTTCAACTCACCCCCTTTATATCTATAGCGAAGTTATTTTCTTTTCTTAAAAAACTGACATTTGCATTCGCAATTTACCACATCGTCAGCATAATAATTGAATACTCCGCCAGGCTCTAAATCGTTTATGTTTTTTTCATTACATTTATTAAATTCATCGCCTTCTTCATAAAATTTACACTCCTGACATTCTTCGGTTTCTATTAAAAGCATTTTATGCCTCTCTCCTTTTTATAATTGATTATTATTTGTTTGTCCGCACGGCGGAAATTATTTTCTTAATGTAATATTGTATTTCTTGATTATCTCTTTAAAATCCTTATTGCTGATTCTCTCCTCTGTGGTATAAATCATTTGGTCGCCCGTATTATCCACGATATACTTGAAATATCCCTGTCTATCCCTGCAAATTACCAAAATCTTGTTTTCTTCAAAGTCAATTTGAATGCCTGCACCTTTTGAGAATTTGCTGAAATAAAATACGATTTTTCTTGAGTTCCATTCTTTAAAAAAATAATTAGTAAATGGCATAAAACCCCCATATTAAATCTTTGTCCGCATTACGTTTTTTAATATTTTAACTGCCTGTTCTTCATATGCGCCTGCCCAAAAATCGTCGTCTTTGTCTTCTATAAATTCTTTTATTTCATCTAAACAATAATCTTTAATTTCGGATATGTCAGGCAGTTCGTCGAAACAAGCCGTTCTTAAAAATCCTCTTTCGCCCATAGACTCAGGAAAGGAAAATTCTATCTCGTAAAAATCTACCGTCCCGTCGTCCTTATTTTGTCTTATAATCTTATAAATGCCTGCGTCGAGGCTTTTTAACGGCTTTGATAGTCTGGTTATAATTTTTTCCGGCATTTTCTCTCTCTTTTCGACCCGCATAATCACTCCATATAAAATAATTAAATTGTATTAGTATATTTATAGCGAAGTTATTGTTTCGCGAAATAATCCTGAATGGTATCCTGAATAATATCTGTATCTAAATATTCCGTATCAAGATACCTTTCAAGAATATTTTCGGCTATTGCGGAAACTGCATCGTTTAATTGCTCCCCGCTATATAAATAGCCGGTTTCTTCCGCAACGTCCTTAATGGTTCTTACAAGTCTGTCGTTTACCGGTATTTCGTAGCTTATTTTGATTTTTCCGGCGCCGGATACTTGTATATCGATTTTGTCTATCCAGACCTCTAAATTTTCAATTAATGCTTCAATGTTATCAAAATTCTCGTCTAATTCTTCTGAAGCAAGCATTTTCTCTATTAGTTCGCTAATATATTTTGTCTTGTCTTTAAATTCTTTAAATTCCGCTCTGATAGTATCTAAATGGTTAATTATGTAAGCTTTTGCAATATCGTTCTTGTATTTATATATATTGATAAAAGGATTATCGTTTTCTATGCTTGGCATAATTCCCGGGCCGTGAAGACAGGCGTAATCGTTTAAATCGTCATCAATAATGTCGTGATATAGTATGCCCTTAATTTTTTGTATGGCAATTATAATTTCTTTTAAACTTTTTCCGTTCATAATGACTCCTTTTAAAAAGTTATTTTTTATTTTAAATAATGATATTAGCGTTTTATTATTCCGCAAAAACGGTTAAAGCATTAAGCCGTTTTTCTAATTCTTCTTTTTGGCTCTTTGCAAAGCTTTTAATTTTTTCGGAATAATTTTTAATAACTGCAATAACTTCGTCTCTGTCAAAATTATAGCCGTCAATCTCATCTAAACCTATGCTTTGTAAACCAAAAATATAAGAATAGAGAGGCTTATCATTGTAGTCTATAAACTCATCTTCTAAAACAGTTATTTTAGTTTTAAATCTGTCGTTTATTTCTCTATCAACCGCCATGAACTCTTGAGAATCAAAATCTTCGTTAAATTCGCTTTCTTCGAGTTCAAAAGCATCATTTAATTGATTGATAAAATCATACAATAAACTATTTGCTCCATTCATAATATATTCTCCTTAAATTTAGTTAAACAGTTTGCAATTTAATTTCTGTCTGTTAATTTTAACGCATCATAAATTCTTCTTCTTTTAACTTAAAATACTGCCTGTCGCACATTATCTTCCCCTGATATTGCGTTCTTACAACGGCAGGGCTATGCTCTTTATTGCATACCTCGCAATACCATTTTTTGGTTGTATACCATATTTGCGAACCGTTTCTTCCGGCTGCGCTTCCCCTCATAAATCCGCGTTTTCTATTACCTCCCATTTTTTCCCCTTTATATCAATAGCGAAGTTGTCCGCAATGCGTTTTATTAATCGTCCTCACTAAAAATAGCCAAGTTCTCATTTAAAAGTAAATAGTAATGCCCGTTGCCGCAGTCTTTGTATTCAAGCGAAAACCAAGCTCTTTGGACTTCTTCAGTTGCGTTTACTTCGACGGAACAATCATATTTATATCGCCAAGAACAACTATATTTGCCTTTATTGTCCAAAGCTTTTTTAATTTCCGCTTTGTGATATTCTGGTATGCGCCAAGCATCTAAAGTTGTCGTTTTATATTTAGATATACGGTTAAGACCTATATCTCCCGCCTTCTTCCAAGCGTCAAAATGTGATTTTATGTTAGCGTCGTTTAATAGAATCGCTTCTTTTTCTGGAGTTAGCTTTTTCGTTAATAAATCGTTCCAGACGTTCGGATGCTTTTTTTCGACTGCTTTTTCCCATTTTTTTAATTCGGATATATATTTTTCCGCCGCAGTCATATTTTTTTCTTTTTTATTTGGCAATACAAAATATAATATGCCTTTTTGTATCAATTCCGTAATTTCACTTTCGTATTGCATGCCTCTTCTCCTGCTCTTTTCCCACATAATCATTAAAGAGCCGAAAGTCGAAATAGCTATCCTTTTCTGAACGATTTCGTTTTTTTCGTTTATCCATTGAATCTTTTTCGTTCCCGACGATGTGTTTTTTATTAACTCCCTTAACTGTTCTTTATTTTCTATCTTTAAAAGCATTCTGACCCCCTATTTTATTATTATTCTTATGTATATATAGCGAAGTTTTAAACTCCCGCCGTCAAGGGCGGGAGCAATTTAAATTATTAAAACTTAAACATATTCTTTTTTTATATGAGAGTATGAAAAATACAAATCTTCTAATATCGAAAAAATCTCGTAATCATCTCTTTTAAAATCGTCTTCGTATAAAACTTTTTCGTCGCCGTATTCCCAGTAATCGCTTGAGTTTAATTCAATTTTTATTTCATTGTTAATTAATATCATATTAGCCCAATTGTTATATTCGTTTTCATATCTTAAAAAACAAATCCTTGCAATTTTTGTTTTAAAATATTCTTCGAGTTTTTTAAAATCTTCTTCCTTATTTTCTTTTAAAAAATTAGGATATTCTTTTTCCATATTTTCAGTAATTGTCTCTAATTTTTTAACTGTTTCGTTATACTTTTTCAAGAAATTTTCATATTTCATTTTTTTTCTCCTTTGTTTTATATATTTTTAATTTTTTCTTATGTCTATATAGCGAAGTTTAAATCTCCCGCCGTTTCTGGCGGCATTAAAACCCGCTAATTTTCCGTTTCCCCTTTTAT
>JAJZVN010000119.1 GCA_021845685.1 bacterium
AATTCGAAAACCAAATTGCCAATCATAAGGTTTACGGCAACGGCAGGAGCATTCAAAATACAATAAACGCAATGGCGGTTTATACTTTTTGAAAAATAGAATATTACGGCAAGTTCATAAATTTATAACTAATATTTTCCTTTATAAATTCATTTATTTTTTTAATGTTTTGCCGGCTCTTTAAAGATTTATGCGCGCCGTAATATAACTCTCCAATCGCTATGGACGGCAAGAAAATTCATCGGCTTGTTTTATGTATTCATAAATCTCAATATCTCCATTAAACAAGGATATAATAATATTTGTATCTAAAATTATCCTACCACTCATTCATGTCAACCTTTTCGCATCCTTCCATTATAGCGCTTTCAATAAGCTTTAAATCATCCGAAGAAATTGACCCTCTGAATTTTGATAGACTATCTCCCTTCACGCCTTTGGGAGATAACGAGTTTGCAAAGTCCAGAACGCGAAGCTGCATATCGTACGGTAGTTTATCCACCTGGTTTAATATATTTTCCTTTATATGAGCATTTGCCATATTAGAACGCCTTTTATATTTTGCATTAAAATCCTATATGTATTATGTTATTATTTTATCAGCTTTTTAAATAAATTCCAAACTATTGAAAAAAAAATTAAATAAATCAGATACCATTTTTCTCGTAATTAAAGTTATCGTCGTAGGATTTTACGTTCTAGCGCTTTGACATATTTATAGGCATCCTTTAAATTTAGATTAATTAAAATTTATCATATATTCAGCCTTTTAAGCCTGAGAGCCATTCATCCGTTCCTATTACCTTGCCGAACCGCACCTGAGTTACTAATATAGCCCTGTGCAGTTCTTCGGCGTTAACGGAACCGGCGTAATTTGTCATGGAAAGAGTTCCAGTAGCGTCGGACAAAAACTCTACGTTGTAACCGCGATGAAATGCGCTCCTTGCCGTAGAATCGCAGCAATTCTGGGTCATATATCCGATTATCGTAACGGTATCCGCGTTAATATCCTTAAGCCATTTATCTAATATCGTGCCTGTAAAGCTATCGGGAAAGTTCTTTTCAATCAAAATATCCCGGTGCCGCTTTGCAATTTCTGGGTGAAGTTCCCATTCATGGCTTCCCTTTCTGAAAACAGGCGATTCGGGAGACATTGCTGAATTTTGGATAACCGCCGTCGCTATTTTATTTTCCATTGCGGCATCCATAATCCTAAGGATATTGCTAAAACTACCTAAAGGATGAGATATAGGCAGTTTACCCGTAAAATATTCATTTTGGACATCTATAACTAGCAGAGCACGTTTCATAATTCCACCTTTGATTTTTGGCAGTATTGTTTATAGTAAATATCCATAATTAAAAAAGCTGTATGTTTACCGTTTATTTCTTTAATACATTTGCCTCTTTCGGCAAACCCGATGCTTTTGTATAAGCGGATTGCCATTAGATTATTTTTCCTAACTATAAGATGAATCCTGTTAATTTTCATATTAATAAATCCATCGTTAAAAACCATTAACGTGATTATTCTGCCATACCCACTGCCTGTTTTATCCGGTTTTAAGGCAATTCTAAACTCGGCTTCCGTTTCAGACGTTTTGGACAGTATCGCAAACCCAATTAGTTCGCCTGAATGTTCGGCGGCGTAACACTTAGTATCGGGCTTGCCAAAGTACTCCGAAAGCCAGCCTCGTTTTCTTAAGGCATAATCAAGTTCATTAAAGCATGGCTGATAAGAAGGCCAATCTGATATTATCGATATATCGTCGGACAAAAGATTTCTAAGCAGGATAACTGGATTAGATTTAGACGGCATACGCTTCAACCTCTAGGCGAATCATTTTCACATGAATGTTGCCGAATTTATCAACCGGATGGTTAATTTTATAAACTTCCGACACTTCGTCAAGAAAAGTTTCCCTTAATGATTCCGGCAAGCAGTCCGTAAATGGAAACCATGTAGTTCTTAGCCATCCTTTAAAACTTTCTTCTCCTGCATATTTTATATCCTTTGAAATCAGTTCTAATTGTCCCGGCTTAAAATCATTTTCCGAAAGCCATATCTCATAGTCTTTTATATCGTAGAAATAATACGGCGTAACGAAATTATTGAAATACTTACTCCAATCCGGTTTGTCCAGGACTAATTTAACGGTATTTAAGACTTCGTAAACATTGCCGCGTCCGCCCATCTGAAATAAAATCCTGCCTTTCGGCTTAAGGCAGGCGTGAACTTTTCTAAGAACGCCGCCATGTTCTTTTATCCAGTGAAGACAAGCATTAGAAAAAGCAATATCGAATTTTTTAGAGAAGTTAATCTCTCCTGCATCCATTCGATAAAATGTCAGATTTTGGAATTTATCGTTTGGAAATTCTTTCGACGCTAAATTTATCATATTTTCGGATGCATCTATGCCGACTACTTCCCCTTTTTTTAGCATCTTAGATAATTTTGCGCTTATTTTTCCGTCTCCGCAGCCTATATCTAGCAAGGATTCATTGCCGGTTAAAGAAAGTTTTTCGATAAGTTCTTCGCCTAATTGCAACTGGCATTGAGAATTTTTTGCGTAATCTTCGGCATTCCAATTAAGTTTCATGTTAAACCTCCGTCTTACATCATAATAATGGAATTGTTATCAATCTGAATATATCTTGAATATATTATAAGATTTGATTTATAATGAATCAAATGAATAATTTTTATAATTAAAATGATTATTTACTCATGACGTTAACTCAATTGAATATTTTAAAAACCCTAATAGAATCCCAAAGCTTCACAAAAACGGCGGAAGCTCTTTATATAACGCAGTCCGCAGTGAGCCATTCCGTAGCGTCGCTTGAAAACGAACTTGAAATAAAATTAGTTAAAAGCGACAAAAAGACCGTTACCCCTACAGAGGCCGGCGAAAAAGTTTATAGTCATGCAAAAGATATTTTAAACCGAATAGACAGGTTGAAAGAAGATATATCTGCATTAAAAAATTTACAGGTCGGCAGTCTTAAAATAGGATGTTTTCAAAGCGTTTCCGTAAGAATTTTGCCTGGAATTTTAAAGGAATTCAAACGCAAATATCCAGGAATAGAAGTTTCATGGTTTGAAGGAACCGATTTGGAAGTAACGGATTGGCTGTTAAAAGGCGCTATCGATATAGGCTTTGTAGTGCTTCCCGCAGAAGGACTTGAATTCGTCCAGCTTTTAGAAGACAAAATGTTCGGAGTTTTTAACGAAAAACATCCGTTGTGTTACAGAAAAAGCATAGGTATAAAAGAACTATCCAATGAACCTCTTTTAACTTTCAAGGGGTCGAGTTGCGGAATACTGGTAACATCTAATTTAATGAATTCTATAAAGAAGACGAAAGAAATTAAAAATATAGAAGCGCGCAACATAGGCACTATTATTGAAATGGTCAGGGAAGGTATCGGGGTTGCCGTTATTCCTAATCTTGCAATTCCGCTTAATTACAGCGGAATATGTTCCGTTCCTATAAAACCGGAAATAAAAAGAAAAATTGCGTTAGCGGCGCAATCTTTAGATAACCTTTCTTTATCGGCAAAGGCTTTTGTAGAAACCACCGAAAAATTCATAGAGAAATTCAAAACTATTCATTAAGGTTTTTATATCTCAATTTATCTGACCGGTTAATCAACTTTTACGCTGGCGATTAATATTTTTAATTTACAAACAAAAAGTATTATACAATTTTTACTAATTAACCAATAAAAAATCAGACTGACACGAAATATCTAACGCTTCCGTAAAAGGCGGTTATTGTTTTTCTATTTTAAACCCTATTTTCCGGACTTGTTTTTCCGGCGGGGTCATTAATTCTTTGAAAGGATTCTCAATAGAAATCAATTTATGCCCGCAGTAATTTATAAACTTCAAAATGTCTTCCGTGCTAATAGTTATCGTCTCAGTATTAACAAGCGGGTGAAAGCTTAATTTTCTTTCCTTCAATATATCTTGGTCAAAGAGCACAACAGTATGCTTATTTATATCGTTTATCAACGCAAAAGGAGTAACCCCGCCCGGTTTAATATTTAGTACGTTTTCTAACATATCATCCGAAGCAAACGATAGTCGTTTAGCTCCAATCTGCTTTGACACGCCTTTAAGGTCAATTCTCTTTTTCTCTAATGTAACAGCCAAATACAGTTTCCCTTCCGCGTCTTTTAAAAACAGATTTTTACAATGAGCGCCGTCAATATTTTTTGCATATTTTTCTGCATCTGCAACATTATATATTGGTTTGTGCTTATATCTTTTATAGCATATTCCCAACTTTTTAAGCAATTCAAGCAACTCGCCATTATTGATAACGGCATGACCCTTCATGTTAGTTTTAATATTAAAGCTTTGGTTATTATTTATGTAAATATTAGTATAATTTTAATTCCTTTATAAAATTAAAATCTTTTTTGTTATAAGTAAATAAAGGTATTTTATAATAAAGGGATGTGGCGCCGATTAAGGCATCGGGT
>JAJZVN010000030.1 GCA_021845685.1 bacterium
ATGCGGTTAAAGGTGCGGACGGACTTATAGTAGCCACGGAATGGAACGATTTCAGGGTGCCGGATTTCGATAAAATTAAAGCGGCAATGATAACCCCTGCGGTATTCGACGGAAGAAATATTTACGACAAAAGAGAAATGATAAAAAAAGGATTTGAATATTATTCTATAGGTAGGTAAAACTTATTTAATTTGTTTTGCTAAAGATGATTATTAATAATTCAGGATCAAATAAAAAAATATTCTATTAAAGAAGATGTGCAAACATTAAATATTCAATGAAATATAATGAAACTTTATAAAAAGAAAATATCTATATTAATGCCAACCTACAATGAAGGCGATAGAATTTTTGATAATCTCATAAAAGCATGGCATACATTTAAAAAATTTAGATTTCCTTTTGAAATTTTAGTAATAGATGATGGAAGTATTGATAATAGTATAGACGAAATAAAAAGAGCTTCTTCTTTACACTGCGAGATAAAAATTATAGAAAATAAAATTAACATGGGAAAAGGTTTTGCTCTAAAAAATGGTTTTTTAAATGCTTCAGGAGATATAATAGTATTTTTAGACAGCGATCTTGAAATTGCTCCGTTTCAGGTCGGAAATTTATTGAAGGCGATGAGGGATAACGCTTCGGAGATTGCCATAGGTTCTAAACGGCATAAGGAGTCTAACTTGGTTTATCCTTTTTCAAGGAAGATATTAAGTACCGGCTATTACTTTATCATAAAGTTATTATTTAGTCTGCCCGTTAAAGATACTCAGTCCGGTATTAAAGCATTCAGACGCGATGTTCTCGATGAAATATTTCCTAAGATATTATGTAAGAAATATGCCTTTGATGTTGAAATACTTGCAAATGCGGTTCGTAAAGGATATAAAATTGCAGAAGTTCCTATAACAATTGTTTATTCAAGAAACAATAATATTGGACGTATTCGAATAAAAGATATAATAGATATTTGGATTGATACGTTGGCTATTTGGTATAGAATGAAGTTAGCAAAATATTATGACAAGTAAAATACAAAGCTTAGCTAAAAGGCTAACTTTCGACAGGCTTTTTTTTAATAGCGCGCTGATTTTCTTTTTTGTAATGGCAGGTAATTTTTTTAATTATCTTTTTCAGATTGCTATGAGCAGAAGCCTCAGCGTTTCCAATTACGGCACGTTAAACGCACTGCTGTCTTTACTTGTTATAACCTCTATTCCGTCCGGCGCATTAACCGCTTTTTCCGCCAAAAATATTTCGAATAATCTTGCAGTTGGTGATATTACTAAGGCAAGAAAATTTATAAAATATACTATTTTAAAAACTTTTTTATATGATTGTTTATTCTTGGTAATCTTTATTATTTGTATACCCTTTTTAATGAAGTTTATGAAAATAGATTCTTATTTTTATTATATTATAACGGGACTGGCCATTTTTCTTATATTTCCTTTTTCATTACTATTGGGCAGCCTTCAGGGCTCTAGAATGTATTTATCTTTAGGACTGTTTTCCGCCCTATCTTCGATTATTAAATTTATCTTGGCAATTGCGTTAGTATATGCCGGTTTAAAAGTTGCCGGAGCTTTATTTTCGGTTGCAGTTTCACCGTTGCTTATTATCGCCGCTGCGGCTGTCGTTCTATTTTTATATTTAAAACACAGGCAGGGAATAGTTGAAGAGGAATATAAGGTTAAAGATAAAACGGAAGGAAACGTTTTAAAAACCGGAAGATTTTATTTTTTATCACTATTTTTTATGTTACTTTTTTATACATTATTCACTAATATTGATCTAATAATAGTAAAACATTTTTTTACGAATCATGAGGTAGGAATATATTCAGTTGCAGATATACTCGGAAAGATTATACTTTATTTTCCATCGGCTATTGTACTAGTTATGTTTCCCGAAGTTTCTCATGCGCATGCAACAAACAATAAAACAAAAAATATATTACTCAAAAGTATTACTATTACGTTTGTATTATGTTCATTTCTCGAAATATTTTATATATTATTTCCGGATAAAATAATTTCACTTCTTATGGGTGTAAAATATATAAGTTCTGCTCCGCTACTTACATTATACGGTTTAAGCATGTTTCCTTTTGCTTTTATAAATATCTTTATTAATTACTTTATGGCCGTCAATAATTCAAAGATATTAATTCCAATATTTTTGTTTTCGTTATTCGAGATATTATTATTTTATCTGATTCATTATTCCCTAACGGAAATAATTTTAACCGTTATGATAACCGGTTGGGCGTTAATGCTCGTTTTATCTATATATGCTTTTCATGAAGAATTATATCTTTTACTAAAGAGGTTTTTGTATAATATTCAAGATATAATACCTATAAAGAACAATTAAAATATAATATGGAAAAAAATATATTTATTTCTATCATAATCCCGCTTGTTCGAATAAATGATTATTTTTTAGAGTCGTATCCGCACCTACTTTCCATTGATTATGAAAATTACGAAATAATAGTTTTGCCGGACGAGCCTGTTCCAGAGGATTTTCAAGGTATAAAAATAATTTCCACCGGCAGAGTTTCTCCCGCGATAAAAAGGGATATAGGCGCCGAAAATGCTAATGGAGAACTTTTATTTTTCCTTGACGACGATTCTTATCCAGAAAAAGACTGGATAAGAAAAACCTTGCCTTATTTCAAAGACCAGTCAATTGCAGCTATCGGCGGTCCGGCAATAACGCCTTCAAATGACAGTTTTCTTCAAAAGGTGTCCGGGGCTGTTTTTCTTACTAAAGTAGGCGGCGGTATTCCCGAAAGATATTATTCTAAAGGTAAAACAAAAGAAATCGACGACTGGCCGTCCGTCAACCTTATTGTTAGAAAGAGTATTTTTACGAAAATAGGCGGATTTAAATCGGAATACTGGCCTGGCGAAGATACTAAGCTATGTCTCGAGATAATAAAGGAAGGCGGCACGATATTATATGCTCCGGATGTTGTGGTATGGCATCACAGGAGGCCCGGTTTATTGCGCCATTTGAAGCAGATCGGCAATTACGGACTTCACAGGGGGTTTTTTGCAAAAAGATACCCCGAAACATCCTTTAAACTTTTATATTTCATTCCAGTATTTTTTGTGCTATACTTATGTTTGTTTATTGTTTCCCTGTTTTTCTTTAGCGGATTAGCATATTATTTGGCTTTCGGCTTTGTTTTATATGCAGGGGCATTAATATACGCTTTCTTTGATATTAACGGAAAAGTGAAGGATTTTAAAATATCGCTGGTATCACTTTATTATATTGTTTTGACGCATATCTGGTACGGCCTAAGATTTTTTTACGGCTTTGTATTTGTGAAAGAACTTAAAAGCAAGCTAAGGTAAATAAATTTAATAACAATGAAAATTTCGATATCGTTTCCGCCGTTAGAATCAGAAAAGGGTGTTCCTCTTTTAACTCAAAACCGGCAATTTCAGTGGTTTAAAGACCCTACATTTATTTATCCTGTTATCCCGGCTTATGCAGCTACATTATTAAATAAAAACGGTTTCGATGTCGTATGGGACGACGGCATAGCCGAAGGGCTTTCGTATAATGAATGGCTTTTAAGGCTGAAAAATGAAAAACCCGATGTAGTTGCTATAGAAACAAAGACACCTGTCGTCAAAAGACACTGGAAAATAATATCCGATATAAAACGACTTTACGAAAGTAATTCTCCTAAAGTCGTTTTAATGGGCGACCATGTTACCGCCCTGCCTGAAGAATCCCTTTTAAATTCGGAAGCCGATTTCATAATTACGGGAGGAGACTACGATTTTTCGCTTTACGGTTTATGTTCTTATTTAAATTTATCAAAACATTCAGCTTTAGAATCATTAAAAACTTCAGGCATATATTACAAAGACAACGGAAAAATACTTAATACCGGCAGGTTTGAGCTTAATAACGACCTTAACGACCTGCCTTACATAGATAGAAAGTTAACCAAATGGCATTTGTACGCTTATAAGAACGGAAATTTCAAATATACCCCCGGCACATATGTAATGGCTGGAAGGGACTGCTGGTACGGAAGATGTAGTTTTTGTTCATGGACGACCTTATTTCCCGGTGCAAAATTCAGGTCCGTATATCCCGAAAGACACCTTGATGAAATAGGAAAACTCATAGAGGAGTTAAAAGTTAAAGAGATATTCGACGACAGCGGCTGTTTTCCGGCGGGAGACTGGCTTAAAGAATTTTGCAACGGAATGATAGAAAGAGGATATAATAAAAAAGTCGTAATGGGCTGCAATATGAGGGTAGGGGCTTTAAAGCAGGAAGATTGGAATCTGTTAAAAAGGGCAGGTTTCAGATTTATCCTTATCGGTCTTGAGTCTATGACGCAAACTACACTCGATAAGCTCAACAAGGGCATAAAAGTATCCGATATAGAAGAAACTGTTAAGACGGCTAAAAAGGCGGGATTGGAACCACATATTACTACAATGGTCGGTTATCCGTGGGAAACCAAAGAAGAAGCTTTAAAAACTATTGATTTTGCAAAATATTTGTTTAAAAAAGGTTATCTCGACTCGCTTCAGGCTACTATCGTTATTCCGTATCCAGGCACCCCTTTGTTTGTTGAAGCAAGGAAAGAAGGTTGGCTATTAACGGAAGATTGGGATAGGTACGATATGAAAGAGTCCGTCTGGAAAAGTCCCGTGGATAATAATGATGTCTTAAAATTCACGCAGGGGTTATATTCGGCAGCGTTAAATCCGGCATTTATAGCCCGAAAAGTAATTTCCATAAGAAATGCGGCAGACCTGAAGTTCATGTTGAGGGCAGGCAAGAAAGTTGCGGCACACTTCATGGATTTCAGGAAAAAAAGAAAGAATAATTGTTAATCATTTGATGTTTGTTTTTATATTCATATTGTAAATTAAAATTTAATAATCAAATTATGTTGCACCAGATTAATTTATTTATCGTGCGTTGCTTATCCAATATTTATAAATTTAATAAAAATAAAAATTTATTAATTAGCAAATTTTATGATTTTTTGATAGTGTAAAATATAACTTTAGGGAATAATAGAAAAAGGGGATAGTTTAAAATCAATGATTACTCCTATTGATATAGAAAATGAGTTGGTATCGGTTGTGTTGCCCACTATGAACAGTGAAAGATATATAGACATGTGTTTAAAATCTGTATGTTTACAAGATTATAAGAATATTGAAATTATTTTGGTTGACGATGCCACCTCAATTGATAAAACAAGAGAAATAGCTAAAAAATACACCGATTTTATTTATATTAATGGGCCTGAAAGAGCAATTAAAAGAAATTACGGCGTTTCAGTTTCCAGAGGAAAATATCTTATGCATATAGATGCCGATATGATATTATCCCCGTCTTTTGTGTCTTCATGCGTTAGCAATATGAGACAAAGACAAGATATTGTCGGTTTATATACCCCAGAAATTGTGTTAGGTAAAGGGTTTTGGGGCAAGGTTAGAAGATTTGAGAGAAGTTTTTATAATGGAACGGTAATTGATTCCGTGAGATTTATAAGAAGAGATGCCTTTATAAAATCGGGTGGATTTGATCCGGCTATAATAGGCGTGGAGGATTGGGACATAGATAAAAAATTATTAAAGTTGGGTAAATTGAGCATCGCAGAAGATATTGATTTACCCAAAAGTGTAGAGTTAAGTGAAATTAAAGTTATAGAGTGGGAGAAAAATTTTTCTGCTTTTCTCAAAGAACACGGCATAAGTTGTAATTATAAAAATATGCCCATCCTGTTTCATAATGAGAGCGATTTTAATTTTAAGAAATATATCGATAAGAAAAATTATTATATGGCTTCATTCGATGCTTACATTAAAAAATGGGGGGAATGTGACCCTGCCATAATTAAGCAATTTGGGGTAAGATATCGGTACTTCGGTGTTTTTATAGAAAATGGTAAATGGAAGAAGTTATTTAAGCATCCTATTTTAACTTTAGGCATGTACTTTTTAAGATTTAGCGTGGGGATTGTTTTTTTAAAAAATATGATATTTAAGAGAAAAATTACTAAATAAGAATGAAGAATAGTATGGATGACATCTGGGTTGATGCTTAAAATAATAACCATGGGGGGGAGATATAATGAAAGTTGTTATCTTAGCAGGCGGATTTGGAACTCGTTTAAGTGAGGAAACCGACAGCAGACCAAAACCAATGGTGGAAATTGGCGGTAAACCCATGCTTTGGCATATTATGAAAATTTATTCGCATTACGGTTTTAATGATTTCATAATTTTACTTGGATATAAAGGTTATTTTATTAAAGAGTATTTTGCTAATTATTTTATTCATCAAAGTGATGTGACAATTGATTTAGCTACGAACAAAACAGAAATTCACAATAATAATAGCGAGAAATGGAAGGTTACGCTTCTTGATACAGGACTCAATACTATGACTGGCGGCAGGATATTAAGAGCTAAAAAATTTATAGGTAATAATACATTTATGCTTACTTACGGCGATGGCGTATCAGATGTTAATATAGAAGAACTATTAATATTTCATAAAAAACATGGCAAAACAGCCACTATCACGGCAGTGCAACCTGAAGGTAAATATGGCATAATTAATATGTCAAAAAATAATCAAGTAAAACTTTTTGTCGAGAAGCCAAAAGGGGATGATTCATGGATTAACGGCGGTTTTATGGTCTGTGAACCAATAATATTAAAATATATTAAAAATCAGGACGATACGAACTTTGAACAAGAGACGCTTATTAATTTGTCAAAAGATAACGGATTGATGGCATATAAGCATGACGGTTTTTGGAAATGCATGGATACATTGAGAGATAAAAATCAATTAAATCAACTTTGGGAAGAAGGCAAGGCGAAATGGAAAATTTGGTAGATATTTACAGGAATAAGAATTTATAAATAAAAACCGATGCGTTGGGCGTTACAACGAACGGAAGAAAACTATTTAAATTATTTATGACAGTGGAGAATAGAGTATAGTGACCAATAAAATTATAGAAGAAGATTTAAAATACATATTTAATAATTTAAATAATAAACAGAAAAAATTCTTTGAAAATTCTAATATTTTGATAACCGGTTGCGCAGGCTTTTTAGGTTATTATTTTTTGAATTTTTTCTTAAAATTTAGGAATGATTTTAACATTAGATCTATTATAGCCTTCGATAATTTTATAGTAGGCAAACCGTATTGGTTTGATTCTATTGTTAATGGCAACGAGAATTTTCTTAGCATAATAAATTTTGATATCTCCAAAGATAATATTGAAAGTATCGCTGGCGCGAAGAGTGCAGACATTATTATTCACATGGCTTCGATTGCTTCACCAACTTTTTATAGAAAATATCCCATAGAAACATTGGATGCTAATGTCTGGGGGGTAAGAAAACTGTTAGATTTTTACATTGATAAACCGATAAAAGGATTATTATTTTTTTCAAGCAGTGAGGTGTATGGAGATCCCATTCCTGAATACATACCTACGGATGAAGAATATAGAGGCAATGTTGCGATAATAGGTCCGAGAGCCTGTTATGATGAAGCAAAAAGATTTGGTGAAACTTTGTGTTATCTTTATTCGTTGAAATATAATATACCCGTAAGAATTGCAAGACCATTTAATAATTATGGACCTGGTATGAAGTTGGATGATAGAAGGGCGCCCGCCGACTTTGCTAAGAGTATTTTAGAGGAAAAAGATATTTATATCTATTCGGATGGCACTCCCACAAGAACCTTTTGTTATATTGCCGATGCCATAACAGGATATTTAAAGGTAATAAGCCATGATAATTTTGATTATTTTAATATAGGAATTGATAAGCCTGAAATATCCATAAGAGAGCTTTCGGAAATTTATCTTAAAAATGCTGAAATAATTTTCGGAAAAAAATTGAACGCAATATTTACAAAACCCCCAGACGATAACTATATGATACATAATCCAAATAGAAGGCGTCCTACTATTGATAAAGCAAGAAACATACTAGATTATAGTCCAATAATTCATGTAGAAGAAGGGGTTTATAAATTTTTAGAATTCTTAAAATATGAGAAAGAGAGTGAATTGATATGAATATAGCTGTTATTGGTTTGGGTTTTGTCGGTTTAACTACCGCTTTGGGTTTTTGCGAAAAAGGTCTTAATGTAAGAGGATATGAAATAGATGATAAAAAATTAAATATGTTTGTTTCAAAAGAAATTCCATTTTATGAACCATTCTTAAAAGAAAAATTAAACAAATACTTAGGAAATAAATTTAGAATATGTACTAACATGAAAGAAGTTGTATCAGAGGCTGAGGCAATATTTTTCTGCGTTGGCACCCCTCAATCTGGAAACGGCGATGCAATTTTAGATCATTTGTTCAATGCGATAGACGAATCATTTTTGAATATTAACATTAAAAGTTTTAAAGTTCTTGTTATAAAATCAACTATCCCTCCCTCCACCACTAAAGATATTATAAAACCTTATCTTGAAAAAAAGAGCGTAGTTATTGGGAAAGACATCGGTCTTGCAAATAATCCCGAATTTTTAAGAGAAGGTTATGCATGGGATGATTTTATCAATCCAGACAGAATTATTATTGGCGTTGAAGATAAGCAAAGCGAAAGTATAATTAAAAAGGTTTATGAAAAATTTGATGCACCTTTATATGTTGTTTCTTACAATACCGGAGAATTTATAAAATATTTATCTAACACCCTTCTATCAACTCTTATTAGTTATTCCAATGAAATGTCCATAATAGCCGATTTAATAGGCGGCATTGATATACCTAAATCTTTTAAGATACTGCACATGGATAAAAGATGGTGCGGTTCTCCGGCTGGGATGTCATCTTATGTTTATCCCGGATGCGGTTATGGAGGGTATTGTTTGCCCAAGGATACATCTGCTTTAGCTTGCTTATCCCGTAAAAAAGGTTATGAACCCGATATGCTTAAGTCTAACCTTGTTATTAATGATTATATTAAAAAATATTATGTAAAAAAAATAAATAAAGAAAATAAAAAAACTAAAAAGATAGGTATCCTTGGTTTATCTTTTAAACCTGATTCCGATGATATAAGATTGTCCCCAGCGTTTGACATAATATCTCTGCTTAAGAATGAAGGATTTGAAAATATTAATGCGTTTGACCCTATTTCAAACGAAATTTTTAAAAATGCATATC
Organism: bacterium; assembly: GCA_021845685.1. Classification (GTDB taxonomy): domain Bacteria; phylum SZUA-79; class SZUA-79; order Acidulodesulfobacterales; family Acidulodesulfobacteraceae; genus Acididesulfobacter. The sequence goes on from JAJZVN010000030.1 coordinate 9,212, forward strand.
AGCAACTTAATATTAATTATTTTAATTCGCTGGACGCTATAGCGGGTGAGTCTGATATACTTGTGATTGTTACTGGCTGGCAAGAGTTTAAAGAGAAACAGTATATATTTAAAAATAAAAAAGTATATGACTTAAGATATGTTTTATAAAGAAATTCATTATTGATATTTTATGAATTTATTATAAAATCTAACTAATAAAACTGGAGTGATTTACTATTATGAAATGTAGGCATTGCGGAAGTAAATTAGATTTTGAATTTGTAGATTTAGTAGGTTCCCCTCCCTCGAATTCTTTTTTAAAGTTAGACCAACTTAATAAGCCGGAAGTTTATTATCCGCTTAAGCTTTTTGTTTGCGAAAAATGCCTTTTGGTGCAGGTGGACGAGTATAAAAGCTCTTGTGATATATTCAACAATGAATATGCCTATTTTAGTTCGTACTCAAAAACATGGGTAGAACATGCAAAAAACTATGTAGATATGATCGTCAATCGACTTAAGCTTAATGAATATTCCCAAGTTATAGAAATTGCCTCAAACGACGGTTACCTGCTCCAATTTTTTAACGAGAAAAATATCCCTAATATTGGCATAGAACCTACTGCAAATACTGCAAATGTGGCCAAGAAGAGAGGGATAGAGGTTATTCAAGAATTTTTTGGTTCTAATATAGCTAAAACGCTTCCCAAGGCGGATATTATATTAGGCAATAATGTTTTAGCCCATGTTCCAGATATTAATGATTTTGTTGAGGGACTAAAGATAGCATTAAAAACAACAGGTACCATTACTATGGAATTTCCTCATGTTTTAAATCTCATTAAATATAATCAATTTGATACCATTTATCATGAACATTTTTCGTATTTCTCGCTTCTTGCCGTTAAAAGAATTTTTGAATCGCGCAAACTTAAAATATATGATGTGGAAGAGCTGCCGACGCATGGCGGGTCATTAAGGATTTATGCAACGCATTTAGAAAATAAGATTTTAAGTTTATCGTCTAACATTGAAAGATTGATCAAAAAGGAAATGGATGCAAATTTGCATAATCTTGAGGGATATAAAGGATTCCAAAAATCTGCCGATAAAGTCAAATATAATTTATTAGCGTTTTTATTAAAAACTAAAAAAGATAATAAAAGAGTAATTGCTTATGGAGCGGCGGCAAAGGGCAATACTCTTTTAAACTATTGCGGCATAAAAAAAGATTTTATAAGTTTTGTTTCCGATATTTCGCCTTATAAGCAGGGTTTATTTCTACCAGGCAGTCATATTCCTGTATCTCACCCTGATAAAATTAAAAGTGAAAACCCTGATTTTATTATAATAATTCCATGGAATTTGAAAGATGAAATAATAAAACAACATAGTTATATAAGGGATTGGGGCGGTAAATTTGTTACCGCCATTCCCGGAATAGAGATTTTTTGAGAAAATTGAATATTAAAATGAGAGGTTTTAGTATCATAATTATTAATTACTATTATGCATATTTTATTGCGATTGGGTTAAAGTATAAAAAATTATAATGTTAAACTTATGGGGTAAGCATATGGAAGATTTAAAATTCAGTATTTTAATGCCAACTTATAACGGTTCAAAATGGGTAAAACAGGCGATAAATAGTGTTCTAAGGCAGTCCCTTTCTAATTTTGAAATAATAATATGCGATGATTGTTCAACTGATAATACCATTGATATAATAAAAGATATTCAAGATAACAGGATAAAAATATTTAAAAATGATATAAATTTGGGCTATCCTTCTAATTTAGAGAAAGCTCGTTTATTATCTTCAAAGGACAGTGATATTGTATATCTAATGGCCCAGGATGACATACTTGCAAAAGACGCTTTATTAAAAACATATAAAGCTTTTAAAATCAGCGAAGAAATAGGTGTTGTGGGGAGAGCGTATTACCAGTTTGACGGAAACAATTTCAATCATGGAATTAGACATAGCGCCATACCTATGAGTAATAAGCCATTTGATATAATAAATATATACGATGGAAATCAGGTTTGCCATTTAATGAGTTCCTTAGGTCAGCTTTCAGGGCTTGCATACCGCAAAAGTTACATTGACGTCCCATTTCAGAAAGATGTTTTTGTATCTCATATTTATCCATTTTTAAGTATTATAAAAAAATATAAGGCAGTATATTTAAATGATTACATAGTCGCAGTTAGAACCGAAGGCTCTCAATGCATCCATGTTTCTTCAATTTATGAAGTTTCTCCTCTAAAATCTTGGGTTGATATGTTTAATAATATTTTTAATGATAAAAAATATGATAATTTAAGAAAATTATTAATTAATGATTCATCTAAAAAGATTGAAGGTATTTTGCAGATTAAGAATTTTGGAAAAACAAAATATTATCTCAGAGAAATCATAATTTATGTAAAATATAGACCTAAAAACTTGCTATCTGTTAAATTCTGGACATATACATTAGGTTCTTTAATTATACCAAAATGGTTATTAATTAAATTAATATCGTGGTATAAAAATAATATACTTGCCAAGGAGATGTTAAATGTCAGAATACAATATTAGAGATAGATTATATTCTAAACTATATCATAATAAACTTTTAGAAAAAATATTTCATACTACGGTCTACAATTTAAAAAGAGACCTAAAAGATTGTAAATCTGTTTTAGATATAGGATGCGGAAAAGATTCCCCTATACAATATTGTAAATCAATTGAATATAGCGTGGGAGTTGAAGCCTTTAAACCTTCGCTGGAAACATCAAAACTACGAAATATACATTCTGAATATATAAATGAGAATGTATTAAATGTTGATTTTAAAGAAGACTCTTTTGATGCCGTGATAATGGTAGAAATCATCGAGCATCTTGATAAAAATGACGCCTTAAATTTAATTGAGAAAGCAAGCAAATGGGCAAAAAAAAAGATTATAATCACGACGCCTAACGGCTTTTTACCTCAATTAGAATATGACTCAAATCCATTACAAAATCACATATGCGGCTTTTATGTTAAAGAGTTAAAAGATTTATCATTTAAAGTTTATGGGTCAGCAGGGTTGAAATTTTTATATAGCGAACAGAAAAATATAAAAAATGAAATAGTTTGGGTAAGAAAACCGGTATTCTTTTGGACGATAATAGTAGGCATAAGTCGATTGTTTACATATTATTTGCCTGATTATGCATTTGAATTATACGGGGTAAGAAATAAAAAATAATTATGTTAAATGATAAAAAATCAAATAAAAGAATGTTTGCCTTTATGAACGCTTATACTTTTGGAAAAGGTGGCGGAGATGTTATATTTTTAGAACTTTATAAATATTTTAATCAATATGCTGAAATAACCGTCATTACCTCAGAGTTAGGTAAAAACCTTGTTTTAGAATACTGCGACGATGTAAATTTTATTGTTACGGATAAAAGAAAATATTTTAAAAGCATAGTTCTTTCTTATTTATATAGAGGGTTTAACGCATTGTTTATAAGAATAAAATTAAAAAAGGATGACATTTTATATGGGACATCCGATTTTTTGCCCGATGTGCTTCCTATATTTTTTTATAAATTACATAATAAAAAAGTTATGTGGGTACAAAAAATATATCATATAATACCCACTCATAGAAAAATTTCATCCTGCGCACAAAATTTGAGTTTTTTTTTAATTAAATTACTATCGGATAAAATTATAGTGATAAATAATGACGTCAAAAAATATTTAATGAAAAAAGGATTTAATGAAAAAAAAATTGAAATAATATATCCGGGCGTTAATCTAAATAATATTCAAAATAAAAAACATAAAGATTGTACTAATTATGATGCAGTATTTGTTGGCAGACTAATAGAATCTAAAGGAATACATGACCTTATAGAAATTTGGGATTTGGTTTGTAGGAATATAAATAACACCAAACTTGCGATTATTGGCTCGGGAGCTCCGGAAACTACTAACAAACTACTGGGACTAATAAAATCTAAGAACCTTGAAGATAGTATTGACATACTTGGTTATGTAAAAAATAATTATGATATGTATTCTATTATACAATCAAGCAAATTGTTTGTATTTCCCAGTCACGAAGAAGGATTTAGTTTATCAATTGCCGAAACAATGGCTCTTGGCATTCCTGTTATTGCCTATAATTTAGATGTTTATAGAGAAATATATAGAGATTCAATTATGTATGTTGATTTTTCAAATACTGTCCAATTCGCAGAGAAAATTATTAAATTATTAAATGATAAAAATTTATTAACTTATTACTCAAAATTAGGATTCGAAATTGTAAAAAAATATGATATATCAAATTGTGCAAAAAATGAATTATCAATAATGAATCTCGCTTAAGGCATATAAAATAACATTAAAAATTTGCTATTAATTAATTTAACTATAACCATAGTTTATATATATTCTTAACTTTTAAATTCATTTATATATGCCTAATATACTTATAATAGGGGCTTCCGGTTTTGTAGGAACTAATATTATAAACAACCCATCTATTAAAGACGAGGTTGGAAACGGTTTTTTTAAGGAATTTAGCCTAATTAATTCATGTCCATCCAAAAATAAAGATTTTTATTACCTTGATTTATTGAATCTGCAATCCATCGAAGATATAATAAAAGAAAAAGAGCCAAAATATATTATTCATCTGGCGTCCATTAGTTTTATACCAAGCTCTTTTGGAAATCCTAAAAAAATCATAGCTATTAATTATTACGGTACCTTTAATCTTTTAGAAACTTTAAAAAAATATTCTTTTAACGGCAGGCTTTTATATGTGAGTTCAGGAGATGTTTATGGTAAGTTTAAAGAAGACAACCTTCCGTTAAAAGAAACCCAGCCGTTGAGTCCTAAGAATCCTTATGCGGCAAGTAAAGGCGCGGCAGAGCTTCTGTGTATTCAATATACAAATGCTTATTCTTTGGATATAGTTATTGCAAGACCGTTTAATCATATAGGTCCGCATCAAAGCGATCTTTTTTCGATTTCCGGTTTTGCCCGCCAGTGTGCTTTAATTTCACTAAATAAAAAAGAACCCATCATAAAAACAGGTAATGTAAATACATATAGAGACTTTTTAGATGTCAGGGATGTGATCAAGGCATATTTTCTTTTGCTATACAAAGGAATATCTGGAGAAATCTATAATGTATGCTCAGGAAAACCATTGAAAATATCTTTTATCTTGGAAAGGCTTATATCCTTCACCGGAAGGGATATAAGCATAGAAACCGACACTCAAAGGTTAAGGTTTATTGACATAATTAAAATATATGGTGATAATTCTAAGCTTAAAAACGATACTGGTTTTAAGATAAATTATGATATTGATTTAAGTCTTTTAGATATATATAATTATTGGGTAAAGGAGGAAAACAAATGAAAACGGCTTTAATCAGCGGCATAACGGGTCAAGACGGAGCTTATCTTGCCGAATATTTACTTTCTAAGGGCTATAATGTCCTTGGTATCATAAGAAGGCTTTCCACCCAAAATATTGAAAGACTATCCTATTTGAATATCGCCGATAAAGTTAAACTGCTTGATGGAGATATTTTGGATTTAAGTTCCCTTATAAGAATTCTTAAAGATTATAAACCGGGCGAGGTTTATAATCTTGCGGCTCAGAGTTTTGTCGGCACCTCATGGCAGCAGCCCATATTGACATCAAATGTTACCGCTATCGGTGCGTTAAATCTGTTGGAAGCTATTAGACTCGTTGATCCTTCGATAAAATTTTATCAGGCGTCCACTTCGGAGATGTTCGGCAAGATTAAAGAAACCGTCCAGTCTGAAACCACCCCTTTTCACCCGAGAAGCCCCTACGGCGTCTCTAAACTTTATGCTCACTGGATGACTGTAAACTACAGGGAGTCTTACAATATGTTTGCATGCGCGGGTATTCTTTTCAACCATGAGTCTCCAATAAGAGGACTTGAATTCGTTACAAGAAAGGTCACATATACCGCCGCAAGAATTAAGCTCGGTTTGCAGGACAAACTTAGTTTAGGAAACATCGATACAAAACGAGACTGGGGCCATGCAAGGGATTATGTAAAGGCAATGTATCTTATGCTTCAACATGATAAACCGGAAGATTTTGTCATAGCTACCGGCAGAACCACATCGGTTAGGGATATGTGCGAAATAGCATTTGATTATTTAGGTTTGAATTACGAAGATTATGTTGTTATTGATAAAGAACTGTTTAGACCCGCGGAAGTGGAAATACTTATCGGAAATCCTTCCAAGGCGGAAAAATATTTAGGATGGAAGAGTCGTACAACACTTGAGGAGATGATAAAAGAAATGGTAGAAGCTGATTTGAAGAGGATAAAAGAAGAGATAAAAGGATAACGGAGGCGAGCAATTATAATATAATGAACCAATAATTTAATATTAAGAATTAAATTAGAAACCGTTCAATTTTAAGGGTTAGTTTAATTATACTAAACTGACACAGAAAATTGAACGGTCTCGTCTTGATTGAATCTTTTTTTAAAAAACTATTGCAAATATTTCTAAATTATACTTTAATAAAATTTAAGCATTAAAACTTACTGACTGACACAGAATTTTGAACACCACCTTAAATGATTAACGCTACCTACAAAAAAATTATTAATAAATTCAATTATCATAAATTTCCGCTTCTTATCTTTATTGTATTATCATTTGTGCCATTACTATGGCTTTATAGTAAGAATGGAACTTTTTATGCTAAAGGTCATTCTGGCTTATGGTTTATATTTTATAATCCCGCCTATATACTAAAGAGTATTCCATATTTAATATCGTCAAATAATTTAGGCTTACCATGGATTCATTTTTATTTTTATCCATTTACTTTAATTTTTTCTTTTATTTATTATCTTATTGGAAATAATTATCAATATGCGCAAATAGTTTATTATGGTTTAACTATATTTTTTTCATTATTTTATTTTTATTTGTTTATTATAGAATTGTTTGGAGATGATAATAATAAAAAAATTATAGCTTCTATTTCCGCTATTTTTTATGTTTTTAATTTTATTACAATATTTTATTTATTATTTCTTTATACCGGCGGTTCAGCGCTCTTTTTATTGTTATTTACCAGCTCAATTCTTTATTATTTTTTAAAAGGATTTAAGAATAAGAAATTAACTTACCTTTTAATTATTGCTTCATTTATTTCTTTATATGTGATGTTTTTAGCTATTTTTCAAGTTTTTTTTCAAACAATCTGGCTTTTTATATTTTTTTTCTTTTATTTAATTCTCAAAGCGGATAGTTTTACTCGCCTAAAAGAAGATTTAAATTATTTATTAAAAATGTTTTTCGCGATTTTATTTATTAATATTTGGTGGATTGTTCCGTTTTTTGCGTTTGCATTTGGTAACAATGCATACTCAAACGCAAAAAATATTTTTAAGAGTTTTTTTCATATATACGCCCAGATAAATCCATTTTCTAATGCACAAAATCTTTTATCTTATCTCAGGAATGAATCATTTCTTAAGGGTAATTGGATTTACAAATTCTCTCATTTAAGATGGGAAAAAGTTTATTTTGATCCATTTTTTATTATAATAGGGTTTTTTATTGTCTTTATTTTATTAATCCCTGCAATAAAGAATCCTAAGCGGTATTTTATGTTTGTATTATTATATTTAATAGGTATTTATTTTAGTATAGGTTTCGAATATCCTTTTAAAAATTTTAAAGTTTTATTATTAGAACACTTACCATTACATTATTTGTTTTATCAAAATATTTCTTTTTCTATTGTAGTAGTTGTATCTGCTTCAATCTTATTTGGTAGTGGAGCCGTTATAATATATGAATATATTAAACATAAAATTGGCGATAGATTAAGTATGGTTGCTTTATTTTTTATAATATTTAGTTGCTGTATTATATACGTTTTCCCTTTGTGGTCAAATAATATCTTTAAAAGTTATGCAAATTATAAAGGTAAAAAAATTCCTTATCTTGTCAAAGTTCCAAATTATTACAATAAGGCAGAAAACTTCTTTAGCAAAACTAAAATTAATTATAATATATTATCTTTGCCGCTTTTCTATCCCAATATAAATTTTAATTGGCATTTTGGTTATTTAGGAGGGATGCCACTTTACTTATTATATGGTCACAGTATTATAAGAGTCGTTTCCAATAACGAACCTCAAGCTTCCTTGCTAATCTTATTGCAAAATTACGAATATCCTAATTTGCAGAACTTTTTAGGCAAGTTTTCAACAAGATATGTAATATTACAAAATGATGTTATATTGCCAAAATCAAACATAATTGGTGCAAGCGCTTATGCTAATTTTGATTCTTATATGAAATATTTATCAAAAAAGGAATTAATGTCTATTTTAGACACCTCAAAAGGTATAAAACTAGTAAAAAGATATGGCAAACTTGATATATATAAGTTATCGAACAAATATTTTCTTCCGAGAGTTTGGGTGCCAAAGAAATTAATATTTGTAAATAATGAACTAAAATTGCGTGATTTAGCTAAATATATGGTTCCAATTACAATGCAAGATAGCTTTAAAGTTAGAACTGCTGTATTCGTAAAATTAACATCCCAAAACAAAAAATTAGAAAAAGTTAAAAACAATGAATTAAATAATATTATTAATAAATATTCAAGACAATATGCATCATCTAAAAAAACAATATATGTTCCAAATAAATTGTTAAAAATTTCTGAAACGGCAAAAAAAATTGCCGCCCCAAGTATTGAATTTAAAGAAATTAATCCTTCAAAATATACAGTTATAGTTCATAATGCTAAAAGCAATTTTCCATTAATATTTAATTTAATGTATTTAAAAGGTTGGAATGTGTATCCCCAAATTTATCCTAAAAATGCGGAGAATAACTACCAAAATGCAAATAGCGTGTCGAAATCCGGCAATAAAAACATTACATTTTTTGGAAGGAAATTTATTTCTCAAAACATAAACGGAACTATACAGAATAACAATATCCCGAACGGACATATTCTTCAGACTTTATTTGAAAAACCTCTGCCTTCCAAATATCATTTTATTGCCAACGGTTATGCGAACTCTTGGTGGATTAATATTAATGATATCAAAAAATTAGGTCCGCGGTATTACAAAGTTAATAAAAACGGAACTTATGATTTTGAGTTTATAATCGATTACTGGCCGCAGAGATTGTTTTATATCAGCATTATTATATCCGCTACGACCATTGTAGTTTTTGGTTTATATTTGATTTACGATGGGGTAAAAAGGAGAAAAACAAAATAATATTATGGAAATAGATGAAAATATATTTAAAGATATTAAGAACCTATTTTTAAAAACAAAAAATTTTATATTATCCTGTCAAAAATATAAATTTAAAATTTTTAAATGGGCTTTAATAATTCTTGCCCTATTTATTTTATATAAGGTATATAAAATAATAACTTATCGCAAGGTTACGAGGAGCCTGCCTGTTGTCAATAAAACAATTTCAATAAAAAAAACGGGATATTATAAGCTCGGAGTCTATTTAAATATTAATAAAAAATATTTTTCTGAAAGAAATATAATAGCTAATATATTATTTAACAATGGAAAAAATAAAAATACTAAAAATGTTTTATTGCTAAAATCATTGGGAAGTGTTTTATATTATTATTACGGTGATGTGAATATAAACAGCGTTAAAAAGCATAATTTTAATAAGCTGATTTACAAGCATTTAAAATTTACTGCAACGATATCAAATTTTAAAAACGAAGATAACCCATTTTTTCTTTTCTACATAAATTTTGCTCCCAAAAATAAACTTGAAAAAATACTTTATACCCCGATAAATATTCCTGCGGCTAATATAATTAAAAACCATATTGTTATCGCAAAAATAAGAAATGACGGCTATATAAAACTTCTTAGTTCTGCTGCCAATAAAAAACCTGAAATTAAAATAAATAAATTTATTTATTTCTATCCTAACTATATGATTACAGGAACTGTTAACAATATTAAAGGCGTGTTTGAATATAAATATAAAGGTAAAAAATTTTTAAAAAGTATCGGTATATACAGCGGCGAGCTAATAAATATTTATAAAGTTTTAAAAAATAAAAAAAATAAAGGAAATAATCTTAAATTAATAAAAATTAATTTTACTTATAAAACGGTTAAAAATAAAAAAGGAAGCATTGAACTTGCCGAGTCGGAATTAATAGAGCCGGATATTTCATCCATTGAAAAAATCTTTAAAAATTTTATTCTGAAAAAATATTTTATAGATTTTATGCAACATAGCGCCCAGTTTAAAAAAGAATTAAAAAAACAGATAGCCAAAGGCAGAAAAGAATTTATTCCATCCAAAACGGTTAAAAGGGATGTTATAAAAAATACTATAAATCAAATATTTTTTATTGATTACAATACAAAAATAGCGCATATATCTCACATTCATAATAAAATCGTGAGGGCTTTTTATCGGTTTATTTATAGGCATTATGCTCATAAACAGGGTTTAGCGGATTATATAACAAATTTATTTCATCATAAAAAAATATGGTATAAGAATATTCTTATACCTATAAAACCTGATTCAATTAAATTAAAGGTTATTTCGGAACCGAATACTGCCAGAAATAAAAAAACCGCTTATTTCTCGATAAATTTTAAAAATTTAAAATTATATAAATATTTTACGAATGATAAAGCAATATTGAATAGAATAATAGAAGTGAAAAATAACAATAAACTTGTTGTAAGAGGCAGTAACGACGATTACTGGTATGGTAAAAAATATTATAAAAATTATCCTGAATTAGATAAGGTTAAGCTATTTATATTTCATAAAAAGTCGGGAGTTATTAAATCCTATTTTTATTTTAACAACTTGCCGAAGGCTTATTTTAAATTTTTATTTCTTATAAATAATAATTATCTATTTCTTACATCAAATAATCATTATCAACATTATAATAATATTATAACGATTATTAAGGACTATAATAAAATTGGACCATATAATTTTTTTAATAAATCGAATATCTTAAGCAAAAATTATAAAGTTGTTAATATAAAGGAGAAGGAGAAGGAGAAGGAGAAGGAGAAGGATTATGCCTTATTAGATGAAAAAAAATATTCCTTAATAGCTTCGTTGAATGATTTGAATAAAATTATAATTTTAAAAATTATAAACTTTAATATAAAAGGTTTTAGATATATTTTGGTGAGGCTTTATTCAAATAAAAAATTAAAAGATCTTAGAAAATTTATTAAATTGAAAGCAATTATTTTGAATAGGCGTAATATTAACAGACAAATTGTTTGTCCTGTCAGGATTGTAAGCCTAAATGGAAGTAAATATGCTATAATTTATCTAACTGGAAACAATTTAGGAAACAAATTATTTAATATAAATGAAATTAAGTTAAAGATTATGCCTAAGGGAATAAACAGATTTAATATTTATGAGTTTAAGAAGATTTATTTTAAAATTATTGGAAATAACATAACATTTTTTAATTTTAAAAAATCAAATGAAACTCTACTAAACTATTTGATGAAGACTCCATTGGTTATGGTTAGTTTAAAATATGAATATGCAAGGGAAAAATTTATTTCATTGCGGGAGTTTATAAAAGGCAGACAAGAATTTAACGACTTGTTTAAAAAAGATGGAAGTTGGGTTTATAAAAAATTGTATCTTAAAAGAGGCATTTATCAAATTAATTTTTTAAATAACAATTTTTTTAAAATAAATTTACTTACTTTAAAAAGGTCAAATGCGAAATAATATCATTTTTTTAATTTTACATCTAATAGTGATTGGGTTTGCCATAGGTTTAATCGTTAGAATAGCTAACGGATATGTTGGTTTTGGTTTTCAATGGCTTGGCATAATTATAGTTGTTTTATATTCCTTATGGATCAGATATTATATCAGGGAAAATATCTTAAATAAGATAAAATTCTTTAAAGAGGGCGGAATATCAAGGCCTTATGCATTGGCGGCAATGTTCTTTTTATTTATTGCGATGATATTCGACTTATCAGGCAATGGAAGGGTTGCCAATGGCTTTGCCATTATTACCTATTATTTTTTAATTGAAACCGTTGTTGTCGAAATGATAAACCTTAGAAAAAAAGAAAATACGAAAGAAAAGGAGGACGCTTAAGTTTTGCAGGCAATTAATTTAGATGGCAAGTTTATCAGGCTAAAAGAAATATTTAAAAACAACCTTACTCCTTTAATATTTTGCGTGTTATATACCGCAATATTTTCTATAGCTACTATTCTACGGTATCAAACTTTCCATGCTGCTATAATGGATATGGGCGCGGAAATGCATGAACTGTTTCTTATTTCTAAGGGCTATTTTTACTTTTTTAATACTCGCGGACTTTTAAGTAATACAAGTGTAATTGCTTCATATTTTGAAATTCTTTACTTTCCTTTAGGGTTTATTTATAAAATAATTCCGCATGTTTCTTTTTTTCTAATTCTACAATCTTTTTTGATAGGTATAAGCGCTTTCCCCTTTTATTATATAAGTACAGATTTAATAGGAAAAAAATGGGGGTTCGTTGGTCCGCTTCTTATTCTTCTTAATCCTCAAATACATACAGGAAATTTATTTGACTTTCATGTTTCTGTTTTTTATGTGACATTTATAAGTTATGCGTTATATTTTGCATTAAAAAATAAATTATTTTATTTGTATTTGTTTTCTTTTTTAACTTTGATTGTTAAAGTAGATTCGTTTTTATATGTAACTTCTATTGCAATTTTTATTTTTCTGCTTAATTACAAAAAAAAACATGTTATAACTTTGTTGGTTTTATCATGGTCATACGGTATGCTTACTATATTTTATATAATACCGCATTTAAGGAATACGAGTGGTTTAATATTGATAGGAAATGAAAAATATATATTTATGCCTATTTTAACGACAGGTATTAATGATATTAAAAATATAAACATTTTAGAATTTATAAATGTAATTGTGTCAACCGTTTTTAAGAATATTACGTATAATTTTAAATTTTTATTTTATTTATTGGCTTCTTTAGTTTTTTTGCCATTATTTTCAAAAAAGTATATAGTAATTACAATAATACCTATTCTTGTTTGCTGGTTAGTTAAGTTTTATCCCCAACATTTTTATTATGGACCTTTCTTTATGTTGCAATATTCATATTATATAGTTCCATTTTTTGTTCTTGCATCTCTCTATGGATTAAAAAATATATTAGGATATGTCAATAAAATTAATTTAAAATTTAAAAGTAGATATTTATCATTAATTTTTGTTGTATGCATATTATTTACAACTTTTGTGATTCAAAATTATGGATCCATAATGAATTGGAGTTCATTTAATGTTTTTAATTTAAAGAATTATACTTATAAGAAAAATATGTATCAAAATAGTTTAATTTCAGCGCTTAAAAAAATTAAACCCCAAGATTACGTTTCTTCATCCCAGTTTATTGGTTCACATCTTTATAATCATTATTATTTAGCAATATTTCCACATGGAATTAGTATATCTAAATATATTGTTTTTTCTACCTGCTATTTTAATAGATATCGTAAGAAAAAAGATATAAGATTATTAAATATATTTAATAATCTTAAAAATTCGAAGAGGTATATAATTTTTTATAAAAAAGGTTGTAACACAGTTCTTAAATTGCGATAATAAAAATAAGCTAAACTCGCTATTAGAAATATAATGTACCCCATAAATTATATAATGTACCAATAAATTAATACAACCCTAATAGGTGGATTCGGAATATATTCAACTATTTCTAAATTATTGTAAAATTATAATAACCTTAGTTGAAGCAAAGACTTCTATGAAGGAACTGATAGATCTTATGGTAGAAGCGGATTTAGAAAGGGTAAAAAAGGAAGCGGAAATTATAATTAAGATGAAATAATTACCGAGCTTTTTTAACGGTCAATAATTCTTTAATTTCCATAATATCCTTTTTACCGATAGTTTTTAAAATTAATGAGAGCATAGCATAAACGAACATGCCTATTATTATGCTTAAAATT
>JAJZVN010000120.1 GCA_021845685.1 bacterium
CTAATACCTATGAAACTCTATGGGAAAAGTGGGATTTATATGTAGCATTTATCGAAAAAGGTTACCAAATTCTTACGCCTAACGGCATACTTGAATTTATTATTTCAGATGCTTATATGGCTTCAAAGTACGCTATAAAATCTCATGATTACTTTTTGAAAAATGCAGCAATAAATAGAATAGATTTTTGTTCTGAATTAAAAATATTTGATGCCGCTATTAGAAATATCATTATTGAATATAAGAAAAAAATAAATCCTAATAATATACCTTTGCGAATTAAACATGTTAAAGAATGGAATAATTTCATATTCTTGCCTTCAAAGAAACAATCCGAGATGAGCGAAAATACATTTAAATTGAATAGCGAAGGCAAAACTATTGGAGATTTATCAAACACCGTAACTTGGAAAGAAATTTGCTATGTGAGCGTTGGATTAGTATTAAATGCGGAAGAAAGGCTGTATCAAGGCGAATTTTCAAAAGATGATTTAATTTCCGAAAAGGAAGATGAAATACATTCCAAACGATATATTGAAGCAAAATGGACTATCAAATATAGAATTGAGAAAATAAAATTTTTGGAATGGAACACAGACAGAGTTCCTAAAAAAATTCGCAGACCCACATTTTCAGAATTATATGTTCCGGATAAAATAATGGTGGGAAGAATGACTGGAGCAATATATGACAATACAGGTTTGCTATGTAATGATAGTATTATAGTCTCGGTTTTATGGAAAGACATAAAAGATGTGCAAAACAGAAGTATTGAAGGGAGTATAAAAAAAGACTTTAAAATAAAAAAAATCTATCCATTTAGAAATCAATTAGAAGAAAATTCAAAATGCTTTAATTTGAAATATCTTTTAGCAATTCTTAATTCAAAATTTGCCTACAAGTTTTTAGATTCGGCACGAAGAAGTCAAATAGGATTTTACCCCGATGATTTTAAAAAATTACCGATTAAAAAAATATCCGGTTCAGGACAAGAACCATTTATTGAACTTACGGATAAGATTCTTGCAATAACAAAAGATGACGATTATCCGCAAAATCTTCAAAAACAATCTCAAGTAAAAGCTATCGAAAATCGGATTGACGAGCTTGTCTATAAATTATACAATTTAACCGATGAAGAAATTAAGATAGTCGAGGGAATAACCGATAATTATTAAAGTCTAATTAAAATATCAAAAATTTATTTGCTTATATAATCAAGTCTTAAAAAACGCGGAGATTGATAGCAATGGACTTTAAAGGAAATGTTTTATTAGTTAATTCTCCGCTTTTTAGAGAATCTCAGCATGATTATGATGAGAACGTGATACCGCCTATGGGACTTGCATATATCGCCTCTAATTTAAAAGACAATGGCATATATTGTAACCTGCTTGATGCTGTATATCATAAAATGGGCGTTAAGGAAATTTGTCAATATTTCTCAAAAACCACCCCTTCATTTGTAGGTATAAATATCTTTACAACAAATATGCATTTGGTAAGGGAAATAGTGGAAAAATGTCAAATTAGGACTACATTTATAATTGGAGGGCAAGCAGCAAGATTTCTTTATCAAGAAATTTTTAATTGGAATACTAATAATAAAATAATTGTAATAATCGGGGAAGCTGATTTTTTATTTTCAGCCTTGGTTCAAGATAATGATAATGCTATTAGTTTTGAAAAAGAGTGCAAAAATCCTCCGAGAGAACTTTTTAAAGTGGATGCAGAAAGTCCTTTTTTTCCCAGAGAAATTTCCGATCTGCATCTACATAGGGAGTTCTTAGAGAATGAACCTTCTAAAAATAAGAAGGGCTATAAAGAAGCTTTTATTATTGCCAGTAGAGGGTGTAAATATAGTTGTGCTTTTTGTGCCGCCGCAAAAAATCTGAATAAAGACATTCCGATTAGGCGTAGGTCCGCACAAAGTATAAAAAATGAAATTGCCGAGATTCAAAGCCTATACAATGGCAATGTCAATGCCATTAGGGTGTTAGACGATTTGTTTTTGAGAGATATTGAGTCTATAAAGTTGGCTGGGGAGATATTTAATAAATCAGGCCTGTCTTGGCGTTCAATGGCTCATGTTTTATCTTTTAAAGATATAAATGTTGCAACGTTGTGCGATTTAAGGAAAAGCGGATGCATTGAATTATTCATTGGAGTCGAGTCAGGTTCTGAAGAAATATTAAAGAAAATAAATAAATTTCATAACATTATGAAAATTCAAGAAACTTTCGAAAAAATTTTTAAAGCAGGCATAAGTGTTAAGGGTTATTTTATTTATGGATTTCCAGAAGAAACCGAGAATGATATGCATAGAACATTTGAACTTGCTGAGAATCTCAAGGAAACCGCAGAAAATTTTGGAGTAGGCTTTAGAGCAAGCGCATTCAAGTTTAGGCTATATCATGGAACTAAAATTTATAATGATTTTTTAAGCAAGAATAATCATCATGATATAAAAATAACGCCTGATAATGCATTATCAGAGACTACAGATAGGATTTTGTTTAACTTTACCTCAGGTAATTATTCCACCGTAAACGATGATTATTTGAATAGATTTGTTGAGAAAACAAATCTTTTGAAAACTTTTAACCACTAATATTTTTTATTATGAAAACAACATTTGCGTCTTATAGAAGTTTTGGTAAACAATTCAATAGAAAAGCTTGTAATAAATGTTATATACAATGCAAAACCGCTAAACAGGATTTCCATAAATATATATTGAATGAATCAGTAAATACAATAAATGATTCTGCCGATATCATGTTTGTGGGTTTGTCTGCAAAGTTCGATAAGGAACAACAGGTAGTTGAACCCTTATGCAGTTCAACTAATACAGGCAAAATTATTGATAAAATAGAGGAAAGATTAAGCGATAATATAATATCTTATCGGACTAATCTTGTTAAATGCCCGCCAGTGGATAAAAATAATAAATTAAGGTATCCTAATAAAAAAGAAATGGCGCATTGCTTGGAGCATCTATATTCGGAGATTCATCGATTTAATCCTAAAATCATTATAATGTTTGGGGAACAGGTTTCCAATTTTATTATCGAAGCACTGGAGTTAAGCCATAATGCTTTAAAATATGTGTTTTCAAAAACTTATATCAAGGATAATCTAAAGTTTATTGCAACGTACCACCCTTCTTACATGTATGTTTATAAACGTAAAATTATCGATGAATATATTCAGGAAATAGTGGATTTAATTAATAATAAATTAATTTTAGTATATTAAATTAATATTTTGATTAAAATATCTACTATCTTTATAAAGAACTATAAAATATAATAATGAATTTAAATATAACATAAAAATATTTAATACATAGAGCCAATAAAATTAATAATATGTCAGAAGATTTTAAAAACTCCGCATGTTATAAAAAAATATTTTCTTATAGTAATTCAATTCCGTATAGAATTATTTCCAGAGAAAGCGGTCAACTTGAATTTAAAGAGTCCTTTAACTGGAATTCTAAAGAGGAATATGCCAAAACTATGGCTGCTTTTGCGAATACCAAGGGCGGTTGTATCGTGTTTGGCATAAAAGATCATCCGAGAGATTTAATTGGTCTAAAAAATAATAATTTTGAGGCAACAGATGAAGCAAAAATATCTTTATATTTAAATAGCATATTTTTACCGGAAATAATTTTTGAAAAATTTATCACATATGAAAATTCAAAAACTATAGGCATCATTAAAATAGAGGAGGCTAAAAATAAACCGATTGTTTGCGCAAAATCTGGAGAAATATTAAAAGAAGCCGATATTTATTATCGCTATAACGGGAGTAGTTCTAAAATTAAATACGGTGAACTTAAAATATTATTAGAAGCTATCATAAATGAAGAGCGAAAGATTTGGATGAGTCATTTAGAAAGAATATCTAAGATTGGCGCAGAAAATGCCGTTATATTGGATATTGCGAATGGCAAGGTTGAGGGGAAAGGCGGCGCACTTTTAATTGATAGCAAATTAATTCCAAAGATAAAATTTATTAAAGAAGGAAGTTTTAAAGAAGGTGGAGAGCCGACACTAAAGCTTGTGGGCAATGTAAAACCAGTTATTTTTTCTAAAGTTAGTAAAATTGAAAAAGACGGTCTGAAGATAACTAACGATCCAAATGCACCTGCGATTAGACTTGAAGAAGAAGATATGCTGAAAGCAAAATTTCCATTAAATTATGAAGACTTAAAAAAACATTTGAAAGCGAAATTTCCTAATCTTAAATTAAATGCAGAGTTTTATGAGATTAAAAAAAAGTTAATGGAAGATGAAAATCTAAGCAAAAGGCGTTTTCTTGATCCGAATAATCCTGAAGGCCCTAAAAAGGATTTTTATAATAATAATTTTCTGGAAGAATTCGGAAAATATTACCAAGAAAAAAAATAGAAGATTAATAATTTATTATATCCCATCAAATTTATCTGTCGTATTTATTATTTGAA
>JAJZVN010000121.1 GCA_021845685.1 bacterium
AATCTGAATTATAAAAATATCTTCTTCCTTTATATCGTTTCTTATATTGGCTTTGATAGTTTTTAAGCCTAACTGCCTAAACGCCGCAAGCCTTCTTTCGCCGCATATAAGATTATAATTGCCGCTTCCGTCTTCTTTTATTACTATAGGCTCTAATAATCCGTGGGTCTTAATAGAATTCATAAGTTCGTCAAACTCACGGCCGCCTATATTTTCTCTGGGCTGCGAATATACTATTTTTATTTTTTCTGCTTCTATTTCGGTTTTATCGGTTTTATTTTCTTCGGCTTTTCCTCCGAGCCAAGACAAGGGATCTTTTAGTTCAAATTTTGCCATATTTGCCTCCCGTAATTTCTTTGGCAAGGTCGATGTAGTCCGCCGCGCATTTAGAATTATTTTTGTAAGTATAAACCGTTTTGCACATAGCCTGAGCTTCTTTTAATTTGGTGTCCGTTCTAATAACCGTTTTAAACATTTTATCTCCAAGTTGAGGCTTCAAAACGGATTCATAAATTTGTTTAGATACGGAAAGTCTTTTATTATAGCCCACGGCTAAGTATCCCATTATTTCGAGATTATTATTGATTTTTGATTTCACTCTGTCAAAAGTATTCAAAAAATCCGAAAGGCCGTCCACGGCAAACTTTTCAAGAAGTATAGGCACTATTATCCGGTCCGAAGCGGCAAGGGCGTTAAGCGATATTAAGCCTAAGGAAGGCGGGCAGTCGATTAAAATATAATCGTATTCGTCTCTTACGTCCTTAAGAGCGTCCTTTAAAATATATTCTCTGCCTATTTTCATAAAAATTTCAAGCTCTACGCCCGATAAAGAAATATTGGAAGGCACTAAATCGATGCCGTCAACGTTGATTATGACGTCTTTTAACGACGCCTTTTCCATTAAAACCGCTGATATTGATTTTTCCGGTTCCACTCTTTCGGTTAAATGAAGCGTAGCGTTTGCCTGAGGATCTAAATCTACGAGCAGTACTTTTTTTGAAGCAAGAGGCAAGGTTAAAGATTTTGAAAGATTTACGGCCGTCGTAGTTTTACCGACGCCGCCTTTCTGATTTACGATAGAAATAATCATAAAAATCCCCCAATAATAGTGAAGTTAAATAAAAGTCCGCAATGCGGATTAATAAAAAAATATCACTTTAATAAATGTTTGTCAATACAAAATTTATTGACAATGTCATTTTAATATGGTATTTATTAAAACATTATGAAAAAAATATTGATTTTTATTTTTATTTTGGCCTTATTTTTTACGGTAAGAAATACATTCGCTTATAATATAGGAGACCCTGATGCTAAAATAAAAATTATAGAATACTCCGATTATGAATGCCCCTATTGCAGAAAATTTGAACTCAATGTATTTCCTTATATTTATAAAAACTATATTAAAAATGGCTATATCGATTGGGATTTTAGGGATTACCCGTTGGTAAATATTCATGCTTTCGCTTATAAGGCGGCGGTTATAGCCGACTGCTCCGGAAATAATTATATGGCGGTAAGGTATTATCTTTTTAAATATCAAAACGAATGGAAACAAACCGGAAATATATATAAAATATTAAAAAGATATATAAACATAAAGCCTGTGGAAACTTGCGTTAATACGAGATACTCTCAAAAGATAGTAGATAACGATTTAAGGCAAGCGTATAAATTGGGATTAAGAGCTACGCCGAGTTTTGTTATTTATAAAAACGGCAAATATTTACAGACTATAAAAGGATATCATAATAGCAGTTTTTGGTATTTAACTTTAAATTTTCTGCTATCCGAAAAATAATTTCTTTAACCGCACCAATATGGAAGATACCCGGGCAAACCTCAATTTGTCCGGTTTTTTTGTCATTAATTTTATCGTCTTATACTCCACATGTCCTCAGTAGTTTTTTTTAAATAGAATACTTTTTGTCAACTTGATTATCTTTCCGTATAGTGCTATATTTTATTATATTGAGTTATTAATTTTTACATAGAGGTTTACGATGTCGGGCAAGGATTTAATAATTAATGAAATTGATAGATTACCGGAAGAACTTCTTCCTGAAATATTGGATTTTATAAAATTTTTAGAAGTTAAAGAAGAAAATACGATTCATTCTTCACAGGTTCTTTCCGAAAGAATTTTTAAAAAGATATGGGATAACGCTGAAGATGCCGCATATGACGCCTTATAAAAAGGGCGATATAATTCTCGTTCCCTTTCCTTTTAGCGATCAAACATTTTCTAAAAAAAGACCTGCGGTCGTAATAAGTTCCGATGTTTACAATAGCCGTTATTTGGATATAATTATAATGGCGGTTACAAGCAATACCCAAAATCCTCTTAGAACCGGAGAGTGTCTTATCGGGGATTATGTTTCTGCCGGACTCCTAAAGCCTTCGGTTATTAAGTCCGCTATATCTTCGATAGATAAATCCTTGATTTTGAAAAAATTAGGGGCATTGTCATCCAGCGATTTAGATTTGCTAGATAAAACGCTAAAAGAATTACTGTCCTTATAATCATTTTCTGATACGTAACTTGATAATCTTCCCGTATAGTGCTATATTTTATTATATAATGTAGTTAATTTTTAAAAGGTAATAAAATTATGGAAGAAACAATTAAAGCCACGTTTGTTAAAGACGGCGATTGGTGGATAGGATATAGTGACGAAGTTCCTGGTGCGTTAACTCAGGGAAAAACTTTAGAAGAAGCAAAGGAAAATCTTATAGACGCTATACAACTTATCCGGCAACCGGTTAAGACAGATATCGCTTCTTTATCGCATAAGCAAGAAATTACTCTTAAAATTAACTTTGCATGAAACAAAAAAGTTTCATTAAACATCTTAGGAAACATAATTGCGTTCTGGACGTCGAAGGCGCTATGCATAGTAAGTTTATAAATATAGAAAACGGCAAAGTTGCTACGGTTCCCCGCCATAAAGAAATTAACGATTTTTTAGTTATAAAAATTTGTAAAGAATTAGATATACCTAATCCTTAAAAATCCTTTCATATTTGAGTTTTAAGGCCTTTTATTTTTTATTTAAGTATAAAAAACGATTAACCTTTTTTATCGTCCTTGTTCCATACGTCGTCAACGGCTTTCTTTAATGTATCTGGAACCAAATGCGAATACCGTTTCGTCATCTGCGTCGTCCTGTGTCCTAGAAGCTCCCCAGTTATATATAGCGAAACACCGTCTTTTACCATTTTGCTTGCGAAAACGTGCCTTAAGTCATGAATGTGCATATCCTTAAATCCCGCATTTTTGCAGGCGGTATGGAAAGACTTCTTAAAATCACCTAATTTAGCCCCGTTTTTGTTAAATACGTATAAACAATCCTGATATTTTTCAATACCGCCTAAAAGCTCTTTTAAGGGCTTGCTTATAGGAATATACCTGTCGTACTTAGTCTTAGTCCCTTTAATAGCTATTACGTCGTTTTGCATATCCACGTCGTCCCATTTAAGATTTAAGGCCTCGCCTTTCCGACAACCTGTGTAAATTAAAAAGGTCATTATGTTTCGGGTTAATTTATTTGTGGCGCCGGCGATGAGCTTCTCGATATCGGAATCGGATAGGGTTTTAAGGCGGGATAGTTCGTTTAATTTTTTAACACCTAACGCCGGATTCTTTTCGATGAGTCCCTTTTCAATGCAAAAATTAAAGAAATGACTTAAAGTATTTACTTCTAAATTTACCGACCTGAAACTTATTCCGGATTCTTTTTTGCCGATATTTTTCGGCATGGCCATTATTTCTATTTTTCTTTTTAATTGATATTTTTTAATATCAGACTGCGTAATGTCGGAAATCTGTTTACCTTTAAAATCCGGCAGAAAATGTTTAGACAAATATATTCTTAATTCTTTAGTTTTATTATTAACCGAAAGCGAATTTATATATTGCTCCCACGCCGTCAAAAATATATAATTACTTTTAACCGGCATGCTGAATTTTTTCCGGACCAAATCGGCTTCGATTGTATTTGCTATTTGCTGAGCAAGTTTCTTATTGTCGGTTTTGGTAGAGCCGCGGTATCTGAGTCCGTCAAAACGGATTTGATACCAATAAATATCGCCTCTTTTGTAAATATTTGCCATATTTTAGCCGTAAAGTAATGTGGTCGTTTTTGTGTCCAAAATAAAAATACGATATGGTAAAATATAGCATTTTGCGGACTAAAAAGGCAAGAAAAATTTTAAATATAAAAACCGCAAAGCCTTTAAAATATTGATTTTAAAGGATATTTAATATTAAATAATAACTTGCATGGCATGCAAGAGGTCGTCGGTTCGACCCCGATCAGCTCCACCAGTTATTGGCAACGAAATTAACTGTATAGGATTTTCATACATAGTATCAAGATAATTTAAGAATAAGCAAGAAACAT
>JAJZVN010000122.1 GCA_021845685.1 bacterium
GATGCAGGAAGCACCCGCAAAAAAAGCAAATGAATAAATTGTATTGCCCGATTAAATTATAAAAAGCCGTCGCGGTCACGGGATTTTCAAGATTTATCAAGGTTTATTGATAACGGTTTCTTGTTGATAAACCCAAAGAGGACAATTTTAGGGAATCTGATAGTGGCTTTTTCTTAACTTCTTTCTTTTGCGCTTTTTCCTCCTGTTTTCCCTTATTTTTATTTTCATATCCGCCATATCTGTCTTTGCAAATTTATTATAAATATCATATTTTTTAAGTTTTATCCCGTCTTTTTCGATTTCGTTCATTTCCTTAAAGATTACTAATTCCCCAATGTATTGAGAGAATCTTTTCATATCGTCTGAGTTTGGCATATTGAGCACTTTTACTTTCGTTACGCGTCCCGGAACTCTCTTTACGATTTTTATTTCCTCCCCGCCTAAATAACCCCAAATCGATTCGCCGAAATATTCTCTGATTTCCTTTTCTATTTTTTTCATATTTACCCCAAATAAAACTTAGTTTGCGTTAAACTTTCATGTCCTAAATCCTTTGTGATTACGGTTCTAATTTCTTTATCGATGTTTTTAACGTCTTTGACTGTTAAGTCTGTATCTTGCGCCGTTTTTTCAAGCCACTCTTTTTTATCCATTTCTAATTTGCCGTTGCATTCGATATTAAAGCCTTTTTCCAGCCAAAGATGATTATATTTATCGTGCGCCCATGCCTGTCTCTCGCCGTGGAAATGAAATTTTTCGCCGGTTTTGGATTTAAAATCTTTTAGGACATTCTGCATAAAATCTTGTCCTTTTTTCATTGTTCCCAGAGTATTGAGATTTTTTAATCCGTTACTCTTTAAAAAATCTTTTGCTTCCATTAGTGCGGTCTTCTGGGCATTGTTGTATAATCCGACCGTCCTTTTCCTGCCATGCTTGGTCTGGTCGTTTTTGTTCAGATTAAGTTTAGTATCGATTGGCTTATTGAGTATCTTAATTCCTAAACTTTCGGATAAGCGCAAATTGCAGTTCCGCATTAGATTTACGGAATGATACGCCGCCATAAATTTAATTTCATCAGTTTTAAAGTATTGTGCCTTTAAATATTCCTTAAATTTATCGCTTGCCTCTAAGGTATTTTCTTTATTCTTAATATAGTCGTATTTTCTCGTTAATCCCGCCTCTTTCGCATTTATTCTAAGTTCATTTTTTCCAATATACCTTGCGATATTGTTTATACTAGAAATATAGCCGTTAATATTCGATAAGCTCATTCCTTCTTTTAACTTTTCCTGAAAATTGCTTACAATGTTTTTTATGTGGCCTTCGTTAAGTTTTACGAGATTTTTTAACCCAGTTTCTTCTTTTAAAAACCTGAGCGTCGTTTCCAGCTTAGCTGTCGTATCAGAGCCCCTTTGCAGAAAGTTTTCCGAAATATCTCGTGCGTAATAACGTATGTCGTGCTCGTTCCTAACTCCCAAGTTTTTTAACATCGCTTAACTCCTTTTTTAAAAATCTTTTAAAAAAATGCCGGATAACCAAAAAATATTGCTTTTTAGTAGATTCACTGCGATTTACAAGATATTCATTAAAGAACTTTTCGACGATTTTCTGCGATATCTGACAGGTGTGGAATATATTATTTTCTTCGCAGAACGATAAGAAAGCCCTTATAATCGAAGATCTGTATTTTTCCTGTCTTATAGTATTCTGATGTTTCCGGACTATAAAAAGGCGCTTATTGGTTTCAAAAAAATTGATAAGTTTTCCCATTTTGCCTCCGTATTTTCTTACAACGTTTAATGTTTCAACATCCTTGCGGATTTTAAGTACTGCGACCTTTTATGTGGGTGGTGTAACCCGAAATTGCGAAACATTAAACCTATATATATTTGTGTTTGCCTCAAATTACCGTCTTAAATGGCGCAAATTTGCAGGACTTTTCTTGTATTTTACCTTCTTCGGGATAAAAACTTTTTTCTTTGTCCTACAAAGAGAAAAGTTTTTAAATAGCAATAAAACTTAATACCCACAAAGGGTTTAAGTCTTTTCGCCTCCCGTCCTGTTTAAAATACAAAAAAACAGGATAGTCAATTTTCTATTTAAACGTAAACTACTTTAGACGGCAGCGTTCAAAGTTTTTTTAGGTTATACCTATAAAGTATAATAACCAGCTTTCTTTAGTCTGCACGTAAGAGGACTGCGTACGCTCAAAATAGACACACAAGGACAAAAAAAAGGTGTCAGATTTATTTATTCCTTTACTCCCGACTGCGTTTGACGCGATCGGGAGTTTTTATTTATGGATATTTAAAACAAGGGGCAACCGTTATGAGCAAATCCGAAGTTAAATTTAAAGAAACAATAATCGGAAGAATCCCTGAAGACTTCGAGCGCGGGGATAATTTTGTCAAAGCAATAAGCGAGTTTTTATTAAAAGAATGTTTTTTTTGTTAAAGAATAATCTTAATGAGCGAAGTATTACCCATAAGCTTGCCGAATTTTCTAATTCTATTCTCTTTATTTCACTATCTGACGAAATATCCTCTTTAAAAAAATCATACGCTTCGGGCATATCGTTATTTTTAGGATATTCTATCTTATGCAACGGCAAGAAGATAAGCTTTTTTTATACATACCCGGAACTATTTCTGAAACCGATTGAATATTGATATCTTTATTTATATTAGCGTATAATAAGGTGTTGGGGGGAATATTTCATAAATTCGCTAATATTTTACATATATATAGTTATTGTAGTTACAGGGAGAGAGTTTAAAGGACAGATGCATTTGGACTCAAAACAATCCAACATTATATATTATAAGCCAGCGGGGAATTTAGACGATAAATTTAAAACATTGAGTACAATTTTACATTACCGGATGGCTTATTTATTTGAAAACCTTGGTATTTGAAGGGATTAAGAATTTACTCTAATTAATTTAGAGGTCGTTGGTATACTAATAGGCTTTAACAAATTAATCGTTTAATTTTTTAAAAACAGGAGGTTAAAAATTGAAAAACATTAAAAATATTTCTGAAAAGCTTAAAAAAGAATTACTAAGCTTGAGGAATTCAAGAAACTCAATTGACGGCTTCACATTTAATTTTCTTCAAAATTTTTATGAACATTGCATACTGATACACAGTATAATAAAGTTAAAAGTAGAAAAAGTTGTTTTTAATGTTGCATATCGGCAATATTTAGTGTTTCTGGTGAGTTGCTGGGAAACATTTTTTAGGGATTTATTTGTTTATATATACTCTGAAGACCAATCATCACTTAAAAAACTTGTAGATAAACTAGGGGTTAGCCAACAAACACACGAAGATTTGGAAATTACCATGCCTGAACTCTTAAGTAAACGCTTTAACTTTCAAAATATCTACGACCTTGAAGAAGCATATAATTTCATGTGGGATGGTAATTTCCTAAAGGATATATGCGAAATGGAAAAAAATATAGGGATAGATGGAAAAATAACCAACTTCTCATTAAAATCACTTTTCTATGATTGGCACGAGCTTCTTTGTCAGGCATTTGCTATTCGTCATAATGTTGTTCACGATGCTAATTACCGCATAGACCCAGATATAGCCTTTATTCAAAAAGTTGAGGCAATTTTTTTGTTAATCCCGCAAATTGCTTCGATTAATGTTTCAATTAGATACGGTTTTAAAATTACAATGTTATCTAATGGGGAATATAATTTTCCGTATATATTTTCTGTGAACGATATACTTTCTGATGACTGGGAAATTGTTCCTTGAAAATCAATATTGCCATTTAAAGCACCAGCCAAAGAGAAGACTAGATTACACGATTAAAATTAATGTCAAATTAAAGGTGTCAGATTTATTTATTCTCTTACTCCCGACTGCGTTTGACGCGGTCGGGAGTTTTTGTTTAATAAAATAATGTATGAAGTGTGAACACTGCCGGAAATAACCATTAACGTTCGGTTAACGCCTTTATAATCCCCTGCGGTCAAGCGTGCATACGCTTGTCAGGTTCGGGCGATATAAACATATATTTTTCTGTATGTATTGAAAAAGCATGCCTTTTTCATCAGAAAAATATGCCGTTTATGCCGATACAATGCTTTTAAATGTTTGTTTCGCCGTAGTTTAATTTTGCCGCAAGGCTTGGTTTTCAAACTACTTGTCGGTTTGGAAACCAAAATAAAACGAAGCAAGAAACAAACCTCAACATCGTTGTTTTAACTGTTGCGGATTACAAAAATAATTAATTCTGCAATATATCCGAAAACCCGCTCTCTGTTTGTATTTTTGAGCTTGCGAAGAAAATACAAACAGAGAGCGGAGATAACATAATTAAAGATTTTAAA
>JAJZVN010000123.1 GCA_021845685.1 bacterium
TCGACGCAAGTTTATGATAAACCGAGACATATATCGAAGGCGTACCGAAACTGTTTTTTGTGATATACGAAATTCCAGCCTGATTTATTAGCGGAACGCCTTTTACATTAAAAAATGCCGTTACTCCCGGGTTATATTCTTCGTAATGCGCAGTCGGAGTGCGCCAGGCATGGCTGCCGTCGTTATTAAAATGATAGCTTCCTACGACTATTCCTATGCGGTCGAAAGCGACCGAAGGAGATGCAAATACCGGTTTTTGATTAAATGCACCAAAAATTTGCAAAGTAATTAATAAAAATAAAACCGATAAAATAATATTTTTCACATATTTATACCGATAGCGTTTTTTATTGTCGCGTTAACTTGCTGTTGCAAATTTTTTATTAGGATTCCCGCCTACATTGAGATGACGCTTTTTTATATATTCAAACAATTTTTGAATGGATTTAATATTTTAAGATTTTTTTCAATTTTTAAATTATTTTGAAAATCTTCGGAATATATTATATCGACATCGTTTAAAACCGCCGCAGAAGCTATAAGGCTATCCCAGAAAGAAAATTTAAACTTTTTTATCAGATCTGATGCTTTCCAATAAACGTATATATTTAAAGGAATAATTTCCGAAATTTCGCATATGCCGTTTATATATTGTCCTATTTCTTTATCCGAAACGCCGTATTTTCTGTTTAATACATTATGAAATTCATTAATACACTGAATTGAGGTAGTGAGTAAGTTTTGTTTTATCTCGGCCTCCAGAAATTGTAAAATTATTTTATTTTTTTCTTTATTGCTTTTTTCCGACAGGAAAGCATAAATCCATATATTAGTATCTATAAATACTTTTTTAGAACCTGTCATAAATATCTTCTCTTTTAAGTTTTATATACTTATCTACTTCTTTAGTTTTATAAAATATGCCGGGTAAAGTCGCCTCTTTGCTGACAGCTTCCTTTAGAATATCGTTAATCAGTTTATTTACGCTGCGATATCCTCTTTTTTTTGATATTTGTTTCAAACTTTCATATATTTCGGTGTTATCAACCCTTAAACTAAAAGTGTGTTTTACGTTTCCCATAGCTTACCGCCTTGATAATAAATATATTCTATTTGTTTTATTTGATATCATAAACTAAATATAATAGTATCATAAATCAATATTAGTTGTAAAGTTATTGTAATTGCTCAAATTTGCCGATAGAAATTTTCGACCTTTCGCCCCCGTCCATTTTTGAGCATTTTTTTAAAATAACTTAGTAGGTTACATTTTTATTTTGGCTTGAAAAAAAATATGAAAAAGGAAAAAAGGAAAAAAGAAAAAAGGTGTCAGATTTATTTATTCTCTTACTCCCGACTGCGTTTGACGCATTCGGGAGTTTTTCTTTTTTTACTTTGGCATTGTTTTTTCTGCCGACTAAAATTTACTTTGAATTTATTGAATTTACTTTGCAAACTAAAATTATTTATCGATATTTATAATTATTTATCGATTTTAATATTTGAAAGATATATGCTATAATAAACTATAATAAATTTAAACTTATTTAAACTTATAATTTTTATTTTAATTTTTTATTTTTAATTTATTTAACTTTAACTATTTAAAGAAATTAAAATAAATTAAATAAATAATTAAATAATTAATTAATTAAATAAATAAACAAACAAAATATATAAATATTATAATTATATAAATGCCGGACTTTAATTCCCAGTACGACATAACCCTTAAGGATATACTTAAAGGTATACCTAAAAGGTTCGTAGAGATATTAACCGGCAGAAAAGCATTGGAGTTTTTAGATACCAGTTTTCCAAAGGTAGAAGAGCTTAAAGCGGATCTCTTAATAAGGCTTGAAGACGGTAATATATTTCCAATTGGAACTTCAAACGCAAAACGATCCCAGAATGCCTTTGCGGATGCTTAGATATTATACGCACATATATTCCGTCTATTCCAAAGAACCCGAACAGACGGTTTTATATATAGGGCATAACAGATTAAATATGCCCGATAGGTTGGATTACAAAAAACTTAAATTCAGTTATAACTTAAAAGATATAAAAAGCATTGATTGCAATGAACTTTTAAAATCGGACGACTTAAACGACGTAGTGCTTTCCGTTCTTTGCGAAACTAAAGACGAACGGTCTTTAATATTAGAAATAGCTTCGAGACTTTCTTCGCTAAAGCCTTTAGAGCTTGAAGACTATAAGCTAAAATTCAGAAATCTTATTCGTTTAAGACCTAATTTAAGAGAATTAACCGAAAAGTTGGAGGTAGAAATGCCCATTACTATAAATTTTGAAGACGATAGTCTTTATCAGGCAGGTTTAGAAAAAGGCATCGAGAAAGGAATAGAAAAAGGAATCGAGAAAGGGGTAGCTCAGGGACTCTCTATAGCCAAAAGAAACTACATAATAAATTCCCGCAAAAACTTAAACGTTACTCCAGAACAGATAGCCCTAACTATTGAAGATACTGTTGAAAACGTTATAGCTGTTCTTAAGGAAGAAGGGCTTATATAGTCGAGTTTCAAAAAAGGCGTAAAAAGGGAGCGTTAGATATTTCGTGTCAGTCAGATTTATTTATTATTTATTATCCCACTCCCGCCTGCGTTTGATGTGGTCAGAAGTTTTTATTTTTAATCAGGGAATGTTTAAATATATTTAAAAAAAGGTGTCAGATTTATTTATTTTCATACTTCCGACTGCGTAAAACGCCGTCGGGAGTTTTTGTTTCGGAAAATATAAACAATATTTCGAGGTTATTAAAAATGGACGATTTTACCAAGTATTTAAATAAACAGTTGAAAAATAAAGAATTTAAAAAAAACTTTAAGTAAAGGTTTTTTATTTCCTGAAATTATTTTACCGCCTTCATCATGGATTTATTTTATTTGACATCATAAGCTGAATATAATAATATCATAAATGAATATTAGTCGTAAAAATATTGCAATCATCGATAATTTTTTTTAAAAAGTTTTGAAAAATTCTTGACATTTATTGTGCGGAGTGTTTGATATTGGATTTTTACTTTAATTCTATACAATATGGATATCAATTTATATTTAAAAGATTTAAAAAATAGAAAAATTGTTTTATTGGGTTCAGCGGTTTTCCTGTTAGCAATCGTATTTGTTTTTTTTATAATTTTACCGCTGAGTCACTCGATTCGCCTAAACTCTATAGCGGTTAAAAATCAAAAAGCTATATTGAATTACGTTTTAAAATATTCAGCTAAAATAAATTCTATAAAATCAAAAGCAGCTGTTTCCAACGGTTTTTCTGCCGTATCGGGAAAAAGCGCCGGTATAGTTAACGGCAAAGGTAAGGGTTATATTAAGTTTATATCTTCGCTTTTTAGATATTTTAAAATAAATAAATCCCAAATATCTAAATTATACTCAAGATATTCTTCTTCGGTAAAACACGCCGATACAGGCGCAATCAGTTCAAACGTTGCAGGCGGCGGAACGCTAAAGCAACCTAAAGAAACGGTTTTTATATCGCTGAAAGGTTTAAGCCTCAATCAGTGCGTAAATCTCATTTATGCATTATCTCATTCGTCCCAAGAATACGGAGCAAATATTATCTCTATAAATATGAAAAAAAATTTTACTAACGGCAAGCTCCTGAATTTATCTGTTAATATAGCTAGGCATTAAATAAATAATACCGCATAAATTTGGGCAAAATCTTCAATATAATATAGTAGAGCAATAACACTTTTGGTAATATATATTATTATTCAACGCCTACTCCCCAAGATTGGCCGTCGGTTTGCTATTGTCAATAAATTATGAAGTAAAATTCGTAACTATTGGAATATGACGTCTAACTTCCAAATTTCGACGATATTAAAGGAAATGAATGATGAAATTTTAATATTTTAATTTTGAACGATATAATTATATAATAGAAATAATATTGATTTATTGCAATGGAAAAGTTTATGAAAAAATTTTGAAATATTACAAATAATTAAATAAATTTTGAAATTAAAATATTTAAAACATTCAAAGCATTTAATCCTATAACTATTAAATTATTTTTGTTATTTTGTTTTTTACGATTTTATGGACGTTTTTACTTTAAATACTATTAATATATGTTATGAAATTAAGACTTTTAACAACAATACTTTACCTCCATATAAAAGCATAATATAAAATAAACGGAGAGGTTAGAAATATGGCAATACTAATAAGACTAAGACCCATTAAATCTTTAAAAGATAAATATTTTTATAAATTTAAATCTTTATCCAAAGCGTTAAATTCAAACGGCGGGTTTACTTTAATCGAGCTTTTGATA
>JAJZVN010000124.1 GCA_021845685.1 bacterium
AAAAACTCTTTACCGAAAAATTTAACGGGCAAAAAGCGCAGTTTGACGAACGGTTCAACAGCCTTGAAACAAAGTTTGATGCACGGATTGACAGCCTTGAATCAAAGTTTGATGCACGGATTGACAGCCTTGAATCAAGAATAGATAGCTTAGAGATTAAGTTTGATGCGCGGATTGACAGTCTTGAATCAAGAATAGATGATGTAGATAAAAGACTTACGTCTAAAATTGATGACATAGATAAAAGGCTTACGCTGGGGTTTACCTTAATAATGGCAGTTCTTGCCGTTTTAGTGGCACTGCACTTTTTAAAATAGACAAATACATAAAATACATAAAACATATACGATTTATTTTATTATTTACTCCTTGCTGCGTTAAAATAAAGGCATCTGATTTATTTATCCCCTGTCCCATCCTGCATTTAGCTATATAATTCTTAGTTCTACGGTATAATTATTATATAGGGAAAAGCCTTTAACTTTAAGAAAAATTATTAAAATAAAGGTCATGATAAACAAACTAACTAAATAAATGTGTTAGATAATAATTGAAAAAAATAATATGCTCAACATAAAACGGGTTTATGATGAACCCTCACGAGAGGACGGCATAAGAATCTTAATTGACAGGTTATGGCCGAGGGGTATAAATAAGGAAAAAGCCAAAATAAATTTCTGGTTTAAAGACATCGCTCCTTCAAACGAATTAAGAAAACTATTTCATTCATCGGCAATAGATTTTAATGAATTTAAAAAAAGATATTTGCAGGAACTTTCGGAATATAAACAAAGCCATAACATGGTAAGTGAAAGCAGCTCCGATAATTCGCTGGCGCAAATATCGGGATTTCTAAAAATCGGCGGCAAAAATATAACTTTGCTGTACGGACTGAAAGACGAAATAAACAATAATGCCGCGGTACTAAAGGATTTTATATTAAAAGCATTATAAATAAATAAAATCATAACCTTTTTGCTTAGTTAGTTCCTCGCTAATCTGCCGCAACTTTTTTATTAAACAAATAAAAACAAATATAAAAAAATATAAATAAATATAAACAAATATAAACAAATATAAATAAATATAAACAAATATAAACAAATATTAAATTAATTCCCGAAAGGACGTCCATTAATTTTCGTAATTACCGACCAGTTAAAAACGTAATAACTGCCCAGTTGAAAATGTAAAACGTAAAGTATGTTCAGTTTGATGCGTACTATCTTAAGAATGTATTCCTGTCAACCTACTAAATGTAAAATTGCCAATTTTGTTGTCGCTCTGCAAATCCAATTATATATTTATAATTTATGTTTTATATAACTAACCGTTATAATAGGCAAATAAGAACATTTATGAAACTGGCATGAAAATTGCATTTTTACTATTTAATATTGCTAATATTTAATATTTACAAAAATTGCTGATTAAATATTGTAAATTAATGTATTGACAAAAATAGTATATTTTTAATTTATACATTGAATTATATAATATAATAATATATATTATTAAAAATAAATTTTAAGTAAAAAAAGTAAAAAAAGTAAAAAAAGAGAGGTATCCAAATGCCATTTAAAAATTTATTCAGCGATATCATTATAAAATTAATATCTATTTATGTTTTTATGGTGCTAATATTTGTTATACCTTTTGTTATCAGCTGGTCTTATATTGCTGATATCGCCGATAAATACAATAAAAATTTAGGCGTGTTAAATGCCCGCAATATCGCTATTGCTGGAAGTATCGGCAAAGAGTTAGCAAGAGACAGATTTATTTCTATAGTCGCCGCATGTGTAATTATTGTTGTGGGTATGGCGATATCTGCTGTATTTATATACTTTTTGCTCGTAAAACCTTTTAAAGAAATAAGCACAGTCATAGATAATTTTGAAAAGAGCGGTTTATCTATGGCGGATGATGCGGGGCGGCGGGCAAAAGATGTCAATGGAGTCCTGAAAAGATTGAACGCGGCTGCCGAAGAGATAAATATTTTTACAAATTCTTTAAACATGTATTTGGATTTTATAAATAACCGCAATTTAGCCGATATCGGCAATGCTTTAAGTTCGGAACATACCGGAGGAAATAATGAAGGTTTTATGAGATTTCAATCTGATTTTGTTGAGGCAATTAACGTTATTGTAAACGATATCAAAAAAATTAAAAACGAATTAATCGATATAGCTAACGAATTTGCAACATTATTGGCCCGTATAAGCGAACTTAATAATTCGGGAGAGGAGCAGTTCAACGAACTGTCGCTGAGCGCATCGACCATAGAAGAAAATACGAAAACGATTAACAGCATAGCTTCGTTAAGCGTTAAATCCAGAGAAAAGGCAGATAATATAGTGGATATGATAAGTAATAATGCATCCGATATTTTAGATTTAAATGATTCTATCCAAAAAATTCACGAAAGTACCCAAAAAATCACCAATATTATAACCGTTATAGGAGAGATCGCCGACCAGACCAATCTTCTTTCCCTTAACGCCGCAATAGAAGCCGCAAGGGCGGGAGAACAGGGAAGAGGCTTTGCCGTCGTAGCGGACGAAGTAAAAAAATTAGCCGAAAAAGTTTCCAAAGCTACCCAAGACGTATCGGGGCTTATTAAAGAAACCGAAAGCAGGGTTTCCAACGGAGTAGATATTGTAAATAAGATTGTAGAGTCCAATAGCTTTATGAATAAAGAAACCGATTCTATAAAAGAAGATATAGACAATCTTGCGTCGGCCATAGAAGAACAGAATGCGTCTATGGAAGAATTAAGCCGGTCTTCCGTAAAAATATCTTCGGAAGCCAAACAGATATCGGATTCTACATCTAACATAGTGGAAGAAGTGCTGCAGATAGTCGATAAAATAGATAAAGCATCGAGCATTACTAATCTTTATAAGTTATGAATATTCAGACTGCTTAAAAAAATTAAACGGAATTATGTACTTGGCAAACCGAGATTGGCTCGCTATGCTGCACGATAAAACGTTGCTTCGTCGCTACAGCTCCTCGCAATGACGGTATAGGCAGTGTCATTACGAGCGTAGCACATCGTATCGGGCGCATGGCCCGATACGATGTGCTCGATGCAATCTCGCGGTTATTATGCTAAATACTAAGGATTGCTCGCTACGCTGTGCGAAAAAACGTGGGTTTGCCAAGTACATGATTCCGAAATTAAATATTTAAATTAATAATGAGCGGGAGGTTAAAAATAATGACGGGAAAACCTAAAATCAGCATGTATTGGGCATCGTCTTGCGGAGGATGCGAAATTGCCTTGGTTAATATAAACGAAAAAATAATAGACGTGGATGCCAACTTTGATTTCATGTTCTGTCCTTGTTTATTGGATACTAAGAAGAGTGATGTGAAGGCGCTTCCCGACGAAGATATTTTTATAACTTTTTTTAACGGCGGCATAAGAACGGAAGAAAACGAAGAGATGGCGCATCTTTTGAGAAAAAAATCAAAAATCCTTATTGCCTTCGGTTCCTGCGCCTATGAAGGCTGCATACCCGCTCTGGCAAACCTGTCTTCCAAAGACGAGCTTTTTAAAACGGTTTATTTAGATAATCCTTCGATAGATAATCCTGCGGGTATTCTGCCGGTTCCGGAATCGGACGTTCCGGAGGGCAGGCTTAAAATTCCCCGCTTTTACGAAACGCTGAGGACTCTTTCGCAGGTTGTAGATGTGGATTATTTTATTCCGGGATGCCCTCCTGAGTCTAAGCAGATATGGAATGTCATTGAGCTTGTTCTTTCGGGAGCGCCGCTTCCTGCGAAAGGTTCGGTTATAGGCGCAGGTGCTTCTTCAGTCTGCGCCGAATGCGACAGAAAAAAAGAAGAAAAGAAGGTAGAAAGATTTTATAGAAATTATGAAATAATTCCGAAAAAAGAAAAATGTCTTTTGGAACAGGGTCTTATATGTATGGGCATTGCCACGAGGGACGGCTGCGGTGCCTTGTGTCCCAAGGCCAATATGCCATGTACCGGATGCTACGGTCCTCCGGAAGGCGTGCTAGACCAAGGCGCTAAAATGGTTTCCGCGCTCGGTTCAATAATAAACGTGGACAGAATTAAGGGGCTGGACGATGAAAAGATAACAGAAAAAATTAATGAAGCCATAGAGTCTATACCAGATCCGGCAGGTTTGTTTTATAAGTACAGCCTTGCTGATTCTATTCTAAGAAGAAAAGTTAATATTTAGTTTTTAAAAATTGCGAAGCAACTTAATAACTTATTCATAATGTATAAATATAATATAAATATAATATAAATATAAT
>JAJZVN010000125.1 GCA_021845685.1 bacterium
GTCAAGCATCGGTTCTTTTGCATTTAATATATTTTATTTTGCCGGTTTTCAATCCTGAACTTTAATTAAATAATATGGTTGACTTTATTTAATATTTAAAGCAGAGAACTACTTTAAATATTTATTTATTTAGTTTATATTTTTTAGTAAAACTAAAACGATTCCAATTATTGTAATTGTTTTAGCGGTAACGGTGCAGGCAAACCATTTAACCTTTTAGTTTATAATTCTTTTATATAAAAATAGCGTTGGGATAACAAATAAATCTGGCACCTTTTTTTTCTTAATGTAAAAGTTTTAATAAAGCAATAACAATGCCGACTATGGTTATTGTTTGGGCTATGATAATACCGGCGAACCATTTAATCATTTTGGTTTCCAGTTCTTTCATTTTGGTTTCCAGTTCTTTTATATCAAGCTTGGAAGCTACATTATTCGATAAAACCTCGGACAAAGCTTTAGACAAAGTCTCAGCTTGAATTTCAGCCTGAGATTCCGGAACTCCGCTTTGTATTAGTCGTTTTGCATAAGCTAATGTATCAATGATTTCCAATTTATTTCCTCTACCTATATTTTATCTGTTAATTTTTTTTATTATATCATAAAAATATATAATATTAAAATTATTTTAGTTTTAAAGTCTTCTCTCAAATTTTTCTTCAACGGTTATTATGACATCTTAGCTTCTGCTCTTCTTTATTTGTATTTTTTATTAAAACTTCCGGCATAATAATAACTGACGTCATAAATTTTTACATCATTTACCAACTAAATAAATTATTTATTAAATTATACGACTTATTATACCAGAAAAGCACTTAATCATTTTTATTTCTCAGTCTTCAATCTTGCTTTCTAACTCTATAGAGAGTGAGGGAATAATAGACAAAAGCAGTCGGGAGTAAGATACGGAGGCGGGCGTTTATAAAAGCGGAGTTTTTATGCCCGCCATAGTGAAATAAATCTGACACCTTTAATCGACAACTTTTTTAAATCACAACAATGCCGGTATCGAAATATCCTCATCTATTTCTTCCCAATGAATGCCTATTCCCCTGCCTATTAAACGCCATTTATTCCTCTGTTCCTCATTCGCATTCCGAAGCTTAGGAAACCAATCTATTGGGACGCTTAATTCTCTGCCGTCTAACAAACTGATATGCATCATATAGGAATCAAATCTTATGTTGGAAGCCAGAGATTCATGTGATTTAACTGTTAAAGTATTCATTCCATTTAT
This sequence comes from bacterium, assembly GCA_021845685.1. GTDB lineage: Bacteria > SZUA-79 > SZUA-79 > Acidulodesulfobacterales > Acidulodesulfobacteraceae > Acididesulfobacter. The sequence goes on from JAJZVN010000125.1 coordinate 1,241, forward strand.
CCTTAATAATACTGATATTTTCTAAGATAATGGCTCTTATTTCGCTTATTTCTTTTGCGTTATAACCTACGGACTTAGCAAGAGCAACATCTTCAAGCCAAAATTTTGCATAATTTTCACCAGATTCAATGTGAATATGCGGAAACTCATTTCCTTCATTACTAAAAAAGAAAAGCCGATATTTTTTTATTCTCAATATAGTCGGCATGTAATGATATTATTTATGCATTATATTTTTACTATAATCTTCTAAAATAATTAATAATTCATCAATTTTTGAATATTTATTTTAAAAATTTCATAAAAAATTATATGTTTAAGTTTATTATAACATAAATTTTTTAAATATGAAAATCGATAAATAATTTAAGTTTACATAACGGAAAATTATGAGGCAAGTGAGGAAGGAAAAAATAAAAACTCCCGACTACGTCAAACGTGTTGGGAGTGAGGATACGGAGGCGGACGTTTATAAAAGCGGAGTTTTTATGCCCGCCGAAGTGAATAAATCTGACACCTTTATTTTTTTATTCTTTATTTTTTAAAAAAATATGATATAATACATTAAATATTAATTATAGTTTTCTTAAAAAGGAACAGATATGAAAACAAAAAAAATAATAGACCTTTCCGTAGAAGAATTTCGGGTTTTTATATCCGATACCGTAAATGCGGCTATGGAAGACTCAATAGAGGATTTTTTAGCCCTTTCAAGCGATAACTATCTAAAGTCGATTAAAGAGGCAAGGAAGGATTATAAAGCAGGCAAAGTTAAATCGTTTGAAGATGTTTTCAATGTATAAAATCTTTTTTACTAATCGGTCATTAAAAGATTTAGAAAGTATCGACCCAGCAACGCAAAAAAGAATTGCCGCAAAACTTAAAGAATACTCCGCAGAACCGTTAAAATACTCCAAAAAGCTTTCCAATACTAATCTTGGCTCGTATAGATTCAGGATTGGCGATTATCGGGTAATATTTGACATCGATAAAGAAAATATCGTTATTTTAAGAATAGGTCATAGGAAAAATATATATAAATAACAAAATTATATCTCCTTTTTTACTTTCCGCCGGGCGAACACCTCAAACATGTGTATTTCGATTTCATGGACACCTATTTCGGAAATTACTGGACAGGTTAATTCTCTTTTTATTTTTATATAATATCGTTAAATTTAAGTCAATGAAAATATCTTAAAAATACCTTAAAAGTCGTTTAGATTTTGAAGTCGTTTTTTTTAAATAAATAAAAGATTTAGTCGCCGCCGTATAAGTTGATAAACTGTTAAGAATTTACCTGTGAGCAACTTTAGTAATTAAAATAATAAAATAAATATTAAATAACAATAAAGGAGAGAGAGAAAAGGACTTATTGTTTGAGTAACAATAAGTCCAAAAACGCTGAAACACGGGAGCGACAGGGTTCCAAAAATTAAATAATATAGTTGACTTTATTGATATCCGCCGAAGTGAATAAATCTGACATCTTTATTTTTTCTTACGCAACCACTAATTCAACCGGTAAAAACGTATCTGTGCCGACGGTTTTACTTACGTATAATTTTTCAATGCCGATTGTTGCTCCAAATTTATTTTTTTTAAATATAATGCCTTCGCCGGCTTCTTCGGACATTACTTCGTCCTTAGGATTTCCAAACCATATATCCATAGTATCAGAATCCTTATGATAATAAACTTTTACTTTTTCCATATTAAATCTCCTTCTTTTATTTTATCTGTTGGATAGGCTGTTATCAGAAAGCCGTGTGCATGTGAATTTGTGTGTTTTGCAACAATGCAATATAACTTATCAAATTTTTTATAATAAAGAAAAATTTCTTTGTCTATTTTACTCTGTCTAATTTCATCTGGATTTTTTAATGTTTTTTTAACTAAATCCTCTTTATTTTTCATTACCGGATGTTTTATATCTATGAGATACTGCCAATAATCAAAAGTTGTTCTAACTTCTACGCCTAATGGCGTTAATATCTTAAAAAAGATTTTATCGAGGCTTATTAAATGATTTTTCATGTGAACTACTCCCGCCTTAAGAGGCGTGAGCTTCCTGTTTCATTGTATGACGGCTATATCCGGTACTTTGGATACCCGCCGGAGCATACTCCGCAGGCGTTAATTCGGGCAGTCCCTGCCCTATTTGTTTAAGTCCTTCTATGAAAAGGTTAATACTGGCATTTACATCCCTGTCGTGAAGAGCGCCGCATTCGGGACATACCCAGAACCTTTCGGACAGCTTAAGGTCTTTATAGATATATCCGCAGTCCGGAGTAGAACAAGTTTTAGACGACGGATAGAACCTGTTTACTTTAAGTATCTGCCGTCCATACCACTCGGATTTATACTTAAGCATATCGACAAATTTACTCCACGATACGTCGGATATAGATTTAGACAAATGCCTGTTCTTAACCATTCCCTTAATATTTAAGTCTTCGAGAACGATAACTTGGCTATCGTTTACCGTTCTTAAAGACAATTTATGTAAAAAGTCGTTGCGCTGATTAGATATTTTCTCATGTAAAAGAGATAATGCTTTTTTAAATTTAATATAATTCTTTGACGCCGTAGCCCTATCCTGTTTACTCCGTCTATGAACCTTTCTATCAAGTTGTCTTGAAAGTTTAATAAGGCGTTTTTGAGACTTAAGCAAATATTTCGGGTTAGGTATCTTGAAACTTTCTTTATTATCAAAGTCCGTCCCTGTAGTAACAATAGCAAAGTCTTTTAAACCTAAGTCTATGCCTGATACTTTATTGTTTTTCGGTAATAACGCAAAATCTTTTTCGACCAGCATATTGATGTAATATTTGTCTGATAGATTCTTTGTTACCGTGATAGATTTAACGGTTTCGTTGACTTTTCTATGAAATTTAACCTTAATGCCGGATTTGAGTTTAGGAATATACAAGAAATTATTATCTATTGTAAAATGTTGCGGTATATCGATAGAATTAGTATTTATCTTTTTCTTAAAGTTAGGGAATTTAGCTCTATGCTGAAAGAAATTACGG